>CAUWDH010000042.1:0-33703 GCA_963557775.1 uncultured Sarcina sp.
CATCTATTAAATCTATAGCTTTATCTGGTAAATATCTATCTTGAATATATCTATGGGATAATTTAGCAGCTGCTACAATAGCTGAATCATGGATTCTAACACCATGATGTATTTCAAACTTTTCTTTAAGTCCTCTTAAAATTGAAACAGTATCTTCTACAGTAGGTTCACTAACTATTACAGGTTGAAATCTTCTTTCTAGAGCTTTATCTTTTTCTATATATTGTCTATATTCATCAAAAGTTGTAGCTCCTATACAATGAAGTTCTCCTCTTGCAAGTAAAGGCTTAATTAAGTTACCTGCATCCATAGCTCCATCTGTTTTTCCAGCACCAACTATAGTATGAATTTCATCTATAAATAAAATTATTTCACCATTAGCACTTTGCACTTCTTTAAGAACAGCTTTTAGTCTTTCTTCAAACTCACCTCTATATTTAGCTCCTGCTATTAAAGCTCCCATATCTAAAGAAAATATCTTTTTATCTTTTAAAGTTTCAGGAATGTCTCCTCTAACTATTCTTTCTGCTAATCCTTCTACTATAGCAGTTTTACCTACACCAGGTTCACCTATTAATATTGGATTATTTTTTGTTCTTCTTGATAAAATTCTAACTGTCCTTCTTATTTCCTCATCTCTACCTATTATTGGATCTAACTTATTTTTCTTTGCTAATTCAACTAAATTAGTTCCATATTTAGCTAAAGCATCATAGGTTCCTTCTGGGTCTTGAGTGTCAACCCTTTGGTTACCTCTAACAGCTTGTAATACCTCTAAAAATTTAATATCTGTTATAGAATTTTTATTTAAAACTCTACCAACAGCCCCATTTTTATCTATTTCCATAAGAGCAATCATTACATGCTCTACACTTATATATGAATCTCCAAATTCTTTAGAAATCTCTTCTGCTTTTACTAATACTTCATTTACTCTTCTTGTAGCTGTAACACCTGAACTGCTTGCTGCTGCACCTAAAACTTTTGGAAGTTTTTCTAATTCAATATGAATATCATTTTTAACAATTCCAGTGTTTACTCCCATTTTTTCAATTACATTAGATATTAGTCCATCTTCTTGATTTACAAGAGCTGAAAATAAATGAAGAACATCTACTTGTTGATGATTATATCTAACTGCTATGCTATAAGCATCATTTAAAGCCTGTTGTACTCTTAAAGTCATTTTATCTGCATTCATCTTATCCACCTCTTTAAATTTATTAAAATTTCATTAATTTTTTAAATTTTTTTGATGTTTAATTCATCTTTGTATATATATTAATACTAAAAAAAAGCAATGTCAATTAGTTAAAAATATTGTTAATCTTAATATTAACTGATATCATAATATATATACAATTTTCTAGAAAGGTGGGGTACCTTTGCAATTAACAGTTTTCGACTTTACTAGCGAAAGCATTCAGCTACTTAATGAGTTAAAAAAAGACTTAAATGAATGTGCAAACATTCTAGATGAATTCTTTTTTAATCTATTAGAAAATAACTGTGATGGTTTTTTTAACATATCAACTAGAGTAAAATCCTCCTTAAGCTTAAAAGAAAAAATAATAAGAAATAATTACTACCTTTCTTATAATACTTCTCAAGAGCTTTTTAATAATTTATCAGATTTAATAGGAGTCAGAATAGAATGTAGATTTATAGAAGATGAAGAAGCTATTTTAAGATTTATAAAATCTAAATTTATTCATTTAAATAGAAATAATTTTAACTACTGCACGAAAAATACTAATATTTGTTTAGATTTAAAAGTAGAACAACCCTTAAAACAAAAAAATGGATTTGAACTTTATAGAATAGATGGATATATAGAAAACAATGGTTATAAATTTAACTTTGAGCTCCAAATAAAATCTATGGTTAATCTTTTTTGGAGTGAAATTGAACATAAAATAATTTATAAAAATTACAATATGGTTCTTGGTGATAAGTTTTATAAAAATATATTAAACTCAATAAAAAATAATCTATCAATGATTGATAATCAACTACTTACTATTTATAATCATATGAACAAAATTAATACAGAAGATCAATTTATAAAAAGAGAGCAATTAGAAGCTCTATTATCTAAAATGATATTTGACCTTTATGCTGCTAAGGTGAAAGAAGATTTAGGTGTATCTATAGATTTTCGAAATGCATGTGACATAATAGTTGATTATATATTTTTAAAAAATACTTGTAATGGCCCTCAATCTTATTATGATAATTTTATCAAAACTTCCATAAGATTAAATGAAATTTTTAAAAATGACATTTCATTTAGAACACCTATAAACATAGATAAAAAATTAGAATTAAATTCAGATTTTTCTTATACTATTGGAAATCGATTGCTTGAATTAATGAATAATGACTTTCATTGGAATTTATTTTTCAAAATTTTATTTGAAATAGAACCTGGAGATCATTTTGAAGATTTTCAAAATTTCATAAAATATTTAGAAAATATATTCTCTAATAGAAAAAGCTATTTTAATTTATACTTAAGATTTGATAGGAATAAAGTTGAACTTATTAAAGGTCATTTTTTAGCCTCTATTTGCAATGCTTTTCTTTCTGTAAATTCTATAGAATTTATATATAGAGATAAACTTTTAGAAATATACGAAGTTTTAGATGATCATTGTAAGTTCGTATTTGATGAAATCCCTACCTTCGAGCATTATGAAGTTTATGGTGAAATTTACTCCCAATTTTTATATTTAAAAATTCTTTCAGTTTTTAATACTGCTATTAGTGTTCCTATTGCCTTTGACTTCGTTGAAAATCTTAAAACATCAAAAAGTAAATTAAAAATAACTTCTAGAGGAGTCAACTACGTAATATCTCTAGATAAAGAAAAAGCTGTTGTAAGTACAAAGCTTTTAAAATATATTTATGTGCGATAGCAAAAAATAAAAAAGTACTATCTCAAAGTAGAATTAAACCCCTAATTTGAGATAGTCTTTTATATTTCTCTTATTTTATTTTACTCAAATCTACTTTATTGTAATTTTTCAAAAACCTTTCTAAATCCTTAATTACTTCTTCACATCCATTTTCTTTATTTGACTCTATATTTATAGCCAATAATGGTTCATGTAATGATAATCTAATTAAAAACCATCCTTCATGAAAACAAACTTTAATACCTTCAAAATTATTTTTAACTAAAGACCATCCCTCTTTTTCTACTGCTAGCTTCTCTAAATCCTTCAAAAGATCTTCTCCATATTTTTTAAAATTTGATGTATTTATTGGAAGTCTAAATACTTTACTTTCTTTTGGATACTCTAAATTTTTTATAAGACTTATGAAATCTTTCCCTTCATTATTCATATTAGCCATTTTTATTAATAATTTTGCTATTAAATATGCTCCATCATCTAAAAAATAATTTTCTTTTATAGCAGCATGCCCTGAAGTTTCAATAGCTAAATGACTTTCTTCCCCTAAATTATTTAATCTTATAGCTTCATTTATAACATTTTTATATCCTCTTTTAAATCTATGATGTTTTCCTCCTAACTCTTCTATAAATTTTTTTAATCCATCTGATGTTATGGAATCTGTTACTATAGTCGAACCTGGATGTTCTTCTAATACTATAGCTGATATCATAGCTATTAAAGCATTTTTATTTATTGAAAAACCATCTTTGCTTACTATAGCTGCTCTATCTACATCTGCATCAAAAATTATCCCTAAATCTGCTTTACTACTTAAAACTGCTTTACTTATAGACTCCATTGCACTAGCATCCTCAGGATTAGGAATATGATTAGGAAAAGTTCCATCTGGCTCTAAAAATTGACTTCCTTTTGTATCTGCACCAAGTTCATTTAAAACTTTATTTGCAAAAAAACCACCTGCTCCATTTCCTGCATCAACTATTATCTTTAATCCTTCTAAAGGTTTTTTCTTCTTGATTCTACTTGTACCCTCTTTTATTTTATTAACTAATAACTTACTATAATCATCTATTAAATTTGCTTTTTTAATTTTTCCTGTTTTATTTATTTCTATAGGGCTGTTTGCTAATTCTATTATCCTAGAAATTTCTTCTTTTTCGCAACCTCCTTTATGAGTAAAAAATTTCATACCATTATAATAGAATGGTAAATGACTTGCTGTAATCATTACAGCCCCAGTGCATGCATACTTTTTCATAATAGTTGTCATAAACATAGCTGGGGTAGTAGCTAGTCCACAATCATAAATTGTGATTCCATATTTACTTAATTCTTTAATACAACTATTTTTTAAATCTTCTCCTGATAATCTTGAATCACAACCTATAGCTATGGATATATCCCCATCATTTTTTTCTTTAAGCCATAGTAAAAAACCTTTTATTAATTCTCTTGCTTCTTTATCAGTAAAGTTTGAATTCATTTCTTCAT
This sequence comes from uncultured Sarcina sp., assembly GCA_963557775.1. Classification (GTDB taxonomy): domain Bacteria; phylum Bacillota; class Clostridia; order Clostridiales; family Clostridiaceae; genus Sarcina. The sequence continues at coordinate 4,413 of CAUWDH010000042.1, forward strand.
TCTTTATAACTATCCCTCTTACATCTGTTCCACTTTGTAATCCTTTTAAATTGTTCATTTTAAAATTCTCCTTACTCAAATTAATCATTTCTATTGTTTTCATAGAACTTCTTCAATATTTATTTTTTATAAAATAAATTCTGTTAAACTAAAATAATACCCTTATTGATAAGGTTTACATAGCGTGAATTTCAAATCAAATTCTATTACTTATTATCTTACATGTCAATGTATATTTAAGGAAAAAAGAGATTGCATCTCTTTTTTTACTTGCAATCTCTTTTATATCTCACTTATTTCTTTCTTCAATTTATTTTCCATTGAATCTATTACTTTATCCAAATTCAATTGATAATTTTCTTCAATATAATCAAAATTATTTATTATTACTGTTTTTGATACTTCCAATATTTTTAATATCTTATCTTCATTTATTTTTTTATTATCATAATTGATAATTCCTATTAAATTATTATAATCTAAAGATACAGAATTAATTCCAGGTACAATTTTAGGTATTCTATCTAACAAATAATTGTAACTTGAAAATTCCTCTTTACCTTTAAATACAGATTCTACTTTTACAACTAATTTATTTTCAACACTTTCTAATACTTTAAATTTTATTGTCTTTTTAGCAATAATATTTCTTATCGTATTCACTGTGTTCCTCCTTATATATTATTCTTTATATAATATGTTTGTAATTAATAATATATAAGTATTTATTTTTTATTTATTTTCTATTTTGTTTCGTCTATTTTTTCTTTTGTTTCTTGATCTGAATCATTTTTTAATAAATCTCTTATTTCAGTTAATAACTGAATATCTTGTGGAATTGGTTTTGCTTTTTCTTCTTTTTTGTAAAATTGTCCAGCTATTTTTATACACATAAATATTGAAAATGCAATTATCAAGAAGTTAACAACACTTTGAATGAAAGTACCTAAATTTAATGTTATTGCTGGATGTTTTCCAACAGCATGTTTTAATACTATATTCCAAGAGCTATAATTTATGCCCCCTGTAACTACTCCAAAAATAGGCATTATTATATCTTTTACTAATGCATTTACTATTTGACTAAATGCACCCCCTACAACTACACCTATTGCTAAGTCAATAACATTTCCTTTTATAGCAAAGGCTTTAAAATCTTCTAACCATTTTTTCATACTAATTCTCCTTAATTTAATTTTTCTTTAGCATATCTTTAAAAATAATCCACTTTTTTCTTAAACTCACAAAATTAATGCATTGTAAGTAATATTTACAATGCATTGTATTTTTGTCTATATCTAGAAGCTATATACTTCTCACCTCTATAAGTAAGAAAATAATATTTCTTGCATCTAGATGAGTTTAACCAAATTTAAATGGAGTTAAAACTCCACATAAATTATGATTCTATGTCTATCTTTTAACTCAAAATAAATATTATTTTGATGCTATAAGTAACATTTCCCTTAAAACTTTACAAGCTACAGCTGTTGAAGCACCACTTACATCATATTGTGGTGAAAGCTCATTTATATCAAAACCAACTATATTTAAATCTTTTAAACTTAATATAGCATTTAATAATTCTTTAAATTGAACTCCACCTGGTTCAGGAGTACCTGTTCCTGGAAATACTGATGGATCTAATACATCTAAATCTATAGTTACGTAAACAGGTTTTTCTTTTAATTTATCTACAATTACATCTAATGTATCTAAATTAAATTTATTTGTATATACGTGATTTTTTCCCCAAGCAAATTCTTCTTTGTCTCCTGAACGTATACCAAATTGGAATATTTTATTATCTCCAACTAAGTCCCACACTCTATGAAGTACAGTAGCGTGTGATAATTTTTGACCTAAATATTCTTCTCTTAAATCTGCATGTGCATCAAAATGAATTATATGAAGATCTGGATACTTATTTACAACACTTCTTACTGAACCTAAAGTTACAAGATGTTCTCCACCAATCATAGCTGGTATTTTACCATCTTCAACAACTTGCTTTGAAAAATCCTCTATATCTTTTAGTGCTCTTTCTGAACTACCAAATGGTAATTCTAAATCTCCGCCATCAAATATTTTATAATCATATAAATCTTTATCTTGATATGGACTATAGCTTTCAAGACCAAAAGAATCATTTCTCATAGTTTGACTTGCAAATCTTGTTCCTGGTCTAAATGAAGTAGTTGAGTCAAATGGTGCTCCAAATACAACTATACTTGCTTCATCATATTCAGCTTCACATCCAATAAAAGTACTTACATTTCTATTCATTTGCTGCATCCTCTAACATTTTCTTTACATAGTTTGGTAAAGCAAAAGCTCCTCTATGAAGGTCTGTATTATAATACTTAGTTTCTAATCCTAATTCATTCCACTTGTCTATACCTTCATTATTTATTGGATCATGCTTTTTAGAAGCAAATCCAAATAACCAATGTCCTGATGGGTATGTTGGTATATGAGCTTGATAAACTCTACAAATAGGAAATAATTCTCTTATTCTCTTATGAGCTCTTCCCATAGACTTAGCATATGACTCATAATATGGACTTTCATGTTGGTTAACAAGTATTCCTTCTTCAGTTAAAGCTTTGAAACAATTTCCATAGAATTCTTTAGTAAATAATCCTTCTCCTGGTCCAAATGGGTCAGTTGAATCAACTATTATTAAGTCATATTTGTTTTCTATTGATCTAACAAACTTTAAACCATCTTCAAAGTATAAAGTTACTCTTTCATCATCTAATTTACTTGCTGTTTGTGGTAAATATTCTCTACAAACATCAACAACTAACTTATCTATTTCAACCATATCTATTTTTTCAATAGATTTGTATCTAGTAAGTTCTCTTACTGTACCTCCATCTCCAGCACCAATAACTAAAACGTTCTTAATGTTTGGGTTTGTAGCCATAGGCACATGTACTATCATATCATGATAGATAAACTCATCCTTCTCTGTTACCATCATTAATCCATCTAAAGTAAAGAATGTACCAAATTCTTTTGATTTAAATACATCTATTGCTTGGAAATCACTTTTCCCGCTATATATTTGTTCATCAACCTTAATTGAGAAACGAACATTATCAGTATGTTCTTCTGTGTACCATAATTCCATTTTAAACTTCAACTCCTTATTAAATTAAAACTTTTATATAATTTATATCCATATCTTCTGGACCTGTAACTGAACTACCCTTTTGTTTTGAGTATTCAATAAATTCTATAGCTTCTGCAGTTATAAGCTCTCCTGGAGCTAATATTGGGATACCAGGTGGATAACACATTACTGATTCTCCTGATATTCTTCCCTCTGCATCTTTTAATAAAATGCTTTCTTTTTCAGCATAAAATGCTTCTTTTGGAGAAACTTTAACTATTGGACTTATATATTCATGATCTATTAAATCCTTTTTATCTCCTGAATGCAATCTTTTAATTTCATTTAATGCAGCAACAAGTCTTTCAATATTAGCTATTCTATCGCCAACTGAAATAATTGCTAATACATTTCCTACATCACCAAGTTCTAATTGAATTCCATATTCATCTCTTAATAGATCATAAACTTCAACACCAGCAAGACCTACATTTAAAGTATTAACAATTAGCTTAGTTTTATCAAAAGCAAATACATCCTTCTTATTTACTATTTCTTCTGAAAAAGCATAGTATCCTTCAATTTCATTTATTTCATCTCTTGCATAGTCTGCCATTTTTATAATATCTTTAACTATTTCTTTTCCACGAAGTGCTAAATTTCTTCTAGCAATATCTAAAGATGATAATAGAAGATAAGAAGCACTTGTACTTTGTGTTAAATTTATTACCGTTCTTATATAATCTGGATTTATTCTATCTGTATTACATAGAAGCATTGAACTTTGTGTTAATGACCCACCAGTTTTATGAATACTTACAGCAGCCATATCTGCACCAGCTTTCATAGCTGAAATTGGTAAATCATCACCAAAATAAAAATGTGTTCCATGAGCTTCATCTGCTAGCACATACATATTATGTTCTTTAGCTATTTTTACGATTTCTTCTATATCCGAACAAATACCATAATAAGTTGGATTATTCACAAAAATTGCCTTTGCATCTGGATTTTCTTTTACAGCTTTTTTAATATCTTCTACAGACATCCCTAAGGATATACCTAATTCATTATGAATTCCAGGATTTATATAAACTGGTATAGCTCCTATTAACACTAATGCATTTATAGCTGATTTATGAACATTTCTTGGCATTATTATTTTATCGCCTTCCTTACATACGCTCATAATCATACTTTGAACTGCAGATGTAGTTCCATTAACCATAAAGAAAGCCCTTTTACATCCAAAAGCTTCAGCTGCTAACTCTTCTGCATCTTTTATTACTGATACTGGGTGAAGCAAATTATCTAAAGGCTTCATTGAATTTACATCTACAGATAAACATTTTTCTCCTAAAAATTCTTGAAGCTCTGGGTTGCCTCTGCCTTGTTTATGTCCTGGAACATCAAAAGGAACTATTCTATTTTTTTTATATTGGTTTAAAGCCTCATATATAGGTGCGCTATCTTGTGTTAGCTTTACCATTATACATACACCCCTTTCAATATATTCTCTCTAATAAAGATTTTTACCAGCATGAATTTCTATCATTTCTTTAGATAATCTATCTCTTATCTCCATTCTTTTGCTTGGAGTTAATTCATATGGGTCTGTATTGAAAAGGTAATTTCCAAGTTCTATTTCCTTTATCATCATCTTTGTATGATATATATTTGATTGATATACATTTATATCTGTTGCATCATATCTTTTAAGAGTATCCTTATCTATAAAATCTTGTATAGATGTTATGTCATGATCAATAAAACATTTTTGCCCATTTACATCTCTAGTAAATCCTCTAACTCTATAATCTATAGTTATTACATCTGAATCAAAACTGCCAATTAAATAGTCTAAAGCATTTAATGGGGAAATTTGTCCACATGTAGAAACATCTATGTCAACCCTAAAAGAACTTATATCTTTATTTGGGTGAAACTCTGGATAAGTGTGTACAGTAAGGTGACTCTTATCTAAGTGACCAGCAACCGTTTCTCTTGTTTTTAAGTAAGAAAGGTCTCCTTTATTACAAGAAGAATCTATTAAATTAAAAGGTAATGCTTCCTCTGTTATTAATAGATTAACACTAGCACCTTGTGGCTCATAATCTTGCTTTGAAATATTTAATACATGAGCCCCTATCATCTCAGTGACATCACATAGTATTTTTGTTAAACGCTCTGAATTATATTGTTCATCAATATATTTAATATAATCTTGCTTTTCTTTCTCTGTTTTTGCATAACACACATCATAAATATTAAAACTTAAAGTTTTTGTTAGATTATTAAAGCCATATAGACGAATTTTTTCGTTCAACCCTAACCTCACAACCTTTCGATAAAATTGTTAATTTTTTGCAATATATTTTTTAATTTTCTATTTGCAATAAATCTATTATAGACTACTAATTTTAATTTGAATATAGTATTTTTTATAAAAAGTTTATAATATTAAAATTTTAATATTAAATATTGAATTTTTTTAAAATTATTAAAAAAATAATCAAAAAATAATCCATTTACATCTCTAAATGGATTATTATTCTATATTTATACAACTTTTTTAATTTTATAATTTAACTACTTGGAAGAAAAAAATTCATTTAAAATATTTTTATCAACCTCTTCCATTTCATATTTTCCCAACTCTCTCTTATTAACCCATTGTATTTTTTTTATACTATCAGCACATATAACACGTTCTCTTATGCTTCCAGTATAAACCATCAATAATTTTTCATTGATTTCTTCTTCTTTTATTTTTTCTAAATCAAAGACTATTATTTTTAAATCATCTTTTACAGCTCTATTTGCAGCTTTTTCATCAGATTCTCTTCCCTTTAATTCGCTAGATACTAAAACCCACTTTGAAATTTCATCCTTCTTAGTTTTTTTCTGAAGTATTAATACATTATTAAAATCATCTTTTATAATAATTTTACATATATCACCTTTTGCCATAAGTAAAGTACCTCCATATACACAAATAAAATATTCGAATAAATTATAACTATTATTACCTTCTGCTTAAATTATACTATATAAATTTATCTACACTATTAAAATTACTTTAATATATTTAAACATTTTCTAAAACTTATAGTTTCTTATTTATTAACAACATCTTATTTAAAGTGAATTTTCATTTAAAAATCAATTCATAATTTGCAAAATTATATAAAAAGTTTTATTATATATATTGAATATTAACAAAATTATACTTGCTTTATATGTGATTTTTTACTTAAAATTTATCTCGAATTAATCTATAAATATTGGAATAGTTTAAATTAATTTAGATAAAAATAAAATTATTTTATTAAAAATTATAATATCTTTCAGTTATATAGGGTTAATTTAACGTCCCCTGATGAACAAGTAAATATACTCATCAGTTAGTAGATAGATAAAATCATAAATTAAGGAGAAATTAAATGGATATTTCTAATAAAAAATTAAAAAAAGCTTATACACTTTACCAAACTGGAAGACTTAAAGAAGCATTAAGTCTTTGTGAAAAAATATTACAAAAAGAAAGTTGTGATGAAGAAGCTTTAGAATTAGAAGGAAAAATTCTTAAAGATCTTGGAAGATTAGAAGAAGCTATTATCACTTGGAAAATAAATGCAGAATATAACGATAATGAAGATGCTAAAAACAGTTTAGCTTCTGTTGATGAAGAAAAAAAACAACATACTTTAAGTTATGAAAATTTAAGTCAACTTATAAGTGAAGCTGCAAATAATGACAATAACGACATTCAAAACAATTCAATAACACCACCAAAGGTAGAGGTAGAAGTAGAAGTAAGTAGTACTTCTGCTAAAATTAAGGAAGAAGTTGCATCTTCTGTAGAAGAGAACAAAATTGAGGAACCTAAAAAAGTTGAAAAAACTAAATCTGAAGAAATAACAAAAAGCAATGATGAAATAAAAGTTACTTCATCATCTAAAAAATCTACTAATTCTAATAAAAATAAAACTTCAGAATCTAAAGTAACAAATAGAGCAAAAACAAATTCAAAACCTATTGAAGAATTTAATCCTCAAAACTACGGAACTACAACTAAAAAATCATCAAAAAAATTACTTTATAGTACTGCTGGAGTTATCATTATCATAATTGCTATCATAGCAGCAATTTACGCTTCAACTACTGCTAATCATAAAAAAAGCACTACTCCACAGGTAGAAAGTTCACAAAATAAAGAAACTCCAAAAACAGATACTACTAATAAAACTCCTGCACCTGAAGCTACTAAGCCAGCTCAACTTACAGATGCACAAGGACAAGCTCTTATTAATGAACTTACTACATTAGCTGAATCTAATTCTATTGATGGTGTTAATAAATTACTTCAAGAAAATCCTATTAGTGTAATTCCTGAAAAATATGTAAGTGATTACAATAATGCTATAGGATTTATGGAAACACAAGGAGTTAACTATTACTATGAAAAAGAAATAGCAGCTTATGGTAATAAAAATTATCAAGAAGTTATAAATTACTTTAATGCAGCTAAACCTTACTATAAAAACTTTAAGTCAGCTCCTACTATGTTATTCTATGCTGCATCTAGCTATAGTGCATTAAACCAAAAAGAAAACGCTATGAATGCATATAAAGAATACTTACAAGAGTTCCCTAATTCAGAATACTACACTCAAGAATGTTTATATAATTTAGCTATGTATTATAATCAAACTAATGATTTAACTCAGGCTAAACAATATGCCTCTGAATTAGCTAATAAATTCCCAACTTCAATGTATAACAATAGCAACATAGAAGCTATATTAAAAAAATAAATGAAATTTAAAAACAGAAAGAAGAGCTAAACATAGCTCTTCTTTCTGTTTCTTTATAAATATAGACTCAAATTTATCTAAATGTTTCCTCAAGCTTATTTAAAAATATAAGACTACTTATCCCCTATACGCAGAAAATAAGCAGTCTCTTAATATTAAATAAAATAAAAAATATTAATATTTTTATTTAAATATTTTATTAAGTACTAAATTAAGAATTACTCCTACTAAAGCAGCTAAACTTAATCCTGATAATGATACATTAGTTGTTATTTGTATACCTATTGGAGTACTCATAAAAACTCCTGAAAGCCCAACAAAAAGTATAGCTCCCATGACTATTATATTTTTTATATTAAATTTTATTTTTTCATTTTTTATAGTTTTTACTCCAACTATTGCAATCATAGAAAACAATATTAAGCTTATTCCTCCCATTACTGGTGAAGGAATTGATTTAACTATAGCTCCAAATTTCCCAATAAAACTAAGCATTATTGCAAATACTGCTGTTATTCTAAGTAATGAAGGATCATAATTTTTTGTTATTGCTAAAACTCCAGTATTTTCACCATAAGTTGTATTAGCTGGTCCTCCAATAAATGCTGATGCCATAGTTGCAAGTCCGTCTCCTAATAAAGTTCTATTTAATCCCGGATCCTCTATAAAGTTTTTACCAACAACTTGCCCATTTGTTGTTATATCTCCTATATGCTCCATAAAAACTGCTAAAACTACTGGAACTATTATCATTATAGCTCCACTATCAAACTTAGGTAATGTAAAATGTGGAATTGATAGTACTGTAGCATTTTTTATGCTCATTAGGTCAACTTGTCCTAATAATAAACTTAATAAATAACCTATAAATACTGCTAATATAATTGATATTTGTGAAATAAATCCGCTAAAAAACTTTCTAATTCCTATGGCTGTTATTAAAGTTACTAAAGCTAAAACAACTGCTATAATAGCACTTTTATCTCCACCAATTAAAGATTTAACTCCAGTCATATCTAGAGCTGTTGGCACTAAATTAAGACCTATCACTATAATCATTGGTCCAACTACTTGAGCTGGTAGGACATCTTTTATCTTTTTCACTCCAATTTTTTTAATAAATAAAGAAACTATTACATAGACTATTCCTGCTATAAAGATTCCACCTTGAGCATATCTTAAATCTCCATAACTTGCTGCCACTACAGATATAACTGGTATAAATGCAAAAGAAGAACCTAAAAATACAGGAACCTTTCCTTTTGTACAAAAATGAAATATTAGTGTTCCAAGCCCAGCAGCAAATAATGCCACTGATACATCAAGACCTGTTAAAATTGGCACTAATACAGTAGAACCAAACATAGCTATAAGATGTTGAAATGCTAAAATCCCTCTAATTACTTTTTCTTTAGCATCTCTTCTCTCTAAATACCCTACTTTCATTTTTTTAATTTCTTGCATAAAAAAATCCCCCTATTTTATAATACTTTAAGGAGAACCTAAATCCTCCTTTTCGTAACCTCACTGGATTACATTAAAAAGGTGAAAGTTTCTTAAATATCATTTCTAGAAGGTTTATAAAAAATATTTATCTTTTTTAAATTAATACTTTCTTATAAGCCTCACAGGACCTATTTAAAGAACTTTCTATTTCTTATTGAATTATAACATTAGATAAAATAGCTGTATATAAAATCCTTGTTAACTTTTTATAAACTATCACTTACAATACACTTTTAAAAACTATAATAAATATTATTAAAAGACCTAACACTATAGAAATATTTCCTAACATTCTGTCAAATTTACTTCCATTAGATTTCATTATATACAATAATCCACTTAAAGCTTGAGATATCCCCAAAAATAATATAGACAATTCAAATTCTATTATACTTCCAAAGGATAATAATACTAATATAATGCTTATAACATCAATTACTATAGTTAAGATTAGTATTAACTTATTTTTAAATAGTTCTTTCAAATTAATTCCTTCTTATTTAAATAAAACTCATATATTATAATTATTTAAAAACCTCTCTCACTATTACAAAATTAAAGGGATATATCAAAACAAATTGATATACCCCATATAATTAACTTATATTATTTTTTTATTCCAAAGTTAGGCTTAACCTTTGGGAATAATTGATTATAAAAATTGTCGAAACCATCATCTTCATAAGTTATTTTACTTTCATCATTTACATAAAACTTATTCATTGTTTGAATGATTAAATCAAATTTTTTAATATCACTTTCTTCTAAAAGTATCTTATAAAGATAAGCTAAATGATTTTGCATATACTCTTGAATTTGTTTTACTTCTTCATCATTTAGTTTTCCTTCTTTATAAAAATCTTTAATTGGTCCATTTCTATAAATAAAGTATGCTGATGCTTTTGTTATTCTTTCTACATAATCTGGAACAATATTTTTATTCTCCATAATAAATCTCCTCATATATCCTTATATAAAAATTCTCATTATTTCATCTATTATTTCAATTCCCTCTCAGCTATTAGCTCTAAAATTTTTAAAAGCTTCTAAAAATTTATCTATATGTTCTTCCTTATGAGCTACACTTAAAAACATAGCTTCAAATTGTGATGGTGGTAAATTAAATCCATTTTCAAGCATATGTATAAAATACTTTTTATACATCTCTTCATCGCAAGTCTTTACATCAGCGTAACTATTTACTTCTTCTAATTCTGTAAAGAACACTGTCATCATAGCACCAACTCTATTTATTACCATAGGAATATTCTTTTCTTTAGCTATTTCTAACATTCCCTTTTCTAATTTTTCACCAAGCTTATTTAAATTTTCATAATATTCTGGGTGTGAATGTAATTTTTTTAAAGTTTCATATCCTGCTGCCATTACTACAGGATTTCCTGACATAGTCCCAGCTTGATATACTCCACCTACTGGTGATAATTTTTCCATGATTTCTCTTCTTCCGCCATAAGCTCCACATGGTAATCCACCACCCATAATTTTTGCAAAAGTTACTAAATCAGGTTTAACATTAAATAAACTTTGAGCTCCTTTATATGCTACTCTAAATCCACTCATTACTTCATCATATATTAATAATGATCCATATTTATCACAAAGTTCTCTTAATTTTATAATAAATTTTTCATTAGCCTTAATTACACCCATATTTCCTGCTACAGGTTCAAGTATTATAGCTGCGATGTCATCTCCATATTCCTTAAAAAGACCTTCAACTTGATTCTCATCATTATAAATACCTATTAAAGTATTTTCTATACTTTCTTTAGGCACGCCTAAAGACCCTGGAATTCCATTAGTTAAAACGCCAGAACCAGCTTCTATTAAGAAACCATCAAAATGTCCATGGTAACATCCTGCAAATTTTATTATTTTTCTTTTTCCAGTATAGCCTCTAGCAAGTTTTATAGCACTCATAGTTGCTTCTGTTCCTGAGTTAACCATTCTTATCATTTCCACATTATCTACTGTTTCAGATATAAACTTTGCCATTTCTAACTCTAATTTAGTTGCTGCTCCAAAAGCTATACCTTCATTAATTTGTTTTTCCATAGCTGAAATAACATCTTTATCACTATGCCCAAGAAGCATTGGTCCCCAAGCTAAAACAAAATCTATATATTCTTTTCCTTCTTCATCAGTTAATATTACTCCATTACCTGATTTAATTATTGGTGGGTTAATTCCTATGTTATTAAAAGCTCTTACAGGGCTATTAACACCTCCAGGAATATATTTTTTTGATTCCTCAAATATCTCTATATTACTCATTAGTTTTACTCCTTTCAATAAATTATTATTTTTCTTTTATCCACTTAGCTGCATCTAAAGCATAATATGTTATTATTATGTCCGCTCCAGCTCTTTTCATTGATAAAAGCATTTCCATAGCTATTTTTTTCTCATCAACAAGCCCTGCCTTAGCAGCTGCTTTAACCATAGCAAATTCTCCACTTACACTATAAGCTGCTACTGGAACATCTATACGTTCTCTTACATCTCTTATTATGTCTAAATAAGATAAAGCTGGTTTCACCATTATTATGTCAGCACCCTCTAATAAATCACTTTCTACCTCTACAAAAGCTTCTCTTCTATTACCGGGGTCCATTTGATAAGTTTTTCTATCCCCAAAACTTGGTGTTGAATGTGCTGCTTCTCTAAATGGCCCATAAAATGCTGATGCATATTTAGCTGAATAACTCATTATTGAAACATTTTTAAATCCTTCTTCGTCTAAAGCTTCTCTTATAGCTAAAACTCTACCATCCATCATATCTGAAGGTGCTACCATATGTGCTCCTGCCTTAGCATGAGATATTGCTATTTTTTTAAGTTGTTCTAAAGTTTTATCATTGTCTACATAGTCATTTTCTAATATTCCACAATGTCCATGATCAGTATATTGACACATGCATATATCTGTTATTATTAGTAATTCATCAGTTATTTCTTTTATTTTTCTTATAGCTTTTTGAACTATTCCTTCGTCATTGTAAGCTTCTGATCCAACACAATCTTTATGATTTGGAATCCCAAATAATATAATTCCCTTAACTCCAGATTTTACAACTTTATTTATAATTTCCTCTAATCTATCTATAGACCAATGATAATTTCCATCTAAAGAACTTATTTCTTCTTTTATATTTTCTCCTTCTACAACAAATAATGGAAATATTAAATCATTTGCTGATAAAGTATTTTCTCTTACCATATCTCTTACTAAATTATTTACTCTTAATCTTCTAGTTCTTTTTATCATAATTTTTGAGCTACCCCTTAGGTAGTCTCATTCACCACCTTTTGTTTCATTAAATCTATATAAAGTAAACTTAATTCAGTTAAAGCTTTATTTCTAACTGAATGTTTAATTGAAATTATCTAAAGACCTATGTTTGTTTATCTTAAAACTTATAGAATATTTAGATATTACAAACACTAGTTAATAGATAAATTTTAGTCTTCTCTGCTATTTTCCCAAAAATCTGTAACCTCTTCTAAGAATCCATTTCCATAATGTTTTTTACAAACATAAGCTGTATCTATTCCATTTTTAATTAATTCTTCATTTGTTTTTGGGCCCATAGCTATGCTATGTTTCTCTTTAAGTTTCTCTAGACCTATTATTTTTATCATATTTTTTACTGTACTAGGACTTGTATATAATACCATATCCACATTGGCAAATGCATTTACATTTTTAAGATTTCCACATAAAGTATCATAAATATTAACTCTGTGTACCTCTAACCCCATCTTACTTATAGAGTCATATAGAAAATCTCGTGCTAGTGACGATGCTGGTATAAGAACTTTTTCTCCAGCCTTAAGCTTTGCTTTTAAATCTTCAAATAATCCCTCTGCTACAAAACTTTTAGCTACTAAAAATGGAACTATACCTCTGTTTAATAAAGCTTCATCAGTAGCTTTTCCTATAACAGAAAATTTTGCTTTAATATTTCTTACATCATAACGTTCCTTTATTAGAGCATCAAAAAAATTGTTTACACCATTTACTGAAGTAAATATTATATGATCATAATCCTTTAGATTATTTAAATAAGGTTTTATATTTTCTAAAGTAGGTTTTATTTTTATTGAATTTATTTCTGTAACTTCAGCACCTAACTTTTTCAATTTATTTTTTAGAGGTGTTGCTTGTTCCTTAGTTCTAGTAATACATATATTAGCTCCAAAAAGAGGTTTATTTTCATACCAAAGTAACTTTTCTCTTAGATTTACAACCTCTCCAATTACTATTATACATGGTGATTCTATTTTTGCACTTAGTGCTTTCTCTTCTATATCTTCTAATACTCCAACTACTGTTTTTTGTTTTGAAGTACTTCCCTTCATAACTATTGCACAAGGTGTATTTTTATTTTTCCCATACTTTATAAGATTATCTCTTATAAGTGATAAGTTGCTAAATCCCATCATAAATACTAAAGTTCCATTTTCTTTAGCCAAAGCTTCAAAGTTAACAGTTGAATCTTTAGCTGACTTTCCAGTTACTATATGAAAACTTTGAGCAATACCTCTATGAGTTATTGGAATTCCAGCATAATTTAATACAGAAATAGGGGAAGTTACAGCTGAAATAACTTCAAATTCATGATTATTTTCTTTTATAGCAATAACCTCTTCTCCACCTCTTCCAAAAACATAAGGGTCTCCCCCTTTTACTCTTCCAACAGTATGTCCTTCATTTAATAATTTTACTATTAATTCATTTATTTCTTCTTGTGTTTTTGAATGAGCACCAGGTTCTTTTCCACAATAATACACTTCACAATTATCATTTATATAATTTAAAACGTTATTTGACACCAATCTATCATAAAGTACTGCTGTACACTCTTTTAAAGCTTCTATAGCTTTCAAAGTTAATAAATCCTCATCTCCAGGTCCAGTTCCTATAATATACGCTTTTGACATATATATTTCCTCCTAAACTTCTTTAATAATCTTTCTTCCTAATGACTTTCCAAGCTCTATATGTTCATCTAAACTTCCTAATATATCTTTTTTTATGATTTTTCCTCCTACTTCATAGGTACCTATTAAATATAAATCCTTATCTTTTATTTCACTATATACACCTATTAAACTATGGCATCCACCATTTAATTCTTTCATAAAGCTTCTTTCTGCTTCAACTCTCATTCTAACAATTTTATTATCTAAAGCTTCAAAAAAACTATTATTCACACCATTTTTTAAACATTCAATTCCTAAAGCGCCTTGACCAACTGCTGGTAAGAATATAGTTGGATCAAAATAATCAGTTATTATAGATTCCATTTCTAATCTTTTTAATCCAGCAGCTGCTAAAATTATTCCGTCTAAATTCTCTTTTTCTATTTTTTCTATTCTAGTCTGAACATTACCTCTTATAGGTATAATTTCTAAATCACTTCTAAGTAATTTTAGCTGTGCCGCTCTTCTTATACTACTTGTTCCTATTCTAGCATTTTTTCTTAGTTCATTAAAATGTACGCCATTCATTGAAACAAATGCATCTCTTATATCATTTCTTTCTGGAATAGCTACTAATTCAAAATCTTCTGCTAAATCGTAGGGAACATCCTTCATACTATGAACTGCTCCATGAGATGTTTTATTTAAAAGAGACATTTCTATCTCTTTAACAAATAATCCTTTCCCTCCTATTTTATCTAATGTTACATCTAACCTTTTATCTCCTTCTGTAAGAACTAATAATTTTTCAAAAGTTTCCTCTGGAAATTTTTCTTTTAAAAGAGTTATTACTCTATCAGCTTGCCATTGTGCAAGTTTACTCTTTCTAGTTCCTATAATTAATGACATCTTAATCAACCCCAATCTATTAATCTTTTTCTTAACTGTAAATTTCATTATCAAAAAACATTTTAATGATTAATTTTTCCTTTCCCTTATCGAAGAAAAACTTAAAATCTTCGCTACATATATAATCTATTATTACTTTTTTACTTTCATTATCTAAATTTTTAGCTTCATTTCTTATCTTAGATACACATAAAACAAAATCATCATATTCTAATAACACATCTTTAATTCTTTGAAGAAGAAGCTTACTTAATTTAGGAACTGCTACTTTTGTATTAACTGAATACATAATATTTTTTAATTCACCTTGACTTTGCATTATTGCTAATCCATTTTTATAATCTGTACAATCAATATAAATTTTAAAGGCTTCATTACAGTGCTTTATAATTTCTCTCCTAAGTTCATGATTATTTATAGCTATTATTATTATATGATATCTAGTTATTATATCTTTATAATATTTCTTTTTGATTATAGTTACCCCTCTTAAACATTCTAACTCTGCTTCAATTTTTTTTCCTATAACTGTTACATTAATTCCTTTAGTAGTAAGTGATTTCGCTTTTATTAGAGCTGCTTTTCCTCCACCTATTATTAAAACAGAAGTATTTTTAGCTATACTTATTCCAAAAAAATCTATTTCTCTAGAAATATTTTCTTTATAACTCTCAAGCATCCTTCATCACTTCCCTTTAATCTTTCTTCTTTTAGAAGTTCAATTGCTCTATTAGTATATGTATTAACTATGCTTTTAAATAACTTTTCTGCTATTTCATTATCATGTTCATTAGCACTTTTATTCTTAAAGCTTTGAAACCTTTCCATCCATACTTCATCACCTCTAAGCTTTATCTCTCTTATAAGACTACTAATATCTCTTAATTGTTCCCATTCTAAATATTCTTTTAAAGTATCTTCTAACAAATACTTATTTTCATTCATTCTCTCTATTCTAAGCTTTTTATTTTCGTCATCTAACATACTTATTTCATCAATATCATAAAGTTCTACATCTTTAATTTCTTTAACATTAACATCTATATCTCTAGGAACTGCTAAATCAAATATCAACATTGCTTTTGAAATATTTTCTTTTCTAACAATACTATGGGGGGCTGATGTTGCTCCTATTATACATTCTACATCATTTATGTATTTATCTTTTTCACCAAAGCTAAGAGCTATTACTCTTTTATCTGATATTACATCTTTTAATACTTCTTTATTTCTAACTGCAATATATAAAAGCTCTGTAGATTTATTTGCTAAAATATTAGTACAAACAGCTCTTCCAATTTCCCCAAAGCCCATAAGCATAAACTTTGTCTTTCCAGCTTTAAAGGCCATGTTAGTTACTATAGAAGCTGATGATACTGGGATTTCATACATTTTGCATTTTGTTCTAAACTTTTTGCCGCAACCTATTGCTAGTTCAAATAGTTTTTGTAATCTATTGCAAAGTGCTCCTTCTTCTTTAGCTATAGCATAAGCATTTTTTATTTGACCAAGTATTTGATCTTCTCCTAATATTCTAGACTTAAAACCACATACAACTTCTAATAAATGCTTATAAACTTCCTCATTTTTTTTATAAAAAACATATTTAATTAAATCTAAATCCCATTTTAACTCTTCAAAAACCTTTCTTAATATTTCTTCTCCATCTAAAGAGCTATTAAAATAAATTTCTGTTCTATTACAGGTATTTAATATTACTATGCCTTCTGCAAAATCCTTAAATTTATTTAAATAAAATTTTTGTGTACTCTCCTTTAAAGATAATTTTTCCCTTATGTCTAGATTAGTATTATCTTTAATTCCTATTAATTGAATCATTTCTAACCTCTTTCACTTAAGTTATAAATTTATTAAATTGTTTTTTGTCCATATTTAATTTTATTATATATCACCTCTTTTGTCTATTTTATCTAATAGCTTCTTTCTAGGTACAACCTTTTTTTGTAAGCTTCTATTGAAATAAATATTATTATGTTTTATCATTATAAAATAATACAAAGAACTGAATTTCAAAAAATACTCTGAAATCCAGTTCATATAAACACTATTATTTTTTTAAAACAAGTAAAGTTAAATCATCAAATAATTTATTTTTTCTTCCTCTAAGATTGCTTAATAAAAATGGATATAAAACAATAGGTCCTATACTACCTGTTATTATATCTTTCATTGTATCAAACAAACTTCCACCTTGAGAATTTAATCCTAAAAGTTGATCTCCTGCAAATTCCCACATCTCCCAAACAGCAGTCATGGCTACAGCAAATAATACGCAATAAGTAACTACTAATGCTGGATTAACATTTTTAACTTCTCCCTTATTTTGTATAATAAATGCAACATAAGCAACTAAAAATATTATAAATCCTGAAATAGTATGTAAAAATGTGTCCCAATGAGGAACTTTTCCATAAAATCCATTTAATCTACCTAAAAACATTGATACAAATATAAAAAATTGAACTAAGAATTTTAAAAATGTAGTAGCATTAAATTTAAATCTTTTCATAAGCACTCTTGGTGCTGCAATAACTACTAAAGTTAACAATCCATTTAAAGAATACATATATTCTTTACTAATTACACCATAAATAATATAAGCCAAAGTTCCTGTATACATAAGAAATTCTAAAATTTCATCATAACCTATTTTTTTCACAAAATTCCCCCTTATAAATTTCTTTTCTTTCAAATATAAGTTTAAGCTTTTTTTCTTTTGTCATCTTTTTAATTTCACATTCCCTTCTAAGAGCGTCACCTTTCTCATTAAAACATTCATAATAAAGTAATTTAACAGGTAATCTTCCTCTAGTATATTTAGCTCCTTTACCTTTATTATGTGTATTTATTCTATTTTTTAAATTTGTAGTCCATCCAGTATATAAAGTTTTATCAAAATATTCTAGTATATAAACATAATTCATCTTAAAACACCTTTAAAACTAAATTCTTATCTTCTAAATCTCATCATACTTTTTTTAAGCCAATTATAGCATAACTTTTTGGAATTTTTATTAATAATTTCTTATAAATATAAGATAATAGAGAACACATAAATTAAATGTATTCTCTATTATTATACTTATTTAATTACAAATTTTATTCGTAGTTTTTTCTTTTGCAATAAAATAAAGAGGTAAAGCTATAAATAAAGTTCCACCTACAAAATTTCCTAAAGATACCCAAAGTAAATTATGTCCAGCTCCTAAAAATGATATTGCCCTAGAACTATGTTCCATAAATAAAGACATTGAAAATAATGTCATATTTGCTATGCTATGCTCAAATCCAGCTGTTATAAATGTGTATAAACACCAAAATATCATTATAAGTTTTCCTGATTCACTTTTTAATTTATAAGAAAACCAAGCTGCTAAGCACACTAAAATATTACATAGAATTCCTTTAAAAAATAAATCCATTGCTGGAGTATTCATTTTTAATTCAGCTGACTTTAATATGTACTCTGTAACATAAGGCGTTGCTGCATTAGCTTTCACATATAAAAAAGCTGCTATAACTGACCCTATAATATTTCCAATATAACTTGCTAATAATATTTTAATCATATCTATAAAAGTAACTTTTTTATGTAAAGAACCTATAGACATTATTAAAGAATTACTAGTAAATAAATCTACCCCTACCATTATTACTAAGCTAAGTGCAACACCAAAAGATACTCCCATAACAATTTTTGTTCCTGCAACATTTCCATGTTCTAATATGCCACCTACAGTATATAGTAACATAACTCCTAATCCAACAAACATTCCACCAAGAGCAGCTATAATTACATACTTTAACTTACTTTCATTAAAAATAGTTACTTTCTTTTTAGCTGAATGACAAAGTGCATTCATTTCTTCTGTAAACATATTTACCCCCTAAAATTTAAAAATTCTCATTCATTATACTATTAATAAAATAGCTTTACAATATTTCATCTAAGTTAACTTATTAACTTATTATAAACTTTAAAAAAAATAGACTTAGAATGATTCATATCACTCTAAATCTATTTTAAACTTGATTTAATTCAAATAAAATTTTACCTCTAGCTAAATCATATTTAAATATCTTCGCTTTTTTCTAAACTCATTGCTAAGGTAAGATATTTTATGGTTT
Organism: uncultured Sarcina sp.; assembly: GCA_963557775.1. Lineage (GTDB taxonomy): Bacteria > Bacillota > Clostridia > Clostridiales > Clostridiaceae > Sarcina. The sequence goes on from CAUWDH010000042.1 coordinate 23,859, forward strand.
CTCTAATTTCACCAATAACATGGTACATTTCTGCCATTTCCATGTACCTTTCTTTTTTTTCTTCTATTGAAGCAAATCTTATTAACATATCAGTAGCTAAATTCATATTCATTTCCCATTGAATTAGGCTCTTTTGTAATCTATGTATTTTAGCTTTATAAAGATAACTTCTCTCTATAAAGAAATGATTATCTAACTTTATAGATATTTCTAAAGCTTCTTCACAATACTCTTTCGCCTTTTCTATGCTGTTATAAGTTATTAATCTATTAATAATTCCTAATAATATTTGTATATAAGAAAAACTTTCTACTTCTCTAACACTTTCCTTAGTTTTATCTAATAATTCTATAGCATCTGCAGTTCTTCCTTCTTCAAAATAATTATCTGCTATTAATAATGCAATACTATTATAATATAAATCAAATTCACCATTAAAATTCAAATAAGTATCCAAATCCTTATTGTAATCTTCTTTTAACTTCATCTTTATAGCTGCTAACAATCCACTAATTATAGTTAAGGAATTTTCACTTAAATTTAAATTTAGGTCAATTAAATCTTTTAAAGTCTCTTTTGCTTTAAGATATTCATCCATACTATAGTAAGAGAAGGATAACCAAATATTATTTTTAGCATATTCTTCACTATATTCCTCTAAACCTTTTAATTTTAATTCACTTTTAGACATACTGAAATATGTTGCTGCATCACTAAAATTTCTTCTAGATAAAAAGTAAAATGCTAAATCTTCATAATAAGTTTGTTTTCCATCCTTCACCAAGTCTTGTATTTCATTATATATATTTATAATATTCTTTATTTCCTCTATTTTTTTTCTTCTAGTATATGCTTCAAATAATATGTGAATAAATTTAAAAGATAATTCATTATAATCCTTAGCTAAACAGTAATCTAATCTTTCTTTTATATCTTCGAAATCTTTTTCTGTAAGATTTTTTTCTTCGTAGCTTTTTATACTTGCTTCAAGTTCCATAATATCATTATGAAGTAAGTATTCTATATTTAATTCCAATCTTTCTGCAACCATTTCTAATATCCATTCATCTGCTTTGACTTTATCATTTTCAATGCAGCTCATTTTAGATATTGAAATATCAGATTTACAAAGTTCTTTTAATGTTACGCCCTTATAAATTCTTGCTCTTTTTATCTTTTCCCCTGTTGATAAGAAGTTCATATTTATCACCCATCTACTTTATTATCATTTTTTTATTATTCCTATTTTTTTAAGACTCTCTATTCCTTTATCTAAGTACTTAGCTGATTCATAATCTCTCTTTAATTCTAAATAGAATTTACCAAGTGTTATTGAGATTTCTGCTTTTCTCTTTTCTAAGCCATATTTATCTGCAATATGAATCATATCTAAAAGGATAAATTCAGCTTTTTCCTTATTATCTTCTAAAGAAGCCACTCTATAACATAAATAATTATAATCTAGAATTCTCTCTATATCGTCATTTTTTAAAATTTCTTTTATTGCTAGTAACGTTTCATTACACTTTTCTATATTTTTTAGTTTAATATAGTTTTCACAAATATCTATTAATGTTTCTACTAGTTTATCATCTCTATTGTCTATTCTCATTTTCTTAGCCTTTTCATAATGACTAAATGATTCCTCTATGTTATCAAATTCATAGAATAATCTTCCTAATGAGTTTTCTATAGTTGCAATATCTTTTTCCTGTTGTAATTCCTTAAATATATCTAAACTTTTTTTAGAATATGTTATGGCATTTTCTAAATCTCCAGCTTTATTATATTCATCACTTAATAAAGCTAAAGCTTCAGCATATCTCTTTCTATCATATATTTTTTCAAATTCTTCTTTAGCTAAAAAAGCAAAATTAATAGCCTGTCTAATATCCTCCATTAAGAAGTAAGTTTTTGATAAATAATAATAAATTTGACCAAGTAAAGTATCCTCAGTTAATTTATTACTTACATATACTTTTTCAGCTTCTTTTAAATATGAATTTGAAGAATGATATGCTTTTGCTCTAAGGCTTATTTTCCCTGCTTTTAAGTAAGTGTTAACTATATCAACATTACTACCTGTTTTTATAAACAATGCATTAGCAGCAAGGAAAAATTGTTGAGCTAATGCAAATTCATCTTGCTTTAAATATACTTCAGCTCTTAAATATAAATTTTTTGCCTTTCTATATTCTAAATTATATTTTTCTGCATAATATAATGCACTTTCAATATGTTGTTCAGCTTTTAAAACATTATCTTCTAATAAATATCTTTCAGCTGTTTGTTCAAAAAATAAACATATTTTTTCTGCTTGTGTTTTTTCTGACTCCATCAAATATTCCACAGAAGTATCTAATGTGTTAGCTAAATACTCAAGTAAATCCATAGATGGATTACTTCTTCCTGATTCAACTAAACTTATTTGCCCTGGAGTTATTCTCTCCCCTGCTAAATCCTTTAGGGTCATGTTTAATTCTTTTCTTCTTCTTTTTATCTTTTCACCCAATGATAATATTTCCATATTCAACTCATCCTTTAAACTGTTCTATTATTAAATATACTGACTTTATTAAATTATAACACATATTTCTAGTGTTTTTTGCATTTATTCTTTAAGTTTTTTTTAATAAAATTAGAATTTTTCAAAATGCCCATAAAAAAAAGAGAAATTTTTTAAAAAAACTCCTCTTTTTTTATTAACTAAATTTTAAACTAATTTCAGATTAATATTTTAGTCTTTAACTTTATCTCATTTTTGCCATCATTTGATCATAGCCTTCTTCTAAAGCACATAAAGCAACTCTACTAGCTCTTTTTATCTTTCTTTGGGTCTTTCTATCTAGGGTTGGAACCATCATAACACCTATAGTTGCTCCAACTATAGTTCCTGCTGTTATTCCCATTAGTACTTTTCCCATATTTAACACCTCTTTTTTAATTTATTTCAGTGTTATTTTTACCATTATATCATTACTTATGTTAGTGTATTTTTGGAATATATTGAATGCTTTTTATTGCAAAAGTGCCTCTTTTGCTAATAAATCTGCCATATCATTATATTTATTTCCAGAATGACCTTTTATTTTTTTAAATGAAACTTTTATTTCTTTCATTTTTTCTTGCATATATGCATTATATTCTTTTGTTAATTCTCTATTCCTCTTCCAAGTTCCTAAAGCCCAACTTTCTACACCTTGATAATCATAACAAATTGTTATTTCTTTAAAATTGTTATTTAATGCATATTCCACAGCTTTCATAGCTCCCATTACTTCTCCAGCTACGTTTCTAAGAGCAATAGAATCTTCATTATTTCCAGTGCCTTTATCTTTATATATAACTTCTCCATCTTTAATTACAACTAATCCATAAGAAAAATTATTTTTAATTTCCATAAAACTACCATCCACATAAATATTAATTCCTTCAAATGTTTCTTTTATATTTTCTGTAGTTTTAGAACTTTCAACTCTTCCCTCACTATTTATTTTAAGAAATTCTTTAGCATCTTCTATATTTTCAAAACTTTTATATATAGCTCCCTTAGCACCTATAACTTCTTTTTGACACTCTGACCAACTTTCTAAAATCATAGGCACACCTGATTTACCAACTGCCACTGCATAATATTTCTTTTTAGCCATAAAAATAATCTCTCCTTAATTTAAAAGGACTGTATTCTAAAAAAATTAGATACGGTCCTTTATTTTTTAATTATGTTAAAGCATCTATTACATCATAAATTTTATTTAAATTTTTTGCACCTGTAAAGCCCGAAATATATTCTACAGCTTGTTTAAGTACTATAACAAGTTCATCTTTTCCTTGCCAATTTTCTAAAAGTACATTAGTATCAACATCTGACATTATTCTTTCTAATGCAAATAAAATAACTGCTAGTTCATCTAATTGACCTAACACAGGTATTTTATCTGGTATTAAATCAAAAGGAAGTACAGTATATCCAAAACTTAATCCTAAAGCTATTCTTGTCTTTTTAGGAACACGTTTATCTTTAATAAGTCTACATATAAGAGCAATTAAATCAGGAATAAGCATTATAAGATCACTATATGGTTTAGCATTATTTGGTATATTTTTTACTATAGCATCTCTACCATGACTATAAATATCTTCAGTTTTTTCTATATTTATATTATAAACATAATCTGAATCATTTAGATCTTCTTTATAATCATTATTTGAAAAATTTTCTTTTTCTTTTTCATTTTCTGCCGAAGTCTCTTCTTTCTTTTCATTAGAGTTATTAACCTTTTCTTCTTTTACATGGTCTAATTCAATTTCTTCTTCAACATTTATAGATGGCTTATTTGCCATTTCTGGTAAATTAACATTTATATTAGATACTGCAACATCTAGTTTTCCATTAGCTACCCTAGCTTCTGTTAAATCTAAATTTATAAATTTCATATCTTTTATAATCTTTTTTATATCAATTTTAATTTTATCTTCAACTATTTCTATACCCTTTTCTTTAAAGCCTTTTAAAGCTATCTTCAAAGCCATTTTTCTAAATACTTTTAGTATACCAATTTTCATAAATGAAGCTTTTTTAAAACCTAATGTTAATATATTATTTTCTACACCAACAACTTCAACTGAAGCACTAAATCCTAATGAAATAACTTTTTTAAATGAACCAGCCACTTTTAGAGAATTCCCTTCAAAAATTATTTCATTTAAATTCAGCCCCTCTATTTTCATAAAATCATTTACCATTGATTTTATATCATCAGCACTTAAAGAAACTGCTATTTGCGATATATTCATAATACTCCTCCTTATTTTTTAATCTTTAACTCAATTTTTTAATAGTTACAAGCTTGTCTTTACTTATATTGCTTAAATTTATTAGTAATCCTTCATTTAAAACTTCTATATTTTCTAAAGTACCATTTCCTAGATTTAAGGCATTTAATATTTTATATCCATCTATTATAATTTCTTCACCCTTTACTATAATTCCTTTGCTTTCAAATCTATTTATTGTTTTACTTTCTAATACATTCTTTATTTTTGAGAATATATCTATTTTTAAGGATGTTATTTTTTCTATTTTTAAAGTAATACTTTTTTTATTAAAGTTTTTTATTTTTAATATAATATTTCCATCTAAAGAAAACATCTTTTTTATTGTTCCTTTAATTTCTAAGGAATGCTCTTTGGGCAAAAACTTAATATTTTTAATAACTAACCCCTTCTCTCCTATGAACAATTTAGTCATAGCCTTTAATTCCTCTTCCTTTAATAAAATTTTATTTTCCCTCATTATTACTAATACCTTCCTAAATTACCATACTATCTCCCTATTTTAGTATAAACTATTTTTTTTACTTTTAAAAGAGAATTTCCAATGCAAAAAGGACTGTATGTACATTGTCATACAGTCCTAAATATTTTTTAAATTAATTCTTCAAGCATATCTAAAAGTTCATTAAATCTTTCTATAGTAGCTTCTAATGGCTTAGGTGTTGTCATATCAACTCCACCATCTTTTATAGCATCTATTGGATATTTAGAACCACCAGCTTTTAAAAATCCTTTATACTTCTCTACATTTTCTTTATTTCCAGTTAGTATAGCTTTACTAAATGCAGATGCTGCTGCATATCCTGTTGCATACTGATAAACATAGAAATCTGAATAAAAATGTGGTATTCTAGCCCATTCTATAGCTATTTCTTCATCAATTACTATATCTTCTCCAAAATATTTCTTATTAAGCTCTAACCATAAACTATTTAAATCCTTTGCTGTTAATGCTTCTCCAGCTTCAATTTTTTCATGGGTAATTAATTCAAACTCTGCAAACATAAGCTGTCTAAATACTGTAGTTCTAATTTGTTCTAGCTCTTGATTAATTAAATATAATTTTTTATCCTTATCATTTTCATCCTTTATTAATTTATTAATCAATAATATTTCATTAGTTGTAGATGCTATTTCAGCACTAAATAATGTATAATTTCCATAAACATATGGTTGATTTTCTCTTGAATAATATGAATGAATTGAATGTCCCATTTCATGAGCTAAAGTAGATACATCATTTAAACTATGATTGTAGTTTAAAAGAACATAAGGCATTGTATCATAACTTCCCCAAGAGTATGCCCCTGTTCTCTTGCCTTTATTTTCATAAACATCTACCCATCTATTTTTTATACCTTCTTTAAATATAGCTATATAATCTTCCCCTAATGGAGCTAATCCACCTTCTACTATTGTTACTGCTTCATCATATTCTATTTCTTCTGAAGTATTTTCAACAACTGGAACATATAAATCATACATATGAAGTTCATCTAATTTAAGAAGTTTCTTCTTTATACCTACATATCTATGAAGGCTATTAAGATTTTTTCCTATAGTTTCTATTGCATTATAATAAACTTCTAATGGTATATTATTTGGACTTAATGATGCATCTAAAGAATTTTTATAATTTCTTGTTTTGCTATTAAATATAAAAGTTTTTATAGAACTTACTAGACTAGTTCCTAAAGTATTTTCATATTTTTTATATTCATTAAATAATCCTTTAAAAGCATCTTTTCTTACATCTCTATTCTTACTTCTGATGAAATTACCATAGTTTCCTTCTGTTAAATCAACTTCTACACCATTTTCATCTTTAATTTTTGTAAATCTCATATCTGCATTAGTTAACATTTCATATATATTTTCAGAAGCATTTAAACAATCTGATGCTGATGCTAAAAGAGCTTCCATTTCATCACTTAATACATGATTTTTGCTTTTTAATAAACTTCTAAATAAAAAATCATATATTTTTAACTCTTCATTGTTATTAATAAATCCTATTAATTTATCCTCTTCTAATGCTAATATTTCTGGCTCGAAGTAAGAATTATAACTTCCAAAAACAGCCATAAAACTTTCTATTTTACTTGATATAGCTTGAAAATCACTATTAGTAGTATCTTCATGACTTTTCATAGTAGCATAGACATATAACTTTTCTAATTTTCTAGATAATTTCTCATTTAATTTTAAATATCCTAATATATTTTCTTCATTGTTTAAAGTACCTTTAAATTTTTTTATTTCCTCAGACTCGCTTTTCAAGCTTTCAAAATCCTTTTCCCAAGCATCTATACTAGGATATACTTTTTCCATATCCCATTTATATATTTCTTCAATTTCACTTCTTTTCTTTAATTCTTTACTCATAAAAACATCCTTTCTTTCTCTTATTATTTTTTATCATTTAATTATAAACTAGACTCAATTCATATATCTCTTTGATTCCATCTGAATACTTAGTCCTAGCTATCAGATAAAATTTTAATTAAGGGTTGCATCAATATTCTTTAAAACTTTTGACACAACCCTACTAATATTATTTAAAAGTTGAATATAAATATTAATTATATCTTATTATTTATATTCTTCTTCTTTTCCTTTAATGTTTTCAAATACTTCTTTCATATTTTTATCTATTAAATTGCAAAGTTCCCTTATTTTATCTCCCATAACTTTATCATCTTCTATATAATCAAAGTTAATAATCCATGTAGGATTATACTCTTCATCATCTTCCTCTATTTCATAACCTGCATTTACAAAATCATCTATATTAAACAAATCAAAAATTGCACTAAATTCCCATTCTTCAACATCTTCTTTAGTATCAAAAATTAAAGTAACCTTCTCATTATAAACAAATAATCTTTTTACATATTCTCTTCCTTCTTCTACAGTGTAACTTCCTAATTCTTTTCCTAAGAACCCAGTTTCACTATCCTTTTCCATTAAAACTAATGATGAAAATTCCATATATATCATCCTTTCTATTAATCTCTTAAATACTGTTCTACTTTATTTTTATTATTACTATAATTTACTATAAATAAATAAGTTATACCCCTATATATAAATAAAAAAACTTCACCTTATAAAAGTTAATTTATTATTTCTAATACTAGCTTTAATTTCTATTAAGGTAAAACTTTAATTTCTTAATGATTAAGTACAAAATAAGTGGTTATACTTTATAATATTTGAAATTTAATTCATAGTAAAATTTAGTTTCTTTAACATATTAACAAATAAAATCTAATAAATCTACTCAATTAGAAGTATTTAGAGTGAAAAAGAGTTAATCTTTTCTATTATTTCTATACCTTAAAATTTACTTATTGCAAATAATTCGCATTTTCTGTTATAATCTAACTGCAATATTAGAAATTAATAAAAAATATTTTAAATTAAATTAGGAGTGGGTTACGTGATAAATATAAAATCTCTTTGCTTCTCTTATGATGGAAGTGAAAATTATAATTTAAATAATATAAATTTAAAAATACCAAAAGGTCATTACATATCTGTTGTTGGTGAAAATGGAAGTTATAAAACTACTTTTATAAAATTATTAGTAGGTTCTCTAAAACCATCTTCTGGTTCTATTGAGAAAAATATAAAAAGCATAGGATATGTTCCTCAAAGATCTGATAACTTTAATTCAGAATTTTCAATTACAGTTTATGAAATTCTAAAAATTCATTTAAAATCTTTAAAATTAAAGGATTTGCAAGAAATTGATAGAGTTCTTGACATAGTCCATATGGAAAATTTCAAAAATTCTCTTATTGGTAACCTATCAGGAGGTCAACAACAAAGAATATTTATAGCTCGAGCTCTTTTAGGCTCTCCTGAACTATTAGTTCTAGATGAACTTTCCACTGGAATAGATGAAAAAACTCAACTAGAAATTTACGAACTACTTAGTTCCCTTAATAAAAATAATAACTTAACTATAATTTCTGTTGAACATAGTAAAGAAAAAGCTCTTAAATATTCATCTAAAATTATTGAACTTTCTCTTGGAAATTTATCTTTTTACAGTAAAGATGAATATAAAAATAAATTAGAATTAATAAGGAGGGATTTATAAATATGCTTGAAATGTTTCATTTTGAATTTATGCAAAATGCCTTTTTTGCTGGAATACTTCTAGCTATACTTTGCCCTCTTGTTGGTTTATTTTTAGTTTTTAAAAGATATTCTATGATTAGTGATACTTTATCTCATTCTTCTTTTGCTGGAATAGCCTTAGGACTTGTTCTTGGTTTAAATCCTATACTTACAGCCTTTGGTTTCACAATTTTAGCAGCTATAGTTATAGAACTTTTAAGAAATTATTATAAAAAATATGCTGAACTTGCTATGTCCATAATTTTGACTTTTAGTCTAGGTATAGCCATTATTTTAGTAAGCTCTGGAAAATCAGCTATTAAAGTAGACTCTTTCTTATTTGGAAGCATATTAACAGTGTCTAAAACAGATTTAATATTAATAATAATAATAGCTATTTGTACCTTTGTATCAATTTACTTTTTATATCCTAAGCTTCTTTATACAACCTTTGATGAAGAAGGAGCTAGAATCTCAGGAATAAATACTAAATTTATAAATTATTTATTTACTATAATGGTTGCTGCAACAATTTCTGTTTCTATAAGAGTAATGGGAATATTAGTTGTTTCTTCAATTATGATAATTCCTGTTGCTTCGGCTATGCAATTACGAAAGAGCTTTAAAGAAACATTAATATATTCTATTTTATTTGGAATAATTGATGTTATAATAGGTCTCTTTTTATCTTATAATTTAGATAGTGCACCTGGAGGAACTATAGCTCTTATATCAGTATTCTTCCTTGTACTATCAATAATTTTTAATAGAAAGAAATAATTAAATCGAGTAGGAGGAAAATAATTATTCTATTTCCCGTCCTTTTACACCACCGTGCGTACCGGTCTGGTACACGGCGGTTCTTTAAGTTTAGTGAATTT
>CAUWDH010000043.1:0-33251 GCA_963557775.1 uncultured Sarcina sp.
AGCAGAGGACTGAAAATCCTCGTGTCGCTGGTTCGATTCCTGCTCGAGCCACCATTATGGCGCTATAGCCAAGTGGTAAGGCAGAAGTCTGCAAAACTTTTATTCCCCAGTTCAAATCTGGGTGGCGCCTCCAAAAAGCTTCAGTATTATACTGAAGCTTTTTTTACTTTAAAATATAATTTTTTTACAATGGAAATCAACAGTGCATTTTAAACCTATAGGTATTGTTAGATTAGGGTAACTATGTCCAACTGGTAGTCCAATTAATATAGGTTTATTTAATGGCAATAATATATTTAAAACAACTTGTAAGAGATCTGGATTCTTAGGAGTTAAATGACCTATGAGGAAGCCAGAACAATTATCTAATTTTTTAGCATATCTTAATTGAGTAAGCATTCTATCTATTGCATAGGGAGCTTCATTAACTTCTTCTAATAATAGTATTTTTTTATGTGTATCAATTTCATAAGGAGTGCCTAGAGAACTACAAATAATAGAAAGATTTCCACCAACTATTGAAGAATGAACTATATCTTTATGAAAAGACATAACTTCTGGAGAGGATGAAAAATCTAATATTGTTCCTTTTAAGGGAGTTGTTAGAGTTTTGATTAAAGATTCTCGAGTTAAGGAATCAGAAAAATTTGATTTTACTACAGGGCCATGAAATGTAACTAAGTTTGTTTTATTATTTATATAATTTAATAACAATGTGATGTCACTATAACCACAAAAAAATTTAGGATTTTTTTTTATTAATGATAAATCAATATATTTTATCATTCTCATGGAGCCATATCCACCTCTGAAACAAATAATTGCTTTAACATCTTCATTACAAAACATTTCATTTAAATCATGGGCTCTTTCTAAATCATTGGCACTTAAGTAGGAGTTTGAGTTTCTCATATTTTCCCCTTCTATAATATTAAAGCCTAAATTTTTCAGATTTGAAATATAGGTATCAAATATTTCTTTATCACTTCCACTAGCAGGTGCTATAACTCCTATAGTATCCCCTTTATTTAAGATATTTGGAATCATAATACTCCTCCTTTAAATAATTAATTATATTTTTATTATAGTAAATTATTTAGAGAAAGGATAAAAAAATAGAAATATTTATAATTATATATAAAAAAACATGTCTTATAAAAACATGTCTTTTTTATATAAATAATATGCAAGTATTATACTAACAAATATTGTACCGCCCATTAAGAAATAAAATGTTCTAGGATCATTAGACATAGGTAATGGAACATTCATACCATAGATTCCTGAAACTATAGTGAATAGTGATAAAATTACTGTAACAGATGTAAGAATTTTTGCAACACTATTAAAATTATTAGATATTACAGAAGAAAAGAATGACATAGTATTATTAAGGATATTACTATATATATGTGTCATTTCTATTGCTTGTTTATTTTCTATAATAACATCTTCTAATATATCTTTGTCTTGCTCATATTTTTGTATAATATCTAATTTTAACATTTTCTCTAAAGTAGCTTCATTTGCTTTTAAGGATGTTGAAAAGTAAACCAAAGATTTTTGTAAAGAATGCAAGTGAATAAGTTCACGATTTTTCATTGATTTGTGAAGTCTTTTTTCAAGCATAATACTTTTTTTATCTATTTGTCTAAGATATAGAAGATAGTATGTAGAAACTCTATTTAATATTTGTAATATAAATCGTGATCTTTTAAATGAATAAAAGGATTTTATTTTATTTTGAGTAAAATCAGATATTAACTTACTATTTTTAGAACAAATAGTTATTATCTCATTTTTAGTGTGTATAATTCCTAGTGGATAAGTATCATAAGTTAAGGAGTTTTCCTCAACTTCTGTAAAAGGTATATCTACAAGAATTAATAAATTATCATCTTCTATATCTATACGTGAAGTTTCTTCATTGTCTAGAGCTGCTTGCAATAGACTTAAAGGAACATTAGTTTTCTTTGATATTATAATAAGCTCTTCTTTTGATGGAGCTATTAAATTAATCCAACATCCAGGTTCTATATTTTCTATACTCATTAACTTTCCGTCATTTTCATTGGAAGATTTATAAATTTGAATCATAGCTATCCCCCTAAAAATAAATATTAGTTATTTATTAAAACATAATAATTAACATCCTTATAACTATTTATATAGGATGTAAATTTTTATTATATACTATGATAAGTACTTCATCTATATATTTTAACCTAAATATTTATAATATACTATTGTAAAAATAAATTATTTTTAATGTAAGATTTATGAAGTATCAAATTAAGACGTAATTCAAAATAATGCAGAGATAATTTACGCAAAGCAGATTATGATAAAGATTATTGATGAATTTACAAGAATATTAGATAAATTAAAGCTTTAAAGCTGTAGATTTACTATAGAAAACTTAGTATAATTGCACTGTTGCATATATTTTATTTTTATGGGGGATACAGAGACATGGGAATTATGCATAAAGAAATTAAAGAGCAAAGAAGGGATAGTGCATTAATAATTAGTGTTGTCTTTGCTAGTATTATGATTGGACTAGCTAAATTTGTAGGAAGCTTAAAAGTTTATAATTTTACGCTTGAAAATATAACTAATCCAATATTTATTTTAACAACTATTATTATACTATATTTAGTATATCTAAAATGTAAAATAAGTTATAGGTATTCTATAGTTTCAGATAAGTTGTTAATTCATAAAGTTATAAGTAAAGAACATCAAGTTCTTGAAAATGTAAAAGTAAATAGAATTGTTTATTTTGGAAATAACAAGAAAGAAGCTAGAAAGTATAAATGTAAAAATAGTAGAAAATACAGTTGTGGTTTATTATTTGCACCAATGCATTTTTGTATATATGAAAATGATAAAGGTGAATATAATAAGTTTTATTTTCAACCAAGTAATGAATTTATTACTAAAATAAAAAGCTTTAAATAACACCAAAATAATTTTGAAATATAAGAGTTAATATACTAATAGTATGTTAACTTTTTTTTATAGACATGTATATAAAGAGAATTTATTGGAGATACTTATAGATAGAAATTTTATCTAGTAACTAGTTAATAAAGTATTTTTAGCTTTGGAATTATTATATCAAATAGGATAATATTTGATGATTTCTAAATTATGGAGAGAAAAGTTTTAAAATCTAATTCAATAAATTTTGGATTAGTCTTGGAGGGAATAAAATGGATATTAGCAATAAAATTTGTATAATTTGTGGTAGAGTAGGAAAAGATGGAATACTTATAAGAAATAAAAAAATATGTTCTAGTTGTGAACAAAAGGCTATTGAAGCAGAAGTAACTTCAGAGTTTTATGAATTCTACAAAAATAGAATAAAAGAAAATATATCAGGAAAAATAAAGGAAGAATGCTAGTAGAATATTCTATTAGCATTTTTATTTTTTCTAAGATATTATAGTAATAACTATTAAGGTTCTATAGTTTTGTTATAATGATATTATAGAATTTTTTAAGTGATTAAAGTATTATTGTATTTTAAGCATTTAATGAAAATAGTTAAGGAGCAATTCTAATGAATAAATTAGATTTCAATAAATTACCAATTATAAAGGCTATAGATAATTATTTGAAGGAAGATATAGTTCCTTTTTCTATGCCAGGACATAAATATAGTAAAAGTTTTTTACCTGAACATATAGGAGAAATATTATTGAAAGGAGACATTACTGAGGTAGATGGTCTTGATAATTTACATAGTCCAGAAGGAATTATAAAAGAATCAGAAAGAGTGTTGACAGAATTATATGGAAGTAAGCAATCATTTTTCTTAGTTAATGGAAGTACTTCAGGTAATTTAATAATGATATTTTCTGCCTTTAATGAAGGCGATAAAATAATTGTTGAGAGAAATTGCCATAGAAGTATAATGAATGGGATAATAATGAGGAAATTAAATCCTATTTATGTAGATAATATAATAGATAAAGATTTAAAATGTCCTATAGCAATTAATGAAGAACACTTAAGGTCTATTATTAAAGAAAACCAAGATATTAAGGGAATTGTACTTACTTATCCTTACTACCACGGTATTGGAGTTAATACTAAAGAGATAATAGATTATTGCAAAGAGAATAACTTATTAGTTTTAGTGGATTCAGCACATGGAGCTCATTTTGGCTTTAATGAAAAGTTACCAAAATCAGCTCAAGAATTTAAAACAGATATTGTTATTATGAGTGCTCATAAGACATTACCTAGTTTAACTCAAACAGCTTATATTCATGTAAATAATGAATTATTACTAGATAAAGTTAAATTTTATAAGGGGATATTTTTAAGTACTAGCCCTTCATATATGTTTATGATGTCTTTAGAGTATAGTAGATATTTCTTGGAGGAACATGGAAAGGAAGCTTATGATGAACTTATTGATTGTATAAATGAATTTAAAGAGAGTGTTTCTAATATTGAAGAAATAAATATAGTTGATAGGTTCTATTTTAAAAATTATAAAAATTTAAGTATAGACGAAAGTAGAATAATTATTAATTTAAAAGAGGGATATTCAGGGCATAAATTATTGGACTACTTAAGAGAAAATAGGATTCAAAGTGAAATGAGTGATGAAAGAAATGTTGTTTTAATTCCTTCACCATTTAATTCAAAAGAAGATTTTCAAAAATTAAGTAAAGCTTTGAATAAATGTGATTACTCAGCAATAAAAGCTGAGGAAAAAGGATTTTATGAAGTTACTACTCCACAAATAATAATGGCACCTTTTGAGGCTGTTGAAAAAGCCACAGAAAAGGTAGATATAAAAGAAGCTATAGGTAGAGTTGTAGCAGAAAATATTATTCCTTATCCGCCAGGAGTACCAATTTTAATTATGGGAGAATTAATAGAAGAGAAACATATTAATTTAATTTATAAATATATAGAAGATGGTGTTACAATTTTAGGTGTAGAAGATAAGAAAGTTAAAGTTATAAATAATTAGAGATAATTTGGAGGAATACATGGGGAAAATATTTTGTATTATGGGGAAAAGTAGTTCAGGAAAGGATACTATATTTAAACACATAAGAAAAGATAAAAGATTAAATCTTAAGGAAATTGTGAGTTATACTACAAGACCAATTAGAAAAAATGAAACAAATGGAGTTGAATATAATTTTACAGATGAAAATACTTTTCATAAGCTTAAAGAAGAGGGGAAGGTAATTGAGTATAGATGTTATCACACAGTTCATGGAGAATGGTATTACTTCACTGTTGATGATGGAGAGATAGATTTAAATAATAATTATGTGGTTATAATAACTTTAGAAGCATATAGTAATTATAAAAAATATTATGGAGAAGAAAAGGTAGAACCTATATATATAGAGTTAGATGATGCTGTAAGGCTAAAAAGAGCTATTGAAAGAGAAGAACATCAAGAAAAACCTAATTATGATGAAGTATGCAGAAGATTCTTAGCTGATAATAAAGATTTTTCAGAGGAAAATTTAAAAAAACTTGGGATAGAAAATAGATTTTTTAATTACGATTTAGATAAAATAGTAGATGAAATAAAAAATTACATATATAAACTGGTAAATTAATTTAAATTTAGAAAATATTAAAGAGATACTTATATTGTAATGTTTAATAATTAAAAATAATGTTATAATTTTTATATAAAGAGATTTTGAAAATTAATATTTAGGTATTTGGGTTAGTTAAGGATATTAAAAATAAATATGCTATAGTAATTAAATTTATTTTACAGCTAATCAATGTATTTTTATTTGCTTTTTTATGAAAAACAAACATTGATAGCTATCTGATTTTATGGAGGTTTTATTTATGAAATTGGTTATTAGTATAGTTCAAGATGAAGATGCTATAGATTTAGTAGAGAATTTAACAGAAGCTGGTTTTATCGTGACTAAATTAGCAACAACAGGTGGCTTTCTAAAGCAAGGCAATACTACTATTTTAACTGGTGTTGAAAAAGAAAAAGTAAATGCTGTAATTGATATAGTTAAAGAAAGTTGCAAAACTAGAGAGGCTATAGTTGAGCCTGAAATTGTACCAGATCCAACAGGAATATATATGCCTTATCCATTAGAAGTTAAAACAGGAGGAGCTACTGTTTTTGTCCTTGATGTAGACCAATATTTCAAATTTTAATTTACTTTAAGGAGGCAATCTATTGGTGAATATAATAGGACATCAAAAAATAATAGAAAGCTTTGAAAGAACCATAGAAAGAAATTCCGTTGCACATGCTCATTTAATTGTAGGTGATAATGGTATAGGAAAAAGTGTCATAGCACAAAAATTTGCTTGTGATATTTTAAATATAGATTATAAAGAAAGTCATGTTGACATTGTTAACTATAAATTGAATAAAAATTCTTTTGGAGTTGATGAGGTAAGAAAGGTCATAGAGGAAATTAATAAAAAGCCATATGAACTTAATAAAAAAGTAGTAATTCTTTATGGAGGAGAAAAAATTACTATGCAAGGTCAAAATGCCTTATTAAAAACAATAGAATCTCCTCCAAAGGGTGTTTATATATTTATATTATCAACTAGTTTAGAAGCTATGCTAGATACTATAAAATCAAGGTGTCAAATTCATAAACTTTCACCACTTAACAGAGATGAAATATTAGAATTTATAAAACGAGATTTTAAAGAAGTTCAAGATAATATGATAAACTCATTAATATCATTTAGTGCAGGAGTTCCTGGACGAGTAAGCAGCTTTTTAGAAGATGTAAGCTTTGATAATATAAGAGATATAGTTATAGATATTTTAGATGTTATTTCTCAGAGGGATGAATTTAAAGCTATTAGTATGATAACTTTAAATACTAAAAGAAATATACAAATATCAAGTATAAATAGTGAAATAAAGGTTGATATAAAAGGTAAAGAAGATGTTTTTCTAGAAAGCTTTGTATCTATAATAAGGGATATAATAGTTTATAAAGAGGTAAGCAATAAGGAATTAATAATAAATATAGATAAAATAAACAGATTAGAAGATTTAGCTGTTTCTTTATCTTATAAGAAAATGAATAAAATAATAGATATTATAGATGAAACAAGAATGAATTTAGTTAGTAATACAAATAACTGGCTAACATTCAATACAATGATTAGAAAAATGTTGGAGGACTAAATTAATGATAGAAGTTGTTGGAATTAGGTTTAAAAAAGCCGGTAAAATTTATTACTTTGATCCAAACGGGCAAGATGTTAAAAAAGATGATTACATAATAGTTGAAACTGCCAGAGGAATTGAATTTGGAGAATGTGTAATAGGGAAAAGGGATATAAGTGAAGATGAAATTATAGCACCTTTAAAAACTGTTTTAAGAGTTGCCACAGCAGAAGATGAAGCTAAACATAAAGAAAATAAGGCAAAAGAAAAAGATGCTTTTGAAATATGTGAAAAGAAAATAGCAGAACATGGGTTAAATATGAAGTTAATAGATGTAGAATATACTTTTGATAATAATAAAGTTATATTTTATTTTACTGCAGATGGAAGAGTAGATTTTAGAGAATTAGTTAAGGACTTAGCAACTATATTTAAGACAAGAATAGAGCTTAGACAAATAGGGGTTAGGGATGAAGCAAAAATGATTGGAGGATTGGGTCCATGTGGACGACCTTTATGTTGTTCTACTTTTCTAGGTGATTTTGCTTCAGTGTCAATAAAAATGGCTAAGGAGCAAAACTTATCACTTAATCCAACTAAAATTTCTGGAATTTGTGGAAGGCTTATGTGTTGTTTAAATTATGAGCAAAGTACTTATGAAGAAATAAGAAAAAGACTTCCTAAGGTTGGCTCTATAGTATTAACAGAGTGTGGTAAGGGAGAAGTAA
Organism: uncultured Sarcina sp.; assembly: GCA_963557775.1. Classification (GTDB taxonomy): domain Bacteria; phylum Bacillota; class Clostridia; order Clostridiales; family Clostridiaceae; genus Sarcina. Next base: position 7,882 of record CAUWDH010000043.1, read on the forward strand.
TTGATAATAGTGTTGTTAAAGAACAAGTTAAAGTAAGAATTAAAAAGGGTAAAAGAGATGAAGACTTTATAGATGTATTTAAAATTAAGGATATAGAATTAATAGAAGGACATTATGAAGGTGAAGTTGAAGATAATGATATAAGGCTAGAAGTAACAGACGAAACAGATAAGAAATTAATAAAAGAGTTATTTAAGAACGATTAACGGAGGAATTATAATGAAATCTTCAATAAAAGTTATCAATTTAAATAATAAAAAGGTTATAAGCAATATAAGGTCAGCGTTAGCTAATAAGAATGGTATTATTGCCTGTGAAATTAAAGCAACTCAAGGAACTATAGATGTTATTTATGATGAACATTATATAAAAGAAGAAGAGATTTTAGATACTATTGAAAACTTAGGATATAGTACAATTTAATTCCAGAAAAAAATATGTATTTAATATACTTTTAAAATAAAAAAAATTATGATAAAATAAACTTGGTAAATTAATACCACAATTTTAGGAGGTGTTTTATAATGGCTTATAAAATAGAAGATTCATGTGTAAACTGCGGATCATGTGCTGCAGAATGTCCAGTAAATGCAATATCTCAAGGAGATACTCAATTCGTAATTGATGCTGATACTTGTATCGAATGCGGAAACTGTGCTAACGTATGCCCAGTTGGAGCTCCTGTTCAAGAGTAATTGAATTAAAAGGAAGTAATCTTTAAATATGATTACTTCCTTTTTTTTATTATTAATTTGAGCTTAAAGTTTTTGTTTTATTAATATCTAAAATTATTATTAAAGATGTAGAGTATTTAGGTTGCTTATCTAGTGATAAGTAATCTAATTTTTTATAGTTGTAATTTTTGAATTTAAGAAGAAAGGAATCTAAACCCTTTAAGTAGGAAGAGCATTTATCTGTTTTATAGCTCATTGGAATGATATATTTAGGGTTAATTTCTTCGATAATATCTCTTAAGTCTTCTAATCCTATGGTAAAGTATGCACCAACTGGGACAAATAATACATCAATTTCTTTTAAGGAATTTATTATATTATTATTTAATTTATGACCAAGATGCCCAAGGTGACATAGGTAATAACCATCACAATTTATTTTAAAGATTATATTAGGACCTCTTTTCTGACCATTATGATTATCATGAAAGGAGGTTATTGCTTTAATACTGCAAAAATCATTAGTAAAATCAGTTGTAGTGTTAAGTATTTTTGTATTTTCATTAAAATAAGAGTTTAAACTTTCTCCTTTATGATTATGACTTATAGTTATTAAGTTTATATTAGGATTTATATTTTCTTTTAATTCTATAAGCTCCATAGGATCAAGCAGTATTCTTCTTCCCTTATGAGTTTCTAATAAAAATGAAGAATTGCCATTGAAGTAAATATTCATAATATGCACCTCCTAATACATATTAATAATTATTTGCAAAAAGTATATTTTTAAACAAATAGAGCGAAAATAATAAAATTATGAATATATTTTATAGTAAGAATAAATTGAGAGGTTTTTTGTTAAAAATAAGATAGAAACTATACTAGTTAATTAAAAATAAATACAGACTCAATTTAGGTAGAGTTTTAACTTTATCTGAAGGTTTAGTTGGATTATCTAAAAGTATGAGGCTATTTATGTTTTTTTATAGGAGAAGGAATATTTAAGCCTATACTATTAGGAAATATATATTGAGTATTTAAATAAATATTTAAATTTTGAGAGGTTATATTATGATGTGTGAAGTTTGTAAAAAAAATAAAGCTGTAGTTCATTTTATAAATATAGTTAATGGCAAAAAGAAACATAAAATGCTTTGTGAAGAATGTGCTCTAAAAATAAATAATATATCAATTGGAGATGAGTTAAAAGAAGAATGGAATTTTAATAAAATATTAAATGGATTATTAGATTATATGGACAACTATAAAGAAGATGAGGGCAGTGAAATATTTTGTAAGAAATGTGGTAGAACCTACAAGGATTTTAAGGAAAGTGGAATTTGTGGATGTAGTGAATGCTATAAAATCTTTTCTGAAAAATACGATTTTTTAGAGGGAAAAGAGCATATTGGAAAAATTCCTAAAGGAAAAAGAGAAAGAATAAAGAATAAAAGAAATATATATAATTTAAAAGCAGAATTAAAAGAATTAATAAAGAATGAAGAATTTGAGAAAGCAGCAGTTTTAAGAGATAAATTAAATGATTTAGAGAAAAATTTTAAGCTAGAGGAGGAGTAGAATGGATAAAAAAATACAAAATAGATGTAATAAAAATATAGTATTAAAATCAAAAGTTTCTTTAATGAGAAATTTAGATAATAAAATATATTCCTCTTTTTTAGATAATAAGGAAGCAATAGAACTGGCTAAAGAAATAAAAAATAAAATATCAAATTTAGAAAAATATAAGTTTAAAGTTTTTAAAATAAGGGAAGAATCAAGAGAGAGGATTGGACAATTTTTAGAGAAAGGCTTAATCAATGAACAGTTATTTAATAATAAAGAAAGTGGTGAATTTCTTTATGATGATTTAAGTGATATGGTTGTAATGCTAAATGAAAGTAATCATATAACTATAGTGAAAACAACAATGGGTTTATCTTTAACAGAAAACTATAAGATGGTGAAAGATTTAGATGACTATCTAGATAATGAATTTGAATTTGCTTTTGATGAAAAGCTAGGGTATTTAACTATGGATAAAAGTGATTTAGGTACTGCTATAAAAGTTTATTTAGTTTTGCATATACCAATATTAAAATATAAGGGAGAAGTAGAGGAGTTAAAGCTGAACTTAAAAAATATAGATATAAGGTTAAATAGTATTTTTGGAGACGGTAATGGGTCTTTTTATGAAATAAGTAATATTAAATCTCTAGGAGATACTGAGGAAGAAATTATAGATTGTCTAGAAGCAGTAGCAAATGAAATAATATTAAAAGAAAAAAAGTTTAGAGATGAGATACTAGATGATAATAGTTTTGTAAATACAATAAAAGATGAAATATTTAGAGCATATGGAATATTAACAAATGCAAGAATAATAACATTTGAAGAGTCTATAGACTTACTATCTAAATTAAGATTAGGAGTAGAATTTAACTTAATAGATTCTATCAATTTAACAACGATAGATAAATTAATAGAAGATATACAATATTATAATTTAAAGGGAATATTAAAAAATAACAGAAATGAAGAGGAAGAAAAGCTCTTAAGAGCTAAAGTCATAAGAGAGGAATTAATTGGTTGATAATTTAGGAGGGTATTTTAATTTATGATATTTGATAAATTTACTGATAGAGCTAAGATGGTTTTAGATAATGCAAAGATCATTTCTAATGAATTTAACCATGGATATGTGGGAACAGAACATATTCTAGTTGGTATATTAAATGACGATGGTGAAGCAAAAAGAATTCTAAAATCAATGAATGTAACTTTAGATGGAGTTAAGGCCTTAATAAAAGAGTATATAGGAATTGGTGATATCGACATGAGTTATCCATTATTAGAAATTCCTATAACTCCTAGAACTAAAAGAATTTTAGAAGAGAGTATTTCTGAAGCAAGGTCAGCTAATGTGACCTATGTTTTACCAGAACATATATTATTAAGCTTAATAAAAGATAGAGATAGTGTTGCATTTATAATATTAAGTAATTTAGAAGTTAATTTTAGTAAGATAAGAAAGCAATTAAGAGACTATTTAGGCTATGAAAATGATGGGATAGTAGATAAAGATAAAATAGAAAATAAAAAAAGAAATAAAGATAAAAAAGATATAAATGTTTTATTAAAACATGGAGTGGACTTAACTTCATTAGCTGAGGATGGAAAGCTGGATCCGGTTATAGGACGAGATGATGAAACGCAAAGAGTGTTAGAAATATTATGTAGAAGAAATAAGAATAATCCATGTTTAATAGGTGAACCAGGAGTTGGAAAAACTGCAATTGTAGAAGGATTGGCACAAAAGATAGTATCTGGTGATATTCCAGATATACTTAAAGATAAAACTATTATAACCTTAGATTTAACATCTATGGTTGCAGGAGCAAAGTATAGAGGAGAATTTGAAGATAGATTAAAAAATGCTATTAATGAATTAAAGAGAAATAAGGATGTAATTTTATTTATAGATGAAATTCATACCATTGTAGGTGCTGGGGGAGCTGAAGGAGCTATAGATGCATCGAATATTTTAAAACCAGCTTTAGCAAGAGGTGAAATTCAATGTATAGGAGCTACAACTATAGATGAATATAGAAAACATATTGAAAAAGATACAGCTCTAGAAAGGAGATTTCAGCCAGTTACTATTGGTGAACCTACAAAAGAAGATACATTAGGTATCTTAAAAGGCTTAAGAAGTAATTATGAAAATCATCATGGAGTTATTATAACAGATGAAGCTATAAATGCATCTGTGGAATTATCAGTTAAATATATTAATGATAGATTTTTACCTGATAAGGCCATAGATTTAATTGATGAAGGGGCAGCAAGAATTAAAATAGAAGGATTTAAAATGCCAGAAAATATATTAGAAGCAGAAAAAACAATAGAAAAAACAACTATGGAAAAAAGAGATGCTATATCAATGCAAGATTTTGAAAAAGCTGCTAGATTAAGAGATAAGGAAAAAGAATTAAAAGATGAATTAAATAAGCTAAAAAATAATTGGGTTTTAGAAAAAAATAACAAGCAACAAATATTAGATGAAAATGATGTTGCTGCTATTGTAGCTAGATGGACTAAAATTCCCGTTGAGAAATTAACAGAAGGAGAAAGTGAAAAATTACTAAATTTAGAAAAAGAATTAGAAAAAAGAGTAATAGGACAAAAAGAAGCTATAAAAGCTTTAGCAAAGGCAATAAAAAGATCAAGAGTTGGATTGAAAGATCCTAAAAAGCCTATGGGTTCCTTTGTATTATTGGGTCCAACAGGAGTTGGAAAAACTGAAATATGTAAAGCTCTTGCCAATACATTGTTTGGAAGTGAAGAGCATATGTTAAGAGTTGATATGTCAGAATACATGGAAAAACATGATGTATCAAAACTTATAGGTGCCCCTCCAGGGTATGTGGGATATGATGAAGGTGGACAATTAACAGAGAAAGTGAGAAGAAATCCATATTCAGTTATACTTTTAGATGAAATAGAAAAAGCACATAAAGATGTGTTTAACATATTATTGCAAATCCTAGAAGATGGAAGATTAACAGATGGAAAAGGAAAAGTTGTTGATTTTAAAAATACTATAATAATAATGACATCTAATATAGGTGCTGATACTTTAAAAAAGCAGAATAAATTAGGATTTTCATATAAAGAAGATATAAATAAAGAAAAATACGAAGAAATGAAAGAGCATATGCTATCAGAATTTAAAAAGGGATTTAAACCAGAATTTATTAATAGATTAGATGAAATTATAGTCTTTCATCAATTAACAGAGGATGATTTAATTAAAATAATAGATATTTTATTAAAAGATACTGTTGATAGGCTTAAAAGTAATAATATAACAATAAGTTTTACTAATGAAAGTAAAAGATTTTTAGTTAGAAAAGGAAATGAGCTTCAATATGGTGCAAGACCATTAAAAAGAGTTATAACAAAGTATGTAGAGGATAAATTAAGTGAAGATATATTATTAGGAAAAATAAATAGCGGAGATATTTTAGAAGCTGTAAATGATAAAAATAGTATAAACTTTTCATTAGTTACCAAATAAATATTACTTTAGGTAATTATATGATAGATGGAGAATTTACAGTTTAATTTCACAGAAATTATCATTTGTTAGATGTATATTATCTATTCAGTAATAAAAATAAAAAGCTAAAATTAAATAACAAGTAACAGTAAAATGGCATATTATAAAGGGTTAGATATGTCATTTTACTTTTATTTTTTTATAATTAATAATAATTATCAAAAAAATAGTTGATTTTGAAAAAATAAATGATATAATTTATTTAAAGATACCCCCAAGGGGTATAGTGAATTTTTTTTTTAATGTTGGATAAGATAATAATATCAGCAAAAGGGGAGTGAATTTTAATGTCTAAGGAAATAAAAAACATAGATTTAATAATAATAGGTTCAGGACCAGCAGGATTAGCAGCTGCCATTTATGCAGGAAGAGCCAATCTTAGTACATTAGTTTTAGAGAATCAATATGTAGGTGGACAAGTTAAAACAAGCTATATGATAGAAAATTATCCAGGCTTTAATTCAATTTCAGGAGATGAACTTGCAAAAAAATTTGAGGAACATGCTTTATCTGTAGGCGTTGAAATAGAGGAATTTGATACTATTCAAAGTATTTCATTTGAAAATAATGAAAAAGTAATAGAAACAGAGGATTATATTTATAAGCCTAAAGCAATTATTATTGCTACAGGAGCAAGTCCTAAAAAATTACCTATAGAAAATGAAGAAAAGTTTGCTGGTAAAGGAATTCACTACTGTGCAGTTTGTGATGGAGCTATGTATAAAGATAGCATTGTCGGAATTGTTGGAGGTGGAAATTCAGCATTAGAAGAAGCATTATTTTTAAGTAATATAGTAAAAAAAGTTTATATAATAAGAAGAAAAGATTACTTTACAGGAGAAAAAACTTCTTTAGAGAAAGTTGAAAATAATCCTAAAATAGAAATATTATATAACTATGATTTAGTCAATGTTGAAGGTGATAATTTAGTAAATAAAGCTATAATTAAAAACACTAAAACATCAGAAGAAAAAGAAATAGAATTAGAAGCTATTTTTGGGTATATAGGAACAGAACCTAAAATAGAATTAATAAAAGACAAAGTAGAAACAGATAACTATGGATATATAAAAGTAAATAGAGATATGAAAACAAATATAGATGGAGTATATGCTATAGGTGATGTAACTGATAAAAAGTACAGACAAATCACAACAGCTGTTTCAGATGGAACTATAGCAGCACTTGAAGCATCTAAATATATAGAGGAAATGGGGAAATAATTATGGTAAAAGTTTATTCAGTGGATTGGTGTCCACCATGTAACAAATTAAAAAAATACTTAGATAAAAAAGGCATAGATTACGAAGTAGTAACTGTTGCTGACAATAAAGAAGAGAGAGAAGAAGTTCTAAAAATCTCAGGACAAAGATCAGTACCTGTATTAAAAGTTGATGAAGAGGTATTAGTAGGTTTTGAGAAAGAAGAAGTAGATAGATTAATAGAAAAATATAATTTATAAAACAAAGGAGAAAATAAATGAGTAGTGTAGTATACAGAAACATTGTTAATGGTGTAGAATATAAGCCAGAAAACGAAGAATTTATCGAAATAAAATCACCAATAGATGAAAGTGTTTTAGGAAATGTAACAGCAATGAGCCAAGAGGATGTTGATTTTGTAATGGAATCAACTAAAAAAACACAAAAATATTGGGCTACAGTAAATGTACATGAGAAAGCAGAAATTCTTTATAAGGCAGCAGATTTAATATTAGAAAGAAAAGATGAATTTGCAGACCTTTTAATGAGAGAAATATGTAAAGATAAGAAAAGCTCATTATCAGAAATAGTTAGAACAGCAGATTTCTTAAAATTTACTGCTGATACAGCTAAATCTTTAGAAGGAGAAAGTATTCCATCAGATAGTTTCCCAGGATTTAATAGAAAGAAAGTATCTGTTGTAACAAGAGAACCTTTAGGGGTAGTTTTAGCTATATCACCATTTAACTATCCTGTAAACTTAGCAGCTTCAAAAATAGGTCCTGCTTTAATGGCTGGAAATACAGTAGTATTTAAACCTGCAACACAAGGAGCTTTAAGTGGATTATACTTAGCAAAAATATTTAAAGATGCAGGTCTTCCAGATGGAGTTTTAAATACAGTTACAGGTAAAGGAAGTGTAATAGGAGATTACTGTGTTACACATCCAGTAGTTAACTTTGTTAACTTTACAGGAAGTACAGAAATAGGTAAGAGAATCTCTAAAATAACAGAAATGAAACCACTTCTTATGGAATTAGGTGGAAAGGATGCAGCTATTGTATTAAAAGATGCTGATATAGATTTAGCAGTAAAAAATATAGTAGCAGGTGCATATTCTTACTCAGGACAAAGATGTACAGCAGTAAAAAGAGTTTTAGTTGAAGATGAAATTGCTGATGTATTAGTTGAAAAAATAAAAAATGAAGTTGAAAAATTATCAGTTGGAAGTCCATTAGATAAAGATGATGTTGTAGTAGTACCTTTAATAGATGAAAAGGCAGCAGATTTTGTAGAAGAATTAATGGAAGATGCTAAAGCTAAAGGAGCTACTTTAGTAACAGGTGGTCAAAGAGAAGGGAAATTAATTTATCCAGCATTATTTGATAATGTAACTAAAGAAATGAGATTAGCTTGGGAAGAACCTTTTGGACCAGTACTACCTATAATTAGAGTTTCTAATATGGAAGAAGCAATAGATATTGCAAATGAATCAGAATACGGATTACAATCTTCAGTATTTACTCAAGATATAGAAAAAGCATTCTATATAGGTAATAGATTAGAAGTTGGAACAGTTCAAGTAAATAATAAAACTGAAAGAGGACCAGACCATTTCCCATTCTTAGGAGTTAAATCATCAGGTATGGGAACTCAAGGAATAAAATATTCAATAGAATCAATGTCAAGACCTAAAGCTGTAGTAGTAAATCTACATTACTAAGAAAAAAAGTATTATAATATATATAATAAATAAAAAATTAGAGGTGACGTATATGATAAAAGTATTCAGTACAACAACTTGTCCATGGTGTGTAAAAGCTAAAGATTATTTAAAAGCAAAAAATTTAGAATATGTTGACTTAAATGTAAGTGAAGATATGGAAGCAAGAGAAGAAATGATTAAAAAAAGTAATCAAATGGGTGTTCCTGTATTAGATATTAATGGAAAAATAATAGTAGGATTTGATAGAAAAGCTATAGATGAAGCTATAGAATCATTATAATAGGAGAATAAAAGCAGATATTTAAACAGAAGTTTAAATATCTGTTTTTTATATCAGATAAATAGAATCATTAAAAAAACATTAATATTTTCTTCACGAAATGTTTTAAATAAAACAATCAAATTTAAAACCTTTAGTAATTAATATGTAATCATTAATTGATAGTATTTAATTATAGAAAAAGCGACAATGGGGGAAGAAAAAGTGAAAAGAATAGAGCAAAAGAATAAAAAAAAGAAAAATACATTTATAGGATTAGGACTAGCAACAGTATTATTTGGAAGTGTAGCTACAGCAACAGTTGCAATTGCAAATAATAAACTAGATGCAAGTAGTACTATTAGTAAAATTGATGAAAAGAATAATGATGATAAAGGTAAAGAAAATATTGAAGAAAAACAAGTAGCAATAAATGAAAGCGCTAATATTAATAAAGAAAATACTACTATGATAGATAAAAAAGATAATAGTACTAATATAAGTAAAAATAATGAAAGTTCAAAAAGTACTGGAAGTACTTCAGAAGCAATAAAGGAGCAAAAAGAAAGCAATGAAGTGAAAAAGCTAGAGGTAGAAAATAATTCAGTAAGTAGCAACAAAACATCTACTCAAGAAAATATATCTACTACTCCTACTAATGGAAGTAACATAATAGATTCAGCTAAAAGTTATGCTGTAAATAGATTTGATGTTGCTAAGATGGTAAAAGGAACTTATTCAGGACCATTAGATAATGAAAAAACTGTATTTTTAACTTTTGATGATGGACCAAGTAAAAATACACCAAAGGTATTAGATACACTTAATAAATATGGTGTTCATGGTACATTTTTTGTTTTAGGTGGACAAGTAAAAGGTGGAACAGATTACATAAAAAGAATCTATAATGAGGGGAATGCTATAGGCAACCATTCATATACACATGATTTTGCTACTTTATATCCAAAAAATAAAATAAATGTTTCTACTTATATGAATGAATATTATAAAACTGAAAATGCGTTAAAAAGTATTTTAGGAAATAATTTTAATACAAAAGTAGTCAGAATGCCAGGCGGAGAAAATAGTAGACAATATTACAAAGATCCGAATTTATCAGAATTAAAAAAGAAATTTTCAAATGAGGGTATAGCAAGTATTGATTGGAATGCTTTAAATGGGGATGCAGAAGGAAAAAGATATACTGTATCACAAATGGTTGATTACGTTAAAAGAAGTTCAGCAGGACAAAAGCATGTTGTAGTTCTTATGCATGATGCAGCTACTAAAGGGCTTACTGTTGAAGCTTTACCTCAAATAATAGAATATTTTAAGTCACAAGGCTATAATTTTAAAGTCATAAGTTAATAAGAAAATAATATATAAAGGACTATACTAAGTTGAATTTATATTACAACTTTAGTTATAGTCCTTATTTATTTAAATTGCATATAATTTAAATAAATAAAGACTATTATATATTGAGAAAAAAGAAAAGTTATATCTGAATTAAGTTTATATTAATTACTATTAAATAGGAGAGAAATATAAGAGTACTTGATGATAGTAAATAATAAATATAAAATATAATAAATAAAAAATAATAAGTAATAGTAATCATTAAGTAATATAGAAAAAAGATGATTATATAAAGCAATTATCTTTTTAGGATATTAATAAAAAAAGAAATTATTAAGAATATAAAAGCTATCTATGGATAAAATAACATATATTGATTTAAAGAGGAAAGAATTAAATTTTATTTTTGATTAGATTGGCTTGTTTAGGAGTATAATGAAAAAATAAGAAGGGTTGAAGAAAGAGAAAAGATTATAAAGTTAAATAATCGAAAACTTAATAAAATATTAAAAGAGGTATAGTGGTCTAGACATGTATAGAAAAATAAAGTATAATTTTATTAGGAGGAAAGTTCATGATAGATAAAAATAGTCCTATTCCGGCATATTATCAAATTAAACAAATAATTTTAGAAAAAATAAACAATAATGAGTGGAAAGTTGGACAATGTATAGCGAGTGAAAGAGAATTATCTGAAGCTTACGGAGTAAGTAGAATGACAGTAAGGCAAGCTTTAGGTGAACTAGTGCAAGAAGGAATTCTATTTAGAGAAAAAGGAAAGGGAACCTTTGTTTGTGAACCAAAAGTAACTCAAAAGGATATGATGAGCTTCTCTGAAATAATATCAAAGTCAGGCAAATCTTTAAAAAATGAGGTTATTGAATTTGGTATTGTTGATACACCAGAAGAATTGGGTGGTGTATTTCCCCAAGAAAAACTTTATAGAATTAATAGAAATAGAGTTGTTGATGATATAGTAATAGCCAATGAGGAGGTTTATATACCTTACGAATATTGTGGTGATATTACGAAAAAACAAGTTGAGGGATCTTTATTTACATTATTAGAAAGTCTTAATTATAGTGTTGATTATTCAGAATCAAGTATTAAGTCAGTTTTAATGGATGAGAATTTAAAAAAAATATTTAAGGTTAATTCAGAAGTTCCTTTATTACAAAGTGATAATAGGGTTTATAGCGATAAAGGAATATTAATATTTGTTGAAAAGGCAATATACAGATCTGATAAATATGTATTAGAAGTGAATATTTCAAAAAGAGAGGGGAAGGTAAAATGAAATTAATAGTAGCAAAAAATTATGAAGAAATGAGTAAATTAGCAGCTGAGTTTATGGCTGAAGAGGTTAAGAAAAAACCAGAAATTATTTTAGGGTTAGCAACAGGTGGAACACCAGTCGGAATGTATAAAGAATTAATAAGAATGTGTGATAATAAAGAAGTAGATTTTTCAAAAGCTACAACAGTAAACTTAGATGAATATATTGGATTATCAGGAGAGCATAATCAAAGCTATAGATATTTTATGAATAGCAATTTATTTAATCATATAAATATTGATAAAGCTAAAACTTTTGTACCAAATGGACAAGCACCAGATATAGAAGCTGAATGTAAATCTTATGATGCAAGAATTAGGGAATTAGGTGGAATAGACCTTCAATTATTAGGGTTAGGAAGTAATGGACATGTTGCATTTAACGAACCAGATACATTTTTAACAGTTGGAAGTCATGAAACTAAGTTAACTCAAAGTACAATAGAAGCTAATGCAAGATTTTTTGATTCAATGGATGAAGTGCCAAAAACAGCTATAACAATGGGGCTTGGTGGAATAATGCAAGCTAAAAAAATATTAGTTATAGCAAATGGTGAAGGAAAAGCTGATGTAGTTGAAAAATTAATGAATGGAAAAATAACTACAGAAGTACCAGCATCAATGCTTCAAATGCATAGAGATGTAACAATAATAGTAGATGAGGCAGCAGCTTCAAAATTAAATAAATAGTAAAATAAAATCAAATTGTTATAGGCATTAATTTATGTTTATACAATTTGGTTTTTTTTATAAATTTCTTATAAAGATATGTTTTTTCTTAGCTTATAAGAAAAGATATACTTTTTTTATTTTTATAATAGAAATTGCTGTTTTTAATGTAATAAAATATTATATAATAAACATATAAAAATATTTGATAGATAAACTAAATGAGCATTTATTCTATGTTTCAATTAAGTATTTAGTTTGTAGTTATTGATAAATAATAATTTAACTTATGTAAAAAAAGTAGAAATTTGATTGAATATTATAATGATAAGTTTTTATAAATTAGAAATAATATAAATAAGTATAACTTTTTATTAAATAGTGGTATATTTTTTTCTCTTAGTTAATAAAGAGTGCATTATTTAATATTTATTTTTTATTTCAAGAAAAGATGAAGCTATAAGAACATGCTACAAGATAGAATAACACTTAGATAAAGTTTTATTTTAATCTGAGGATGAATGGAATTACTTAATAAGTTGTGGTTATTTGAAAAAGCTGAGAATAGCACAACAACAAATTAGTAGACAAAATAATTTTGGAGTTGATTTAATGGCAAAAATAAAGAGTATGTTTTATTGTCAGGAATGCGGATATTCATCACCTAAGTGGATGGGAAGATGCCCAGGATGTGGCAAGTGGAATACTATGGTTGAAGAAATAAAAGAAGAAGTACCTGTAAGTAAAGCAAAGGCATTAGTTGATATAGATAAAAAAATAAGTTCTATAAAAAAATTAGGAGAAATAAAATCAGGGGAAAAGGAAAGATACAATACAGATATAAGTGAGCTTAATAGGGTTCTTGGTGGAGGCCTTGTAAAGGGATCTTTAACTCTTATTTCAGGTGCTCCAGGTATAGGAAAATCAACTTTATTACTTCAGGCAGCTAATAATATTTGTAAAAATTATGGGAAAGTTTTATATATTTCAGGTGAGGAATCAGAAGAACAAATAAAAATTAGAGGTGATAGATTAGGAGTAAAGGCGGAAGAGTTGTACATAGTATCAGAAACAAATTTAGATGTGGTAGAAGCTTATATAGATGAGCTAGAACCTAAATTTGTAATAATAGATTCTATTCAAACCATATATAGAGAAAGTATAAGTTCAGCTCCAGGAAGCGTTTCTCAAGTTAAAGAATGTTCTAATACACTTATGAGAATAGCAAAAGGAAAAAATATTCCTCTATTTATAGTGGCTCATGTTACTAAACAAGGTGAATTAGCAGGACCAAGAGTTCTCGAACATATGGTAGATACAGTTTTATCATTTGAAGGAGAAAGAACTGAAGATTTTAGAATATTGAGAACAATGAAAAATAGATTTGGAACTACATCTGAAATAGGTGTTTTTGAAATGTCAGAAGATGGATTAAAACCTATATATGATCCATCAAGAATGTTTTTAGAAGATACGACTTTTGGGCAAGAAGGATCTATTGTTATAGGAATAATGGAAGGGACTAGACCAATACTAGTTGAAATACAATCTTTAGTGAGTGAGACAAAGTCACCAATGCCTAGAAGAACAGCTATAGGAGTAGATAATTCTAGAATGAGTTTAATTTTAGCAGTACTAGAAAAAAAGATAAAGGTTTATTTCTATAGTTCAGATGTATATTTAAATGCAGTAGGTGGGTTAGATATAAAAGGAACTACTGGAGATTTAGGAATTGCATTATCTTTATTTTCATCTAATAGAGGAAAGATTTCTAAATTGGAAAAGTTAATAGTAGTAGGAGAAGTTGGGTTAACTGGAGAAATAAGACCAGTTTCTAATTGTGATAGAATAATAAACGAAGCAGAAAAAATGGGATTTATGCATGCAGTAGTGCCTTATAGAAACATTGATAAACTAAAGGATAGCAAATTGAAAATTATAGGAGTTAATACTTTAAAAGAAGCAATAGGAAAGATATTTTAATGGATAGGTGAGTGTATGAGAATAGAGAATAACAATGAACTTAGGAATATGTTAAGAGTTTTAAGTCCTGGGACTCCATTACGAGAGGGTGTTGATAATATATTAAGGGCTAAAACTGGTGGTTTAATAGTGTTAAGTGATAAAGATGAAGTGTTAAAGCTTGTAGATGGAGGATTTGCAATAAATTCTGATTATTCTCCAGCATATATATATGAATTAGCTAAAATGGATGGAGCTATAGTAATAAGTTCAGATTTAAAAAGAATATTATATGCTAATACACAACTTATGCCTGATTCTAATGTTCCAACTTATGAAACAGGAACTAGGCATAGAACAGCTCAAAGAGTTGCAAAACAGACTTCATCAGTAGCTATAGCTATATCTCAAAGAAGAAATATAATTTCAATATACAAAGGTGATATAAAATATGTTTTAAGAGAAAGTAGCATAGTTTTAGGAAAGGCCAATCAAGCAGTTCAAACTCTTGAAAGATATATAGCAGTTCTTGATAGAGTAATAAATAATTTAAATATATTAGAATTTCAAGATTTAGCTACATTATTTGATGTGTGTACAGCTATTCAAAGAACAGAAATGGTTATGAGAATAGTAGAAGAAATAGAAGGATATATAATAGAACTTGGTAATGAGGGAAGACTTATTTCAATGCAACTTAATGAGCTAGTAAAATGTGTAGAACAAGATGGAATTTTATTAATAAGAGATTATTCAGCGGAAAATTTAAATTATGAAAGCATATATAAAGAAATTCAAAAATACACTTCAGAGGAATTGATAGATTTAGAACAAATTGCAAAAAGCTTAGGATATGTAGGGAAATCACTTATTGATACTCTTATATCTCCTAGAGGATATAGAATAACTAATAAGGTACCAAGAATACCTTCTACAGTAATAGAAAATTTAGTAATGCACTTTAAGAGCCTTAAGGATATATTAGAGGCTTCAACAGAAGAACTAGATAAGGTAGAGGGAATTGGTGAAGCGAGAGCAAGAGCTATAAGAAATGGATTAAGAAGAATACAAGAACAAGTTTCATTAAATAAAAATTTATAAAATAAGAATAAAGGGTGTTTTAATGTGAAAAACTAAATTGACACAGTAAAACACCTTTTATTTTTTTATTTTAAATTTATCTAAAATTAAATTTACCTAAGGTTTGCATTTTTTCATATTCTTTAAGCATTATATCAAAAATATTTATATCTAAACTATTGCAAAGAGAAGTTAAATAAAAAATATTATTCCCTATTTCTTGTTCTATTATTTCCCTACAATTATGGCAAAGAGAACCTTTAATATGTGAGTTAAGAGAATTTTTTAAAGAATTTAAATCTTCAAGATCATCAATACTTTGCTTAAAAGCATTGATTTCAATACAGCCGCAATTGGTAACAGCTTTGCAAATTGCCCTAGTTGTCCGTGCTTGAGAATCTTGATATTTACTTAGAATATCTAATATGCTTTTATGTCTTAAAAGAGAATTATCAACAGAATTTTGAAAATCATCAAAAATAATATCTTTCATTATAACGATCACTCCTTATCACTATAAAATATGTACCAATTACTTGTAGTAAATTTACTAACATGATTTTAATATAAAACAATTTTTTCGTAATTAATAGGGGGTATTTATTAAAATTTATTAATATAATTTGATAAATTTAATAAAAGCGTAATTAAATATATATCTTTTGATAGTTTTGTTATGATATAATTGACTTTAAGAAATATCTTTAAACAAATTTTTATTATATATAGTTCATGAAAATAATTAAATAAATAGGAGGTGGTAAATTTGACAAAGAAAATTTTTAGAGGAATTCTTACATTAGTAGGTTTGCTAGTAGGAGCAGCGATGTCAGAACTAATGCTAAGAAGTAGTTATTTTGTTCATAATGGTTATGTTAATAATAGCTTTATAAGGGTTATTTCTTATATTATACTTTCTTTAATTTTTGGAATCATATTTTTTATTATATCCCCATTTTGTTATAAATCTTTAAAGAAGTTAATTGACTCAATAGAAAAAAGTATAGGTCGATTAAGTGGAAGTGAAATTATATTCGGGGCAGCAGGAGCATTCATAGGATTAATAATAGCTACGATCATAGTATTACCTATAAGTAGTTTGTTAAATGGGCTAAGCCAAACCATAGGTTCGATAATAGCACCAATTATTTATTTAGTAGCAAACTTAGTTGCTGTTATAATAGGTGCAGATATATCAATTAAAAGAAAAGATGAAATAATAACATTCTTTCAAAGTTTAAAAAAGACTGCATCAAAAGAAAAAAAGACAAAAACAGCAAAAGGAAAATTATCTAAAGTTTTAGATACATCAGTAATAATAGATGGAAGAATATTTGATCTTTGTAAAACTGGATTCATAGAAGGAACTCTTGTAATACCTAGTTTTGTACTAGATGAATTAAGACATGTTTCAGATTGTTCAGATTCTCTTAAAAGAATAAGAGGAAGAAGAGGATTAGATATACTTAATAAAATTCAAAAAGAATTAGATATGGAAGTTGAAATATGGGAAGGAGATTTTCCAGAAATAAATGAAGTTGATAGTAAATTATTAAAACTTGCACAAAAACTAGGTGGAAAAGTTCTTACAAATGATTATAATTTAAATAAAGTAGCAGAAGTTCAAGGGGTTCCTGTACTAAATATAAATGAATTAGCAAATGCTATTAAGCCTGTAGTTTTACCAGGTGAAGAAATGACTATAACAATAGTTAAAG
Source organism: uncultured Sarcina sp. (assembly GCA_963557775.1). Taxonomy (GTDB): domain Bacteria; phylum Bacillota; class Clostridia; order Clostridiales; family Clostridiaceae; genus Sarcina. Next base: position 24,988 of record CAUWDH010000043.1, read on the forward strand.
ATGGTAAAGAATCAGGTCAAGGAGTTGCATATTTAGATGATGGAACTATGATAGTAGTAGAAGGTGGAAAAAAATACATGGATGAAACTATAGTAGTAGATGTAACATCAGTTCTGCAAACTGCTGCTGGAAGAATGATATTTGCGAAAAAGAAGGATTAATAGATGAAAAATATAGCAATTATATTAGCTGGAGGTAAAGGTAAAAGAATGGGAGCTGATATAAGTAAGCAATTTCTTACTATAAATAGCAAACCTATAATTTGTTATACCATAGAAGCTTTTCAAAAATCAGATTTAATTGATGAAATAATAGTAGTTTTACCTAAAGATGAAATTGATTATTTTAATAAAGATGTTTTAGGTAAGTATGATTTAAATATTTCAAAGATAGTTGAAGGTGGAAAGGAAAGACAAGATTCTGTATATAATGCCTTACAATCTATTAAAAATTGTAATATTGTTTTAATACATGATGGAGCAAGACCACTAGTGAGTAAAGAAATTATAGAAAAAGGTATTTCTTATGCTGAGATGTATTCAGCAGCAGCACCTGGAGTAATGCCTAAGGATACTATTAAAGTTATTAATAGTAAGAGAATATCAAAAGAAACCTTAGTGCGAAATAATCTTGTTGCAGTTCAAACACCACAATGTTTTAAGTATTCTCTAATAAAAGAATGTCACAGTAAAATAAGAGAGAATAATATAGAAGTAACAGATGACACTATGGTAGTTGAAACATATGGTAACGAAGTTTATATTTATGAAGGGGATTATGAAAATATAAAAGTTACAACAAAAGAAGATTTAATTTTAGTTAAAGCATTATTATAAAATTAGATTGACATTGAATTATTGACATGAACAATGTAAACATATATAATATAAAAAAGTTAAAAGTAAATAGTAAGCAATGATGAAGACTAGTAGAAACGCCATATACAGAGATAAAATCCTAGGTTGAGAGATTTTTTACAAGTTTTGAACCTACTTCGGAGCTATAGAAAAACTATCGGTTTTATACCGTTATCATGAATTAGAGTACAAATTTAGGTGGTACCGCGATATACACTCGCCCTAATATATTTAGGGCGAGTTTTTTATTTTATTATTTAAATTAAGAATTAATTTCATTTTAAATGATGAGGAGGAATATTAATATGAAAATGTCTAATATGATTATAGCAACTTTAAGGGAAGTTCCAGCTGAAGCTGAAATAGAAAGTCATAAGTTAATGTTAAGAGCAGGTCTTATGAAGAAAATGGCAGCGGGAGTATATAACTATATGCCAATGGGACTTAAAGCTCTTAAAAAGGTTGAAGATATAATAAGAGAAGAAATGGATAATGCAGGAGCACAAGAACTTTTATGTTCAGCTGTTATACCATCAGAACTTTGGAAAGAATCAGGAAGATGGGATGCTTACGGACAAGAAATGTTCAGAGTAACTGACAGAAATAATAGAGAATTTTGTTTAGGACCAACACATGAAGAGGTGTTTACTGATATAGTAAGAACAACTATAAAGTCATATAAACAAGTTCCATTAAATTTATATCAAATCCAAACTAAGTATAGAGATGAGAGAAGACCAAGATTTGGAGTAATGAGATCAAGAGAATTTATAATGAAAGATGCATATAGCTTTGATACTAACCAAGAAGGTCTAGATGTAGCTTATGACAAAATGCACGATGCCTATGTAAATATATTTAATAGATGTGGTTTAGATGCTAAATGTGTAGAAGCTGATTCAGGTGCTATAGGAGGATCAAATTCAGCTGAATTCATGGTTAAATCAGAAGTTGGAGAAGATGATATAGTATTCTGTACATCTTGTAATTATGCAGCTAATATAGAAAAAGCAGCATCAACAGCAGAAATAGCTGAGAAAGAAGAATTATTACCTCTTGAAAAAATAGCAACACCAAATGAAAAAACTATAGAAGATGTTGTTAATTTACTTGGAATTTCTCCAAAGAAAACTGCTAAAACTATAGTATTTAGATATGATGGTGATAAAGTTGTAGTTGTAGTAGTAAGAGGGGATAGAGAAATAAATGAAGTAAAAGTAAGCAATGCTGTTAATGCAACTACAGATTTAGAAATGGCTAGTGAATCAGAAGTTAGAGAAATTTTCAATGCTGGATTTGGTTCATTAGGTCCTGTAGGAATAAAGGAATGTACTTTATTAATTGATGAGGAAGTAGCTAAAGCATTTAATATAGTTGTAGGAGCTAACGAAGATGGATTCCACTATAAAAATGTTAATTTTGGAAGAGATTTTGAAGGTACAGTAGGGGACTACAGAAATATAACTGAAGGAGAAAAATGTCCACATTGTGGAGGAACAGTTACTATATCAAGAGGAACAGAAGTTGGTCATATATTTAAGTTAGGAACTAAGTATTCAGAATCAATGGGAGCAACATTTATAGATGAAGATGGAAAATCAAAACCATTCTTAATGGGATGCTATGGAATAGGAGTAACAAGAACATTAGCATCAATAATAGAGCAACACAATGATGAAAATGGTATAATATGGCCAATGGAAGTAGCTCCATACCATGTTGTTGTAATACCAGCAAACTCAAAAAATGAAGAACAAATGAAAGTAGCTGAAGAAATATATAATAAGCTAAAAACTATGAAGCTTGATGTACTATTAGATGATAGAAATGAAAGAGCTGGAGTTAAATTTAAAGATGCTGATTTAATGGGGGTTCCAATGAGAATAACTGTTGGTAAAAAAGTATCAGAAGGTGAAGTTGAATTTAAATTGAGAAGCAATTCTGAAGTGGAAACACTTTCAATAGAAGATGTTTATAATAGAGTAGAAGCAGAATATAGAAAATAAAAATCTATTTAGTTATTAATTTAAATGATGTATAATAACAAAACAGCATAGAATTAGGAGGATTTTTAATCCTCCTAGTTGAAGTTATAAAAATATAAGGAGGTTTAAGCATGAAAATATATAATACTCTTACAAGACAAAAAGAAGAGTTCAAACCTATAGTTCCAGGAGAAGTTAAAATGTATGTTTGTGGACCTACAGTTTATAACTACTTTCATATAGGAAATGGAAGAACTTTTATTGCTTTTGACACAATAAGAAGATATTTAGAATACAGAGGATACAAAGTAACATTTATTCAAAACTTTACTGACATAGATGACAAGATGATAAATAAAGCTAATGAAGAAGGTTGCACTGTAAAGGAACTTGGTGATAGATATATTAGTGAATACTATAAAGATGCAGATGCACTCAATATAGAGAGAGCATCAACTAATCCAAGAGCTACAGAATATATAACAGAAATTATTGATTTTGTTAAAGAACTTATAGATAAGGGTTATGCTTATGAAGTTAATGGTGATGTGTATTTCTCTACTAAAAAGTTTAAGGATTATGGAAAACTTTCAGGACAAAACATAGAAGATTTACAATCTGGTGCAAGAATAAAAGTTGATGAAAGAAAAAATGATCCTCTTGATTTTGCAGTTTGGAAATCTCAAAAACCAGGAGAACCAGCTTGGGAAAGTCCATGGGGAATGGGAAGACCTGGTTGGCATATTGAATGCTCATGTATGGCTAAAAAGTTACTTGGTGAAACAATTGATATTCATGCTGGTGGAGCAGATCTAGCTTTTCCACATCATGAAAATGAAGTAGCTCAAAGTGAATCTTTAACAGGAAAGAAGTTTGCTAATTACTGGATGCATTCAGCTTTTGTAAATGTAAATAATCAAAAAATGTCAAAATCATTAAGTAACTTCTTTACAGCAAGAGAAATATTAGAAAAATATGATGTTGATGTTATAAGATTTTTAATGCTTTCAGCACATTACAGACAGCCTGTTAACTTTAGCATGGAATTATTAGATTCAGCAAAAGCTTCAGTAGAAAGATTATATAACTGTGTAAGCAATATAGAAAATCTGTTAGAGGAAACAACAGCAGATACTATGACAGAGGCAGAAGCAGAATTCTTAAAGAGCTTAAATAAACATAAAGAAAAGTATATAGAAAAAATGGATGATGATTTTAATACAGCTGATGCTATAACAGCTATGTTTGACTTAGCTAAGGATATAAACTCAAATTTAAATGCAGAATCATCAAAAGAAGTATTAAATGGTGCTTTAAGCTTAATAAGAGAACTTGGAGCTCCACTTGGTATAATTCAAAAATCAACTAAAGTTAGTTTAGAAGATGAAGTAGAAGAACTTATTAGACAAAGACAAGAAGCTAGAAAAAATAGAGATTTCGCTATGGCTGATAAAATAAGAGATGATTTAAAAGCAAGAGGAATTGTTCTTGAAGATACTCCACAGGGAGTAAGATGGAAAAAACTTTAGTAAGATATTAGAGTAGAAACATAGTGATAAAATAAATCCCAAAAAAGAGAGTTAGGATGTAACATTATAAAATTTTATTGTTACATCCTATTTTTTAGAATGATTTATTATTATATATATAGTAAAATAATAGTTAACCATTAAGAAAAAAATATATAAATTTAAATTAACTTAATCTATACTTATCATTAGTACGGGATATGAACCATGTATATAGTGATGAAAATAAGATAAGTTATTCTTTATGTTTAGGAGAAGGTTATGATAGATAAAATATTACTTAAAGAATATACAAAAGAAGAAGCAAGAATGCTTAATCCATTACAATTAGCATTTATAGGTGATGCTATTTATGAAGTTTTTGTTAGAACTTATATTTTAGATAATAATAAGGAACTGTCAGCACATAAGCTTCATGTAAAAACAGTAACTTATGTAAAAGCACAAGGGCAAAGTGACATAATAAAAAAAATAGAAGAGAAACTAACTGAAGAAGAAATGTATATTTTTAAAAGAGGAAGAAATACAAAATCAGCAACAGTCCCTAAAAATGCCAATGTAAGAGATTATAGATCTGCTACTGGATTTGAAGCTTTAGTTGGTTATCTATATTTAACTAATCAAATAGAAAGATTAAAGGAATTGTTTAAAATAGGAATAATAGAAGGAGATGAGTAAAAGATGGCATTGAAAGTTAAGTTACTTCAATACACACCAGAACCAGAAAAATTAATATCAGCTGCTGCAAAATTATGTTATAGTTCTTCAGGTGTAGATGATATAATGGAAAACTTAACAGAAGAGGGAATAGAAAAATTTTTAAATATGCTTATGTCATTTGGACATCAATCACCAATAGAGCATGTTAATTTTACATTTGGTGTAGAAGGAGTTTCACGAAGCTTAACACATCAATTAGTTAGACATAGGCTAGCTAGCTATTCACAACAATCACAAAGATATGTGAAATTAGATCAATTTGAATATATAATACCACCAGCTATAGAAAATGATGAAATTGCAAAAGAACTATTTATAAAATCAATGGAAGAATCTCAAAAGAATTATGATGAAATAGTTTGTAGATTAAAATCAAAATATATAGAAGATGGAATGAAAGAAAAAGTAGCAGAAAAAAAAGCTATTGAAGATGCTAGATATGTATTTCCTAATGCTTGTGAAACTAAAATAGTGTTTACAATGAATGCTAGAACACTTTTAAACTTTTTCCATCATAGATGTTGTGATAGAGCACAATGGGAAATAAGAGAGATGGCTAACGAAATGGTTAAGCAAGTTAAAGAAGTTGCTCCAATTTTATTTAAATCTGCTGGACCGAGTTGTGTAACAGGACCATGTCCAGAGGGAGCAATGTGCTGTGGAAAAGTACAAGAGATGAGAGCGTTATATTTGAAAAAATAAATTATAAAAAGAAAAGAGGATAAAAATGACTAAGTCAGAAAATAAAATGAGACAAATGAGAAAATTCCAAAAGGAACAAGAAGCTTATGAAAGAAGAGCTAGATATGAAGCTAGAAAGCAAGCTAGAGAAGATGCTATGCAACAACAATATAAAAATGATGGGATAGTAGAGAAAGTATCAAATAGAGAAGATTTAGTTGAAGGAAGAAATGCTGTAATAGAATTACTTAAATCAGACAGAACTGTTGAACAGATATTTATTGCATCAGGAAAAATAGAAGGGTCAATAAAGAAAATTATAGCTTTAGCAAAAGAAAAAGATGTAGTTTTAAAAGAAGTAGATAGAAAAAAATTAGATTTTATGAGTGAAACAGGAGCACACCAAGGAGTAATAGCACAAATAACTCCATTCAAGTATAGTAGTGTTGATGACATCTTAAATTATGCTAAGGAAAAGGGAGAAAAACCATTTATCGTTATATTAGATGAGTTAGAAGATCCACATAACTTAGGTTCAATTGTTAGAACAGCAGAATTATCAGGAGTTCATGGAATAATAATACCAAAAAGAAGAAATGTTGGAGTAACAGGAACTGTTTATAAAGCATCTGTTGGAGCTATTGAATATATGAAAATAGCTAAAGTAACAAATATTAATGCTGAATTAGACAGACTGAAAGAAGAAGGTATCTGGATATATGGTGCAGATATAAATGGTGAAGATTATAGTTATAATACAGATTTTTCAGGAGCATGTGCTTTAATTATAGGTAATGAAGGTAAAGGGATGTCACCACTAACAAAGAAGAAATGTGACAAATTAGTTAAAATTCCTATGATTGGGAAAATAAACTCTTTAAATGCATCAGTAGCAGGTGGTATAATGATGTATGAAATATTAAAATCAAGAATAATAAAATAGAAAAAGAGTGATTAACAATGAAGATTGTTTTTATAGATGGCTATAATGTTATTAATAGTTGGCCTAATCTTAAGGAAACTGCTAAAAGTAATCAATTGGAATTAGGGAGAAACAAATTAATCGAAATAATAGAGAATTATTCATCCTTCAATCATTGTAGAGTATTTATTGTTTTTGATGCACATAAAGTTCATGGAACAATTGAAAAAGAAGAAATTCTAGGGAAGAACAAACAGATAAGTGTTATTTATACTAAAAGTGGTGAAACAGCAGATTCTTATATTGAAAGAATGGTAAATGGATTTGGAAAAAGGTTTGATGTAATGGTAGTTACATCAGACAACTTAGAACAACAAACTATTTTCCAAAGAGGTGCCACTCGAATGAATTCATTAGAATTTTATCATGAAGTATTAAATATAGAAAAGCAAATAAAAGAAAAAACAAAAAAAAATTCTCAAGGAAAGAGGCTTTTACTTGGAGATAATATAGATGATAAGGTAGCAGAAGTTTTAGATAGTTTGAGAAAAGGAAATATATAAGTTTGTATTAAAGATTTGAATAAATATTACGTAAATAAATATATAATATTTATTTTTATAAATAATAAGGTTAAAAAGGGGGGGATGTATGTTGGGTAACAGTAATGCAATTATATTAGAAGAAAAAGATTTTGAAAACAAAACTGAAGAAGAAATTGTTGCAGAAGCAAAAGAAGGAAATTCTTTAGCACAAGAAATTATAATAAATAGATATGAAGCTTTCATAAGAGGTAAATCAAGATCTTATTTTTTAATAGGAGCAGATAAGGAAGATATATATCAAGAAGGTATGATAGGTCTTTATAAAGCAATACGAGATTTTAAAAATGAAAAAGAAACTTCATTTAAGGCTTTTGCAGAATTATGCATAACAAGACAAATCATTACAGCTATCAAAACTGCTACTAGACAAAAGCATATCCCTTTAAATACATATGTATCTTTGAATAAACCTATATATGAAGATGAATCAGAAAGAACATTATTAGATGTTATAGTAGGATTAAAGATTACAAATCCTGAGGAAGTTGTCATAAGTAAAGAAGAAGTAGCAAATATTGAACTTAAAATGAGCAAGGTTTTATCAGGATTAGAACTAGAAGTTTTGAACTCATATTTAGATGGAAAAAGCTATCAAGAAATAGCTGTAGACTTAGATAGAGAGGCAAAATCTATAGATAATGCTCTGCAAAGAGTAAAAAGAAAATTAGAAAAATCTTTAAGTAAAAAAAATAGCAAATAGTTTATTTAAAATTATTGACAAAAAGTTTTATTAGTAGTAAACTTTTTATGGTATATAAATAGATTTTAAGCTATTAAGTTGCTCACGTGGCTCAGTCGGTAGAGCGTCGTCTTGGTAAGGCGGAGGCCGTCGGTTCAAGTCCGATCGTGAGCTCCAAAAAATGTAAAATATAAAACGCTAGGCAAAGTTTATTTAATTAAAGGAGGAATTACGATGTCAAAGGCAAAATTCGAAAGAAGTAAACCACACGTAAATATTGGAACAA
>CAUWDH010000044.1:0-32160 GCA_963557775.1 uncultured Sarcina sp.
AATTTGGTTGACGGACCTAATTATATTTTAACAAAAGGAGGTTTTTTTTCATACTGACCGCTGAAGCTAATCTGAACATACCTGCATAGCAGGTAGTATTCTTTAAATACAAAAAGCTATATCAAAGACGATTTAACTCTCTTGATATAGCTTATTATAATTATTTATTATTTAACGAAAGTAACTATTTCTTCCATAGATTGTCTTGTTTTTGCTCTTTTTGGTTCATTCTTTCTGTATCCAAAAGCAGTCATACAAGCAACTGTAAATTTACTTTTATCTAAAAGATTAGCATCAGCTAATATTTTTTCAACTGAATCTCTGTGATATCCTTCTATTGGACATGAATCTATACCTATCATAGCTGCAGAAGTCATCATGTTACCCATTGCTATGTAACATTGTTTAGATGACCAATCTTCTATTCCTCTTTCGCTATCTAATACTTTAGCATCATTTTTTTGGAAATCTTCCATTTTTTCAATTATAGCATTTGCAACTTCTTTAGGCATATGGTGAACATTTTCAAACATATCTCTAACATATTGAGAATTATAACTAAGCTCATTTTTATTTCTTGTTAAGAAAATTACATAATGGCTAGCAGTTGGAAGTTGTCCTTGAGCTCCCCAAGACACTTCTTTTAATTGTTTTCTTAAATCCTCATTTTGAATTATTAAAAATTTCCAAGGTTCAAGACCTAATGAACTTGGTGAAAGTCTTCCAGTTTCTAAAATAAAGTTAAAATCGTCATCTGAGATTTTTTTAGTTGCATCAAATTCTTTACAAGCATGTCTAAAGTTAAATGCATCTAAAACTTGTTTTTTAATTAAATTTTTATCCATATAGTTTCTCCTTTAAATTTTCCTATTATTTTAAATTTTATTTACTAACGAAATAATTATCTTAAACTAATAATTATTATTTACTTAAGATAATTATATATTCTTAAAAAGAAAAAGAAAATACCGCACATTTTTTATATATTATGATAAAATTTATACAAGGTATATTTTTTATACTTAGTACAAAATAAGACAATTTAATATTATAGCTTATGTAATTACATATTATATAAACTATTTATCTTCAAAATCAAAAATAAAATAAATTATAAATTAAACTATTAAAGGAGAATTAAGCATAAAATGAATGATACATATTATCCAAAAGTTTTAAAAGAAAATACTGAATGTTCAGTTGAACTAGCTTTAAAAATAATAGGAGGAAAATGGAAAGGAATTATAATCTATAACCTTCTAAAAGGAAAAATGAGATTTAATGAACTTCAAAAACTTATGCCCAAAATTACTCATAGAATGTTAACTTTACAATTAAGAGAATTAGAAAAAGATTTAATAGTTAAAAGAACTGTTTATCCAGTGGTTCCTCCCAAAGTAGAATATGAACTAACAGACCTTGGTAAAACATTAAGCCCAGTAATAAAAGAAATACGTCAGTGGGGAAATATATATAAGGAAAATTTAATGGAAGAAAAACCCCTTTCAAATAATTAAAAATTAAATATATGAAATTATCATTAATAATTATTACTTTATATATGACTTTAGTCATATATAAAGTAATAAGATTTTGTTATTATTCTTATGACTTAATATAGACTACTTTCTTTCAAATCTAAAATATAATTAATTCATAATAAGAAATGGAGGTTTTATTATGAATTTAGAAAGCTGGATTTTAATTATAGCTCTTTTATTACTCGCTATATTTCAACTTAAAGAAAGAAAGTTTACTATTAGAAGTTTATTCACTAGTATTGTAATATTAGGGTATTTTTCATATAAATATATTACCTATGTTCCATTTAAGGGGATAAACGGCTGGATATTATCATTATGTATTATAGGCGGAATAATTTTTGGTATTTTATCCTTCTTCTCAACTAAGGTATATTTTAAAAATGGAGAAAGGTTTGTTAAATCTTCATTATTCTATTTATTTTTATGGATTATAAATGTTGGAACTAAAATCTTTTTAGCCGAATACATAACTAAATGGAATCCTACAGCAAGTATCCAATTTATTATCAAACATCACATAAATCCTAATGTAATTTCTACATCCTTTATGTACTTTACAATAGCAATGATTGCAATTAGATTACTTTGTATTTACATAAAGTTTTATTTCTTAGAATCTAACAAAAAAAATTTATTAACCATCTAAACAAATAATTAAAGCTATACATTTATAAAACTTAAATGTCTAGCTTTAATTTTATCAATTCTAAATTAAAATTCTCCTAAAACTCTATATTTATATCTCTTTTTTAAATTATTAATTAAATATATGTAAATTTACCCATTATATGTATTAATTAAGATAAAATGTTGTAGTATTTTTATATTTAAGGGGGAATTTTATTGAATTTTAAAGAAAGATTACAAAAACACAAAAAGCTACTAGTTGGTTCTGCAATATCAATAATAACTGGTGCTATTATTGGATTTAACGGAACAATTTCTAGTGCAGACTATAATACCTTACTATCTCACAAAAAACAAACAACTTCTAAAATTGAAAGCATTGAACAAGAATTAAATTCAAAAAAACAATCTTTAGCTAATTTAGAAATTGAGGAAAATAAAATATCAACAGAAATTACTTCTCTTATTAATGCTAGAGAAGAAAAAGAAAAATTAGCTAAGCTAGAAGCTGAAAGGCTAGAAAATGAACGAATAGAAAATGAAAAGAAAGCTGAACAAGATAGAATTGCTAAGGCTGAATTAGATAACATTACTACAGAAAAAAATAAAGAATCTAATACAAACAGCAATAATAACTCTAATACTAATTCAACAGGTAATAAATCAAATGGTAATTCTTCTACCACACAAAATACTCCTATAGGAAAAATGGTTTGGAAAACAGCTACTGGGAAAAAATATCATAATAAAAGCAAATGTGGAAATTCTAAAACATCAGTCCAAGTTACTTTAGAACAAGCTAAAAATGCTGGATTAACAGCTTGTCAAACTTGCTATAAATAGGGGGATATAATGGGTTTAAACTTACAAAAAAATAATAATTCTAAGAAAAAAACAAAAAAATATATAATAAATACTTTCATTATTCTATTTATGCTTGGTTTCGGAAATCTATTTGGTGAATCTCTATCACCTGGTGTTACTGAATCCCAATACAATAGCACTAAGTATGAATATGAAAAATCATTACAAGACCTAGAGGCTAAACAATCTGAATTAAATAAAATAAATTCTCATATAACTGCTAAAACTTCTAACGTAAATAATTTAAATACTCAATTAGAACAAGAAAAAAATCAATAAAAGAGAAGCTATATCAGATTGATTAAATAATCAATCTGATAAGCTTCTTTTTTTGCTCTTAAAAAACACTATATAAAATTTAATTTTCTAACTTTTCCACTCTCATAAATTTAATGTTTTTTTCCCTTAATTTATTATTAATATTTATCGACATATTAACTACGTATGCTATTTTATATAAATATAGTCAATAAAACTTAACTTTAATTAGAGCTCTGTATATAACTTAATAATACTATTTTATTATTTAGATATTCTTATCATTACTATTTTTTAAAATTTGTAATAATTTTCAATAAAAATATTTTATTATAATTTTATTATTATCTCTAATAATTTAATAATTTAATATTAATTAGGCATATTTTTTAATAATTTAATATTACCAATATTATTTTTTGATATTTTAACAAAATTACAAATTTGTATTTTATTGGTAATTTATGTATTATAAAAAATAGATTATTAAAAATATAATTATTAATCTTAATTATATTTTTAGAACTTATTTATAAATTTTATATTACAAATAAAAATAGGAGGTATATGATGGTAGGAATTATTCTTGCAAGTCACGGAGATTTTGCTAAAGGTATTTTACAATCAACTACAATGATTTTTGGAGAGCAAAAAAATGTACAAGCTGTTACATTGATGCCTAGTGAAGGACCTAATGATATCAAAGTAAAAATGAAAAAAGCAATTGCATCCTTTGACAACCAAGATGAGGTTTTATTCTTAGTTGATCTTTGGGGAGGCACACCATTTAATCAAGTGGATAATCTACTTAAAGATCATAAAGATAAATGGGCAGTTGTAACTGGTATGAATTTACCAATGGTCATTGAAGCTTATGCTTTACGTTTATCAATGGAATCAGCACATGAAATTGCAGCTAATATTATAAAAGAAGCTAGACAAGGAATTAAAGTTAAACCAGAATTTTTAGAATCAGTGATTTCTAACAAATCTTCTGTAAATCCTACTCAACAATCTAACGTAGGTACACCTGGATCTTTTGAATATGTTTTAGCTCGTATTGATTCACGTTTACTTCATGGACAGGTAGCAACCGCTTGGTCAAAAGCTGTGAAACCAACAAGAATTATTGTTGTATCAGATGATGTAGCTAAAGATGAACTTCGTAAGAAATTAATTCAACAAGCAGCTCCTCCAGGGGTTAAAGCTCATACTGTTCCAATTAGTCAAATGATTAAACTTGCAAAAGATGATAAACATTTTGGTGGACAACGTGCTTTACTTCTTTTTGAAAATCCAGAAGATTTACTTAGAGCAGTAGAAGGGGGAGTGCCTATAAAGACAGTTAATGTTGGTTCTATGGCGCATTCTCCAGGCAAAGTACAACCTAATAAAGTACTTGCTTTCAGTCAAAGGGATATTGATACTTTTAATAAACTAAAAAAAGCTGGATTAGATTTCGATGTCCGCAAGGTTCCAAATGATTCAAAAGGAAATATGAATGAAATTCTAAAAAAGGCACAAGAGGAATTAAACAAATTAAAATAATAGAAATTATTTTAATAGAAAAAGGGGGATTAAAAATAGTGGATTTAAATATATTTCAAATAATATTAGTTATCTTTGTTGCATTTTTAGCTGGAATGGGAGGAATTTTAGATGAATTCCAATTTCATCAACCTTTAGTTGCTTGTACTTTAATCGGATTAGTTACAGGTAATTTAATACCATGTTTAATCTTAGGTGGTAGTCTTCAAATGATTGCTTTAGGTTGGGCAAATATAGGTGCTGCCGTAGCACCTGACGCAGCATTGGCATCCGTTGCAGCTGCAATTATCCTAGTTCTTAGTGGCGAAGGGCAAAGTGGAATTTCTTCAGCCATTGCTATAGCAATTCCACTAGCAGTTGCAGGATTATTATTAACAATTATTTGTCGTACAATTGCTACAGCATTTGTGCATTTTATGGATGCTGCTGCTAAAGAAGGAAATATAAGAAAAGTTGAAATGTGGCATATTATCGCTATTTGTATGCAAGGTATACGTATAGCACTTCCAGCTTCATTAATATTAATAATAGGTGCTGGACCTATTCGTACATTACTTACTTCAATGCCTGCTTGGTTAACAGATGGTTTAGCAATAGGTGGTGGAATGGTTGTTGCTGTTGGTTATGCAATGGTAATTAATATGATGGCAACAAAAGAAGTATGGCCATTCTTTGCAATTGGCTTTGTATTAGCAACTATTTCACAAATTACACTTATGGGATTAGGTGCAATCGGTGTAGCTTTAGCTCTCATTTACTTAGCACTTAGTAAAAAAGGTGGTTCAGGTAATGATGGATCAAATATGGGAGATCCAATAGGTGATATTATTGATAGATATTAAGAAGGGAGATAAAACTAAAATGGGAAATAATATAAAATTAACAAAAAAAGATCGTTTTTCTATTTGGTGGCGTTCATTTTTTATTCAAGGATCTTGGAATTATGAAAGAATGCAAAATGGTGGTTGGGCATTTTCATTAATTCCTGCAATTAAAAAATTATACAAAACTAAAGAAGATAGAGCAGCTGCATTAACAAGACATTTAGAATTTTTTAATACTCATCCATATGTAGCATCACCTATTATTGGAGTTACATTAGCATTAGAAGAAGAGCGTGCAAATGGAGCACCTGTAGATGATGTAACCATTCAAGGAGTTAAAGTTGGTATGATGGGACCTTTAGCTGGTATTGGAGATCCTGTTTTCTGGTTTACTGTTAGACCTATATTAGGAGCATTAGGTGCTTCACTTGCTATGAGTGGTAATATATTAGGACCAATCATATTTTTCTTAGGTTGGAATATTATTCGTATGATATTTACTTGGTATACACAAGAATTTGGCTATAAGGCAGGTTCTCGTATTACAGAAGATTTATCAGGTAGTTTATTACAAGATGTTACAAAAGGAGCATCTATACTCGGTATGTTTATCTTAGGATCATTAGTTAATAGATGGGTATCTATTAACTTTACACCAGTAATCTCATCTGTTCAATTAAGTAAAGGTGCTTATATTGATTGGAGTAGTCTTCCTGCTGGAGCAAATGGTATTAAGGAAGCTTTATTACAACAAGCAGCTGGATTATCATTAACTCCTGATAAAGTTACAACTTTACAAAATAACTTGGATTCATTGATTCCAGGCCTTACAGGATTATTATTAACATTACTTTGTATGTGGCTACTTAAGAAAAAAATATCTCCTATTATTATTATTCTTTCTTTATTTGTTATCGGTATAATATTTCATTTAATAGGTTTAATGTAATATTCTATTTATTATATCACTACGCAAAATAATAAATATTTAATTTGAAATTTTAAGAGGAAAATAAAAAAATTTAAGATTAAATTTAATGAGTATATCAATTATATTTATCATTTTTTTACTAATGCCTCTTGAGTTTTTTAGAAATATATAAATAAAGGTATATATTTAGCAGAAAAGAGGTAGAATGTATGGTTCAATCACTTAATACAAAAGTTGATTTAGTAGTTGATGCAACATCTTTTGCAGGTCTTTCAGATTATGGTAAAATAATGATTGGTGATAAAGGATTTGAATTTTATAATTCTAATGATTATCGAAAATTTATTCAAATTCCTTGGGAAGAAGTTGATTATATTATTGCTTCAGTAATATTAAAAGGAAAATGGATACCACGTTATGCAATTAAAACTAAAAAAAATGGTACCTATTCTTTTTCTTCTAAAGAAACAAAAAAAGTACTTCGCACCATTAGAAAATATGTTGATTCAAATCGTATGGTTAAGTCGCTAAGCTTTTTTGATGTTGTCAAACGAACAATAAAACCTATATTTAAGAATAATTAGTATAAATAAAGAGTAAGTATTACATAAATTGTAGTACTTACTCTTTATTTATATAAAATTATTTTTACACGAATCTATATAGAGTCTCCATCCACAAAGCAATTACTTTAGTTTAAATATTTTTGCTATTTTATGTTTAAAAATAATAAACTGTGGTTATAATTAAAATATCATTTAGTCCCACACATCCTACACACAAAGAAAAGCAGTATAGTTTTATCTACACTGCTTTTCTTACTTACTTTATTTTACTTTCATATTTTCTTTTTTCATCTCATCAATATAATGTACCTTTGGAACTGGCTTTCCAAAATAATACCCTTGAATATTATCACAATTAAAATTCCTTAAAATATTTACCTGTTCATTTTCTTCTATTCCTTCACAAATAATTCCCACATTCATGTTATGAGCCATATTTATCAAGGTTTTTACTATTTCTTGAGATTTAATATTACTTTCTATATCTATTATTAAACTTCTATCAAGCTTTATAACATCTATAGGTAATTTCTTTATATGGCTAAAGGAAGAATATCCCACTCCAAAATCATCAAGATATATTTCTATTCCAATATTTCTAAGTTTATCTAATAAAGCTATAGTATATTCAAAATCATCTATTATTTCATCTTCTGCTACTTCCATTTTTATATACTTACTTTCTACATTATATTTTTCAAGCTCACTCTTTATAAATTCAATAAGGTTTTCTTGTTTTAAAAATAGCTTTGATGCATTTAAGGATATATAAAATTCTTCTTTGCCACAGTCTATTAATTCTCTAACCATTCTTAAAGCTTCTTTAAAAATAAAATTATCTATACCTACAATATCTCCAGTTCTTTTTGCTAATGGAATAAACTTATATGGAGCAATAACTTGATCTCCATCATACCATCTTACAAGAGCTTCATAACCTTGTATAGTATCTTTTTTTACATTATATATAGGCTGTAAATACATTTTAAATTCCTTCTTTTCAATTGCCTTTTTTAACCGCTTCTCTATCCTTAAAGGTTCTAACATTTGCTCTTCAAAAATAGTATATCTATTGCCACCATCTCTTTTACTGCAGTACATAGCAATATCTGAATACTGTAGTATCTCACTGCCCTTTGTAGAATGTTCTGAATAAAAACTTATTCCCATACTAGCCTTTATTTCATACATATAAGAATTAAATTCATAACACTTATTTATTTTTTTAATTACTTTAGATGCAACTCTTTTGATTTCGTCTAAATCATTTTTTCCATTCCTTACTATGATAAATTCATCTCCACCTATTCTACCAACAGTTAAATTCTTTTCCTCTTCAACTATAGAATAAAGTACCTCAGAAACTTTTACTAATAGTTTATCTCCAATATGATGACCTAAAGTATCATTTATCACTTTAAAATTATCCAAATCAATAAAAAATATAGCAAAGTCTTCTTTCTTAGTTGTTAAGCTTAAAATATACTCATTAATACTATATCTATTTTTTAATTTTGTTAAAGTATCTTGTCTGCTTATAAATTCAAGATTTTCAGAATAACTTTTTAATCTTTTAAACATTGAATTTAAATCATTATTAAGTTCTCCAATTTCATCATCTTTATTATCTTCTATTAATTCCATATTAAACTTAGTATTTTCTCTAACGCTATTTATAGTGTTTTTTATCTTCAATATTCTATTAATTACACTTTTCTTTAAAATTAAATATAGTACTAAATTAGATAAAATAGTTATAACTATCATTGTTGCAACTAATAAATATATATTTTTTTCTGCATTGTTCCTAACATTTCTATCATCAGTTAACTTTATATAATATTTATATTCTGAATTTTCTATAGTTTTTAAATTAGTATATACATCTGTTTTTTCTTCCTGTCTATTAGAAAAATACTCTCTATCCCCTATATTAGACACTTCCATTTTAGAAAAGTCCTCAGAAATTTTATTACCATTAACAATATCAACAATTCTATTTGTTTCTTTAGATAATTTTTCTATAAAGTCCTCATCTATTCTTTCAGCCATTATAATATATTTATCATTTTCAGACTTTATTTTTTTTCCTCCTATTAAATAAGAATAGCTCCCTCCACTAATCATTCCTGAAATAGGTTCTTCTTCTTTAATAGAATTCTTTATTAAATTTGTTACTGTTAATCTTATAAAATTTAACTCTTCCTTGCTAATATTATCCTTATCAAATATCTTATTCAATTCACTAAACCCATTTTCTAACAAAAAAATACTTGATACTGATGAAAATTCTGCTTTCTTTTCTATATCTATTATTTTATTTACTGGAACTTCTTCATAATTTGATTGTAAATTATTCTTAATATCGTAATAATTAGAAAATTCTACAGTCTTTCCCCATAGTTTTGTTACTTCTCCATTTATTCTTGATATAACCGAATTTGTTCTCCCTGGTCCCCGTTCAAGTTCTCCCATACTCACTTCATCTATTATTTCTTTTCCTACTGATAAAAAAGCTATAGAAGAAATGATGGTTATACTAAAAAACATAATAACAATTTTTTTTAATAAACTCATAAATCCCCCTACCCGAGTATTCTGTTTAATTAACGTAGACTTATTTCAGATGGAGTTTACTCTATCTGAATACTTAGTCGCAGTTATCTAGGAGCGTGAGGCTGTTTATTTCTTACTCATTAAAGCTAGAGATATTACAGCATCTAGCTATCAGATTAACGTAGACTTATTTCTTCAATACCTATAAAATTATCGGTTTTATAAATGAGTTCTTTAATCTAAATTAATAGAGAGTTACTAATTAGTTTTTAGTCTTTTATATCCTATAATTATGGCTCCTATAATAAGAGAGATTATTGATATAGGAAAAATAAATATTCCCTTATTTATAGTTAATAAATAGCCTCCTAATAAGCTACTTATTATTTGTGGTATACATAAAAATATATTATTTATTCCCATGTATTCACCTAACTTTTCTTTTGGTGCTACCACTGGTATTAATGAATAAAAAACAACTTGAAATATTACAAAAGCTACTCCTGATAAAAGAGCAAAAATCCATAACATAACCAGTCCTTTTACATCCCACCCAATAATAAAGGCTATTATATAAATTAAAGTTGCAATAAGAAAAATATATTGCTTGTTCCATTTATCACACCAAAGTCCCACAACTATTGATAATATTAATCCTGTAAAAGTAAATCCTATTAAAGCTAAACTTATTTCATTGCTTGTGAACTTAAGGGCTTTTTCATAGTAAGGAATCCAGAAAGGTGTTATCAATCCATAGGCTATATAGAAAAAAAATGCACCTAAAAACACCCTCATCGCTGAACTATTTTTTAAAAAATCAAAGCTAAGTTTTGATGGTTTTCTAAAATTACTATCATCTTCTTTAACTAATGTCGTACTTATAGTTATAGGAATTAATACTGCTAATAAAATTAATATAAATGGAAATTCCTTATTTTTATGAAATAAAGATACACCTAATAGGAAAAAGAGCATTCCTCCTAAAGAATAAAATAATTTCCCAAGTCCATTAACCTTTCCTATTTGATTTTCTTCAACTGCTTCTGGTATCCATGCATAATAGGAGCCTTGAAAAAAGTTAAAGGAAGCATATACCCCAAAAGCAGAAATAAACATAATAATATATTCTTTTGATAACCCTAAAATAATTAAAAATATAGCCCCTAATATTCCCCCCAATAACATCCAAGGTTTTCTTTTACCCATTTTTAAATTTGTTCTATCGCTTATTACTCCTGATAAATAAGGAAAAATTATTCCTGCTACAGGTCCAGCTGCTGCTAGTAACCCTAATTTTAAATTCGATGTTGTAACTGTTTTAACAAGTAAAGGTAATATTGTACTTTTCATATTCCAAGTTAATCCTAATCCAAAGCTAGGTAAGGCTATTAAAATTGGTATTAAACTCTTTGTTTTTAAATTTTCCATAACTTCATATCCTTCCATAAAGGTAAACTTAATTCAGATAAAGTAAGCTTTTATGCAAGTAAATAAGCTATTAATATAATTTTAATCACTTAATTAATAAATAGTTTCATAATAAAAAAAGGACTGTTTTAACAGTCCTAGATTTCTTAAGTATTTAAAGTAAAGAATAGAATATTTATAAGCATTTCTGTATTTTCATCTTCACCTTCTAAAAGTTTATATAATCTTTCTATATTAATATCATTTAACATAAGTAATTCTGCCATCTTACTTGCTATACTTACTATTTTGTATTCTTTTGTATACATTTAACCTACTCCTTTTACTTGTATATTTTACATTTTGCACCATTATATTAACTTATTTTAAATTTCAGTTTTATATAACTTTTTAGCATAAATATTTGTAATAAAAGTAGGAGTCATCAGCATTTCTGCGGTTATAAGGCTAACTCCATAGCCTCTATTCTTAAGTTAATTTTATATAATTATTATGACAATCATGTGACTAATTTGAATTTTTTATTATTTTTCTATGAAGTTTTTAACTTTCTTTATTAATATATTTACTGAACCATCACCATTTCTAATAATTTCAAATTTATCACTATCATGATAAGCTTCACTACTTAAATATAAATCTATTTCCTTATCTATATTTAATCTAACTTTCTTAAACTTCTTTTCAACCCATTCTTTATCTATTTCCACATCTCTTTCAACCCCTTGAGATTCCATAAAGGAATTGAAATTTGCTTGCATGTCAGGTTCATCTTTAAAAATTTCTCTAGCTATTTCATTAACATTTACAGTGTCTTCAACTTTCATTCTAGTTTTTATAGCATCTCTAACTTCTACAGCTTTAGCAGCATCTTCTATAATATTATTTCTTGTAAAAGCTTCAGCTGCTTTCATAAAACTTTTTGTCATATCTCTTTCATTTTGAATAACAGTACACCCTAAATAATGATTTATAAAATAGTTAGCTCCGTAATCTTCACCATCTTTTCCCTTTTTTTGTTTATCAATAACCATTAAATCTACAGCTTGATTTTCTCTAATAGGCTTAATGAAAGCACATTTTTGCACCTTTTGACTTGAAGCAGGAAGTCCTGATGCTTGTTCAACAATTCCTATACCTATTTTATCATCAACGAAATCAACTTTATGAGTAAAATTCTTAACATAATCCATCTTTAATATTCCAAGCATAGGACCATGATCAGTTGAAATATAAACAGTTATTAAATCACAACTTGGAATATTTCTATTTGCTCTCATAATATAGAACATTTGTCTAGCAAATTCCTTAGAAACTTCAATAAGATTAGTATTAACCCCTGTTAAAAATTCTTGAGAAACTTCTTTTACAACATGTCTCTCTGGATTAAAAATAGCATATTTAAGTTCTTCATCTTTAAAAGCTCTCTCTATATGCTTAAATAAAAATTTATAAACATCATCACTTAAATCTAACTTATATTCATTTAAAATAGGTTCATCTGAATTATTATCTAATATATGTATAACAGCTTCTATAATGTTAATATCATTAACATATTCCATCATCTAAAATACCCTCCGATTTTTTCTAAACTCAACTTTTTTCTAATAGCTAGAGGCTGCAATACTCCTTTCTTCTACAAGTAGATATTACAGCCTATACTTCTAAATAACTACAACTAAAATACTCAAATGAATTGAAAACTTCATCTGAATTTAGTCTACGTTTATTGTAACAAAACTTAAAATCAAAAACAATAAAGTAAAAATTTACTACAGTAATTTTTCTTTAATAATTAATGTCCATAATATTACCTTTTTCATATAAAATTTTATATAAATATTCCTAAATAAAATCGCTTAAAACTTAGATAAATCCTTAATGGATCTGAATTGAATTCTCAATTTAATTATTATCTATTTACGATAATTTAACTAATTTAATAATTTATTAACAATTTATTATTGACTTATTTATTTTTTTGTTTTATAGTTAGTAAGGACAAAATTCAAAGCAAAAATTTAAGAGTCCCCTCGGTAGGTGAGGCTACCTCAAGGATATGGATTGCTGCCGTGAAAAGGTGGAAACACTTTTAACAGGTTAACAGATTTTGCCGAACAAAGAAGGCTTAATATAATGCAATTTCACCGCCTTGTAGAGTCAAAGCTTGAACGACGGATTGTATAATTCTGATTGTACGCCCTTTTATTGTTTAAGTTAACTACCTACACAATAAAAGGGCTTTTTTATATTTATTTTAACGGAGGTGAGAAGTTTGGAAAGCGATGGGAAACCGATGAATAGTAGTGATGACTACTTGCCCAAATATTCTTTTAAATTTAATAATATTGTTAGTACAAGCTTCTCAGCTTGTATGGTTTTACTAAAGATATAATTTAGATTTAAATTTAAATCTAAATTTTTGTAAGTGTTATTACTACTGTTCATACCCTAAAAATTTTGGAGGTATGATGTAATGAAAAATAAGAATCAAAGAAAATTTAACGAAGATAATTACAAAAAAATTAGTAATGAATTAATAAAAAATAGCAATCTTTCAAAAGAAGATTTATTAAGTAAATTTAATTGTACTGAAAATGGATTAAATTCTACTGAAGTTGAAAAAAGAATTGAAAAGTATGGATTTAATGAGATTAATGAAAATAAAAAAGATTCTATATTTATGCAATTTATAAAATCTTTTATGAATTACTTTAACTTAGTATTAGTGCTAATAGCTATCATAAGTTATTTTACAAATGTAGTTTTAGTTGCACCAGGTCAAGCTAGTTGGTCACAAATTATTATAATTATAGTTTTAATTCTAGTAAGTGGCATAATTTCTTTCACTCAAGAATTCAAATCTGGACTTGCTGCTGAAGAACTTAAAAATTTAGTTACTACTACTTGTTCTGTAAAAAGAGATGGAAAAGATTTTGAAGAAATAGATATGAAAAATCTAGTTGTTGGAGATATAGTTAAATTAGCAGCTGGTGATATGATTCCTGCTGACTTAAGAATATTAGAATGCAAAGATTTATTTATTAGTCAATCTGCACTAACTGGAGAATCTGAAGCAATTGAAAAATTTAGCTATAATACTGATTCTAAAAATAATATTGGTGACTTAAGCAATATTTGTTTACTTGGAACTAATGTAATTAGTGGTAGTGCCTTAGGAGCAGTTATTGGTACTGGTGAAACTACTTATTTTGGATCAATGCAAAAAAATCTAAATACAGTAGATGAGCAAACTAGCTTTGATAAAAGTGTTGAAAAAATATCTAAACTATTATTAAAGTTCATGTTAGTTATGGTTCCTATAGTATTTGTAATAAACTGGATTGATAAAGGTAGTTTTGTACAAGCTCTTTTATTTGCTGTATCAGTTGCTGTTGGTTTAACACCTGTTATGCTCCCAACTATCGTTTCAGCTAACCTAGCTAAAGGTGCTGTAAAAATGTCAAAGAAAAAAACAGTTGTAAAAAAACTTAAATCAATTCAAAACTTTGGTGCTATGGATGTTTTATGTACTGATAAAACTGGAACATTAACAGAAGATAAAATAATTGTAGAAAAACACCTAAATTTAAATGGTGAAGAAGACCATAGAGTTTTAATGTATGGATACTTAAATAGTTCATTCCAAACAGGATTAAAAAACTTAATGGATTTAGCAATTATCGAGTTTGGTAAAGCTCAAGGTTTTAAATATTTAGATGCTGTTTTTGATAAAATAGATGAAATCCCTTTTGATTTTAACAGAAGAAGAATGTCTGTTATATTAAAAGGTAAAGAAGAAAATCAAGGAAGAATAATAACTAAAGGTGCTTTAGAAGAAATGCTTTCAATTTCTAAATATGTTGAATTGAATGGTCATACTTATGAACTAACAAAAGAACGTCGTGAAAAAGTTTTAAGCACAAGTAAAAAATTAAATGCTGAAGGCATGAGAGTTATTGGTGTTGCTAAAAAAGACAACATGCCTTTATCAACAGATTTTGGTATTAAAGATGAAAGCGAAATGACTTTAATAGGATTTATAGCTTTCCTAGATCCACCAAAAGAAAGTGCTAAAACAGCTATAAAAGCTTTAAATAATTATGGTGTTGATGTTAAGATTCTAACTGGTGATAATGAAATAGTAACTAAAAAAGTATGTTCTGAAGTTGGATTAAATGTTAATAATATAGTACTTGGAAACCATATAGACGATTTATCAGATAAAGAACTATTTGACTTATCAAAAAATACTAATGTCTTTGCAAAATTAAATCCAATGCAAAAAGCTAGAATTGTTAGAGTCTTAAAGGAAAATGGAAAAACTGTTGGTTTCATGGGAGATGGTATTAACGATGCCATTGCACTAAAAGAATCAGATGTTGGTATATCAGTTGATACAGCTGTTGATATAGCTAAAGAAGCTGCTGATATAATCTTACTTGAAAAAGACTTAATGGTTCTTGAAGAAGGTGTTATAGAAGGAAGAAAAATTTTCGCTAATATAACTAAATACTTAAAAATGACAATAAGCTCAAATTTCGGAAATACTATAAGCGTAATGGTAGCTAGCATATTCTTACCTTTCTTACCTATGCTACCACTTGAAATATTACTTCAAACTTTAATATATGATATAACTCAAATAGTTATACCATGGGATAAAGTTGATGAAGAATACTTAAAGGTTCCAAGAAAATGGGATGGTGCTGATATAGTTAAATTTACAGTTATAGTTGGACCAACAAGTTCTATATTTGACCAAACAACCTTCCTATTAATGTGGTTTGTATTTGGATGCACAACAGCTGCAAAAGTTCCAATGTTCCAAACAGCTTGGTTCATAGAAGGACTTGCTACTCAAGTTTTAGTAGTCTACATGTTAAGAACAGAAAAAGTACCATTCTTCCAAAGCAATGCTTCATGGCAAATGAATGTTGGTATAATACTATCTTTAGCAATAGGCTGGATACTTCCTTACACAGCAATAGGTTCAATTGTTGGAATGGTTCCTGTACCACTAATATACTTTGCATACATTGCTTTCGTAATAGTTGCATACTGCACACTAACACAACTTGTAAAAATGTGGTACATCAAAAGATATAAAAATTGGCTATAAAATCTTAGATTAGTCATTATATAGATAGAAGGAATGGAGGTACATCAAAGTCATTTGATCTACCTCCTCTGCCTTTTATCTAGCTATATAGCTTCACCATTTGTGACCGCTCACTACGTAAAGAAACTCTAACATTTCTTCTGCAATAGTTACTAAAATTTCTAAACTCGCTTTGCTCAAACAGTAGAAATTTCTTTACGCAACTTTTGCTCAGAAATGAAGAGCTTCTAATTACTAGTTCAATGGTCACTGCATTCCGTACCTATATAGCTATCTCGGCAGATGAGAAAATATTAATCTCATGACTATTGTCTGTAATACTCCATTCTTCTATAAACTGTATATAACTAACCAATATATGAGTACAGCCTCTAGCTATCAGATAAAATATAGCCCATAATAAATGGGGTTGCACTAATGCAACCCCATTTATTATTACTTAACCCACTCTACTACTTCGTTCATTTCTCTTCTTGTTTTTGGAGCTGGCTCTACTTTTCTATAACCTAATGCTAACATGCATGTTAAGTTATATCTGTCTGTATCTATTAGATTTCTTTCTTTTAAGATTTTAGTAACAGCATCATAATCAAATCCACCTATAGCACATGTATCTATTTCTAATAATGAAGCTACTGTCATCATATTTCCTAATGCTATAAAAGTTTGTTCTCTTGAATAATGTAATATTAAATCATCATTTGGAAGACGAGTTTCTTCTATTGATTTCATTATGTCTTTCATCATTTGAGTTACTTCTTCTGGGAACTTTTTAGTTTCTCTTAAAAGACTATCTATATATTCTGAATTGTACTTTAAATCTTGAGCTGTTCTACTAAATGCTAAGATTAAATGACTTGCACTTGGTATTTGCTTTTTTCCCCCCCAAGATACTTTCGCTAATTCTTCTCTAACTTCTTTATTTTGTATAACCATGAATTTCCATGGTTCAATTCCCATTGAACTAGGTGATAATCTAGCCGTTTCTAATATTATATCAAAATTTTCATCTGATATTTTTTTACTTTCATCAAATTCTTTTGTTGCATGTCTGAAATTTAATGCTTTTAAAATTTCTTTTTTATCCATGAGTATACCTCCAAAACTTCTTTTGTACTCAATCCCTACTTTTTTACTAGGATTTACTATAATTATACCACTTTCTTAAGAAAAAAAGAAACTATATTTAACCATATTTTAAAATGTATAACTCAAGATTATTCTCTTAACACTTATTATAACTAAATTTCACTAACTTCTATCATATTTACGCCTCTTCCTTCTAAGGCTTTTATTACTTTTTTTAAAGTTGATTCAAATTTATATTCCATTATTGGATATCCTCTTTCATCTTCTTTAAATTCAACTAGAGTATGTTCTACTATTGGATGATAAAATAATCCTGCAAATATAAAGTTGTCCATATTTTCTATAACCTTCACCATATTATCTCCTATTCTATCATCAACATAATATAAAGGTGTTGGAATATAATATGCTTCTTTATAATCATTAGCTTTAACTATATTAATTTGATTACTTAAATGTTCTTCACTTTTATAATTATTTAATATGTACTTAAAATAATTTTGTAAAATCTTATTTTGTTCAAAAGTAATAACATAATGTGGAGCTTCAAAAAATTCTACTTTTATATCTAAATATTTAGCTATATCTAATGCTTTTTCTATTCTTTCTTTTAATTCATCAACACTTGGATACTCTGCTCCAAATTCATTTCCTATACCAGATTCCTCATCACCTCTTTGATGAGTATATCCATGTAAACCTATTATTCCTCTTCTAAATGATAAATAATCTAAGGTATAAATTAATTCTGCTAAAGAGAAAGAATTTTCCTTTGATGGGTCACTATCTATATTTTTCTTATTATCTATATATCTAGGTATCCACGCTACATGATAAGGAACCCCTCTCTTTCCTAAAAATGCCCCCATGTATCTAGTACATTCTAAATAATTAGAATCATATTCACTACCACTACCTCCAATAGCAACATCTTCTAATCTTATAAGTCCTTTTTGTTTGCTA
Source organism: uncultured Sarcina sp. (assembly GCA_963557775.1). Taxonomy (GTDB): domain Bacteria; phylum Bacillota; class Clostridia; order Clostridiales; family Clostridiaceae; genus Sarcina. Next base: position 18,324 of record CAUWDH010000044.1, read on the forward strand.
CGTCTCACATATGGAGTTACTTCTTCATGGTCTATATCCTTATATAATTTTATACATTTATTTTTACTATTCCATCTACTTTTTAAATTAAAAATATTTCCAAAATCAACTAATGAAATATATATATTTTCCTCATCTTTTAATAATGGTTTCTTTAATTTATTCACCTTTCTCTTAAACTTTTTATTTACCCAAGTATTATTCTTAGTATTTAAATCAAAGTCTTCATTTTTAAATTTAATTTTAATATAACATCCCTTTTCTTCTATAACTCCTCCATGTAATGATATTATTTCACTAAAAGGTATATAATATCTATTTCTATCTATATATATCTTATTTTTTAATTTTAAAGTGTTACCTTCAAAATTAATAAGTATATTGTCTTCCTCAGGATTTATAGTATCTATTTTTTCTAAAATCAATTTTTTATTAAACCAAAACAAAATCTTAACCTCTTCTCTAGTAAATTACACTGCTCATCTTAAAGCAGAAAAATAAGTTCACTAACTATTAATTAAAAGTCCATCAATAGTTAGTGAACTTTATGAATTTTTTATTAACACTTTCAATATACTTATTGTATTTTATATTTTTGCATATGTAAACCTCTCATAGACAAATTCATAGACTTTATCTGCTTCTTTAGCTTCATAATCTGCTTATGCCCGAATAATTCAATTTAATCTTATTAATTTAATATTCTTCTCTTCTAAAGCATCTATTATTTTCATCAAAATTGACTTTTCCTTATAAGCTACTTTTGGAACTCCATTTTCATCCTCAGTAAAATTAATATAATCAACTTCTATAAAAGGATGATAAAACAATCCAGCAAAGTCTTTACTTGGAAATTTTTTGATTTTCTTTATCATACTATCCCCTGTACTATCTTCTACATAATAAAGTGGTGTTGGAATATAATAACTATCATTTCCTGTAGGAGATTTAACTATATTTCTTTGATTATCAAGATGTACTTCACAATTGTAATTATTAAATATATACTTAAAACTCTTTTCAAGTTCCTCATTCTGCTTAACAGTTATTAAATAATGTGGTGCTTCAAAAAATGAAATATCTATATCTAAATAATTTGCTATTTCTAAAGCTTTTTTTACTCTTGAATTTAATTCTTCAATTGATGGATAGTTCTTTCCAAATTCTTCGCCCTCTCCAGAAACCTCATCACCTCGTTGATGAGTATATCCATGAAGACCTATATAAGCATTCTTACTACTTAAATAATCTAAGGTATAAACTAATTCTGCTAAAGGAAAGGAATTTTCCTTTGATGGATCTGTATCTACATTTTTCTCCTTATTAATATACCTAGGTATCCAAGCTATAAAATAGGGCATATCCCGTTCATACAAATTCTTTCCTATAAATCTTAAAGTTTCTAAATACTGTGATTCTTTTAGAGTTCCATTACCTTCAATAGAAACATCTTCAAATCTTATGGCACCTTTTTGTTTTCCATCTCCAGAGTATTTTTTAATACTATTATCTTTTTTAGCTTTATAAACTTTTATTGTTTTCTCATTAAAACTCCATCTACTTTCTAAGTCAAATATATTAGTAAAATCAAATAAAGATATATATATGTTTTTTTTATAATTTACTATTTTTTTCTTTAGCTTAATTTTTTCATTATTTATAGTCCAATTATTCTTATTTATAACAATTTCTTTATTAAATAAGTTTATACTAATAGAATTTTTAATATTCTTAATAGTTCCACCACTAGCTTTAACTATTTCATTTAATGGTATGTAATATCTATTTTCAGTTAAAAATATTTTATTGTTTAACTTAATATCTTTACCATTTATATTTAGTTTTATATTATCCTCTTGCATATCTGTTAATTCAAAACTACTCTTTTCTCCCCATGATTGTATTATTTCAGTATTCCTTATTAAGAATCCAAAGGAAATAATTAATATTAAAGAACCAACAATGAAATACATAAATTTTTTCATCTCAAATCCCTCTTCCAATAAAATCTTAATTCTATCTCATCTTATAATTCCCAATATTTAAGTTTTTAAAACATTTTTTCTTTTACCTTAATATATAATGTTGTTATAATTAAAGAATCTAAATTAATAAATATCTTTTGGAGGTCCTACAATGAAAGAATTTGAAACTAGAATAATGGATATAAACATAGATGAAATAAGAAATAAGATGACTGAAATAAAAGCTGAAAATATAAAAAAAGAAAATCAAGTAAATAATATATATGACTTTCCTAACAGAAGATTACTAAGTGAAAAAGGCTATGCAAGAATAAGAACTGTAGAAGACTTAATAAATAATAAAATTGTTCACTTCATGACAACAAAGAAAATGCTATCTCAAGAAAAATTTAAGGTTATGGAAGAAAATGAAACCATAATAGAAAATGGTGAAATGGGAAGCAAAATTTTTACTTCTCTAGGATTAGAACTTCAAGAAAGTATAAAAAAATATAGAGAAAGTTATAAATATAAAAATTCTCTAATAGAAATAGATATAAATGATCCTAGCTTTTGCCCTTTCCCCTATATAGAAATAGAAACATCATCAGAAAAAGAGCTTCAGGAAATCTTAGATATTCTAGGCTATACAATGGAAGATACTACATCAAAAACTATATATGAAATTTTAAAAGAACGAGGTATTGAGGGAAAGAAAAAAGGTCTTTAAATTATAAACTTTATTGCATTACTCACATATAATGTTTATAATAATCATTAATAATATAAAAGAAAAGGAAGTGTAAATTTAATGTCTGAGCCCATATACGAAACTCCAAATGATGTTCCGTCGATTCTTAATAGAGGAAATGGTATCATAAGTTATTTAATAGGTTCTCCAGTAACAACCTATTCTAATGACCAAAACAATTTATTTCAAGCTAATCAAAACTTTGATTGCTTAATGGCATTTACTGAAAATTATTTAATTTTAGGTAGCCTTAATAACGGAAATAATAGTACTAATCAATTAAGCATACCATACTCTTCTATTAAACATTTCAATTATTATGAAAAATCAAGGAAGTTGGAGATTGTTTCAAAGGAAAATAAAAAATTCCTAATAAAGGTTAGTAAAGATATTTTAAATTCTAGTTTAAAAAATCTAAACCATGACTTTAAAATAAATTACAAAAAAGAAAACTATAATATTATTGAAAAGGTAAAACCTTCAGCAATTATATTATTAGGAACTCTCTTAACCTTGGGTTTACTTTATAAAATATTTTTATAAAAAAAGCTTGGCATTATTTTTTCACTTATAAGCCAGCTTAAAATTTAGTTATAAAAACTTACCTCTTCAACAACTAATGAGGTAAGTTTTTTTTAATATAAATCCTTTTGTTTTTCAAATAATGTTATTTTGTATAATATGCTATTCCTATACTCCCCGGTCCAACATGTAAACCTACTATTGGCCCAATATCCATTATTTTTGCATCTATTTTTAATTCTAATTTTAATCGTTTCTTTAAATCTATAGCTTCACTCTTATTTAAAATATGATAAACAACAGCTTCAGTAATCCCTTTATTTTTCATTTTATCACCTATTATTTTTAGCATTTGATTAATAGCTTTCTTCTTAGTTCTTACTTTATCTAATACTTCCACTTCACCATATTTAACATGAAGTATAGGAATTATTTGAAGTATTCCTCCAATTAACGCTGATGCAGCCCCTATTCTTCCACCTTTTTTTAAGTGTTTTAAACCACCTGGTGAAAATAATATATCTGATTTTTCTATAATTTCTTTTGCTTCAGCTTTTATTTCTCCTAAAGTCTTACTAGTTTCTATAGCTTTTCTTGCAGCATCTACTACTGAAAATCCCATTGCCATAGTTGTATTCATAGAATCTATTATTTCAATTTCTGCATTAGGATAATTCTCTAAAATCATATCCTTAATTAAAAAAGCAGTAGAATAAGTTCCACTCATTTTTGATGATAAAAATATTCCTAATACACTATGCCCTTCTTTAATAATTTCCTCAAAAACATTATAAAATTCTTCTGTTGATGGCTGAGATGAAGTAGGTATTTCTGATGACAATTCCATCTTTTCATAAAATACCTCATCATTTATCTCAACTTCTCTTTCACTAATTCCATTCATTATTACATTTAAAGAAACTACCCTTATATTATATTTTTCTATATATTCCTTTGGTATATAACTTGTACTATCTGTTACTACCTTTATTCCCATAATACCCTTCTCTCCCTATAATTATTTCACTTTTATTAATATATGATTCAACAAATATCTTTTAGTCTTCATATATTTTTTTATCTAAAATTTAAGCAAGGTCTCATCAAAATTTATTTTAAAATTACTATTTTAAAGTTTTTCTCTTCTTTTAGTAGATTTCATAAAAAACTTTTTAAGCTCATCTGCATTTTCATTCTTAATAGCTAATTTAACTTTATCTAACTCTTCTTGAAAATTTTCAATAGCCATAACTAAATTTTCTTTATTATCTATAAATAATTCACTCCACAAATCTTCATTTATATTAGCTATTCTAGTTAAATCTCTATAACTATCACCTATAAAAACTCCCGTTTCCATATTATAATTATCACTATTTATTAATGAAACAGCGATAACATGGGGTAACTGACTAGTAAAACTTATTATTTTATCATGGTCATAGGGATTTACCATTGAAATTTTACCAAACCCCATAGTTTTAGCAAGTTCTTTAATCTTTTCTATATTTTCTTTCTTATTTATAGTAATAGGTGTAATTATAAAATTAGCTCCTATAAATACCTTTCTCGAAGCATATTCAATACCTTTTTTTTCTCTTCCAGCCATAGGATGTGCAAATACAAAATCTACTCCCTTTGGAAGTTCCCTTAAGATATTATTAATGAAATTGCCCTTTATTCCAGTTGTATCAGTTATTAAAAGTCCATCTTTAAAATATTTTTTGTAAGATTGAACAAACTCTTCAACTTTCTTTGGATACAAGCAAATAATAAGCAAATCACTTTCAGAAATAATATTATAAGATTCCTCACTTCCATAAAGAGCAGACTTTCTTATAATTCCCATTTCACTTGCTTTTTTTAAAGTTTCCTCAGAAATATCAATACCATTTATCTCTGTTCCATATATTTTTCCCTTTAAGGCTAGTCCATAAGACCCTCCTATAACACCCAATCCAATAATAGTTATGACCATATAAAATCCCCCTTTTTAAATTCATTTTAATTAATAAATAACACCAAAATAATTTTTACTATTGACTATTCTCAAGTGCATTTATAGCCATTATATATCCATACTCCCCAAATCCTGTTATTTGTCCAATACACGCTGCTGCTGTTACTGACTTATGTCTGAACTCTTCCCTTTTATGAACATTACTTAAATGGACTTCTACACATTTCATATTTACACTTTTTAATGCATCATATAAAGCAATGCTATAGTGAGTATATGCCCCTGGATTTATGATTATCCCATCATAATCATTTAAATAAGCATCTTGTATTGCATTAATTAACTCACCTTCTATATTACTTTGAAAAGATATTATTTCATGTCCTAGCTTCTTTCCTTCTTCTATGACATAACGTTCTACCTCTTCAAAATTTTTAGTGCCATATATTCCTTTCTCTCTTATACCTAAAAAATTCAAATTAGGTCCATTTATTAATTTTATTTTCATAATAAAACCTTCTCTCTAAATTTAGTATAATGCAGTTTTTTTTAATTATAAATCTACAGCTTTTATTATTTCATCTACAACTTCATCTATAGTTCCATCATTTATAATTTCTATTTGTCCATATTTTTTGTATAAATCAATTCTTTCTCTATATAATGTTATAAGTCTTTCTTTTCCGTCTTTTAAAAGAGGTCTTGCTTCTGTATCTATATCCTCAAATATTAATTCTAATGGTCTATTTATAAATACAACTGTAAAATCCTTAAAATATTCTATATTTCCTTTTATCTTTACAGCTCCTCCTCCTGTTGCAATTACAGCTTTATCAAGCTTTCTTAAAACCTCACAACTTTTACTTTCCCATTGTCTAAAAATATCTTCACCTTTTTGAAATAATTGTTCTATAGTTTTTTGAGAGCAAGCTTCTATAAAACTATCCATATCAACAAATTTAAAATCCATTTTCTTTGCAATTTCTCTACCTATTGTTGATTTTCCACATCCAGGCATTCCAATTAAAACAATTCCTTTTTTCATTATTAATACCACCTATTTATCTTTTCTTTAACACCCTTATTATTTTATCCTTAGTTAAATTTTACTCTTAACTTATTAAAAATTTCTTCCTCTAAAGAAGAGTCTATTTTTTTATTATTCCAAATTTCTTCAGCCTTAACTCCTTGACCTACTAACATAAATAGTCCACCTACAGTTTTTAATCCTTTTTCTTTTGCAATTCTTAAAAATTTAGTTTCTTCTGGATTATAAACTATATCACAAGCTACTTTAAAGTTTTCAATTATTTTTTCATCAACAGCACAGCTATCTATATTAGGATACATTCCACAAGGTGTAGTATTAACTATAGCATACTTATCCCTTATACTTTTTAATTCCTCATAATTTATAATATCTACATTTATACTTTTAAACTTTGTCTTAGTTTTCTCCTTATCTCTAGAAACTAAAACAACCCTTGAAGCTTCATTATCAAGTAAACAATGTATAATAGCTTTAGATGCACCACCAGCTCCTAAAACATAAAACTCCTTATCCTTTATTTCAACCTTATCTCTAATTAGCATTTTATAAAATCCATAGTAGTCTGTATTATAACCTATTGCTTTCCCATTCTCTATATGAACAGTGTTTACTGCCCCTATTTTCTTTGCTTCTTCAGAAACAATATCTAGTTGTTTCATTATTTCTTCTTTATAGGGAATAGTTACATTAACACCTTTTATCCCTAAAACCTTAAGACTAGATACTACCTCAGGAAAATCTTCCTTCTTAATAGAAAATAAATTATACTTTCCTTTAATATTTAACTTATCAAATATTGGTTCATGTATTTCTGGAGAAAGACTATGACCTAGTTTCTCTCCTAATAATCCATATAACTCCATAACTATTCCTCTCTTCTATATGCTCCTAAAAGTTTATAATCTTTACTATCTTTTTCAAGTAAATCTAAAGAACTTTTTACAGCATCATCTGAAATATTTCCATCTAGGTCTATATAAAAGTAATAATCAAAATGTCCATTTCCCATTGGTCTTGATTCTATTTTACGCAAATTAATATTATTATCAGAAAATACTTTAAGCTTATTATAAAGATTTCCTGCCTTATTATCTAAGGTAAATGATATAGTTATTTTATTGCATAATTCATTAGTTTCAAAATCTCTACCTACTATAATAAATCTAGTATAATTTTCTAAAGCATTATTAATATGTTCTTTCAACACATCTAATCCATAAATTTCAGCAGCTCTTAAACTTCCTATAGCAGCCTTTTTTTTGTCTGAAAGTTCACTTATATACTTAGCACTTATTGCAGTATTATGATGGGGTATTAATTTAACTTCACTTCCTAGTGAATTTAAATAATCACTACTTTGTTCAAAAGCTTGTGAATGGGAATATATTTCTTCAATATCCTTAATATCACTTCCCTTTATCCCCAATAAATTATGCTCAATCTTAACAAGAACTTCCCCTACTATGTGGAATCCATATTTTTTTAATAAATCATAATTTTTAGTTATAGACCCAGTAGTTGAATTTTCTATAGGTAATACTCCATAATCAATAGCGTTAAACTTTAGTGCTGTAAATACATCTTCAAACTCCTCAAAAGCTTTCCCACTATAATCCTTACCAAAATACTTTATTAAAGCTTCATCACTAAAAGACCCAGGCACTCCTTGATATCCAACTTTAATTTCTCTTCCTTTACTTAAAGGAACCTCTCTAACACCAATATTTTCGCATTGATAATCTTTACTTATATCCATAAGACTATGAAGCATATTTTCAGCATGGGCTTTCAAAGCTTCATTATTAATTCTATTTAAATTCTTTTCAATAACTTCATCTTCTCTAACTTTATTAAAAATAGGAAGATTGTTTTCTTTCTTGTATCTAGCTACATCTAAAACTATAGTCATACGTTCTTCAAAAAGAGCCATTAACTTTTCATCTATTTCATCAATCCTAGTTCTACACCAAGATAAATCTTTATTCATAAAAATCACTCCATTCAACTTTCCATTGCTTCTAAAATCGCAATTGCTGCAATTGCTTCAATTACTACCACTGCTCTTTGTACTATGCAAGGGTCATGTCTTCCCTCTATTACAAGTTTTTCATTTTCCTTAGTGCTTATATTAACTGTTCTTTGTTCCATACTTATTGATGGTGTTGGTTTTATAGCTACTTTATAGGTTATTGGCATTCCATTACTTATACCACCTGTTATACCACCATTATTATTTGAATAAGCTTTTATTTCTTCATTTTCAATGTAATACTCATCATTAGCTTCTGCTCCTGTTATTTCTGAAATTTCAAAGCCTAAACCAAATTCTATTCCTTTTACTGCTGGAACTGAAAATGCTAAACTTGCTATTTTACTTTCTAATGAATCAAAAAATGGTGATCCAATACCTGCTTTAACACCTATTGCTGCACATTCAATAGTTCCTCCAATTGAATTTCCCTTCAATCTTACTTTTTCTATTTCCTTCTTTACCTCTTCTATTTTTTCATCTTCTATAAGAGGTAATTCTTTTTTTAATAGACTATCTAATAAATCTTCAGATATATTTACTCTATTAAAATCACTATCTTTTACTTTACCAACAGAACTAATATGAGCTCCTATTCTTATTCCCTTTTCCTCTAAAACTTGTTTAGCCAAAGCTCCAGCAAATACAAGAGGTGCTGTTATTCTTCCAGAAAAATGACCACCACCTCTATAATCATTAAATCCACCATATCTTATATTTCCTGCATAATCTGCATGACCTGGTCTCATTAAATCCTTTAATTTTGAATAATCCTTTGATCTTGTATCTGAGTTTTCTATAATCATAGAAATAGGTGCACCTGTTGTTTTTCTCTCAAATATCCCACTTAATATTTTAGGTTTATCTCCCTCTTTTCTTTGAGTAGACATTTTATTTCTTCCTGGTGCCCTTCTTTCCATTTCCTTTTCTATTTTATCCATATCAATCTCAAAGCCTGGCTTTATTCCATTTATGACTATTCCAATAGCCTTCCCATGAGATTCTCCAAAAATGGAAAGTTCTATTTTATTTCCCCATGTTCCACTCAACAAAATCACCTCCTAAAGCTTTAAAATCATTCCAAAAATCTGGGTAAGATTTTGAAACACATTTTGGATTTGTTATGATTAATTCTTCTTTGCAAAAAGTTGATGCTATTGCCATACTCATAGCTATTCTATGGTCATTATGACTACTAACTTCACCACCAGTAAATTCTTTAACTCCATTTATTATTAAGCCATTTTCTAACTCTATTATATTAGCACCTATTTTATTTAACTCGGTTGCAATGGCATTTAATCTATCACATTCTTTTATTCTTAATCTTTCTCCATTTATTACTTTTGTTTCTCCTTCACATAAAGCTGCTACAACAGTTAAAACTGGAATTACATCTGGGCATTGCGAAGCATCAATTATTGTTGCTTTTAACTTATTAAATATCATATTAATATTATTCTGTTCAATTTTTAAGCTTCCACCCATTCTTTCTAAAATCTCTATAACTTCTTTATCACCTTGTAAAGAATTTAAATCTAACCCCTTTGAAATAACCTTATTTCCTAAAGCATTAGCACATAAGAAAAATGCTCCTTGAGAATAGTCTCCTTCAACAGTATAATCAAAAGCTTTATAACTTTGATTTCCTTTTATAATAAATTCCTTATAATCTTTATTAATTATTTCTATACCAAACTTATTAAGCATCTCTAAAGTTAAATCTAAATATCCCTTTGACTGTAATTCAGTAGTTATTATAATTCTTGAATCATCTTTTAATAAAGGCAATGCGAAAAGTAACCCTGTGATAAATTGAGAGCTAATATTTCCTGCTACCTCAAAATCATCACCTACAAGTTCACCATTTATTTTTAGATTTAATATATTTTCCTCATAGGTATATTCAATATTTTGTTTATTAAATATTGAATAATATATATCTAAAGGTCTTTTACCTAAATTTCCTCTACCTACAAAAGTTATTTCATTTCCCTTTGCAATAGAAATAGGTACTAAGAATCTTAAAGTAGACCCTGATTCATTACAATCAATAACTCCACCCTTTTTAGTAAAAGTACTATTTCCATCTATGATTAAGGATTTTTCTCTAACTTCAATTTTAGCTCCTAAAGTTCTCATAGCTTCTATAGTTGCTATAATATCATCAGAAAAGTCTATATTCTCTATAGTGCTAACCCCTTTGCTTAAAGCTGCTGCTATAACAGCTCTATGAGCCATACTTTTAGATGGTGGAATAATTACTTCTCCTGAAATTTTTCTTGGATTAATTGCAACTTTCTCTGTAAAAAAGTTAGGATTAGCTTTATGAATCATAACTTCACCTATATCCTTTATTAAAATAAGATTTAATGCACTATTTAGATTTTTTTTATCTAACTCTATAGCTTCTATTAAAGCATTTTCATCCTTTATTTCTGCATCTATTGGCAAGGCATATTTTTCTAACACCTCTTTTATTCTATTTGCAGTGCCTTCCTTAGTTATTTTCATTTTTTCACTTAATAAAGTTATTTTATACATTCCTATAGCTACAGCTTCACCATGACTATAAGTTTCATAGTTATATATCTTTTCTATTCCATGACCAAGGGTATGACCAAAATTAAGAATCATTCTTTCGCCCTTGTCTTTTTCATCATTTTCAACAACAATTCTTTTTATATTACAACAGGTGTAAATTATATGTTCCATATTCTCTTTTAATTGTTCTTTATCCTTGAAGCTTTCTAACTCCTTAAATAACTCTTTATCTCTTATTGCTCCATATTTTATTACCTCACCTAATCCATCATTAAAAAATTTCTCTGGTAAAGTCTTTAAAAATTCAACATCTATTAAAACTAACTCTGGATGATAAAAACTTCCTACAAGATTTTTACCTCTTTCTAAATCTACTGCTACTTTCCCACCAACACTAGAATCTACTTGTGCTAATAAAGAAGTTGGTATTTGTATGAAGTTAACACCTCTTAAAAATGTAGATGCTACAAATCCTGCTAAATCACCTACAACTCCTCCACCAAAGGCAATTATTAAATCACTTCTAGTTAGTTTAAAATCTAATAATTCATTATATATAGGGATTAAACTATTAAAACTTTTACTTTTTTCCCCTGGTTTGATTACAATAAACTTAACTGAAAAACTTTTTTCAAGATTTCTTAGAAGTTCCTCTCCATATATTTCATTTAAGTTTTCATCTGTTATAACAGCTATTTTATCTCCATTAAAAACTTTCTTGATTTCTAAATCAAATCTATGTCTTAATCCAGAATCTATTAAAATATCATAAGATAAATCTTTTAAATCAACAGTTAGCTTTTTCACTCAAAAACCTCCTCCTCCTAATTAAAATTTAGTACTCCTTATTCTTAAATCCTTTATCTAAAAAAAGCTATGCTTTTTAGTGAAAATGAAAGCATAGCTCTTGTTTTATCTGATAGCTAGAGGCTGTAATACTCCTCTCTTATACGTAGGAGATAACAGCCTCACGCTTCTAGATAACTTCGACTAAGTATTCAGATGGAGTCAAAACTCCACCTGAATTAAGTCTACGTTTATTATATTTCTCTTCCTACAGCAGCTGCTATTACCTTAAGTTCTTCTACTAGTTTAGCATAACTTTCTGGTGTTATTGATTGATTTCCATCACATAAAGCATTAGCTGGATCATTATGAACTTCTATTATTAATCCATCTGCTCCTACAGCTATAGCTGCTTTTGATAATGGATCAACCATCCATGACTTTCCTGCTGCGTGACTTGGATCTACAATTACAGGAAGATGACTTAATTTCTTAATTGCTGGTATTGCACTTAAATCTAATGTATTTCTTGTGTAATTTTCAAAAGTTCTTATGCCTCTTTCACATAATATAACTCTTTCATTTCCTCCAGCCATAATATACTCTGCTGACATTAAAAGCTCTTCTATTGTTGCTGATAAACCTCTTTTAAGAAGAATTGGCTTATCAACTTTTCCAAGCTCCTTTAATAAATCAAAGTTTTGCATATTTCTAGCTCCAACTTGAATAACATCAACATCATCTACAAACTTGTCTATCATGCTTGTGCTCATTATTTCTGTTACTATAGGAAGTCCAGTTTCTTTTCTTGCTATTTTTAAAAGTTCTAAACCTTCTGCTTCTAACCCTTGGAAACTATAAGGTGAAGTTCTTGGTTTAAAAGCACCACCTCTTAAGAATCCAGCCCCAACTTCTTTAACTTCTCTAGCTATTGAAGTTATTTGAGCTTCTGTTTCTACTGAACAAGGTCCAGCAATTAAAGTTATTTTCTTTCCTCCAACTTCTCTACCATTTATATTAAAAATAGAGTTGTCTGGATGGAATAATCTATTAGCCTTTTTAAAAGGCTCTTGAACATTCATTACCTTTTCTACATTTTTATTTGCTTCTATCTTTGAAGGATCAACTTTACTAGTATCACCAACAAGTCCTAATATATTACATTCTGTCCCATTTACCACTTGTACTTCTACTCCTAAACTCTTTATATTATCTATAAGTTTTTTAATTTCTTCTTCTTGTGTTTTTGGTTTTAAAATAACAACCATATTAATAGCCCTCCTTAATTATAAATTTAATACCCCAAAAATAAAAAAGATAAGACCTTAGAGCCTTACCTTATAAATATAACATAATTTTTCTAATGAAAGAATTTTATCTATGCTTAACGGCTCTTAAGAATTAATATATATTTTTGTGCATTTAAATAAACCAGTGCCAAAATAAAAGCCCCAGCTAAAATAAAAGCTATAAAATTTTGCTATACATTTATTCCTTAATAAGCTTAACATAAATTATTCTCCCTTGTTAATAATATTTTAAAATTTTATTTAATTATAACTCTTTGAAAATTGAAGTCAATAACTAAAATAATTTTATTGTTAAAATAAATTTTATTTTATTATATGTATTTTATTATTAAATATGAACAATTTAATTAAAAAAAGCCCCGAAGGGCTTTTATATTATTGGAAGTATCTGTTTAATAATCCTGCGAAAGCTTTTCCGTGTCTAGCTTCGTCTTTACACATTTCGTGAACTGTGTCATGTACTGCATCTAAGTTTAATTGTTTAGCTAATGTAGCTAAGTCTTTTTTACCTTGGCAAGCTCCGTGCTCAGCGTTTACTCTAGCTTGTAAGTTAGCTTTTGTATCAGCTTCTACAACTTCTCCTAACATTTCAGCAAATTTAGCTGCATGTTCTGCTTCTTCGAAAGCTATTCTCTTATAAGCTTCTGCTACTTCTGGGTATCCTTCTCTATCAGCTTGTCTTGACATTGCTAAGTACATACCTACTTCTGTACATTCTCCCATGAAGTTAGCTTGTAATCCTTCGATTATTCTTGGATCTACATCTTTAGCAACTCCAACTCTGTGCTCGTCAGCATATACCATTTCTCCGCTTTGTTCCATGAATTTATCAGCACCTACTCCACAAACTGGACATTTAGCTGGTGCAGCTTCTCCTTCGTAAACATATCCACATACTGTACAAACAAATTTTTTCATAA
>CAUWDH010000045.1:0-31825 GCA_963557775.1 uncultured Sarcina sp.
CATACAAAAAAACTCTATATAGAATTGTTTTTACACAAATCTATATAGAGTCTCATCAATAAAAGACTGATTAAGTTCTTAACTTAATCAGTACTTTTAATTTCCCAAGAAATATTTCACCTTTTAATAAAGATCTTATGCATATTTTTAAATAAAAAAACAGGCTATTATACCCCAATAGTCTGTTTTTCTAATCAATTCTCAATTAAGCCTTAGACAATATCTTATTCTCAACAAGCTTTTATACCATACCCAATTTTATTATCGATTATCTTTATGAAAACTTTATCATAAAATAAAAATTTTTTTATATTTTTTTATTTCACCTTATACCAATTCTTTATCTATCATTAAAAAATCACAATTAAAATTTTTAACATCCCCAGTAAATATATCATATAAATTTATATTTTTATGTCCCTTAGAATTATTATTACTATAAACTAATATTCTTTCTTCCATAAACGCTCTTATTTTAGTATTTTCCTCTATTTCTTTATATGAATAAATAGTGTTATTATCATTGTTTATAACTTCCTTCTTATTTTTATTCTTAGATATAAGAAGGAAATCTCCCTTTGATACAAAGTCATCTATTTCTTTATTGACAGTTCTAAAGGCAATATTATCATCTATAGAAAAATATATTAATCTATTCTTCATTCCTCTATGAAAAACTACTATTTTATTATCATAAATTCCAAGTAAAGTTACATATTCCTTTCCATGAGAATCTATAAGTAAATTTTTCTTTATTTTATTGTCCTCAAAAACAGATTGAACTAATTCATTTATGTCATATAATACAATATCATTTCTCGTAAATTCATTTTCTCCATAACTATTTCTTAAATCAAGAATTTCTTTAGGACTATAATAACTCTCCTCTACTACCATATAAGCAATATCCTCTTGTTTGAAAAATATCCTTTTTCCTACAGTCTCTAAAAATATCCTATCATTAATTTCAAAATTTAGATTTTCTTCTATGGAATAAATAAATCCCTTGGTAAAATCTTTATTATTCTTATATATTACAAAAATATAATTATCTATAGCAAATAAGTCTATGAATTTACTTCCTCTTCCAAGGTTATATTTAAGTATTTCTACGGAGTCATATAAATTAACCTCTCTTATTATTAAAAAGTTACCTTTTATGTAGTATTCATAGACATTTTTCCTATGTTCATCTACAAAAAAACTATGTCTCATGTCACTAGTAGAAGTAAATTCTATAAGTTTCTCTATCTCTTTATGATAAATATAAATACTTTTAGAATCCCTATAATTAACTTCTAAATAACATTTAAATTCATCCTCTAATATTATTTTAGAGCTTAATGAACCGTAAAAATTAACCTCCCTAACTCTCATTTTTCTCCTCCGAACAAAATTCTCTTGTTCCAAATATTGTATCATAACTTTTCTTATATTTCCATTATTTTACATAAAAAAATATAAAATAAAGCAACATTAGAGAAATTCTCAATACTCTAATGTTGCTTTAATTCTTTTCGTTTAATCTATTTTATTTACCATCTAAATCACCTATACTTTTGTTTAAACTCAATATTTATCTATGTTATATATGTCTTATTTTGGAACATTTTATTATATGTGTTTATATTATATAATTGTAAGCAATTTAATTATGTTAAAAGGAGGCTATATCATGGCTAATTTAATAACAAATGATTATCAAGGTGCACCTATAACATTAGGTATTACAGGATTACCTATAACAATAACTGGTGAGGTTGTAAAATGTAATTCTCATAATACAGTAACTCTTAAATTAAAGGATGGAAAAATTGTTCATATAGCAAATGAACTTATAGCATTCTTTTTCTAAGTACTATTGAGTAATAGAAAATTATAGGCTACTTTGTTAATGACTCTTTATTTGTTCTGTCCTTATTTTCATTTAGATAATATTATGCTTTTAAGGATTAATATCCTTTCATATTAATTAAATCTTGAAAATAAACTTTATTATGTTCTTATATATGCTTGATTAAAATCAAGAATATATTAAGTCATTTTTACTAAGTTTCATTTTATTAGTAGCCTATTATTATAAAAATTATTTAGTCACTAAATTCTATAATTTTTATCTCCCTTAATTTTTCATAACTTTTATTAAGATTTAGTTTAATTTACTAATTTCCATTGGATAATTTTAAGTAACTAGATTAAGGATTTATAAATTTACTTAAAATCCATTTAAATTAGTTTATCATATTACTACTTTCTTATTTAATCTAGATAACTACGACTAAGTATTCAGATGGAGGCTAAACTCCGCCTGAATTCAGTCTACGTTTATATATAAATTTAAGTAACTATAATCTATGTATTGAACAGGAGGTTTGAATAAATGTTTGAAGATTTAAAAAGTGCTGGAAAGCCTTTAAAAGAACTAACAGTAGGCCCTAATAGTGCATTTAAAGAACTTTCTTCATTAAAAGATATTTCTCTTCCATTAAAAGAACTAAATAAAATGGAATCATTCAATGAATTATCAAGTTTAAAAGAAGGTTTCGCTCCACTAAAAGACTTAAAAGGACCAGGCCCTCATGGACCTAAACATGATTCATCAAATAAAGATGACAACAAAGACAATAAAGATTCTGATACTAAAGATGATAAGAAACAAGACAAGGAAGCTGACAATAGAAACGATAAGGACGATAAAGATCCTAAAGAAGATAATGAACACAGAAAAGCTCCTAAAGATATTGAAAATGATGAGCATAAAAAAGACCATAAAGATGATAAAGAAAATAAAGAAGATAAACACAATAAAAATAAATAAATTCGGGGTGATATATCAATGTATGAATTATTAACAAACGATTTTAAAGGTGCTACAATTACAGTTGCCATTACAGGTTTACCAATAGTAATAACAGGAAAGGTTATCACTAGTAAACAAGAAGGAATAGTTTCTTTAAAAGCAGAAGATGGAAAAACTATTAATATAGCTGAAAACCTTATTGCATTCTTCTTTTAATAAAGTACCAACTTAAAGGACTGTAAATTTAATTTACAGTCCTTTAAATAAATATAGATTTAATTTATAACCTTCTAAAGTTCTAGGAAACAGACATAAATAGCCATAAAGTCCTTAAATAATATTGTTCTGTATTTTCTCCTCTGAACACTTATTTGGAACATATATTTTATAAAAATATATGGAATAAAAATATTGAAAGGTAGGCGAACTTTATGATTCCAATTCTAATCATTTTAGTCATCTACATTTTAATGGTGTTTTCAGTTAAATATCGTACTGCTATATCAATTTTAGGTATTGGTACTTTATTGGTATACACAACTTTATTTGAAGGTTACACTTTTGTAGATGCATTTAAAAGTTTCCCATTGGAAATAGTTTTACTAATTTTGGCTTTAGCTTTATTCTCAAAAATATTTGAGAACAATGGTTTCTTAGAAGCTATAGGTAATAAATTATTGAAATTATCTAAAGGAAGTAAAACATTTATAATAATTGTTCTTCCACTTGTTATGTATGTTACTTCTTTATTTATGAACAATTTAAGTGTTATTCTTATATTCACTTTTATAGTATTAACTATTGTAAGGCAATTCAAGTTTCCTGTAACTCCAATTTTAGTAGCTTGTTTAATAGCTTCTAATATAGGAGGTTGTCCTTTACCATGGGCAGATACTCCAGCAGTAATTATTACCCTATATTCAGACTTCACACTTTTTGACTTTTTAAATAAATTATTTATACCATGTGCTATATTTGAAGGATTATTGATACTTTATTTATTCCTTTGGTATAAATATTCAAATAAAATAAAACTCTTTAAATCTAAGCATAATAAAAAAAATAAAGAAAAAGAAAAAAGTTTAATTCTAAAAGCTACTCCTTTAGCTCCATTACCACCTTTACCCAAAGATGAAGCTGCTCCAACTCCCCCTCCACCACATGAACCACCTCCACATATTAAAGCCATTATTCCAACATCAAAATTTAAAAGATTATATTGGCCATTAATAGTATTTGGTGTCTTTATTGCTGGTGTTTGTATTGCTCCCTTTATAAATGTTTCTATTTCTTATGTGTGCATGTTCTTTATTGGATTCACATTAATTTTTGTTTCAAGTAATCCTACTGATATACTAAATTCTCTTGATGTAACAGATTCTTTAGTATTTATTTCATCACTCTTTATGATTTCTGGAGTATTAGAACATTATGGAGTATTAAAAACAGCAGTAAATTATTTACTTTCATTTACAGGTGATAACAAAATTCTAATTCTTCTTTGCATACTATTCTGTTCATTTATAATCGCAACATTCTTATCTGCTGGTCCAGCTGCTGCAACAATTTTACCAATGTGTGCTCAATTAGTTCCTATAATCGGAAGTAACTTTGTTTTTGTTCCATTGGCTTTAGGAATTCTTGCTGGAAGTAGTATGTTACCTTGGTCAGCTACAGGTGGACCTATAATGCTCAGTGAGGTTAATAGATATTTATATCATCGTAAAGTATCTAAAGAAGAAAAAAATAATATTATGAATATTTATGATTTAAAAGAATATTCTACTTTTTCAATACCATTTTCTTTAATTATATTGCTAGGTAGTGCTATATATATTTCCATCTACATGGCTCTATAAGTAACAAAGTTGATAAAAAATAAATATATATATTATATGTTTATAATAATCAAAATAATGATGAGGCTATCTCATTTTGAGACAGCCCCATTAAATACTAATTGAATAAGGTGAAAACATGGATATTTTAATAGTACTTTTATTAATCTGTTATTTACCAAGAGGGATTCCTCTTATACCTATTTACTTCTTACTACGTAATAATTCTAATAATTGTAATTTCCATGAATTTAAAGATTCTTCTTCATTTTCACAAAAAAAATCACTTTTGTTTAATAGGCCTTTCCCACAAAATTTAAAAACTAAAAATATAAATCCTAACTTTTCAGAAGCAACAACAAGTAAGTTAAAATATTATAATCATCAAATTATACCTAATTATACTTATCCAAATAAACATAGAAATATTAATTGTTCTCCACCTTTTATTAATTACCACTTAAATAGAGTACCTACTGACACTGAAAATATACCTCCAAGTAGTAATATGATATTTAAAAATAATAATATACTTAAGAATAACAACTATCCTCAAAATAATAGCCATAAAAAAACATATGATAATATTAAAAATAATAATACTTTTAACATAAATACAAATGAAGAAGAACAATTAATAACCAAATTACCTAGCAATTCAAAATACAACTCCTATAATTTCATATACTTAGATAATTATGGCAATTTAATTGATGCTAATGGAATTCCTGTTGATTATAATGAAGTTAATTATAATCAAGTCAATTATGAAGAAAGTAATTATGGTGAAATCAATTATAATGATATTTATCCTGAATATGAGGAAAATCATCCTATACCATCTACTGAACTAAATCCTACTAATCATTCTACTGATGAGTCCATACCATCTACTAAACTAGAGTCTATTAATCATTCTGATGATGAGTCCGTACCATCTACTAAATTAGAATCTATTAATCATTCTGACGATGAAAAAGAAATAACTTTAAAAGAAACGTCATCATCTAATTTAAAAGAATTATCAGCACCTAATTCAGAAGATAAAGAACTTTCTAATCCGCAAAAAGCATTAATACCTAGTTCAAAAGAAAATCCAATTCCTGATGTAATAGAAAAAAATTTTAAAGGTGCTACTATCTCAACAATACTTAATGGATTTGGAGTTATTACTGGAGAAGTTGTTTTCAATTTTAATGAAGTAATTGCTTTGAAATTAAAAAATAATACAATAGTCTTTATAAATAAAAAATATGTGGATAACTTTTTTTAAAAGTTATCCACATACTATAACCTTAATTAAATTTTACTTAAAGGTAGAGATATTTTTTATATCTTCACCTTTAACTTATTCACAACTAGAACATTTCATTTTCTTCATTATTGAAAATCATCTGTAATATTTCTTTTAAATCACTTAACTTATTTTCATTATTGCTCCTCACTATGCTATCTATAATCTTAATTACTTCTAATATTTTATCTGCATCTTGAATTTTTAATAAGTTATCCACAGGTTTTAAATTTGAATTTTCTCCACAGGATAAGTTATGTTCTTCAAATTCTACTTCTTCTACGTCATTAAGTGAGTAATACTTATTTTTTCTTAGACTAGGCAATACCTCTCTTCTAAGCCACTTCCTAAACTCAATACCTATAGGTTTTTCTGAATATTGAAGAAAACCATAAAGACCATCTTTATAAAATATAGTTAATCTCGCTATACGTTCTTTATTAGATATTGTATCTCCTACAATATCTTTAAATAATCTAAGATTACTTCCTTCTAATATTTCATATTCAAATTCCTCTTCAAAGTGTTCTGATTTTATACAGTTATTAATTGTTCTTGATGGATCTATATATTCGAAAGCTCTCGCAATATCAGTGGCCATCCAACAAGGCCTCCCTTTCCACATAAAAGTATAAATACTATTTCCATTGAATTCTCTAATTAGAATATTAGATTCCTCATCCCTATCTTCACTTTTTCCTATAAATTTTTTAATTTCTAAATCATTTAACTTATTCCTATACTTCAAAAATTCAAGTAAAGTATTTTCATAAAACAAAACTAATTTAGGTGATTGCTTATATTTACTTATTCCATTGCTAAAAAGTATAGCTTTAAATTCTCTTAGTTCTTCTCTAGTTAATATTTCATAGTCCACCCCTTTAAGAAATTGACCTGAGTTAATAAAGTAATTCACTATCTTTGATGGATTTTCATAATTAAGCATAGAGGCTATTTCTATTCCTATCCAACACATCCTTCCATTCCAAAGAAAACTATGAGCTTCTTCTTCATTAAATTTTTGAACATTTTCATTTTTCACTTAAATCACTCCTAAAAAATCTCTCCAAAGTTCCTAATTAAATCTAAGGAACTCTAGAGAGATTAATATCTTAAAATTAAAATACTTCTAAACTTATCCTTCTAATTAATGTGATATAATCACAATATATTGGAGGTGTTTTTTTATGAAGGTATTTTATACATTCAACCACAAATCAGATTGCTCCTTGCAAAGACTACAACAAAGCTATACTTTGTTTGGAGCCTAATCTACAAATTTAGCTTATAAATATTTAGGCTCTGTAACACATAGCTTTTAGTATTCTTTGCTTTAATACTATAAGTAGAAGTAAGGAGTAAAAATATGAAATATATAAAAGCCAATGATGTGTTACCAGAAGAAATCATAAAAATAATACAAGAATATATAGATGGAGAATATCTCTATGTACCTAGAAAAAACGGAAATCATAAAGCTTGGGGAGAAAATAGTGGAATAAAAAAAATTCTTAAAAATAGAAATACTGAAATTTATAAAAAATATCTTGAAGGAACTACTATTAATCAATTAACTCAAGAGTTTTATCTTTCAGAAAAAAGTATAAGAAGAATAATTAGTGAAGAAAGAAAAATTTGCTCATAATCTCTTCAGAATTATTTATTAGATTGATTGCTTACTTAAATCGATGTTATGCTTTCATTGTGAGATAAGTTAAAGTTATGATTTCTAACTTAAGATAAATTCTAGACTATTAATATAGTTTTTTATTAGAATAGTTACTTTTCTTTAAATTAGAATAAGTGTAACTATTCTTTTTATTTAAAAATAACTATAAAAGGAGGTATTAATTTTATGAATACTTTTATAAAAAAACATGAATTTAATTATATAAAAAAATCCTTAAGTGACTTAAATAATGCCTTTAGAAATTGTACAGACCCTAAAATTATTGAAACAACTAAATTATATATACAAGAAAAAATTTTTCAACTCTTCTCAAACTTATCTGAGGAAGAAAAATCATTCCTTGAGATTAGTAGAATAACTACTCCATTGCATATTGAATCTTACTTAACTGAATTAAATGAATATACATATGGAATGCCATCCATTACTAACTCTCAACTAATTAAATTATTTAGAAAAGAAAAAAAGCTTAAACTTCCTGAATTAAAAGAAGATTCAAAAAATGTCTATTTAGGATGGATAAATGAAGGAAATAACAAGCTATTCATAGCTTATAATATGAATGGCAAACTTTTAGGTATGACCTGTACAATTACCCCTTCAAATCCTAATGTCACAAATGTATGCGCTCTTTGTAATAATATAGGTGACGAAAATGAAATAGCCTTTGTTTCCGCTACATGTAAAGTACCTAACGGCAAAAAGGATGCTTATAGATCAATAGGATTTCATATATGTTTAGATAGTTCTAAATGTAATGAAAAAATAGTTAATATAAATAATCTTGAGAATCTCTTAAAGAATGTTAATAACATAAAATAAAAATTGTACAAGATTAGAATCTTAATTTACATTACTTTTATAAACATACTCCTTTATAGATAAAGGAAAAGAGGATGTATCTGTAACTCGATACATCCTCTTTTTTTTATTTATAATATCCATATTCACAAAGTAAATCATAACAACTATTTACTTCATCATCAGTAAAAAGTTCACCATACTTTGTATCTATAAC
Organism: uncultured Sarcina sp.; assembly: GCA_963557775.1. Taxonomy (GTDB): domain Bacteria; phylum Bacillota; class Clostridia; order Clostridiales; family Clostridiaceae; genus Sarcina. The sequence continues at coordinate 8,641 of CAUWDH010000045.1, forward strand.
AGTAGCTTCCATGGTAAGGTCTATACGATTTGCTTGTTGTAATTTATCAAATCCATCAGAAATTCTCCCCTTACGAATAATTTCCTTAGCTGTTTTTACTCCTCCAAACTTAGCTACTGTTTGTAAAAACTTTGTTGGATTATATCCATATTCTTTTTGTGCTATTTCACATTTTTTTATAAGGTCTTCATCAAACTTTTTTTCTAAAGTCATAATTCTTACTCCACTATAATAAATTTTATCTGATAGCTAGAGACTATAATATTTCTCTTTTCTATAAGCAGTCTCATATATCTAGATAATTTTAACTAAATATTGAGATGGAGCCAAAGCTCCATCTCAATTAAGTCTATATTTACTTTAATTATAACATATCAATTAATTTAAATTATCTTTTATTATAATACTTAAGCAGGATCTATATGTACTGTAACTCTTACATTTTTAAATTTCTCATTCATATCTTTTTTTATATTTCCTACAATATCATGCGTTTCTTTTACTGTTACTTCTGGATTAACAGTAATGTGAAAATCTACGTGTTTCATATTTCCTGATTTTCTAGTTTTTAATTTATGGTAATCTACAAAACTACTTTTATGTTCTTCTATGACAGTTCTTATCTCTTTTTCATCTTCATCGCATAATCTTCTATCAATTATTTCATCAAAACCATCTTTAATTAATTCTATAGCCTCTTTAACTATCATTAAAGCAACTATGATAGCAACTATAGAGTCTAAAATATGTATTCCTGTTATTTTTATAAGAATAATTCCTAAACCAACACCTAATGAAGTATATACGTCAGTTTTTAAATGAAGAGCATCTGCTTGAAGTGCCATTGAATCCTCTTCTTTCCCTACCTTATGTAATATTTTTGATACAACAAAGTTAACAAAAGCTGCAATAAGCATTACCCCTATAGCTATGTTACTATCTTCAATTGAAGTGTGATCAAACATCTTTCTAACAGCCTCTAATATAATCATTCCTGATGCCATTAAAATTAATGCTCCTTCTATTAATCCTGATATATTTTCTATTTTTCCATGTCCATATGGATGTAATTCATCAGCTGGTTTAGATGAAGCTCTTACTGAGAAAAATGCAACTATAGATGCTACTAAGTCTACAGATGAATGTATAGCTTCCGAAATAATACTCACTGATCCACTTAGAATTCCAGCTATAAGTTTTAATATTATAAGCATAGAATTAGATACTATTGATAAAAAAGCTACTTTGTCCTTTCTATTAGATTTAATCATAATTAATTTCTCCTTTGTTTTTTATAATTTAATTATTTATACTTTTTCAATTGCTTTCTTGATTTATTCAAATTATATAATGTTACTACTTAAAATTCATCAAAACATTAATATTTTAATTAATTATTAACATTTTATTCATATCAAGTTCATATATTAGTGATAGAGTTTTTCATTTGTTAACCTCAATCAAATTCATTCTCATTTTAAAATTTTTATTAAATTAAATAGCCGTATACCAAATAAATTTAGATATACGGCTTAAAGATTAATATTTTTATATTTACTTTTTATAAACTAAGAACTTAAACCTCAATATGTTTTATATCACATATAGGTCTTCTCTTCATTAAAATTTATATTTTCATAGCAGTAGCACAAAGCCATCCTTCTTCTTCGTTATGGTCTATACTAACATCTGAGAATCCAGCATTCTCAAGTAATTCTTTTAATTCTTCTGGAGTAGGACAATTCATTTTTAAATGTTCAGCAATAGCACTACTTCTTTCACTCATATTTCCCCCAACCATTTCTAGTGCAGTCATGAATTTTCCACCAACTTTTAATACACGAAATACTTCTTTTAAATCTTCTTGTTGATTAGGCCAGAAATAAAGACTTTCTATAGAATATACAGAATCAAAGGCATCACTTGGGAAATTTAAATTTGAAACTCCACATTGTTCTAATGTTAATTTTCCTTTTTCAATAAGTTCCTTGTTTCTTTCACGTGTACATTCAATAGATACTGGTGAAACGTCACATCCATGCATTATTGAATTAGGATACATAGCAGCAAGTCTTTCAATAGCTGCTCCGCCACCACATCCTATATCAAGAATATTTTTACCAAACTCCATATGATCAAATCCCCATTTAGTAAGTCTATAATGACTTTCATTCATATGGCTTAGAATTTCACTTCCTTGTTCTCCTTCTGGATATGCTGCATTTTTTATAAAATCAAAATCTATTTTTTCAGACATAATGAAACCTCCATTTTTAATAGTTAACTCTTTTTATTGCTTATTATAAATTTTTCTTAACTAAACTTCTTAGCTAATTCCTATTTATCATATGCTTATTTTTATCATAATATAATTATACTGCTTAATGATATAATTTCCAAAAAAACTAAACCTTCTCTACTTGATAAATTCTATATTATTATACTAATTCCCTTACATTCCATCTGATAAATAGTATAAGCCATATATTTGCTATAGCTGTTAACCCTAAAATTATACCTATTGGCATTCCCATCTCTATAACTTGTCCAAACAGTAATTGTCCTGGTGCAACACTTATAGTTGCTACTGCTGTTGAAAAAGCTGATATACGCCCAAGCATGTCTCCCGGTACTTCCTTTTGTATAAATGTTAGAGTTAATACATTTGATAAAGCTAAGGAGAACATAATAGCCATGCCACCAATTGCAAACAATGCTGCTATAGCATAATTATTTATTTTAAAAAAGCCTAAAATTGATATTAATATAACCCCTATTATCATAGGAAAATATGTATAGTAAACCTTTTTCATTGAAAACATCTTTGGTTTGACACTTATCAATAATCCACCAAAAATCATTCCTAAAACACAAACACCTTCTACTATTCCATAAACTTCTGAAGGAAGCCCTAGAAAGATATTTATAAAATAAGGTGCAACTATTGATAATATAGGAACTAAAAAAACATTACAAAAAGCATATGAAGCTATAATTCCTAATACTACTCTTTTTTCTTTACTTAGATATAAAAAGCTATTTTTCATATCTATAAATGACTGCTTTATAAAAGTAAAGGATAGTATATTTTCCTCTTTTTCATTAGCATAACTGCCCTCTTCTATTTTAATTACATCTGGTATATCTAAAAATACTTCCATTATGGCTGATATGAAAAAGCTTATGGCATTTATTATTACAATTATCTTTATGCCTACTAATCCATAAAGAATTCCTGCAAGTATTGGACCTATAAAATTAACGATTGAACCAACTTGATTTATTATTCCATTAGCTGATGTTAGTTTATCCTCTTCTACTATTTGTGGAATTAAAGATACAACTGCTGGTCCATACAATGTATAACATACTGATAACATAAACATAACTGTTGCAACTACTAATTCACTATCTTTTCCTTTAAGCAATATAAATGCATATGCTCCAATTAATATAGAACAAAATAAGTCTAAATACACCATTATCTTTTTTTTATTTATATTATCAGAAAGCTTTCCTGCAATAGGTGCAAATATTATATAAGGTATAGTTGATACAGCTAATATATTGGCAAAAGCAGCTGTACTTCCTGTAAATTCTAACAAGTACAGAGCCATACTAAACCTTTGAATTGCATTTCCAAAAAGAGAAATAATCTGCCCTATTACTATTATTATAAAGTTTTTGTTTTTCATGCACCCTCCCTAAGAAGGTTATATTCAATACATACTGGGTATTGACCATTTTCACTTTCCTTAAGTCTCGCATCTATTCCATATATTTTTTTTAAAGTTTCTTTATTAATTACCTCTTTTGGAGCTCCTTCACAAATAACTTTTCCCTTTTTAAGTCCAATTATGTTATCTGCAAATTTACAAGCATTATTAAGTTCATGAAGAACTATAACCACTGTAATATTCTTTTCTTTATTTAGTTTTTGAAGAACTTCTAACACTTCTAATTGATAAGACATATCTAAATATGTTGTAGGTTCATCAAGCATTATAATTTCAGTTTCTTGAGCTAATACCATAGCAATCCAAGCTCTTTGTCTTTGCCCCCCTGATAAATTTTCAATTTCTCTATCAGCAAAATCACTAAGTCCTGTTTCTTTTATTGCCCAGTCAATAATCTCCTTATCATGAGCATTTAATCCACCTATTATCCTTTGATGAGGAAATCTCCCAAAAGCTACTAGTTCTCTTACAGTAAGTCCACTTGGACAAACAGGTCCTTGTGGAAGGAATGCAACTTCCTTTGCTATATTCTTTTCTTTTATCTTTTTTATATTTTTATTATTTATAAAAATATCCCCACTTTTAGGTTTATTAATTCTTGATATAGTTTTAAGTAAAGTTGATTTTCCACATCCATTTGCTCCTATTATTATGCTTATTTTCCCCTTAGGTATACTTAAACTCATATCTTCAATTATAGTATTATTTTCATAGGATACTGATAGATTCTTTACACTAATAGCTTCCATAATTATTTCTCCTTCATCATTAAATAAATAAAATATGGTACTCCAATTATTGATACTGTTATCCCTACAGGAATTTCAATTGGAGAAAATAAATTTCTTGATACAACATCAGCAAGAATAACTATTATAGCGCTTATTATTGCTGATATTAAAATAAAATTTTTATGATAGGAACCCACTAATTTCTTTGCAATATGAGGAGATATAAGTCCTAAAAACCCAATATTTCCTGCAAAGGCTGTTGCTGTTCCTGCTAATATAACAACATAACTTAAAAATTTTTTTCTTTCCTTTTCTAAATTTAATCCTAAAGATAATGCAACTTCATCTGAAAGGTTTAAAACATCTAATTTTTTATGATTTAATAAAACTAATATGAACATAAAAAGTACAATTGGAATAATAACTTTAGCATAGCTCCATCCAGCTCCCCAAAGGCTTCCTGAAGTCCAAATTAAAACTTTATTATAATCTCCAACACCACCTCTAAAGGTAAAGAAGGTTATAAAAGCATTTAGCCCTGCATTTAAACCAATTCCAATTAATAAAAACCTTTTTGGTTTTATCCCATTTCTACTTGATAACATGTATATTATAAATGAAGCAATTCCTGCTCCTATTACTGCCATTAAAGGCAATACAAATATTGAAAACTCTCCAAGTTCACTGTAATAATTAGTTGTTTCATATGTAATAAACAAAACAGCTGCCACTGCTGAGCCAGCATTTATACCTATTATCCCTGTGTCAGCTAAATCATTCTTAGTTATAGTCTGAAGCACTGCTCCCGCTGTTCCTAAAGCAATAGCTACAAAAGTTCCAACTAAAAGTCTTGGAAGTCTAATGCTTAACACAACTGTATTTTGAAGTCTACTTCCATTACCTAAAAGAGTGTTTATAACCTCTAAAGGTGAAATTTTATATGTACCCCAACACAATGTAATACCAAAGGAGATAAGTAATAAGAATAATAAAGCTATTATTATGATTTTAAATTTATTTCTTTTCATTATCCTCTCTCCTTTCTAGCTACTGATATGAAAAATGGTATTCCTATTAATGCAGTAAACACTCCAATTGGTGTTTCATAAGGACTAAATATCATCCTTGCAGCAATATCTGCATAAGTTAGGAAAACTGCTCCAAGTAAAAATGAACATGGTATATTTTTTCTATAATCTTCTCCTAATAACTTTCTAACTATTTGAGGAACTATAAGCCCCAAGAAAGCTATGTTTTTTCCAACTGCTACAGCAGCTGCACACATAGGTATCATAACCATCAATGTAATAAATCTTATTTTTTCTGGATTCTCTCCAAGCCCAATAGCAACATCATCTCCAAGATTTAATATGTTTATTTTCTGTGAGAATAAAATTGCAATACTAAGACCTATAATTCCCACAAATAATACAAGTTTCACATCTGCCCAACTTGCATTTCTAAATCCTCCAGATACCCAAAAACCTATCATTTGAGATTGATTTGTTAGCAATCCAATTACTGTAGTTAAAGAAATAAAAAATGTACTCATAGCTGTTCCTGCTAAAAGTATTTTTGTAATTGAATTATTGTTTGCTTTTTTAGATATAAAACCTAAAACTATGATTCCACTAAAAAAAGCTCCTATAAATGATGCTATCATTATATTCTGTGTTGTAATTGCAATTCCTGTTGCATAAAAAATAGCTATTACTAAAGTTGCACCTTGGCTAACACCTAATATTGATGGCTCTGCTATTGGATTTCTTGTCACTCCTTGAATCATAGCTCCTGTTACTCCTAATATTCCTCCTGTAAATAATACAGCAAGAGCTCTTGGAATTCTTACATCTCTAATCAACATCATTTCTAAACTTCCATTATAATTAAAGATGCTATTAAAAATATCCGAAAAAGTAAGATGGACGGATCCTAACCTTATAGCTAGAACCAGTCCTCCTATTAAAAGTAACAAACTACAAATTATAAATATTATTGTATGTTTCTTACTTTGTTTCATTTAACATTTCACCTATCTCTCCTACTAGTAACTCTCTACCTACTGGACTATATCCTTGGTTAAAATATGGTGATGAATCTAATGTCACAACTTTTCCTTCTTTAACCGCAGGTAGGTTATTCCAAATTGAATTTTTCTTAAGTTGTGCTAAATCTTCTGGTGTTGCTATTAAGAATATATAATCTGCTTTAATTGATGCTAATCCTTCATAAGTTACTACTGGTAAACTAATATCAGTTTGTTTTGGCATTCCTGCTGGTTTAGCTAATCCCATATCTTCATATAAAACACTTCCAAAGCCTGCTCCATCAAATACAAAAAGTTGTCCACCACTTGCTAAAACTGAAAGATATGTAGTATTCTCTCCATACTTAGCTTTTATTTGATTTCCAGCATCTTTAGCTTTTGTATCATAATTAGCTATCCACTTTTCAGCTACATCTTCCTTGTTAAATACCTTTGCAACATTCTTAATGTCATCCTTCCAATTTAAAGCTTCCGATTTAATCATAACTGTTGGTGCAAGTTCACTTAATTGCTTGTACATTTTCTCTTGAACTGTTGAAATAACAATTAAATCTGGATTTAAATTCATAACACCTTCAATATCCATAGTATCTTGCATGCTATAACCTAAAATTTTAGCTCCACTTAAAGTATTTTCTAAGTAAGTAGGTAATTTAGTATAATCATAGGCATCACTATTTGCAGTTCCTATGACCTTATAACCTAAAATTGATAAGATATCACTATTTCCACTTAAATCTACTATTCTTTGAGGATTTTTAGGTATTTTAACTTCTCCCTTTGCATCAGTAACCGTCACAGTTTCCTCTATTACTTTATTTGTAGCTTTATCATTTCTTGTTCCACATCCTATAAACAATAAAGCTGTTACACAAGAAACTACTAATATCTTAAATAAATTCTTTTTCATCTTTACCCCCGTATGTCTTTTCCAAGTATTTTTATATCACTTTTCTTTGCATGTTAATTGTATATGATATTCATTCTCAATACAATCCTAACATCTAATTTAATAATTTTATCATCTAAATTCACAATTTTTATGTAAAGTATATTAAGAATTAAAGGTAATTTAATTGCACTATACTATTAGCTTTTTAAATGATTTGTAATTTTATATTTAAGTTATATATAATTAAATAAATTCACAATTATAAAAATGAAATTAATAACTTTAAAGTTTTAAAAATTATAATAACTGGGGGATAAAGATGATTTCTAGAACACTAAAAGACTTTGAAAATAAAGTTTTAAATAAATTAACCTTCACAGCTTTTCCATCTGAATACTGCACTATATATAAAAATAATAACCTACCCGAGCTTGGCTACCTTATTAAATACACTCGAGAAGGCTATTACGACTTTACTATTGGAGATTACACTATTCCAACTAATTTTTCTATATCTTTTAATCATAATGAAGAATTAATACGCTTTGGAACACTATACACTGGAGAAACAAAATTTGAAATTGAAAATAGTTCACTTTCTAGTTTTACTCCATCATCATTTTTTGTAACTCGAAAGAAAACTAAAGGCATACAAACTTGGAAAAAAGGTCAACACTTTCATGGAGTTGAAATTACTATTTACAAAAAATATTTTGATGAAGTAATTAATCCTAATTTTCCTAAAGTTAAAGACTTTAATAATTTTATAAGTAATTATACTTATCGCTATCTTCCTCTTGAAATAGTTTCCATTATTCAAAATCTAAAAAGTATGGCTGAAACTCAAACTTTAACTCCATTGTATTTAGAAAGTAAAGTTTTAGAATCCATTGCTTTAATTCATAAAGAAGTATCTTCCTCTTTAGAAAATACTTTTACTAACCAACTAGATTATGGAGATATAAAAATAGGTAAGGATAGATATATTACTTTAACAGCAGCTGATGTTAATGCCATCCAAAAAGCTTATGATATTTTAACCAAAGAAGCTTGTAATCCTCCTACTATTAAAAATCTAAGCAAAATGGTATTCTTAAATGAACAAAAATTAAAAGCAGGATTTTCTGCTAGATATCATATGTCTATTAATCAATATACTAATTCTATTAAAATGGCTATAGCAGAAAATTTACTATCTACAACAGAATTGACTATTGATGAAATTTCTAAAATGGTTGGCTATAATTATAGTGGAAATTTTATAAAGATGTTTAAAAAGATTCACGGAAAAACTCCTTTAGCATTTAGAAAAATGAAAGGTTAAACTATAAACGTAGACTTAACTTAGGTAAAATTTTAACTCCATTTGCATGTTTAGTGTGGGTTATCTATAAGGGTAAGACTGTTTATCTTCTATCTGTAGAATATAGGAGTACTACAGTCTCTAACCTTTTAATAAATTATTCTATTAACTGTTTTATATTACTACCACTTAAAACTAAAATATCTCCTGCCTTTATGATTGTAGCTCCTTTAGGTACTAATATATTATTTTTTCGTTTTATCATTACAATAAGTATTTCTTCTGGAATGTTTGCATCCATAATAGTTTTATTTACCCACTTACTTTTTTCTGTTACATTAACTTCTAATAAATCAGTATTAATCTTTCCAGTATAATCAGTAAATGTTTTTAATACAGAACTTTTCTCTTCATTATCAACTAAGTTTAATAAGTTTGCAATCTTAGGTATAAATGTTCCTTGTATTGAAACAGAAAATAAAGCTATAAAAAATATTATATGAAATATATCATTTTCTATACTAACTCCATAAGTAACTGCAAGAATTGCAAAAACAACTGATGCTGCCCCTCTAAGTCCAACCCATGATATAAAGAGTTTTTCATTTCTTGTGAATTTAAATGGACTAAGTATTATAAATGTAGCCACCGGTCTTGCAACAAATATCATAAATATAGATATAGATATTGCAATTCCTGTAACATAAGATAATTTTGATGGAAAAGATAATAAACCTAACATGAAAAACAAAGCTATTTGCATAATCCAAGAAACTCCATCAAAGAAATGAAATATACTTTTTTTGTGAGGAATTTTACTATTTCCTATTATTATTCCTGCAATATACACGCTTAAGTATCCATTTCCACCTAAAAGCTCACTAAGTGAATAAGAAAGTATTGCAACTGCCATTATAAATATTGTGTAAAACCCCTCTATCTCAAAGTTTGAATATCTAAGTATATATACTGTTCCCTTAGCAAGTAAAAAACCTATAACTAATCCAAAGATAATCTGCATAAATATCATAGGAACTATTTTACTTAAACTTAATTCCCCTGCATTTTTCATTATAGTTAATACTGTAATAGTCATCATATAGGCAATTGGATCGTTGCTTCCGCTTTCAACTTCTAATAATGATGCTAAGGAACCCTTCAAATTTAATTTTTGAGCTCTTAAAATTGCAAATACTGATGCTGCATCTGTTGATGCAACCACTGCACCTATTAAAAGCCCTTCTAACAAAGTAGTCTTTATTACCAAATTACAAAATAATCCTGTAAGTCCAGCTGTAACTATTACTCCTAAGGAGGACATCAATATAGATGGAATTGCTACTGGTTTAGCCATCTTCCAATTGGTTCCGAACCCTCCATAAAACATGATAAATACTAATCCTATAGAACATAACTGACTAGTTAATTCAAAATTATCAAAGTAAATACCCACTAATCCATCTGAACCAAATAACATTCCTAAAACAATAAAAATTAGGAGAATTGGTACTCCAAACTTATATAATACCTTAGTTGAAGTTATACAAATAATTAATACTAAACCACTAATTATCATTAATTCCGTCATATAATCCCCCCTTCTATTTTTTAATCCATATTTATATATATTTCTTACTTAATAATATTAAAACATCTCCTTTATTGCCCCAATATTGCCCAAAAAAATAAACTAAATGAAGTATATTACTTCATTTAGTTTATTCTTCTATTTGTATTATTAATCAATATATATTTCTTATTTTATTTGTTTAAACTCTACTTAATTTGCACTCCAAACTCTTTATTAATTATTTTTATCATTCCTTCTAAAGCTTCTTCAACTATTAAATCACCTTTTTCTTTAGAACTAGTTCTGCCTATTGATAAAAGTCCTGACTTTGGCACTAAATTAGTTGGTATTGGATATACTTGATAATTTGGTACTTCTTCTATTTTTTCATCTATTAATCTATCCATATGAACAGCCTCTGGATTAAAAGTTAAAATTAAAGATGTTTCTGTAATAGCAGCATGTTCTAATGCCCACCCTGGAAACTCAACTTCATCAAAAACTTTATCAATAGTTTTTTGAGTTATTAAATCCCACCAACTCATCATTATAATTTTTGTTCCTTTAGGCATAGTTCTACTTACTAAGTCTATTGCTTCTAATAAAAATGCTTGATTTTCAAAGTGAGAATTTACTAAAACTATCTTCTTAACACCATCTCTTATCAATTCTTCTATAATATCTTTTACTAATGCTATTAGTGTTGTTCCATTTAAATCTATTGTACCTGGAAATAATGGTCCTCCTCCAGATGTAGGTTGAGATTTATATCCATAGTTTATAGCTGGCATTACTATGCCATTTACTCTATCTGCTAGAAGATTAGAAAATCCTTCTGATATTATTGTGTCTGTATACAGTGGTAAGTGAGGTCCATGTTGCTCTACAGATCCTACAGGTAATATTACTATATCTTTATCCTTTCTTTCATTAAATTCATACCATGCCATATTTTTCATTAAAGTCATTAATCTTCCTCCCTAATAGATTCAATATTAATCAATACTATCATAATTCAATTACATAATGATTATATACTCAATTTAATTATTTTTACTAATTTTAATTTTGTATAACACATATAAAAATTTTCACCTATTTATGGTACAGTTCTCCTTAACTACTTTAGGTAAAGAGAGAAAACACTCATTCGATCAAGAATATTGCTTTAAACTCTGAATTAAATCCATATTTAATTTCATCCAATGACCTAAAAAAATAAATGTTCTAAGGATTGCTTAGTGTTACCAATACTGAGTTTTTCTTATTTATATTTTATCAAACTTTTATAAACTAAATTACTGTAAATAATATTTTATTCGACTCCTAAACTACTATAGTACTTAATATTTGATCTGTTAATGTCTTTAATTTCGCTAATCCTAAAACATTTTCTGTTGGATTTTTATCAATTAATATTTGTATTGATTTCATTAAGACATCTATTGCATTATCCATATCATTTTTATTTATATTTTCTATATTTATTTTAGATAATTCATCATCATTTATAATGCTCTTTCCACTCTTTATAGCTACTATTATTAACATTATATGAAATGTGAAGTTTTTCATAGATACACCATATTTCGCATATAAGATATCAGATTCTGTATCAAATTCTTTAATAAACGAATCTACTACCTTGTAAATTATACATGACTTTAAGTATGCTTCAATATTTATATTCTTATTAAATATTCTTGTATAACTTTCATTTCCTTTAAGTAAAGTTGTTGGATTAGATCTTGCTGCATGAGGTCTCCTAAATAGTATAGTTTCTATATATTGTGCTGTTTTAGCAATATTAAATATTTTATTTCTTTCCTTCTTTAAATTTTTGTAATAATTTTTTCTTCTATCATAATAATATCCTTTGCTTAAGAAATACTGTTCTATATCTCTTTGTAAATCATCAGTCGCCCTTAAATCTGCAGGTCTTACTTCAGTTTGACTATTGGTTGAAGATATTATTTTATCTATATACTTATTATCGTTAGTTTTAATTATTTTTATTAAAACTGTTCTACTTTCTTCCATATCATAATTATCCCTTAAATACTCTACTATACAAAAAGTAGTTTGAAGCCCATTAACAACTTGTGGATCTTTTAATCTCAATTTATTATTAGGCAACGGTACTATCTCTGATACCAGAATAGTTATCCCATTATTTAACCACCAAAATTGAATATCTTTACTTTTTAATAATGTATCACCAATTCCTCTATTAACTGTTACATTTCCTTGAAAATGCCTTATATTACTTTCTAATATACTTTCCCTTACTTTTTTATCTTTTGTAACAAAATTAAAGTAATGTTTTAAATTTACTGTTGCTATATACCCACTATTATTACCTTCTTCAGATTCAAAACTCATCTGAGATTCATACTTTAAAATCAATTCATCCTCTGACCTATCTACATATAAACTTCTTAATTCATTTGCTCCTAAAATATCTATTTCTATATTAGGAATAGATATTAACTCTCTTATAATACTTTCTAATGTGTTTTTTTTATGTTTAACACCTTCTGATATATTTTTAGTATCACCTTTACATGCATAAATAATATGTAATTTAACATTATTGCTATTTATCATTATTTGATCAACCGATTCTCTCAATAATAATATTTTTTCTAACAATGATGGATTATAATTTTTTTTTAAATCTTTTTGTTCTAAATCATAATTAAAAATATCTCTAAAAGTTGGTATCAATTTTTCAAATACGGATTCTTTAAAAGAATTTTGATCCTTATTTTGTATAATATATATGTCAAGCTCTGTCTTTTGATTTATATCATCCTTAATTTCATTTAATTCTTCAATAGAATGTAATAACTTGTCATTAACAAATATACCTATACAATCTATTCCTCCATCCAAGCCACCATCAACTAAACACTCATCAATATCATTAAAATCAATATCTACATGTTTTAATATTTGTGATATAGTAAAATAATCAAATGCTAATTTTTCCTTTTTTATTTTATTTTCTTCTCTAAAATTTGCTATTACAGCATTCAACATTCTTTCATCATTTTTCATACAATCCCTCTTATCTACATTATTATTATATATTTTTACAATATTATACCATATATTCTATCATTAATGATTGCTTTTTAACTGCTCCAAAATTTATATTATTACTAAATAGTTTAATACCTTATTTATCTAAATTCGACATAATTCAAACTTTTCAGATGCTAGAAAATATCTTTAGATATATATCTCTATTTACTCTTATAATTTGTGCATTCTAAATAGCAACCATCTTAATTTAATAATTTTTATGAGTCTTATTATAGTTAATTATTATTAATATTATATTCTCATAAATATACATACAATAGCTATAATTTATTGATAAATATATTAATTAGCATTGGTAAGCATTAATTTATTACTTTAAAATTATACATTACTTATGATACGGTTCTCCGTATCAGTATTAAGTGAGGTTTTTAATTATTAATTTTCTAGATTTTCTAAATATTCAATAATACTTTCTCTCTCTTTTTCTAAAGCTTTATTCGTTATATCTATAGCTGGTTGAAATATATTCATATTTCCTTCAAAATGATTAAACTCATTTAATAAAGTTTTTCTAGAAGTAAAAAATACTCTATCCTTAGTTTTTTTCTTAATTTTTTCATTTGAATCATCTTGATTCTCTTTAAATGCAGACATAATAATCTCTTGTAATAGCATATTTTCTTTTATTTCAATATTATATTTTTCAATAAGTACCTTCTCTACTTTTAATCTTAAAATCAAATAATTTAGAGTATGAATAAGTGTGCGATTCAATAATGGATAATTATTTTTATTTATGATTTCTAAATCTTTTAAATCTAAGTTAATTATATCTTCAATTGTTACCTCACATTTGCTACTAAATAAACTTTCTTTATTATCTATTAAACTTTTATATGTCTCTAATATATCTATATTTTTACTATAATTAATTATTTTTGATAATTCTTTTAAGCAATCTCCATCACAAAATAATTTATTATATATTTCTATTAAATCAATTTTTTCTTTTTCATATCCATGCATAACCTTTGATAATTTTTTATAACTTTCTGAATCACCAATTATATTAGAATATCCTCTCATAAAAGAAATCATTGATATTAAATATGCTCTTTCATTCTTAACTTCACTTAATATATCTTTTCTAAATAAATTAAGTAATTTATCCAAATTAAGAAAAATTTCTTGTTCTTTTTTACTTACACTTATAAATCCATTATTAGCTTCATCACTATTATTAAATAAATATAGATTAAAACAATTCCTAAGTTGATACTCCAATAATCTTATCAAATCTGTATTATGAGTTAAAACTAATACCTTTTTCTTTTGTAAAAATCTAATAATACAAAATGCAATCTTATTCTTATATATTGAATCAAAACTAGAAATAGGGTCATCTAAAATAATGATTTGTGCTTTAGATTTTTTAGCCTTTAAAAATTCAAATGCTAGTGAGATAAAATTCTGTTCACCATTACTTAAATGTAATTCTTCTCTATCAATATTTAAAATGTCTTCACCATTCAAAAATAAATTAAATTTATTTCCACTCTCTATATCTCTCTCAAGTTCTATTTCTTTCCCTATACTTTCACTTACTATATTTTTAATAAATAATAGCTCCTCATCTGTTATCTCTGGTTTCTCTTTTAAAATTTCAATATATTCTTTATATTTTTCTTTTAAATCACTATCATCTAAACATTTTTTAAATAAGTTATTTATTTCATTATCAAATATTTCAAAGTACTTTTTTATACACTTTTGTAATTCTAAAATTAATTTTATATCTCCTACTGCTATTGATTCAAGTAGTATATCTTTTATTTTAAATGGGTCATTACTCCCTTTGTCTACTTGTCCAATAATGTCACTTACTATGCTCTTAGTTTTTTCATCCATTGATTTAATAATATTATCTTTAGTACTTTTTTTCCTATTAATTAATTCATCTTTATCAATATTAGTATTTTCACATACTACACATTCATCTAAATAGTTAAATTTCTCTAAAATTGTTAAAGCTGTTTCACTTTCCTCAATTTTTCTAACATTTTTATTCATGCTAATATCAGTAATATTTATTATATTATATATAACAGATTTTTTATCTACAAAGTTTCTCTTAACATATTCATATTCTTCAAATTTATCTGTTATATCAATTTCATCAATAAGTGCCATTTTTTCAATTTTATCTATAAAAGATTTTATATCTATATTACTTCCTTTTGATTGCTTATTAACTATGTCTTTTACAAATGTCTTTATATCAATATCTGAAATATAATTTATTAGCTCATTTTTACCGCTTGATACAAAAAACTTTTCTTTTAAAATTTTGGGAATTGTAGTTTTAAATAATTTATTGAATTCTAAATCAATATATTTCTTCAATTCACACTCTCGCTTAATGTTGTCTCCAATAAAATAGTCACTTGTTTCTCCAGCAATTATATTTCTGTTGTTTTGGTCATTTATAACATGAAATATACTATTAGTTTTTTCATCATAATCCTTTCCTTTATATCTAACAATAAATTCACTATTTATATCTTTATTATTATTATCTAAAGTTTTAGCTAAACTAGTTTTCCCAGTACCATTCGGTCCGTATAATATTGCTATATTAGACCCCCTCATGCTTTTAAATTCTATTTCGTTATTTTCAATAAAATCATTAAATGAATTTTCAAAAATATCATCTCTCTTTAGTTTTTTAAATAATAATTTATCTCCCATATTATCTCCTTAGTTACAAAATTGTAATTTTATAACTAATATTATATCATTTTGTAATTTATTTTCACTACCCAATATATATTTATATTTCTATATAAATATTCAATACACTAACGATAATATTTCTTAACATAAAAGAAGAAGGAATACCCTTAATAGGTACTCCTCCTTCTTTTACTAGATAATCAACTAATTTATCATTTATATTAAGTTTTATTGAGTCTATTTCTCTTGATTCATTCATTGTTATTTCAGATATTATCATATGTAGTAACTTTTTCTGTTGCTCTCTACTTATACTACTATTTAATATTTTACTGAAATTCATAAGTATATCTTTAATGAACTCATATGGTATTTCTTCACTTACCTCATCAGAAATTGTGTTTAGTAATGGCTTCTTTTCTTCTTCTAAAGTTCTTATTTTCTCATTTAGTTCATTCTTTCTAGTTTGAAACTCCTCTTTAGTTAGAATGTCATCCTCATATGCTTCAAAGATTTTTCGTTTTCTTTTGTCCAGTTTTTCTAGCTCTTTATCTATGTCACCTAACAATCTTTTAGCTGGTTTAACTTTATCTTTTCTTTCCTTATTAATATTTTTAACAACTGCTTTAATCATTGCTTCATTAGATACTAATTCTTCAATCTTTTTAAACACATATTCATTAGCTTTATCTACTCTTATTGTATTACTATTACATACTGAAGTTCCTTTATTCTTCCAATTACCACAACAGTAATAAGCTATTCTCTTTTTACTACCATCTGCTAATGTATTGGTTGTCCTAGAAATCACCATGCCAGCTCCACACTTAGGACATCTTAATATCCCTGTTAATGGATATTCTCCATCATATATTCTTGAAGGCTTTCCTTTCTTGCTTTCTAAAATTAATTGAACTTTATCCCATAGCTCTCTATCTATAATAGCTTCATGCTTTCCTTTAACTCTTATTGGATTAGGATTTATATTTCTTCTTCTTTTTTCACTCCAATTTTGTCTTACATTATATCTTATTTCTCCTATGTATACTGGATTAGTTAGTATATCTCTTATACTTCCTACTGAAAAATCATTTCCTTTCTTAGTTTTATATCCTAACTTATTTATTTGATTAGTTATAGCTTTATATCCTTTTCCTTTGCTATATTCATTAAAAATAAACCTTACTATTTCAGCTTCTTTTTCATTTATTTTTAGTTTATTTTTTCCCTTTTTTTCTTCTTCTGGTGAATTATTAGGTACTAAGTCATATCCTAAGACTCGTCCACCGCACCAATTTCCAGATTTTGCCTTTGCAATCATCCCCATCTTAACATTCTGTGCAATAGTCCCCCTTTCAAACTCTCCTATTAAAGCCATCATTTGAAATTGCATTCTTCCTGCTGGTGTATCTGTTTCAAAAGGTTCTGAATAAGATTTGAATGTTATATTGTTTTTCTCTAATAGATTTACAATCTTTAAAACATCTTCTAACTTTCTACTTACACGGTTTATCTTCCAAGATATAACCATATCGAACTTTCCTGCTTTAGCATCACTTAAAAGTTCTTTTAATGCTGGTCTATCTTTTATGTTTTTTCCACTTATTCCTCTATCAGAATAGCATTTATAGATTACATATCCCATCTTCTTACACCATTCTTCTAGTAATCTTTCTTGTTCATCTATACTGTAACCGTTCTCAGATTGTTCTTCAGTACTCACCCGGCAATATATGGCAATTAATTTCCTTCTTTTCTCAACTTTTATATCATTAACCAATTTCTTAAATCCCATAGAACTCCTCCTAATCTCTAATCAAATTTATAATATATACTTAACTTTTATTTTTATATCATTTAAGAATTAGATTATTTAGAAGTTACCCACTATAGGATAACTTCTAAATCTTTATTAATTTTTAAAGCTCTATTCTGATTAAAGCAAATCTACCTTGTTATTTATGTACTCCATGCTCATCATGTTGTTTTTCTCCATTTCTGAATATCTCTCTTCTTTTAACTTTCTGTCATGTTCTATAATAATTTCACCATCTTCGATATTATAAACATTAGTAACATTCATATATTCTCCACCATTTTTAATTTCAATTTTTAATTCTATTACAACTTCAGCACCTATTAATTCATTCATATTAAATTTTTCATACTCATCATATACATTAAAATCACTTCCTTTAATAGCTTTAATTAATTTATAAAATAAGTATGTAGTCCAAGGGGCTATAAGCATGTATTGTTTTATTGATGTTCCATTCTCTATTTCAAAAGTTATATATCCTTGCTCAAAAACTTTACCCTTAACAATCTTTTTGTCATTAAATTCACAGCTTACTATTTTACATTTCTTATATCCTTCTTCTATTTTTACACTTACTCCATCTTTCTTTATGATTGCCATATTTATCTCTCCTTTTATTTTTCTATTTTCTGCTTACTTATTGATTATTTTTTATTGATTATTTTCTTTAATCCAATTTATGAACCATTCACTATTCATTATTTCTTCTTGTTCTTTTATGCTTGTCCTATTCTCACATATTTGAATTATTGAATCTTCTAATCTTATCTTTTCTATTTTTCTATTGCTCTCCATTATGTACTCCTCCTAAATCATTTAATTTCACTAAGCACCGAACTATATAAGTTCAATGATTAGTAGATTTTCTAATTTTCTTCTACCCCATCTATTTTTGAAGCTATTATGTATAGGCTTAGTATCTCTGTTATTGCTTCAACTATATCGTCTATTGTTAATTCATTCATATGTTATTACCTTCCACTTAATCTATAGTTATTATCGCTACTTTATAATTTTCGTATGTAGTATAATTAACTTCTGAAAATGTAATTGAAGTTCTGTTGCTAAAATCTAATTGATACATTTCGGTTAGCTCATTTACTATACCAGCAGAATATATAGTCCCTTTTGTTTTAGAGTATTTTATACTTAAAAAGTTTTGATTGTCTGGTAATCTTTCTCCTACAGCAATTGCATTATCTGAACATGAAATTAGTATTTTAGGTGGATTACCTAACTCCTCCATGACATTATTTGAAAAGACAATCCTTTTACCACTTTTTTCAGTATTTATTATAGTAGCTACTCCTTGATTGATTTTTATTACACTTTTCTGTTTAGACTTAGAAGCCTTAAAGTTTTCTAAATTGTACTGTTGTTCTTGGGTTACTTCTTCAATTTCTTCTACTGTTTCTTCTATTGTTTCTTTGTTTTCATATTCTTCTCTCATATTTTCATATTTAACCTTCGGTTTTGACCATCTTTTTACTACTGCCATTTTTTAATCTCCTTTTGCTTATTACTTGATTTATTCATTACCTCACTTTTAGGACTCACTCAGTCCTTTTCTCAGTCTCTTAGTCTCAAGTCTATTCTATTGATTTATGTAGTCTAGGACGTATGGACGCATATGTTACCACCTTCTTTCAGTTTATTATTCATGAAACATCTTCTTTTTGATATTTCATGAATTTTCTTAGTCCTTTAGCCCTAGTTGTTGGTACATCTAAATTTCAGCATTTTATCTTAGCCACCAATTAGCCACCTAGTTGTCCAAATATTCTAGAATCATCTAATGAAATCCTAAAACATCCAACTATTTTTACTCCAGTATGGTATCTAAATGAATTTGATTTCTTACTTTCACATTCATATCCTAATGACTTAGCATAAGCATCAAATTTCCTCCAGAACTTTTGAACACTTATTTTAGCTTGTCCTTCCATTCCATTAGCTCTAGCCCAGCTTTTGTATGTATTGTAGATTATTCTATTATCTTCTCTATGGTCACTATGTTCTTTTTCAACGCATTGCTCAAAGAATAGTATCATCGGATTAAGTTCCATTTCATACTGTTTAAGTAATTTATTGGAACTGTTACATTCAGAAAATCTAAAATTATTTTCTTTTAATCTCCTTAGACCTACTAAAGCCCAATTAAATATTCCATTAAGTTCTTCTTTTAGTTTTTCTCTTAAATAGAAATCTCTATCTTCTTCTTTAACTACATTTTTGAAATGAAGCATACATAATCTTCTCATAAACGCATAACCTCCATCATTTGTATGAGGTAGATTATTTGTTGAAAATACCATTCTAGCAGTAGGCTTAAACTGAATTACAGGTTGATTTTTCTGTTCAGCAGTTATTATGTCTTCACCAACTATAGCCTTAAAATATTGAGTATTAAGAGAAGCCCCATTAAACTCGTTCTCGTTGCTAATGTTAGCTAACTTTCCATATATACATACTCTAGAAAATGGTCTACTAAGTTCATTCATTGGTATACTTGAAATATTTTCTTGACCAATAAGTTCACTAATGATATCAATGAAAATTCCTTTACCATTTTTTCCTAGACCGTATAAGATTAGTGCTTTTTGTGCTCTTGTTTCTGCTGTTAAAATATACCCAACCCATTCTTGTGCAAGATTTATAGCTTCTTCATCACCATTAAAACATTGATTAAGAAATCTAATGAAATTAGGACATTCAGCTTCTTCATTGTAATCAACAGGTATTCTAATACTACTGTAGAACTCAGGTCTATGTTCCATTAAGCTATATGTGTTTAAATCAAACATACCATTTCTAAGATTTATATATCTTTTGTTAGAGTTAAGTTCCTCTTCAAAAAATACTATTCTTTTTAAAGCTCCTATGTATTCCTTTTCATTTTTCAAAGACCATATATTATCCGAATAAGTTTGTAGCTTACCTCTTAATTTCTGAAATAAGTACATATCAGAAATCTTATTCCATATACCATCGTTATATACATAAAATGAATCTTTATTATAGATAATTTGTAATTTTTTAGCTGTAAAAGTGGCAAATTTATTAGGATTGAAGGATTTTACCTTTCCAGTTTTCTTTGAAAACTCTATTCCCATTTCTTCACACTCTATGATTTTTTCATCTTCTAACATACATTTTCTCCTCACTTATTTTTATTAAGTAAGGTAATGAATCGCTTCTACGTTTGTTATGATACACTAAACAAACCAAAAACGCCAAAATCATTTTTGGCTATTTCAAGCCATTTTCAGCTATTTCCAATAAATTATGAATTTTATTTTTTAACTTTAATTTACTTTTTTTAAATTTTTATCCTGTCTAGGAAGTCTAGGCTTAAAATTTTTTATCTTTTTTCCTCCTAGACTTCCTCGCTTAAAAACCTCCTAATTTATTACTTTTTTGTATTTATTATTTAAAATAATCCTTAAATATACTATTGGAAATTCTCTTCCAACTTTTAATTTCGCAGTTTTACTTGATATTTCTCATTTTTGTAAAAAAAAAAGAGGTTCAACCCTCTTTTTTTTTTATTGTTGTATTTCTACTAACTCTCCATTAGAATACAATCTATATTTCGCTAATATTGTATTATCATCAAACTTTATCCAATCCTTATCTTTAGCTACAACATCAAAATACTTTTTACCAGTTTCATCTATATTTAAATCTGATGATAGCTCATAGAAATTACGTGTATTTCCATTATCAGCATTCATTTTATCTAACATTTCTTGTGCTACTGTTTTTGAAAAGTTATTCTCGTCTGTTTCAATCTTCAACTTATTTTGTTTCTCTTTTTCTAAAGCTTCTTTTTCTTTTCTTTCAGCCTCTTCTTTAGCATAATTATCTTTTCTTTGATTAGATAACAATTCACTAGCTTTTACGTGTAAGTCATACATAGTATTTATATCTGCTTGTTCTATATATTGCCATTCTGATGTTTCTTTACTTAATTCTTCTGCTTGTTCATATTCTCCTTTTTCAATTAAGCTTTTAACCTCTTCTATTTTTACTAAAAATTCTTTTCTTATTTTTTTAACATTTAACAATTCTTTTTTTAGATTTTCTACATCATCTTTTAATCTATCATATTTTTTATAACTGCTATCAATTTCATTAAGATATTTCAATCCAGAATCTACTCCTGAACTTTGAGCCTTTTGGTAACTAACAACCACATTCCATAATTTATCTATTTTTTTATTATTTCCATCAACAACAGTATATAATATATCCCTTGCATTATCATAATCACCATTATTAATAGCTACTTCGGCTTTCTTTATTACTGCATTTTCTTCATTGATTCTTTTACCTATAATTCCTACTATAAATAACAGTATAAGAACAACTAATCCTATTATTATAGACTTATTTTTCTTATTCATATACTTATCTCCCCCTTTATTAAATTATTTCTCCCCTTTAATTTTAGAATAAATAAAAGAACCTATTAGAAATAAAACTGCTATAACTATAGCTAGTTTTATCAAAATCCATAATACTGTAAATATTCCTCCAATTAATCCACTCATCCAATTAACTATGAAAGCACCTACAGCACAACATAGAAGCCACTCACCAACCATTGCTCCAAATCCTAAATACCATATCTCAAAAATATTATTAATTAGAATAAAAAACCCTGTTCCTAATATTAATGTAAATATAAGTGCAATTAACGCTGTTAATCCTCCAGCATCAAAAACATTCATTAAACTACCTCCCTCATTCCAGCAATTTCATTTAATACAATATTACTATATTTTAATTTTATTTTTTGTCGAAATTTATCAATCTTTAAATATTTTTATCTAAATTTAATATTATTTCTATTTATTATTGATTGAACCCATCTCTCTGAATAATCTAATTCTTTAGCTAATTTTCTTACATTTTTACCATTGTAATTCTCTTGTAAATATTTAATTACATATTCTTTAGAGTATAATTTCTTAGGAAAATTAAATTGTTGACCTCCAAATACACTATGTATTTCTCTTGTAACTTTTTCACCCATATGTTCAAAAATAGTAGAATACACTCCATTAAAATGCTCTTTTTGAATATCCATATATTAACTTCACCTCCCATAAAAAATAATAGCTACTTTAAAATGATTATTCATGCGAATAATTCATTGAAAAAATCATTAAAAACTTACTGAAAATTAATTTTAAATTTAATATAAAAAAAGTTAATGCTCCTAAAATATAGAAACATTAACTCTTTTAATTTTATTTATTGGTATTATATATAATTTAATTATTATTAATTGTATATA
>CAUWDH010000046.1:0-30805 GCA_963557775.1 uncultured Sarcina sp.
TCCCTTTAGCTATAGCAACATTAGCTGCTTTTAAATTAGGAGTGTATTTTAATAATCAGGGTCATGCTGATTTAAGTAAGGTATTTACTTTCCTTGGAAATGTAGAAATATTTATTGCAACTTACGTAATCTTTACAGTTTTATATAACTTCTTAAAAATGTTTGTAAAAGCTATAAGTCCAACATTAGAAAAGAAAATGGAAATAGATGCTAGAGCAATAAAAGAAACTATAGTAGAAGAAACTAGATTAAATGAAAAAGTGAAAGAAGAAAAAATACATGCTTAGTATATAAAGAGGTATAAAGAGTAAAAAAATATAATAAACATTAAATGTAAAATTAAATTTAGTGTCTATATAAGTAAAAGATGAAGTCTTATAAATGACTTCATCTTTTTTTGTAATAAAAAGAATTGAGAAAGAATAAGATTTAAAGGAGAAATTATAAGGAGCGATTAGATGAAAATAGATATTATATCTGGTTTTCTAGGAGCTGGGAAAACGACTCTTATTCAAAAGCTCATAGATGAAGAATTGTATAAAGAAAAAATTGCAATTATAGAAAACGAATATGGTGAAGTTGCTATTGATGGAACTATCTTAAGTAGTGGTGAAATTGAAGTCAAGGAAATAACATCAGGTTGTATTTGTTGTAGCATAACAGGGGATTTTAAAGAAAGTATAAAAGAGGTAGCAGAAAAGTATAAGCCTGAGAGAATAATTATTGAACCATCAGGAGTTGCTAAATTTTCAGAAGTTCTTTCATCTATAAAAAGTTCAAATTTAAATAATGTAAATATAAATATGAAAATAACTTTAGTAGATGCAAGTAATTACAAATACTATTTAGATAATTTTGGAGAATTTTATAAAAATCAATTAGAGTCAGCGGAATTAATTATATTAAATAGAACAGAAACTTTAAAAATTGAAGAGGTTGATGAAGTATGTAATAGCATAAAGAGTATAAAGTCTACTTTAAAAGTAATAACAACGCCTTTAGAAAAAATGACAGCTAAAAGAATAATGGAAGTAGCTAAGATGCCAAAAGAAAACTTAACTCATGAAATGCAGATGTTCAAAGGAAAAATTAATGTGAGAAATAATAATAATTCTGCTCATAAGGTTTTTGAAAATATAGGTATAGAAACGACAAAAAGATTTAATAAATATAAGTTAAATAAATTATTAAATGATTTAGATAGAACTGACGTTTATGGAGAAGTTCTTAGAGCCAAAGGAATAGTTCCTATAGAAGATGGGAAATGGATTCAATTTGATTATGTTCCAAAGAATGTGGATATAAAAGATTTTAAAAGTGATTATACAGGAAGAATTTGTGTTATAGGAAAGAATCTTAATAAGAATAATCTTAAGGAATTGTTTTTAAAAGAAAGAAGGAAGTAATTATGAGAAAATGTTCGGTGGAAATTATAAATGGATTTCTTTCATCTGGAAAAACTACTTTTTTAAATGGTTTTTTAAAGAAAACAGTTAAAAGAGAAGAAGTAGTAGTTATACAATGTGAAGGTGGAAAAGAGAAGATTGATTTAGATATTGAAAATAAATTTAATGTAAATGTTAAAAGATTTAAGTCAAATGAGGAATTAACAATAGAAAGATTAATAAGAATTATAAAGTTTTATAAGCCTTCTAGATTAGTGCTGGAGAGTAATGGAATTTCTGATATAACTAAAACACTGAACTTATTTAATAGTATAAAGTTAAGGGCATATTTTAGAGTAACAGGAATAGTAACAGTTGTTAATTCAGGAACATTAAATTCTTTTCTAAAAAATTTGCCTCATTTGATAATTCCAGCAATTGAAGCTAGTGACCTTATAATTTTAAATTACTGCAATACTATAACAGGAAAATCAGAAGAAAAGTATATCAAACTTTTAGAAGGAATGAATAATCATGCACATATAGTAGCAACTAGGGAAAAAAGAGATTTGGAAGAAAAGATACAGAAGGTTAGAATAATTAGTTAAGGTTTAGAGAGTAGGGAATTTATATGGAATCAATTATAATTAAATTTTCTATAATATTTTCTAGTATGGTGCTAGAAGCATTGCCCTTTATAGTTTTAGGGGCAGTGCTTTCCTCTGTGATGCAATTATTTTTAACAGAGGAATTTATTAATAGAATAATGCCAAGAAATAAGATTTTAGGATCTATAATAGCTGCTTTCATGGGATTATTTTTCCCAATATGTGAATGTGTAACAGTTCCTATAACGAGAAGTTTAATAAAAAAAGGGGTTTCTATAAATGTAGCTATAACTTATATGTTAGCAGCACCTATAGTGAATCCTATAGTAATAGCATCAACCTATTATGCTTTTGATGGTAATTTAAAGTTTGTTTTATTAAGAGTTATTTTAGGAATTTTTATAGCAATAATAGCTGGATTAATAATGAATGTCCTTTCAGGAAATGAAAAGATTTTAAAGAATAATTATGATACAAATTATTATAAATGTAATTGTGGATGTGAGGATATAAAAAAAGCTAATAAAAACACATTAGTAACTTTACTTAAGATGAGTTCAGTAGAATTCTATGATATAGGGAAGTTTTTCATAGGTGGTTCTTTTTTAGCTACAATATTTCAAATGAGCCTAACAGAATATATTTCACAGACAATTGGATTTAATCCTATTATAGGAATTACTTTTTTAATGTTAATATCTTTTCTTTTATCTTTATGTTCTGAAGCTGATGCTTTTGTGGCAAGAAGTTTTTTAGGAACTTTTAGTACTGGAAGTATTTTAGGTTTTTTATTAATAGGTCCAATGATAGATTTGAAAAATATAACAATGTTATTAGCATCATATAAAAAATCATTTGTATTAAAGTTAACATTTGCTGTAACTGCATTAATATTTGTTAGTTGTGTACTTATTTTATAAAGTAGGGGTGAACTTATGAGAAGATTTAATTTAAATCAGTTTATATGGGTTATTCTATTAGGAATATTATTATTTTTTATAGGGTTTTTACTAATTTCAGGTAATTTATTTTCCTTAGTAGTTAGTAGTATGAAAATATATATTATATTAACTTTAATATTTCTAGCACTTATTTTTTTAATAGAAATAAAAGATATATTTACTGTTCCTTCAAGAGGAGGGATAAAAAAAGGATATATATTTTATATTTTATTTATAGCAACATTGATAGTTGTTTCTAGTACAGATATATTGAGAAACTCTTTAATAATGAAGGGGGTAGTTATAGAACATGAAGGACATAATCATGGTAAAAATCACAATCATGAAGTAAGTTTTCAGAAGGATAATGTTTTAATAGATAAAGGAAATTTTCATAAATTTGTGGAAGTAATTTTAGAAGATACAGAAGAATATAAAAATGTACCTATTACAGTTGAAGGATTATTGTATAAAGAAAATATTGAAGTTGGAGATTTTTTTATTACTCAAATAGATATGAATTGCTGTATGGCAGATTCAAAATTTTTAGGAATAACTTGTATAGGAAATGTAGATGCTAATTTTAAAACAGGTGATTATGTAAGAGTTAAAGGTACTTTAGATGTTAGAGAGCATAAGGGGAAAAAAATTCCTGTCATATATATAAATCAATTAGAAAACTCTGATAACTAAATGCTTATTGTACTTATAAAATAATAGTATTTTACTAATTTTAATTTAATGATTATTATAATAAATGAATGAAAACCTAAAGCTTAATTTAATGATTCAGGTTTTCTTTTATTTCGTAGTGAAATATTTAGTTATATTTTTAGTTCGCATAAAGATAAAGACCTATAATGGTATTTTAGAATTATAAGTCTTAAACAAGTGATGGGGAATCAAAATATTTAGTATAGTTACTAATTTAGAGGTGAATTGATGAAACAAAAGATAAATTTAATGATTCCTGGAATAATTGTATGTTTATTAATATCAGTAATAAGTAAAATTATAAATGTTTTCGTGCCAGAAGTAGGTGCAGCAACATTTTCAATTATTATAGGAATTATTGTGGGAAATACTTTCATAAGAGGTGAAAAATATTCTAAAGGAATAAAATTTTCAGAAAAATTTTTCTTATCTTGGGCAATAGCTCTTCTTGGAGTAATATTAAACATAAATAAGGTTTTATCAGTGGGATGGAATGGATTTTTATTCATAATACTTCAAATGACGTTAACAATAATATTAGTTTATTTTATAGGGAAGAAGTTAGGGTTTAAAGAAAAATTCGTATTATTAATGTGTGCGGGTAATGCAGTATGTGGGTCATCAGCCATAGGAGCAACTGATGAAGTTATAAATGCGGATAAAAAGGATAAATCAATATCAATAGCAATGGTAAATTTAATAGGAACCATTCTTATGTTTATTTTACCGCTTATAACTCTTGGATTATATAATCAGTCACAGTTCAAAACTTCAGCAATGATAGGTGGAATATTACAATCAGTAGGGCAAGTTGTTGCTTCTGGAGCACTTATAAGTCCTCAAATTTCTAATATGTCTACTATTTTTAAGATAATAAGAATAATATTTTTAACTGTTGTAGTAATAATTTTAGGTAAAATGACAGAACGAGATGAGAAAAAAAATGGGGAACCTTGTGATGTGAGAGAAGATAGAATGAAGGTTAAAATACCTTGGTACATAATAGTATTTTTCATACTAGCTATTATATGTAGTTTTGGAATAATACCAGACTCTATTAGTGATGGAGCACATAAAGTTGGAGAATACTTTGAAGTTATAGCGTTAGCTGCTATAGGGATGAATGTAAAATTTAAAGATTTAATGGAACAAGGAAAAAAATCTATAATTTATGCAGGATTAATTTCAATAAGTCAAATTATTATAGCTATAGGATTAATTTATTTATTATTTTAATGGAATTTTAAGAAAAAACTTTCTACTTTTAAAGAGTTTAAATTTAAAATTTTTAATGAAGCCGATGCAAAAATATATAAAATCAAGAAAAAAATCATTTACTTATAGTATTTTTTTATAAAACTATTGAAAAAATAGAGAATTATTGAATGTAGTGAGAGTAATTGTAAAAACTTAGAGTATATGATAAAATATTTAAAAATAATAATTCATAGTTTGTTAAAGAAATTAGAAAATTTTGCTTTAACAAGTTTTTTTGCATGGGGGAGTATTTATGCTAGAAATCTTTATTTGCCACCAAGCAAGGGAAGAAAGAGAAGAGTTAAAAAAAATACTAGAAAATATAATCTTAATTGAAAATTTCCAAATGAAAGTTACAATAGTAAGTAGTAGTCCTAGAGAAGTGTTAAGAAAAGTTAAAGAAAAAATAAGTCCAGCAGTATATTTCTTAGGAGTTTCTTTTGATTCAGATATGAATGGAATATCGTTAGGCTCAAAAATAAGAGAATATGATGAGCTAGGAGTTATAGTTTTTGTGACACCACATATAGAGATGAGTTATTTAGCATATCTATATAAAGTAGAAGCGCTAGATTATATAATGTTAGATAAATTAAGTGACATAAAAGGCAGATTAAAGGAATGTTTAATTAGAGCAAATAGAAAATTAATTTTAGATAAGAGTGATAGTCGGAACTTTAAAATTCGGTTAGCTGATAGGGTTTTAAGTTTAAGCAAGGATGAAATATTATACTTTGAAACGGCTACATCACCCCATAAATTAATTTTACACACGGAAGAAGAAAATATAGAGTTTATGGGAAGACTAAAACATATAGAAGATTCTTTGGGAAAAGAATTCTTCAGGTGTCATAAATCTTATTTAATAAATACATCTAAAGTACGGGAACTTGATATTAAAGAAAAGGTCGTTACTATGAGTAATGGAGAGAAATGTCTTGTATCAAAACGTGCTCTTGCTGAGCTTGTGCAAAATATATAAAAATAAAAAGCCTTCATATGAATTAGATTCATAGGAGGCTTAGCTATGATTGTAGTGTAGTAAAAATTTGAGGTTGAATTTTATCTTAAAATTAGATTGAAATTTTAAGCTGTTCAGCTTAAAATGAGGAAATATTCATCGTACCATTGCTTGCATAAACAATTCAATTAACTTAAGATTAAAAAACACCAAATGTTGAATTATCAACGATATAATAATACCATATAAAAAAATATTTTGCATAAAAGAATCCTAAAAGGTTAAAAACCGGTGATTAATTAGATAATAACTTTGCAAATGACAGAATTTAATTACTTTACGATTGAAATTTAAGGTTTAAATATAATTTTATGTTAATTATGGCGTATTTATATGGTAATTTTGTATGTTATACAAAAAATAAAAGAATATTTGGAATAATATTGAAAATTACTTTGAAAATAATACTTCATTGACAGTTGATAATTGCTATGTTAGAATTAAAAAGTAACAATTTAAATAAATTTAATTTGGAGAGATGTCCGAGTGGTCGAAGGAGCACGCCTGGAAAGCGTGTATAGGGGCAACTCTATCAGGGGTTCAAATCCCCTTCTCTCCGCCAATGCCGTGCTAGATGGGGAGTTAGCGGTGCCCTGTAATCTGCAATCCGCTATAGCAGGATCGAACACCTACCGAGGCCTTAATTCTGTGAGGTCTGCCCTAAGAACGTGGTGTTGAGAATTGGGTCCCACGCAATGGAAGCCTATGAACCTGGTCAGGTCTGGAAGGAAGCAGCCATAAGTAGTCACTTTCATGTGCCGTGGTAAAATCTGATTTGAGCTAACACTTAGGTAACGCTCATAGATTATTGTCAGAGTAGGCGCACGGTTTTATAATTTAGAAGTTAGATCTTTAGATTTTTATCTAAGGATTTTTTTATTTAGAATAATTTTTATAAGTAAATTCAATAGAATTTTCAAATTGAATAGGACTTTGAAAGTCTAATTTCCATAGATTTTTATCTATTTCTAAGAAAAAGGTATCGCCATCTATTTCTAAGTTTACTTCGGTAATATATAATTTTTTTGCATAAGGATAGAAAATTTTATATATTTCACTTCCGCCAATAATAAAAATTTCTTCACTTGAATCTTTATTATTTTTTATAAATTCATTTATATTTGTAAGTACAGTAACTTTTGGATTATCATTAGCAAAAGATTTATTTCTACTTAAAACTATATGTTTTCTATTTGGTAATAAGCCAGGAAGGGATTGAAAGGTTTTTCTGCCCATTACTATAGTTTTTCCTGTAGTTAGTTCCTTAAATCTTTTAAGGTCTGATGGTAAAAACCAAGGGATTTGATTGTTAAGTCCAATTGTTTTGTTTTTACTGTGTGCAACTATTAGTGAAAACATTTTTAGCACTCCTTTATCTATATTATATATGAATCAAATTTAAATATTTAATAATAATTATAATATAATTAGCTTATTTTACATAGATTTAACTTACAACTTTAAAAGTATTAGATAGATTTTTAAGTGAATATTATTGGTATAATCTTTGAAAAATAATAGCAATGCTATGAATGAAAACTTATGTTAAAATTATAAATATGACATTGAATATAATTTTTATTGTTTGAGAGGGTGAAAATTGTGGCTTATAAAGCTTTATATAGAGAATGGAGACCTGCTACCTTTGAAGATTTAGTAGGGCAAGAGCATATAACAACAACATTAAAAAATCAAATATTAAATAATAAAGCAGCACATGCTTATCTTTTTTGTGGAACTAGAGGAACTGGAAAAACATCAACAGCTAAAGTAATGGCAAAAGCTTTAAATTGTTTGGATTTACAAGATGGAGAACCATGCAATGAATGTGAGATGTGCAAAAAGATAAATGAAGGATTAGCTATAGATGTAACTGAATTAGATGCAGCATCAAATAATGGTGTAGATAAAATTAGAGAAATAATAGATGATGTTCAATATCCACCACAAGAAGCGAAAACAAAAGTTTACATAATGGATGAAGTACATATGCTTTCTATTGGGGCTGTAAATGCATTCTTAAAGACACTAGAAGAACCCCCAAGTAATGTAGTATTTATACTTGCAACAACAGATCCACAAAAGCTTCCAATAACTATATTATCAAGGTGTCAAAGATTTGATTTTAAAAGAATATCAAAGGAAAAAGTTATAGGAAGATTAAGAAGAATCGTAACTGAAAAGGGTGTATTTGCTGATGATAAAAGCTTAGATTTGATAGCAAGGGTTTCAGATGGAGCAATGAGAGATGCTCTAAGTATTTTAGATCAAGCAATTTCTATGGGAGATAATAAGGTTGATTATGATGAAGTTGTATCAATGCTCGGTTTAGTAACCAATGAATATCTTTTTAATTTAACAGATGCTATTATAGAAAGAAATATAGAAAAGGCTATGGAAACTGTAGAGGAAATAGTTTTAGCTGGGAAGGATTTAGGTCTATTTATTAAGGATTTAATAAACCATTATAGGAACCTTCTGATGATTAAAGTTACTCAAAATCCAGATGAAGTTTTAGATATGGCAAAAGAAAATATTGTTAGATTAAAGGAACAAGGTCAAAGGGTTAGAGGAGAAGAAATAATAAGAGCTATTAGAATTCTTCAAGAAGGTGAAGAAAGTTCTAAGTCTAGTAAGCAAGGAAGATTATACTTAGAATTATCTATTATAAAAATGTGTAAAATAGAATATGATACATCAAAAGAAGTATTACTTGCGAGATTAAATAGGCTAGAAGAAGCTATAAAAAGTGGGAATATAAAAGTCAATTCTAATAAAGAGACTAATATAGATACTAGTAAGGGAGCGGTAGCCCCTAAAAAGCAACCTATAAAGCAAAGTAAACCTGTTGTTATAGATGGAAGCTTAGATAGTTCTGTTACTATTGAAGATGCAAAAAGAGCATGGAAAGACTTATTAGAAACTTTAAAGGGAAGAAGGGCTATGGTTGTTTATCTATCTCTTGTTCCTGGAAAGGTAATAGGATGTAGTAATGGTGTTATAGAAATTGAATTTAGTGAACAGTATTCAGGAAATAAGATTAGATTAGAGCAAAATGCGACATCAAAAATAATAAATGATACTTTTTCTGAGATTTTAGGAAAAAGAGTTCAAGTTGTTTATAAAGTTCAAAATGAAGATGCAGCAGAATTAGATCCAGAAGAAGCATTAAGAGAAATTATGGGTGATGCATTAGAAGTTATAGATGATTAATTAGAATTTAAATAATTATTCATTGTATATTGGTATTAAAGTAGAAAATACTATATAATAGTTGTATGAAAAAATTATAGAGGAGGATTTGACCATGGCAAGAGGTGGATTCCCAGGTGGAATGGGAAATATGCAAAACTTAATGAAACAAGCACAACAAATGCAAAGACAAATGCAACAAGCACAAGAGGAACTTGAAAGTAAAGAATTTGAGGGATCAGCTGGTGGAGTTGTAACTGCTAAAGTTAATGGTAAAAAAGAATTATTAAGTTTAAATATAAAACCAGAAGCTGTAGATCCTGATGATGTAGAAATGTTAGAAGATTTAATTTTAACAGCTATAAACAGTGCTATGAAGAGTGCTGATGAGGAAACAGCAGAAAAAATGGGTAAATTAACTGGTGGATTAAATATACCAGGACTTTTCTAGGTTTTTAATTAAAAATTATAGAATATAACTAAATTGATAGTATGCTAATATTTATATTTTTTATAGAAAATATTGTATGTAGTAGACTATAAAATAATTTTTTTGGGCATACAGAATAGCTGTATGCCTAAAATTTTAAATGAAGGAGGGGACTTGATGGATTTTTATCCAGTAGCAATAGAAAAATTAATAGAAGAGTTTGCAAAGTTGCCTAGTATAGGGAAAAAAACAGCTCAAAGATTAACATTGCATGTTCTTAATTTACCAAAAGAAGAGGTTGAAGCCTTTGCAGATGCTTTAAAAGAAGCAAGAGGAACAATAAGATATTGTTCAGTTTGTGGAAATTTTACAGACTCAGATCCTTGTTCAATTTGTTCAAATCCAAATAGAGATAAAGAAGTAATTTGTGTTGTTGAGCAACCTAAAGATATAATGACCATGGAAAGAGTTAAAGAGTTTAATGGTGTTTATCATGTACTTCATGGTAATATATCACCAATGCAAGGAAGAGGTCCTCAAGATATAAGAATTAGAGAACTTGTGTCTAGAATGAGTGCTGATATAAAAGAGGTTATTTTAGCAACAAATCCTAATATAGAAGGAGAAGCTACAGCTATGTATATATCAAAGGTGTTAAAACCATTAGATATAAAAGTCACTAGAATAGCAGCAGGAATCCCTGTAGGAGGAGATTTAGAGTATGCTGATGAAGTAACATTATCTAAAGCTTTAGAAGGTAGAAAAGAACTTTAAACATTAAGTTAGAATACATAATTATTGTAAAGTAAATCCTAGATTGAGTTAGGATTTTAGTAAGTAATTATTTATTTAAGTTTACGCTTATCTAATTTATAATTGAATAAATTTAAATAGCTTGTCAATAATTCTCAATATAAAAAATATTATTTATAGGGAGGAATTATTGATGGAGAAAGTTAATGTTAATAAGCACACAAATGTAAAGGAAGGAAACTTAAAAAAGAAGGGGAAAAAAAAGAAAGTTATCTCAAAAGAACAAAGGAAGGAACTTTTATTAGCTATAGAAAAAACACAATTAGAATTAGAATCTGTTAGAATTTCATTTCAGTTTGTTAATGAGCCTAATTTAATCGAATCTTTAATATATAAAGAAAGAGAAATTTTAGCTAGGTATAATTACTTAATAAAAGAAATGAAAACAAAGAAAGTTAAGGCTAGTAAAATGGATATTTATAAAAAGTCTTGCAAGGTATGTTAAGAAAATTTAAGTAATTAGTTTTAAGGGGGATATAAATATGGAAGATTTTATTTTGCTAGTTGGAGCTATATGCGTAGGATGGCTTCTATTTAAAATAATATTTGGGTCATTAAAAAAGATAATAGGTCTTGTTATAAATGGAATCTTAGGAGTAATATTATTAACAATATTTAATTACTTTGGAGCTTTATTTGGAGTAACCATTGGAATAAATTTATTAACTGCATTAATTGCTGGAATATTAGGGGTTCCAGGGGTTATATTAATGGTATTATTTCAATTATTTTAATTAAAACTACAATAAAATCTGAAAAGAGGAGCCACTTTTGTGGCTCCTCTTTATTTAAAATAAATAGATGGGAGGAAACTTGCAATATTAAGCAAGGAATTTAGTAGTTGATACTTCTATATTAAAGAGGAGTATTTTAAAGAAGTAAAATAAACTACCTTATTTATAATATTATTAAAGAAAAAAAGTTGTTACAGAAAAAGTAAATATATCATATAAATTATTATAGCTTTATATAATATAAAAGAAATATAATATTTAAAAATTGGGGGTGGATATTATATTGTTTAAGATAATAGAAAAGAATAAACTTTATTTAATAGTAAGCACAATAATATATATGGTGTTTTTTTTCTTTATTGGAGGTAATAATAAGTTACTTTCTTTAAATAATGTTTCAGATACTATTAGTGTAAAGGTAGCTTTAGATAGGTATTTATCTATAAATAATATAAAAATACTTTTATTATTTTTTCTTATAGGTGGAGCTTGTGTATATATTTTTAGGGATAAAGAAATTAGGCTCAAAGATATTATAAGTAAAAAGAAAGGTAGAACTAAATATTTTAAGAACATATTAATAGAATTATATTTACCTTTATTTATTGGACTTATGATGAATTTTATTGTAAAAGTAATATTATTTTACTCTTTAAAAGGAAAAATAAATGGTGATGTTTCACCTTTAATTATAGGAACTTCCTTTGTTTATTTAAGTGTAATATGTTTATTTATAGGAGCTTTATTTTTACTAGGATTTATAGCATTGAAAAACCCTATGCAAAGTATTCTTTTTCCTATATTAATCATTGATATATTAATTATAATCTTTAGTATTGGTTCTTTCATTATAGGGGAAACTATTCCATTTATAAAAAACATAATAAATTTAATTTTTTATCCCATGTTAAAACTCATAGATGGATTCTTTTTTAATTTTAAATTTGAGCTTATGTTTTTTGAAAATCAATTAGTTGTGTTACTTCTATTAATTGTAATGTCTGCATTAGCTTTGTTACTTGCATATAAAGGAATAGTATATATTTCAGAGAATGATTATAAATCGGAATTTAGATGTGAAAATATAAGAAGATTTCTTTTTTTATCACTAATAACTATAGGTATAGTGGGAGCTTTATTGTTAGTAAGTGGAGTTGTTTCTTTATTGTTAAATAGAATTAAGTTAATGGAAGCTTTTCTTATAGGTGAAGTTATATCTTTAATATTAATACCAATAGCTTATATAAAAACAAATAAAATTTATATAAATAACAGAAGACAAAGTTTAGTAGAAGGTGAGGAGATTTTAAATAAAAAAATTAATGAAGAAGAGGGAGTTTCAACATTTGAATTTATAGAATTAAGTAAAATAAAAGATAAAATAAAATCTAAAGAGAATTCCAAAATAAAAGAAAGCAAAGAACCTATAAAGAAAAAATTAAGGAAATCTAATCAAGAAAAGGTAATAGAATTTAAAACTAAAAGTAGTGGTAAAGCGAAGAAGAATATTAAAGAGAAATAGAATTCTAATAAAAAAGAAATAACAAAAAAGAGATAATATTTTTTAAAATAAATTCTAATGCTACATTGACTACCTATAGGATAAAGTTTACACTTAAATAATAAACGTAGATTTAATTTAGGTGGAGGAAAATGTTGTGGCAGTAGGAACAAGTGTAAATTGTAAATATTGTTTAGAGTTAAAGAATAATAGATGTGATGGAACAGATAAAGGATGTTTATGTAGAACTTGCCCAAGAAATTTAGGACAATGTCTCTGTGTTAAATATTGTAGAGAGACTGAATCTGTTTTAGATTTAGCTTATGAGAATTATAATGATAATCATGATGATTTTGAAAATTATGGTGATTAAGAAGTAAATAACTAATAATTTTAAGTTATAAAGTAGCATTAAAAACTTTTTCTTAGGAAATACTAAGTTTAGGCTAGTACTAAGAAAGAGGTGAAATACTATGATAGTAAACTATCATCAATTAGTTACCCTTGCTGAAAAAACAAAGTATACGGATCCAAACAAGGGAAATGACTACAAGGTATACAATAGTCATAGTAGTAATAATGCGAGAGCCTTATATGATACAGATGAGGTTTATATAGAAAGAAATGAAAGTTATTTTAGAACTATAATTTAAAAATATTAGTGTAAAAAGGGCTTTGTTAAAGCCCTTTATTTTTTATTAAATTATGTATTTCTAATACAGCCTTTTTATAACTACCAGCTTCTCTTAAAGAATCACCAATTATTTTAGCATTTTCAGAGAAGTATTTTTCAGAAGATATTTTATTAAAAGCAGTTAAAATTTCAGCTGAAGATATGTTTGGAGTATGTAAGTTTATTCCAGCCTTTAATTCTTCTATTCTTTCTCCAACAATAAATTGATCTCCAAATTGAGGAACAACAATTAAAGGTAAATTGTTGTAAAGACCTTCACTGGTACTATTCATACCGCCATGGGTTATGAAGAAATCGACCTTTTTTAATAAATCTAGTTGTGGGACATAGTTATAAATTAAAAAGTTGCTAGGGATTTCTCCAAGATTACTGATTTTATTTTTTTTACCAATGGACATTATAACCAATAAGTCATCTCTGTTTTTAAAAGCTTTAAAACTTTCTTGATAGAAGTTAAAGTTTCTGTTGGCAACAGTACCTAGGGATATAAATAGTAATTTTTTATTTTCTGGATTATCAATTTTAAAGTCAGAAAGTTCCTTTCTATCATAAATTGATGGACCTATAAATTTATAACTTTCATCAAAGTCTTCAATTCTTGGTTGAAAGTATTTAGAAGTAAAAACTATATTTAAGTTGGCTTTATTATTAGTTAAAGATTTAATAAATGAATTCAAGAAATTAATTTTATATTTTTTTTGTATTGATTTTACAACTTCATGAATTTCTTTTGGATTAAAATTTAAAAGCATATTCATATTGTGATTTCTTAAGTTCTCTAACATTACATTTGAAAAAGCAAAAGTAGTAATAGATCTTATAACACTTTTTATTTCAAGCAATTCACCTATTTTATCACCAATATTAATCATAGAATCATATATCATATAATCATAATGATCTTCTTTAGTTTTCCATAAAGCCTCTAATAAGCCACTACATATGCTTGTTAAATGTTTTAATGAATTTATATAGTTTCCTTCAGTAGCATCTTCTACAGTTATAGCTTCATAACTAATAAATTTTGCTCCTGTAGGTAGTATTTTATCTTTAAATTCTTCAGTACAATAATAAGTTATTGTATCACCTTTAGATACAAGTTCTTTAATTAGGCCTATGGTTGGATTAACATGACCATGACCAGGAAAGCCTAAAAATAAGCCTTTTGCCATAAAAATTCTCCTTTTAGATATTTATTTTTTATTCTTTTTATTCTTTTTGTAATATAAAAAGAATAATATAAGTATTATTAGAGTAATTATCAAAATAGCTACGGTTATATAAGGAGTCTTTTTAACAAAATTAATGAATAAATCTAAATTATCTCCAAGATAGTAACCAATTAACATAAAAAATAAATTCCATAGTCCTATTCCTAAAGTTGAAAAAAAGGTAAAGGAAATTGGATTTACTCTTTCTATTCCTGCAAATAAAGAAATATAAACTCTTAAAAAAGGCAAAAACCTAGCAAAAAAATTTACTGAAGCACTATGGTTTCTTATCCAATGATTTAGTTTCTCGATTTTATCATTATATTTAGAAAGTTTTCTCTGGGTAAAGTTATTAGCCCAATTGCTAAAGTAATAGCCAATGGCATAAAGAACAAGAGTACCCAATATACTTCCTATAGTAAGAAAAATTAGAGCTAAAACAAAACTAAGATGACTTTTTGAAACCATAAGTCCTATGGCTGGAACTAAAACCTCTCCAGAAACAGGAAGAGCTAAAAATTCCAAAGTTCCAGCAACTAGTATACCTATATAGCCAAAAGTGTTTATTAAATGAACTGCAAAATTCATAATTTCATTAATAATATTATGCATAATAAATCCTCATTTGTATTTTATATTTTAAAGTTATGTATTCTAACTAATATTCTAATTTAACCTTTAATTCAAAATTATCTGCACCTATGCCTTCAATTGTTAAATTTGTGATTTCATTTTGAGAGTTTAAGGTTGCCTTTAATATAATATCGTCATAGTTAGTATTGAAAAATTCTTTTAAAATTATTTTTGTTATAGTTTTTAAGTTTTCAATTTCAGAATTTTTCAAATTATAATCTATATGTTCTAGATTTTCCTTTAAGTAATCTTTTTTTACTTTATTAATTATTTTGATTAAAGAAGAACTTAGAACTTTTTGTCCATTAATATCTTCTACTTTTAGGTTAGAAAATATTTTTAATAATGTAGTAACACTAGGTAATTTATTTTCTTTACTTGATGATGAATCAGATAATTGTATATCACCTTTAAAATCAAAGTCTTTCTTTATTGAATCTAGATTTAATTTTGATGTTGCATTAAGAGTTGCTAATCCTTCTTCAATATTATATGTAAAAGTTCCATCTACAAAAACTATTTCATTATTGTTTTTATAGCTAACAATTGTAGAATTACCTGATAATATTTTTTTTGATTGCATAGCTTTAAAAACTTTATATATAGTGTCTAATTTACCCATAGTAAAATCCTCCTTTGTGTTAGTATTATCAAAATATATATTTTTAATTTAGTAAATGAAGATTTAAATAGTTATATTAATAGTTTACTATCCATAATATTTTAAAGCTTTAAAGAAGGATTGTCCAATAATGAGAAGTGAGTAAAACTTTAAGTATATAGTATTAATATACTAATAATAGATGATTAAAACATTAAAATTAAATTAAAATAAATTTAGTTATAAAATATTGTAAAATATTTACTTAAATGGTAGAATTAAAATAGTAATTATTATAGGTAAGGGGGCTAAATTATGCATATAAAATTATTTATTCCTGGCCCTGTTGAAGTGAGGCCAGAGGTTTTAAAAAAAATGGCTACACCAATGATAGGTCATAGGAGTAAAGGAGCTTCTGAATTGCAAAGAAGCATAAGTAATAAATTAAGGAAATTATTTTATACAGAAAATGAAATATTGTTATCAACAACTTCAGGAAGTGGACTTATGGAAGGTGCTATAAGAAGTTGTACTGTTAAAAAAGCTGCTGTTTTCTCGGTTGGGGCATTTGGAAACAGGTGGTATGATATGGCGAAAAATAATAATATTGAAGCTGATAAATTTGAGGGTGAATGGGGAACTGCTGTAAAAGTAGAAGATGTGGAAAAAGTTTTAAGTACAGGTGATTATGATTTAATTACAATAACTCATAATGAAACATCAACAGGTGTAATGAATCCAATAGAAGAGATTGCAGAAGTAGTAAAAAAATATCCAGATGTAGTTTTCTGTGTAGATGCAGTAAGTTCAGCAGGTGGTACTAAAATAGAAGTAGATAAATTGGGAATAGATATTTGCATAACATCATCACAAAAGTGTTTAGGTCTTCCTCCTGGAATAGCTACTTGTACATTTTCTGAGAAGGCTATAAAGAGAGCAGAACAAGTAAAAAATAGAGGTACTTATTTAGATTTATTATCTCTTTATAAATATATTAAAAAGAAGGATTATCAATATCCATCAACACCTTCTCTTTCACATATGTATGCTTTAGATTATCAATTAAATTATATAATTAATGAAGAAGGATTAGAAAATAGATTTAAAAGACATTTGGATATGGCTAAAATAGCTAGAAATTGGGCTATTAAAAACTTTGAGATGTTCCCAGATGAAGGCTACTACTCAAATACCTTAACTAATATAAGTAATGTAAAAGATATAAATGTTGCAGCTTTAAATAAAGAGTTAGCTAAAAGAGGATTTAATATATCTAATGGATATGGAAAACTTAAAGAAAAAACATTTAGAATAGCACACATGGCAGACTGTCAGATTTGGGAACTTGAAGAGTTATTAAGTAATTTAAATGAAATTTTAGTTTTATAGAATCCTAGAACAATTTTGCTTTAGGAAGATAAAGTGAAGAATAATCTATAGGATTTTATTATCTTATAGATTATTTTGTTATAGTAAATATATAGTACAAGCTAAATGATCATTGTATTCAAAGAATAGAATATATGATATTTTATA
This sequence comes from uncultured Sarcina sp., assembly GCA_963557775.1. GTDB lineage: Bacteria > Bacillota > Clostridia > Clostridiales > Clostridiaceae > Sarcina. The sequence goes on from CAUWDH010000046.1 coordinate 17,272, forward strand.
ATTGAAAAATATAAACATCTTAAACTAAATGTACTTTATTGACCTAAATTGAGAAATATTATAAAAAATTAATTGAAATAAAGTGGAGGTTAAAATTATGATAAAAGTCTTAATAAATGATGGATTAGAGAAAAGTGCAATAGAAGAATTAAAAAAATTTGATATAGATATTATTAATGAACATTTTGAGGGTGAAGAGTTAGAAAATAAAATAAAAGAAGTGAATGCAATAATAATAAGGTCAGCAACAAAAATCAGAAAAGATTTAATAGACAAAGCAGGAGAAACAGGGAATTTGAAGCTTATAATCAGAGGGGGAGTAGGCGTAGATAACATAGATGTTGATTATGCTGTAAAGAATGGAATAGAAGTTAGAAATACTCCAGCAGCAAGTTCAAATTCAGTAGCAGAATTAGCATTAGGTCAGATGTTTGTTTTAGCAAGATTTATAAACCAAGCTAACTTAACAATGAAAAATGGAGAATGGAATAAGAAAAAGTATACTGGAATAGAACTTGCAAATAAGAAAGTAGGCATAATAGGTATGGGGAGAATAGGAAGAGCCTTAGGGAAAAAGTGTTATGCATTAGGTATGAAGGTTGGATATTTTGATACTTTAGGAAAAATAGATGATTTAGAAGATTATGAAGCTTTAACTTTAGATGAATTATTGAAAACATCAGACGTTATTTCAATTCATATACCTTCAACAGATGTACTAATAGGAAAGAAAGAAATAGAAAAAATGAAGGATGGAGTATTTATAGTAAATACAGCTAGAGGTACTGTTATAGATAATGAGGCTCTTTTAGATGCTTTAGATAGAGGAAAAGTAGGTGGAGCTGCTTTAGATGTATTTGCAAATGAATCAAAACCAGATGAAAGATTGGTTAATCATGAGAAAATAAGTCCAACACCACATATAGGAGCTTCAACTAAAGAAGCACAAGAAAGAATAGGAAATGAAATTGTATCAATAGTAAAGGAGTGTTTTAGCCTAAAATATAAGGAGGCAGTTTTATGATAAGTATAAAACCATTTAGAGCAATTAGGCCTAAAGCAGAATATGCAAAGGAAGTGGCATCATTACCTTATGATGTTATGAGTTCTGATGAGGCAAGAGAAATGGTTAAAGGTAATGAAAAAGCTTTTTTAAGAATTGATAGAGCAGAAGTAAATTTTGAAAAGGGTGTAGACCAATATAGTGATAAAATTTATGAAACAGCTAGAGATTTATTAAATACAATGATAAAGGAAGGGATATTTTTAGAAGAAGAAAAAGAGTGTTTTTATATTTACGAACAGATATTTAAGGGAAATAGGCAAAGAGGTTTAGTTTTATGTGCATCTATAGATGATTACATTGAAAATAGAATAAAAAAACATGAATATACAACAATAAAAAAAGAAATAGATAGAATAAAGCATGTTGATTATTGTAATGCCAATACAGGACCGATATTTTTAACTTACAAAAATAAAAAAGGAATATCAGAATTAATAAACGAGATTTGTTTAACAAAAAAGCCTATTTATGATTTTGTTGAAGAGGATGGAGTTAATCATAGAGTTTGGATTATAAACCAAGAGAGTATTATAGATAATTTAATTGATGAATTTAAAAACATAGATAGTTTATATATAGCAGATGGACATCATAGAGCTGCATCAGCTATTAAGGTTGGAGAAAAAAGAAGAATAGAGAATAAAAATTATACAGGAAGTGAAGAATTTAATTACTTTTTAGCTGTAGCTTTCCCTGATAATGAGCTTAAAATAATGGATTATAATAGAGTTGTTAAAGATTTAAATGGCTTAAGTAATGAAGAGTTTCTAAAAAAAGTAGAAGAAAAATTTATTATTGATAAGGTTGGAAAGTTAGAACATATCAGTATAGATAGAACTCATAGCTTTGGGATGTTTTTAGATGGGACATGGTATATGTTAAAAGCTAAGGATAAAAGCTTTGATGAGAATGACGTTGTAAAAAAACTTGATGTATCAATATTACAAGATAATTTATTAAGTCCTATATTAGGCATAGAAGATCCGAGAAATAATAATAGGATAGAGTTTATTGGTGGAATAAGAGGACTTAAGGAGCTGGAGAAAAGAGTTAATAAGGATATGAAAGTAGCTTTTGCTATGTATCCAACAACAATTCAAGAGCTTATTGCAGTTTCAGATAGTGGAAGAGTAATGCCACCAAAATCAACATGGTTTGAGCCTAAGCTTAGAAGTGGATTGTTTATTCATAGATTATAATTATGGTTAAAGAGGATGTATCAAATTACAGATACATCCTCTTTGTTCTTTATCTAGAGAAATACATTACAGCTTCACTTTTTTTGTAATTAAATTTGAAAAGTAAGGAATAATAGTAAATGAAGTTTGCTTGACTTAAGACTTAGTTTATAAAGGAGGGATGATTTATGAAATCAGAGCCTGACCCTGTAAATACAATTTTTCAATTAATATTAATAGGAATTTTAACTTTTATAAATGCGTTTTTTTCAGCTACAGAAATGGCTATTGTATCTTTAAATAGAAATAAAATTAGAATGCTATCGGAAGAAGGAAATAAAAAGGCACAAATGTTAGAAAAGCTTATGTTAGAGCCAACAAAATTTTTGTCAACTATTCAAGTTGGTATAACCTTTGCAAGTTTTTTTTCTAGTGCTTTTGCAGCAACTGGAATGTCTGGTGAATTAGCTCTTATTTTTAGAAGATATAATATAGCCTATAGTGATGAAATAGCTTTAATTATAGTAACAGTAGTATTAGCGTATGTTACTTTATTATTTGGAGAATTATATCCAAAGAGAGTTGCGCTTCAAAAGGCAGAAACAATTGCTATGTTTTCTGTAAGACCAATAGTACTTATATCTAAAATAACAATGCCATTCATTAAATTTTTATCTGTATCTACTAATTTTTTAATTAGTTTAACAGGGATGAAAGTAGATGGATTAGAAGAAAAGGTATCAAAGGAAGAAATAAAATCTTTAGTTGAGGTTGGAGAAGAACATGGTGTTATTAATGAAACAGAAAAAGAAATGATAAATAGTATATTTGAGTTTGATGATAAGTTAGCAGATGAAGTTATGACAGCAAGAACAGATGTATATTTAATTAATATAAATAAACCTTTAAGTACATATTTAGATGATTTAATAAGAGAAAATTATTCAAGAATACCAGTATATGAAGATGATATAGATAATATAATAGGTGTTCTATATATGAAGGACTTTGTAAATGAAGCATATAAGTATGGATTTGAGAATGTAGATATAAGAAAAATACTTCAAGAACCATATTTTGTACCGGAAACAAAAAATATAGATACATTATTTAAGGAATTAAAAACTGCTAAAATTCATATGGCTATTTTAATAGATGAATATGGAGGTTTTTCTGGAGTTGTGACTATTGAAGATTTAATAGAAGAGGTTATGGGAGATATTGATGATGAGTATGATGACTATGAACCAGAAATAAAAAAAATAGATAATAATACATATATAGCTAATGGATTGTTATCCATAGATGATTTAAATGACTTTTTAGGTATAAATTTAGTTTCCGAGGATTGTGATACTATTAGTGGATTTTTAATTAATATATTAGGAAGGATACCTGAAGAAACAGAAAAGAGAACTATAGAGTATGAAAGTATTTTATTTAAAATAGAAAAGGTAAAAGAAAAAAGGATAGAGGAAATTAAAATCATTTTGCCAGAGTAAAGTTTTGATGTATTTATTAAGTTAAGTAATAAATGAATGTAGATAGTTATATAAGAATATTTATAATTGTAACATATTTAGTTACAATTAGTGATGTAAGTAATAGACTAAGACTTAATTTAGATAAATTTTTGAATTTAGCTGAATTTTAGAGCTTCATATCTAGGAGATTGTGTCTGTTTATCTTAGACTTATAGAAAGTTAGAGAATTATTACAGACACTAGTCACTAGATAAAATAAGGTTATCAAGCTTAACTTTTTAGATTAGTAAATTATATGATAATAGAATTAAAATTGAATTCTATTTATTCTATCCCAAAAATCATTATAGTAAGATATAGTAAATTCTTTAAAGGAATTAGCTAATTCAGATAAGTAACGACCTTTGGCATAGGAAAGTGCAACAGTCCTAGTATTAAGTTCATCTTTAAGTCTTATTATTGTATATTTGTTATACCTATCATTTGGTGAAATTGTACAAATTGATATAGGTGCTAAAACAACAGCTTTTTTTAAATCAATTAATTCAGATAAAATACTAGTGTCACCTTCAAAAACTATATTAGGAGTAAAACCAGCAGCATTATATAGAGCATTAGTTGTATCTCTAAAGGAATAATTTTCAGTAAGCTCCATAAAGTTTTCATTACAAAGTTCATTAAGGTAAATAAACTTTTTAGAAGCTAAAGGATGATCTTTATTAACAACAACAACAATTTCCTCTTCCATAAGATTTATTGTTTCAACACTTAAATCTTGAATTGGTGGTGATGTTATAGCAAAATCTATATTACCTAATTTAAGGTCATTTAATATATCTTCTCTATTATGAATTGATTGAATCATCTTTATGTTTGGATAAGCTATTAAAAATTCTCTTAATAAACCAGTTAAGAAAAGTGTAGCTGTAGAGCTTAAAGAAATTTGAGTATTTCTTATTCCATATAAATCTAAGACTTCAGTTTTCGCATTATCAAGATTTATCAATATAGAGTTTACATGTTTTAAATAGACTTTTCCAAATTGATTTAATTCGATATTTTTTCCAATCCTCTTAAACAAAGGAACACCTATTTCATCTTCAAGTCTCTTAATAGTAATACTTAAAGAGGGCTGTGATATATGTAATTCTTTAGCTGCTTTTGTTATATTTTCATATTTAGCAACAGTTTGAAAATATTTTAATTGTAAAAGTTCCATGTTAGCATCTCCTATATAAATTAAAATAAATATATATATTTTTAATATATATATAACTAATTATACACCTTATAATATATAATAATAGTAGGATATAGAATAAGTATTTAAATTTTAAAGGGTTTAAAATACTTTAAATCCAATTTATTAAATAAGTATAAGATACATTATAGGAAAATTTCACACAGAATCACTAAAAAATTCAGGTGCCTTTTGGTACCTGAATTTTATTTTAATTTTAGTTAAGAAAAATAAAAGGTGTCGTATCAAATTAACTCCTTAATTTATAAATATATTTTTTCATCTGCCGAGATAGCTATATAGGTGCAAAATGCTATGATCATTGAACTAGTACTAGAAGCCCTTTATTTTTGAACAATAGTTTCGTTAATAAATTTCCATTGTTTGAACAAAGTGAGTTTGGAAATTTTAGAAACTGTTATAAAAAAATATTATAGCTTCTTTATGTAAGTGAGTGGTTACAAATGATGGACCTATATAGCTAGATAAAAGGCAGAGAGGATGTATCGATAATTTGATACATCCTCTTTTATGCAATTAATGGGTGTCTGTGAATCATGTATTTTTCACAACTTTCCATATATTAATTATACTACAAATATAAAAAAATTATTAATAAAAACTACATTTTTTCAACCATTGATTTAAGTATTGCAGTTGAATTTTTTACCCCAATAGCTGTGAATTCAGCAAAGTCCATATGTGCTCCATTATTAGCGTTATCAGAAATTGATCTTATAACAACAAATGGTACATTATTTAAATAACAAACATGAGCTATACTAGCTCCTTCCATTTCACAAGCAGCTGCATTGAACTCAGTTTCAAGCCATTTAACTTTATCAACAGAAGCAACGAATTGGTCTCCAGTAACTATTCTACCAGTCATTGATTTTATGTCTGAATTTTCTTTACAAGCTTCTTCAGCAAGTTTAACTAATTCAGCATCACATTTGAAGTCAAAAGTATCAAGTCTAGGGATTTGACCAAATGGATCACCAAAAGCAGTTGTATCCATATCATATTGTACTAAGTTATTAGCTATAACAACATCACCAGGGAATATATTTTTATCAATTCCACCAGCAACACCAACATTAATAACTTTAGAAACGTTGTATTCACTGATAAGTATTTGTGCACAGATAGCAGCATTAACTTTACCTATTCCACAAACTACTGAAACAACTTCTTGACCCCAAAGTTTACCTTTGTAGAAAGTCATATTAGCTCTTTCATTTTTGCTTTCAACTTCCATTGCTCCTAATAATATTTCAAGTTCTTCGCTCATTGCGCTTATGATTCCTAGAGTCATAAATAACTCCTCCTTTGATTAAAATATAACTTAATTATATACAAAAAGCATAGATGTAACAAATGTAAGTATAAATTATAAATGGAAGTTAATATTATCATTGTTTTTAATGCATAGTTTTTCTCTATTTTTAAGATTTAATTTATTAAAAAGAAATATAATAAAAATTATAGTAATAGATAAAGCTAAAATTAATAAAGGTATATTAGTAATTAATAAAGAATCAGTAAATAAAGATACAATTAAATTATTGCTAGCATGTATAAAAATTGAAAGCTTTAAGGATCTTGTATAAACAAAAACATATCCAATAAAAAGAGAAAATATAAATGCATTTATATCTTGAATTAAATTAGAGTGCATTAGTGCAAAAAGCAAGGAAGAAACAAGTAATGATTTAATAGTACTGTATTTTTTTGAAAGGCCATTTAGTAGAAGCCCTCTATAAAAAAGCTCTTCTATTAAAGGAGCGATTAGAGAACTATTAAAGAAAATAAATAAACTATACTTGTTTATTAAAGAGTTAGTATTTAAGAATATTTTGCAACTCAAAGGGAAAAGTGTATTATCATAAATAAACCTAAAACATAAAGTAATTAAAAATAAATATATATAATCTTTATAAGTAATTTTACTTTGATTTATTTTTTTCTCTGCTGTATCTATAGATAGATAAGTTAAAACAAATATACTAATAAGAGTAGTTAGAAAATTAATTAAAATTATACAAATTTCAAAAAATGGATTTTCATTCAAAATAAAATAATTTAATACTTTAAAGGCTAAACTGTCGAGTATTGAAACTATTGTTAAATGACATAATAATAAAAAGATAGAGTATAAGATTCCAAAGGGTTTAATATTAAATACATATTTATTAAATAACTTAAATTTATTATTTTTCAATAGATTTCCCTCACGTATCAATGTATATTTATATATATTGGGGTTACATAGTTGCTATGATAACATATATAAAAATATTAAAAATATAAGGAGGATTAAGGGATGGAAAAACATTGGCTATCAAGAACAGAACTTGTAATAGGAAAAGAAGGAATTGAAAAACTTAAAAATTCTAAAGTAATGATATTAGGTGTTGGAGGTGTAGGTAGCTTTGCTACAGAAGCCTTAACAAGAGTAGGTATAGGAACTATAACTATAGTAGATAATGATATAGTTGATATAACAAATATAAATAGACAGTTACATGCAACACCACAAACTATTGGAAAAAGTAAAGTTGAATTAATGAAAGAAAGAATGCTTACTATAAATCCAAATTGTAATGTAATAACTAAAGAAGTATTTATCACACCAGAAAACTTAGAAGAGTTAATTCCAGAAGATATTGATTACATAGTAGATGCTATAGATAATACTACTGCTAAAATAGCTTTAGCTGTATATTGTGATAAAAAAAGGATAAATTTAATAAGTTCTATGGGAACTGGAAATAAATTAGATCCATCTCAATTTAAAGTTTCAGATATATATAAGACAAGAGTTTGTCCTCTTGCTAAAATAATGAGATCAGAGCTTAAAAAAAGAGGAGTTAAAAAGTTAAAGGTAGTATACTCTGAAGAACAACCTAAAAAAATACCAAGTGTTAATGGTGAAAGACCATCACCAGGAAGTCTTTCTTTTGTACCACCAGTATCTGGTATGATAATGGCATCACAAGTTGTACAAGAATTAATTAAAGAATTTATATAAATAGAGACTTAATTAAAATGGGAGCCTATCTCCATATAATGTTCAGTTAAAATTACCTAGAAGTGTAAGACTATGTATACAAATAAAAAATGAGATATTACAAATATTAGTTTGTAGATAAGTTTAAAATCAGAGGAATTTATTTAAATACCTCTAATTTTAATTATTATTTATAAAAATTAAAGTAAAAAAAGAAGTACATGTAAAGATAAAATTAGATTTTTCTTTACATAGTACTTCTTTTTTATAGAAAAATATTTTACAAGGCAACATAAATAGAAATTTAATATGTACTGTTCTTGGAAAATATTTTATTTATGGGATATGTTAATTATTTTGAGATAATTGAAACATTTATTTTATGTTTACCATTACCTATAATTTCTATTTTGTTTAATTCTTGATATTCATCAACATGACCTTTTAAAAGTATAGAATCATATTTTTCTGATTTTATATCATTTATTATTAATTTTATTATTGAAACAACTAACTTATTAGCATTTTCACTAAAGCAATCAAAGTCATCTTCTGCTAAATCATTAGCAACTGTTTGTAAGTCAATAGTAACTAAAGCTGAATCATCTTCATTTTGTTCTACTTCTAAGCTATTTAAAAGACTTAAAATAACTGAAAAGTCTATGAAATCTTCAAACATACCAAATATGTTAGGTTTATCACCTTTTTTTAGATGGCTAAGTTTACTACATAATCCTTTTAAGTTAGTCTCATTGTTTATTTTATGAGTACATTTAAGATCTTCTGTGTCAATATTACTGTCACAAACTACTTTAACTATTCCAGTTTCATTATTTTTGTAAAAATTATTACGGCATTTTATAGCTTGGTGTGTTCCATGAAAAACATCTACTGACATTTCTACGTCAAATACTTTTTTTTCTTTAAAATTTTCTGCTATTCCATATAGAATTTCTAATTCACTCATGATAAGTTCTCCTTAGTTTAAGATTTTCTGTAATTTTTCACAACATGTATTTTTAGGTAAATAATACAGATACATATATTATAAATCAATGTTAAATAAAATAAAATAAAATATAAAATTTTTAAGAACTGAAAAAATTTTTATATTAATAACTGACGAAAGGGTTAATAAATTTTATATAACTTGTCATAATATTAATTATATTATAAGGAATATAAAGAAATAATATACAAAAAGAGAGTATAATAAAGTTATTTAAGAGGTGATAATTATCAATTCAATTATTAAATATACACTTAATAGTAAAAGTTAGAAAGTGATAAATAAGAATATTTTTATGATATAATTTTAAGGGCTTATATTAATTGAATTAGAATTTTTAATTTAAGTTAGTAATATAGAAAATTTAAATATTAAATTTGAGTATTATAAAAAAGTAAATATGGAGGATATAATGAAAAAACAGAAAAATTGGACTGCTATTATATTTATATTTATAATAATGGCAATGATAGCTGTTGTGGATAATACAAAAGGTATTTTTGTTCCTGCTTTTAAAAGACAGTTTGGAGTAGATGATAATAGTATCAGTAATATGTTTATAATTAGTTCTGCTGCATATATGTTGTTTTCATACATTGGTGGAATATTATCTGAAAAAATTGGGCAGAAAAATGTGTACATATTAGGAATTTTACTTAACATCATATCATTATTTTTATTATCTGCATCTAAAACTTTTATGATGCTCTTAGTTGGAGTAGGATTATCTAGTGGAGGGGTTGCATTAATTGCAATAGCATCAAATACTATAATTCCTATAATAGTTATAACAGCACAAGCTGTAATAATGAACATGATGCATTTTTGTTTTGCAATAGGTTCAAGTATAGGACAAGTGGTATTTGGTAATCTTTATGCTGCTGGTATAGGTTGGAGAAAGATATACTTTTATGTTGCAATAATATATATAATATTATTATTTATTTTTATAGTATTAAAAATACCAGTTGTTCATGTGACAGAACATAAAGAAAATAAAAAGAAAAATAGTTATAAATTAATATTTAAGAGGCCATTAATAATAGTTTATATGTTTGCTATAGGATTTTACTGTTTCGCAGAAAATGGTATAGCAAGCTGGTTTGTTAATTATATAACTTCAGGATTTAATATAAGTGAAGGGGTTGCAGCTAACTATACAGCGGTATTCTTTGCTATATTTGCAATTGGAAGATTATTTGGTGGTTTTGTTGTTAAAAAATTTGGATATTTCAATACAATAGTTACATCTTTAACATCAGCAGGTATATTATTATTTATTGGTATATTTTTAGGGAAGAGTGGATTAGCAATAATATCTTTATCAGGCTTATTCTTTGCAATAACTTTCCCAACAACAATATTAACAATTAGTAAAGTATTTAAAGGGAATGGAGTTTATGTAACAGGGGTTGTAGTAACAGCAAATAGTTTTATTATAATGATATTAAATAAAATTATGGGAGTATTAAGTGACTATATAGGAGCAGAAAAAAGCTTTTACATGATTCCAATAACTATAATACTTAGTGCAATACTTATGTTTATACTTTATGAGAGAACAAAAGATGTATTAATTAATGAAAATAATTAAAGTGACTCGAGGAGATAAAGTATGGAGAAAGATAAATCTACACAAATATTGCTTACAAGTGTAAGTAATAGTAACTATTTAATAAAAGATTATTCTGGAAGTACTATAGGTAGATTTTCTATTTTAGAAATCAATGAACAAGAAAAAAGAAGTTCTGTAAGATTAACATTTTATAAAAAGGATAATGAAGAATTTTTATTTGAAACATTAAATAAAATATCAGCAGTTATCTTCAAAAAAAAGAGTATAGAAAAATTAAATATATTTGCAGAAGAAGATATTAATGTAAGTGCATTTTTAAATAGTGGGTATTCTATAGAAGGAATTCTTGTTAATAACAGGATAAAAGATGGATTTGAAGAAAGCGAGTTATTATTCGGAATAACAAGAGTTGAATTTGAAGAAAATCTAAAGCCTATGAATATAGAAATAAAGGGTGAAAGAATAACTTTAAAGTTATTAGGACCTGAAGATGCACAGATAATGTCTGAGTATTATAGAAGAAATGAAGAACATTTAAAACATGTTGAGCCAACAAGAGAAATAAGTTTTTATAATATAAAGACACAGAAAAAAATATTAGAAGAAAGTTATAGACAGTGTATAAGAGGAACCTCATTGGATATGGGGATATTTAAATCAGATACATTTATAGGAAAAATAAAATTATCTAATATTGTTTACGGAGTTTTTAAGAGTGCTTTTGTTGGATATTCAATAGATGAAAATTATCAAGGTAAAGGATATATGAGCGAAGCTTTAAGGTTAATATGTTCTTATGCTTTTGATTCAATGGGATTACACAGAATAGAAGCTTCAACTTTATTAGATAATGAAAAGTCCAAAAGGGTTTTAAAAGCTTGTGGATTTGAAGAGTTAGGAATAAATAAAAGTTATTTATATATAGATGGTGAATGGAAAGATCATGTTAGTTTCTATAAAATAAATAAGTAAAAATAAATAATTTATTCTAATTTTTAAGAATAAAAAAGCTGTAATAAAGTAATTTTTAGTACTTTGTTATAGCTTTTTCTTATTTTTAATTTGGTTTAAAAAAATTATTTTTTTAAAATAGTAGATTTATTGAATAAAATATAGTAATATAACAATATAACTTTAGTACTTTATCACATTAAAGTGTTAAAATAAATGCAAATAATAAGCAAGGGGTGAGAGATTTGAGTTCAAATGGTAATGGAAAACCGTTAAAAAAGGAAATAGGATTGGTAATTGCAACTGTCTTAGTATTTAGTAATATAATTGGCTCAGGAATATTTATGATACCAGCTCAATTAGCACAAGTAGGTGGCGTTGGCTCTAGCTTAATTGCTTGGGGAATAACAGGAGCAGGAGCTATTATATTAGCTTTGACATTTGCTAACTTAGGTTCTAAGATGCCGAGAAATGGTGGACTTATAGAGTATTCGAAGGAAAGTTTTGGAGACTTTATGGGATTCATGACAGCATGGGTATATTGGAATGGATCATGGATAGGAAATGCGACTTTATTTATAGTAATATTAGATTATTTATCAAAAGCATTTTCTATATTAAATAATCCTATTGTAGGATTTATATTTTGTACAGTATTAATATGGACTTTTACATACATAAACATTAAAGGTGCAAAGTTTGCTGGAAGATTTGGAACTGTATTAATAATAGTAAAATTATTAGCTTTACTATTTTTTATAGTAGTTGGATTGAGTATATTTAATGTACATAATATTCATCCTGTTTTTCCAAAGGGAAGAGGTGTGAATACAGTACCATTAACAGCAGCTTTAACTTTTTGGGCTTTTACAGGTTTAGAATCAGCTTCAGTAACTTCAGGAGAAATAAAAAATCCAGAAAAAAATGTGAGAAGAAGTACAATAATAGGTGTATCAGTAAGTATAGTAGTTTATTTATTAATAAGTATTGTAGCAATGGGAGCTATGCCTCAAAATCTATTAGCTAATAGTACAGCTCCAATAACACAAGTTATTTCAATGGTTTTAGGTTCAAAGGTAGCAAGTTGTTTAACTATAATAATAGCTATAAGTATATGTGGATCATCAATAATGTGGTTATTAGCTGCAGGTAGAGCTGCATATGGCGCAGGAGAGTTTGGGGTTTTCCCTAAGATATTTGCTAAAATACATCCTAAGTATGGAACACCACACATGTCATTAATAATAGGAGCTATATGCATAAATGTAATTTTAGTTCTTAACTTTATACCTGGCTTTACAGGAGCATATAATTTTATAGTTTTATTATCTACTTTATCATATATGCCTGTATATGCTGTATCAACAATAGCAGAAATAATACTTATGAGAAGAGCAAAAGTAAAAGCTAGTGGATTAGAAATTTTAAAAATGTCAATAAGACCAATGATAGGATTTATATTTTGTGTTTGGGGAATATATGCAGCAGGAAGTCAAGCTGCTTTATATGGTTTCTTGCTAATAATGATAGGAATTCCTTTTTACGCTTACATGAAAATGAAAAAAGAGAAAATCTAAATATTATAGGTTATCTTAAAGTGAGTTTTATACTCATATTTAGGGTAACCTTTATTTATTAGTATTATTTTATTTAAGATAGTTTTATTTTATAGTTATAAGTTATAATACTTCTAATTTTTTTATATAAGTAATTAGTAGTTGAACTTAAACGTAACCTAGCGTATCTGTAATTATAAAATTAAGAAAAATAAAGAATTCAAAGATAAAAAGAATATATTTTAAAAAAATAAGAAAATATAATTAAAAATAATAAAAGTTAAAATGATAAGATAAAACACGTCGCTGAGGCAAGCAAATCAACAACTTAAGAACTTGTAAAAAAGATTTTAAAAAAGTGTTGACATAATAATGCTGAAGTGGTAAGATAAGAAAGTCGCTTGAGGGTGACAGAGTAAAAATGATATTTGAAAATTAAACAGACGAATTTATTATAAACCAGC
>CAUWDH010000047.1:0-30153 GCA_963557775.1 uncultured Sarcina sp.
ACAATACCTATTAAAATACTTTGAAATACTATCCTAAGCTTTATTTCATTTAACATTTCATACATTTTTGAAAGTTTACTTTTCATTTTTGTCCTCCTAAATATTCTTTATATTAACCTCATTCTCCTCTCGTCCTTTAACATAGTTAGACAATATGACTACAAGAAAATATTAACATATTTTTTCAAAAATAGTGTTATAACTTTTTTATCAATTTATACAATCCTAAAGTGTTTTTTTAATTATTTACATAAAAAAAAAGTTATACCACTTAATTTAATATTATTAAATGACATAACTTTCAAATAAATAAAATTATTTACTTATTTCTGCTTTTTTCTCTTTATTTATTTTAAGCATAATACTTATAGCTGTACACATGGCTATAACACAAAGTACTGCTGATAGGAAGTTTACAATATTCATTGAACTTACAAATACAGCTCCTTTTCCAGGAATAAATCCTTTTACAGTATACCCTAATTTATGACTCATTAATTCATATAATAGAGATGTTCCAAATGTTATACCACATATCATACCTAAATTTCTAACTAGTCCATTAACACTTCCTGCAATACCTAATTTATTTGGCTTAACTGATGACATAACAATTGTATTCATTGGTGCTTGTGTTAATCCATTTCCAATTCCAGCAATAGCTAGATAAATAAGTATTAAATATATATGAGTATGTACTGAAATAGTGCTTAATAGAAAGAATCCTACAGCACATAATAACAATCCTATAACTGGTAGTTTGTCTCTTCTAATAAACTCTGCTAAATTTCCACTTAAAGGTGCCACTATAGAAATCATTATAGGGAATACCATCATAAGTAATCCACTTACCCCTGGAGATATACCTCTAACCTCTTCATAATAGAATGGTAATAGTATTGTGTAAGCACTTATTGCTGTAAATACTAAGAATGATGTTGTTACACCTTTTGAAAATCTATGATTTTTAAATATAGAAAAATCTAGCATAGGTGATTTAATTTTTCTTTGACTTATTACAAATAATATAAATACAATTAATGAAATTATATAACCTATAACAATTTTTTCATTGCTGTAGCCATAAATACTGCCTTCAGTAATAGATAATATTAAAGCAACGACAGTTATTAAAAATAAAGCCGCTCCAATAAAGTCTAGCTTTTCATCCTTATTATGCTTTACTTCAACAGAAGGAAGTACTTTGTAAGCTAATATTATAGCAATAATACCAATTGGAATATTTATAAGAAATATATATTCCCAAGCAAATTGAGATATTATTCCACCTAAAGCTGGTCCAATCATAGTTCCTAATGCAACTACTAAACCAGATATTCCAAGAGCTTTTCCTCTCTCATTTCCTTCAAATACAGATGTTATTATTCCTTGACTTGCAGACATAGTACATGCTGCTCCTAATCCTTGAATAGCTCTTGAAGTTATTAAAAATACTATATTATGTGATAATCCACAAAGTAAAGATCCTATAGTAAAAATTATAATACCTATTCTAAAAACTCTTGATTTTCCCTTTAAGTCACCTAATCTACCAAAAGTTAAAATCAACCCAGATATAACCAAAAGATATGTGGTAACAGTCCATTGCACACTTGACATTGAAACATTTAAATCCTTAGATATAACTGGTAATGCTACATTGACTATGCTTGCATCAAGGCAACACATAAATGTAACTAATACTACACTAAATAGAATTACCCATCTTTTTTTTAAAATTTCTTCTTTTGTATTCATTAGCTTGTCCTTTCTATGCACGTAAAAATATAACTATTCTTTATAAAATAGTTGTATAAAATCAACTATTTTTATTATAGTCTATTATTTTATTAAAATCAATTTTAAAGTTTATTATTTTACTCATATATAACTTTAAATTTTATATTTTTCTTTTATATTCTCAATTAATCTTAAATTTTATTATTTTCTAAAAAATAGCCATATTAGATTGCTTAACCATTATCTAATATGACTTTATTTTTTATTATTTGTATTCTGCTCCAGCATCTACCTTAGTTACTTGTACTGCTACCATATTTCCTGAACTACCATTTACTATTTCATGCCATTCCCCAGCTTTGACCATTACTGTAGAACCTTCCTTTACTTCTTTTTCTACATCTCCAATAGTCATTTTACCTTCGCCCTTTAAAAATATAAATATTTGTTCTCCATGAGGATGTCTATGAGTTTTTAAAACTTGATTTTCTTTAAAATAATATACATCAGATGTTATGTCATTTCCTGCAAACACTGATATCTTTGGAACAACATCCTCATTGTAATTTACTAAATTATCATCAAATAAATTTTTTATTATTTCTTCCATTTTAAATTCTCCTTACTTTACTTAACATTATTTTTTACGGCAAACTCTGTAAATTCTTGAATTTTATTTTTTGCTAACATAAAAACTTCCTTAGTTTCCATAGCCTTTTCTTCAGTTATTGTATCAAGATATTTTCCATCAATTGATGCACTGTTTATCTTACCTTTATAGTCAGTTCCTACTGTAATTGGTACTGTATTTAGTTTTAAAAATTTAACATCAAACAAAAAATCTTCTGTTTTTGCATTAATTTCATTTAAAACATATTTTTCACCTGAAATATTAAAAAATTTATTAGTTTTAACTTTCTTTTCTAAGTATTCATCTTTACTTAATTGAGTTACTTCTAAAATATCATTTTTCAAACAAAAACACCTCCTTTAAATTTAGTTATGAAAATATAAAACAATATATTTTTATAAATTCAATACTAAACAGACTCTTTAGTTAGTATCTCTATTTTGCTATTTAATATTCCTTTCATTATAGTTCTTTTTTGTATATGAAACTTAATGCTTTTCATTGTTAAGCCTATATAGAAATGATATAATTAAATATATAAAAGTAAAAAAATGAAATTATGAAAAGGTGGAATATAATGATTGGAATATATTTAAGCGGTACTGGTAATACAAAGCATTGTATTGATCTATTAACAAAATTATTATGTTCTCATCTTATTGATCTTTTTGGACAACGTCTTTGGTTTTATAGAAAAACAACAGGATATACAGATAAATTGAAAATTCACGAGAATTGTATTGGTTGTGGTCTTTGTGTTTCTCAATGGAAAAGCAGTTGCTGATAAAAAATGTACTATGTGTTATCGCTGTATTAGTCATTGCCCCAAAAAGGCAATTACACTATTAGGTAATGAAATAAAAGAACAATGCCAGTATGAAAAATATCGTTAAAGAAATTCTAAATTGAAGGTAATAGCATAAACAAAGATATAATATTAAAGTTTATAAGAATTATCAACGAACAAAATTTACTACGCATTATTGAACTAATGTCTTAGAATTTCTCTTCTATTAATACTGATGAAAATAAAGAAAAAGCTATTCTAAATCTCTCTATCTAATTTATTAATATGAAAATACTGATAATTAAAACAACTCCCAAAGAGATATTTTTAATTACCAGCATACTCCCTATATTTTACTAAAATTATTCATTATATAAGCTTCTCAATAAATCAATTTCTTTAGCATATCCGTCAAGTTCGTTTGGTGTTTCTAAGAAGAATGGAATTCCTTTTAACTTAGGATGATTTATTATTCTACTTATAGCCCCTATTCCTAAATAACCTTCTCCGATTTTTTCATGTCTATCTTTATGACTTTTATAAGGGTTTTTACTATCATTTAAATGTATAGCTTTTAATCTATCTAAACCTATTACTCTATCAAATTCTTCTAATACACCATCTAAATCATTTACTATATCATAACCGGCATCATAAATGTGACAAGTATCTAAACATACTCCCATATGATCTTTTAATTCTACTTTACTTATTATTTCTGCTATTTCTTCAAAACTTCTTCCTACTTCTGTTCCTTTTCCAGCCATAGTCTCTAAAAGAATTGTTGTTGTTTGCTCTGGTTTAATTACCTCATTAAGCATTTGAACAATATATTCGATTCCAACATCTACACCTTGTTTAACATGACTTCCTGGATGGAAATTATACAAATTATTAGGCAAGTACTCCATTCTTACTAAATCATCCATCATCATCTCTTTCGCAAAGTTTCTCGTATTTTCATCAGCAGAACACGCATTTAAAGTATATGGTGCATGTGCTAATATCTTTGCGAAATTATTTTTTTCCATCAATTCTTTTAAAGCATCTATATCTTTTTGTACTATTGCTTTTGCTTTTCCCCCTCTTGGATTACGAGTAAAAAATTGAAATGTATTTCCATTTATAGATATTGCCTCTTTTCCCATATTTTCAAACCCTTTTGTTGTTGATAAATGACATCCTATATTTAACATACTTTATCCTCCATACGATTATTTATATAAACATAGACTTAATTCAAGTGACGTTTTGAACCCATCTGAATACTTAGTCAAACTTATCTAGAAGCGTGAAGCTGTTTATCTCCTACTTAAGTGACTATCTAAATCTTAATTTAGCTATAGGAACTTGCTCAACAAGCAATACGAGTAGAGTTTCCTATAGAACATAGGAGTATTGCAGCCTCTAGCTATCAGATAAATTATTATATAATAATTATTATTCTATTTTTTATCCTAAATAAATAATACTATATTACTAGGATTTAATCAATTAAATAAAAAAGCCTACACTAATTTCTAAAAAATTAGTATGAAGCTTTCTAACTTTTAATAATTTAAATTTTACAAATATGCCAATATTGATAAAGTTTTACAATCTATTATTTCACCACTTCTAATCATCTTTTTTAATTCATCCATTGTCACTAAAATATTCTCTGTGAATTCATCCTCATCTGTATGTTTTTTACCCTTTGTTAATCCTGTTGCTTTATATAAATGTATAATTTCATTGCAAAAGCCTGGTGCTGTTGCTATTTTCCCTAAATACTCAATATTTTTAGCCTTATAACCAGTTTCCTCTTCAAGTTCTCTCTTTGCACAAATTTCTGGATTTTCTCCTTTGTCTAGTTTTCCTGCTGGAATTTCTAAAGTTTCACTTTCTATAGCTTTTCTATATTGCTTTACTAATAAAATTTTACCATCATCTAAAATTGGTAGTATAGCAGCTGCACCTGGATGTTCTATTAAATTTCTCTTACTTCTTGATCCATCAGGAAGTTCAACCTCTAATAAATTCCATATTAAAAAGTTATTTTTACATAACAATTCCTTATTTATAGTTTTTTCTTTAAAATCCATAAAACTCTCCCTCTCTTATTCTAAACTTCATTTACTAACTTAGAAATTTCTTCTTTTGATATATATCTCCATTTGCCATATTCAAGACCATCTAATCTAATATTTATTATTCTAATTCTTTCTAGTTTAACAACATTATAACCAAAAACTTTACTCATTCTTCTTATTTGTCTATTTAACCCTTGTGTTAATATTATAGAATATGTTTTCTCATCTATTCTTTTTAGTTTACATGGCTTTGTTATTTGTCCTAGTATTTCAACTCCACTTTCCATACTTCTTATAAAATCATCAGTAAATTCCTTATCTAAAGTAACTATATATTCTTTTTCATGATTATTTTCAGCTTCTAATATCTTATTAGCTAATTCCCCATCATTAGTTAATATAATCAATCCTTGTGAATCTTTATCTAACCTTCCAATAGGGAATATATATTGATTTAACCCTAAATATTGAATTATATTATTATCTTTCATTTCTGAAGCTGTACATATTATTCCTCTTGGTTTATTTAAAGCTATATATATCATTTCTTCTTTTTCTATTTCTTTTCCATCTAATAATATAATATCATCTAATTCTACCCACTGTCCTGCTATAGCTTTTTCACCATTTACAGTTACTCGCCCTTCTTCAATTAACTTATTAGTTTCTTTTCTAGAACAGATTCCATAATTACTAAAAAGTTTATTTATCCTCATTAACTTTAGTGCTTCCTTTCATATTTTTCAATATAAACCTAATCTAAAATAGACTAGTATGATTTTTACAACTCTTATTAATTATTATATAAGTTTCAACATTTCTAAAACATCTTCAACATAGCTTATAATATTATTATCATTCTCCTCACTATTTTGTTCTATTTTATTTATTTCATAGTTTGTATACATAATTTTTTCTTCTAAAATAAATTTATTAGTTGATTCTACTAAGTTATAAATACTATCAACATTATATCTTAAATCTATATTTTTATCATATAATTTTTCATTTATGAATTTTAATTCTTCTGTGTTTATATTTCTAAAATCTTTTTCACTTTCTAATATAGCATTTAATTTATCTAAAATATTACTTATTTCTAAATTACCTTCTTTTAACTGT
Source organism: uncultured Sarcina sp. (assembly GCA_963557775.1). Taxonomy (GTDB): domain Bacteria; phylum Bacillota; class Clostridia; order Clostridiales; family Clostridiaceae; genus Sarcina. The sequence continues at coordinate 6,353 of CAUWDH010000047.1, forward strand.
TGCAATGTTGTTAAAACTTTTGAATAATTAAATTCACATAAATTCATAATATCCCCCTTTAAATTAAGCTACATTAAATTTCACAAGTCTTTCTCTTGTAATTTTTAATATAGCCTAACTTTCATCTATTAAATTATTTTCTTCCAAACAATGAAAACTTCTTTTTTTCTATTAATTCCATTTCATGAGCATTATCATCTATTATTTCTATAACATCATTCATTACCTCTACTTTTTCCTCGGATATATTACTTCTTATAAATTCTTTAATCTCTTCAAAATCTCCTTCTTTTTCATCTATGATATTCCTTTTATTCTTTATATTATCCTCAATAGCATCAAGTATTTGCCACTTAAACATTTTAGTACTTGCTCCCATAGAAAATGTTTCAATTCCTGATATTGCACCTATTCTTTCAAAAGCTGTAATAATACATTTTGCTCTTTTAAACTTTTCTAAGATTTCAATTCTTATTATTATAGACTTTTCTTCACTTATATCCTCTCTGTATATATAAAATTTTTCTTTGTGGAAAAAATAAAAGCTTCTATTTCTCATATGTGTTCTCCTTATCATTACTTTATTATCTTTAGTATTTTAAAGATTTCAATTTCCTTATTGTATAGTTGTCAACTATATATAATATTTTCTATGTAAAATCTCATAAGTTTATTATACTTAAAATTACCTTTGATTAAAAGTTCATTTATTTTTTTACTGTTATAAAAGAAAAGACCATATGCTTAAGCTTTATTGAGTCATACTCAAAATACGCTTAAAACATACGGCTTATTAATTATTAATTATTAACTTCTATCTTTTCTGTTATATCTTTTATTGCTTTAGTTGGACATTTTTTTGTACATAACTTACAATTTACACAAAGAGAATAATCAACCTTTGCTAAATTATTATTTACACTTATAGCTCCTTTAGGACAAGCTTTTTCACAAATCTTACATCCTATGCATCCTGCTGAACAATTACTTCTTACAAGTTTTCCATTGTCTTCTGAGTTACATCCTACTCTAACTTTCTTCGTTACTAGAACAGATTCTATTAATCCTTTTGGACAAATATTTATACACGCCCCACAGTTAGTACACTTATCTTTATTAACTTTAGCTATTCCATCAACTATATCTATAGCTCCAAATTCGCATACTTTAACACAACTAGCTAATCCTAAGCATCCATAAGTACAAGCTTTACTACCTTTATTTTGTAAAGCTGCTGCTTCTAAACAACTTGTAATTCCTTCATAAACAAAGTTTTCCTTTGCCTTATCACAAGTTCCATTACACTTTACAAAAGCAGTCATTTTTTCTCCTACTTCTAATGATACTCCTAAAACTTCTCCTATTTTTTCTGCTACATCTGCTCCACCAACTGAACATAAAGTTCCCTTTGCCCCTTCTGTTACAACTGCTTCAGCATAAGCATCACATCCTGCATATCCGCATCCTCCACAATTTGCTCCCGGAAGACATTCTCTTAGTTTAGGTATTTTTTCATCAACTTTAACTTCAAACTTTTTTGATGCAAATCCAAGCAAAACACCAAATATTAATCCTAATACTCCTAAACTTAATGCTGCATATACAATAGCCATAGTAATTCCCCCTTTATTAATGAATTAATCCTTGGAATCCTAAGAATGCAATAGACATTAATCCAGCCGTGAATAATGTTATTGGTAACCCTCTAAAAACCGTAGGTATATTTTCATTATTATCAATTTTTTCTCTTATAAAAGCAAGTAATACTATGGACAACATATATCCTGCTGCTGCACCAATACCATTTACTACTGATTGTAAAAGTGTATATCCTTCTTGAATATTTAAAACTGTCATTCCTAAAACTGCACAGTTGGTAGTGATAAGCGGCAAAAATATTCCAAGAGCTTTATGTAAAGCTGGACTAATTTTTTTCATAGCCATTTCAACAAACTGTACTAAAGCTGCAATAACAAGAACGTTAGCTATAGTAGAAAGATATTCTAAATTAAATCTTACAAGTATTTGATTGTATACTAGAAATGACATTACTGATGCTAATATCATTACAAAAGTAACTGCAAACCCCATTCCAATTGCTGCATCCTTCTTCTTAGAAACTCCAAGGAATGAACATATTCCTAGGAACTTAGAAAGAACAAAGTTATTAACAAGCATTGCACTAATAAATATAATAAATAGTTCCATTCTTTTTCCCCCTTAACTTCCTATTTTTTCAATTCTATTCCTTTTGGTTCTAAACTACTCTCCTTAGAATTAACACTGCATGTAGTTGATGCGCATCCACTACAACCTCCACCACAATTATCTTTTATAGGTTTCTTATTCTTTCTTAAGCTAATTGCATTTAATATAGTCATAAGAATTCCTAATGTAAAGAATGCTCCTGGTGCAAGTATCATTATAGACGCTGGTTTATAAGCTTCTGGCATTACTTGAATTCCTAAAATTGTTCCTGCTCCTAATATTTCTCTAAAAGAGCCAATTAAAAATAATGCAATTGTAAATCCAAGTCCCATTCCTATAGCATCAAATATAGATGGTAATACTGAATTTTTAGAAGCATATGCTTCAGCTCTACCAAGTATCACACAGTTAACAACTATTAATGGGATGAATATTCCAAGAGATTTATAAAGACTTGGAACATAACCTTGCATAAGCATTTCCAATATTGTTACAAATGAGGCTATAACAACTATATATGCTGGTATTCTTATTTTATCTGGTACAATTTTTCTTATTGCTGATATTATCATATTTGAAAATATTAAAACTACTGTAGATGCTATACCCATTCCTACTGCATTTTCAGCACTTGTAGTTACAGCCAATGTAGGACACATAGCTAAAACTTGAACAAATATAGGATTTTCTTTTATAATACCGTTTTTTAATCTCTCTATTAATTTACTCATTGTCAACACCTCCTACCATGAACCTTCACTAGCTCCAGTTGTAGCATCTTGCTCAGGAACATTTTCAACTTCTTCACCTTTTATATTTTCTTTATAAAAATTTATAGTATCGTTTATTGCTGTTCCCACTGCTTTAGATGATACACTAGCACCAGATATTCCATCTACTTCATTTTCTTTGCTTGGTGTTGTTTTTACCACTTCTATAGGCTCATTTATAGATAAATCAGTAAACTTACTTCTAAAGTTTTCTTCTTCTATTCTAGCTCCAAGCCCTGGTGTTTCAGAATGTGATGAAACCTTCATTCCAGTTACTTTATCCTCTAATGATATTGCTACAAATAAGTCAACAGGACCATGGAATCCTTTTGTTGTAACCTTAAATACATATCCAATTTCATTTTCTCCATCTTTTGCTTTATAAGCTTCCTTAATAGGACCATCTTCACTTAACTTAAGATCTGTATCCTCTATAGCCGTTGCCTTTGGCATTATAATGCTTAAATCATCTTTGTTTATTTTAGAGTTTTCAAGTATGGCATCTTTGGTTAATTCATTAGTTACTCCTAAAAGAATTCCCGCTGTTAATGTTATTCCTAGAAGTATTCCTCCAAGCTTTAGATTTTCCTTCATTACTTACTAACCTCCTTTTTATATTTCTTAGTAGTTAAATATTCTATAAGAGGTGTTGTTAAATTCATTATAATTATTGCATAATAAGGTCCTTCTGGATTATATCCCTTAACAGCAATTATAGCAGCTAACAACCCAGCTAAAGCTCCAAAAATAACTTGTCCACTTCTTGTCATTGGCGTTGTAGCATAATCTGTAGATAAAAAAACTGCTGAAAAATAAAATGCTCCTGGAAGTAATAAATCTTTTCCCCAATAAGTACATAAAGCTGTTGCTACTAATATAAAAGCCATAGGAGCTCTAAAGTTAATTCTACCTCTTATTAATAAATATAAAGCACCTATAAGAATTGCTAAAACTGAAACTTCCCCTATATTTCCTGATGCTTGACCTATGAATTTTTCTAATAAACTTACTTCTACAACTTCTACTGAAGCAGAAGTTACAGTATCTACTACAGGTTTTGCCATTACAGCAGCCCATGATGCTATTAAAAATGCTTTAGTTGCAGCAGCAGGTTCCATAAAGTTTTGACCATAACCACCAAATAATTGTTTTACTACTATAACTCCAAATATACTTCCTATAATAACTATCCAAATTGGTAAATGAGTTGGTAAAATTAATCCTAATATTAATCCATTAACTACTGGGCTTAAATCTGTTAAGTATTCTCTCTTCTTAACAAACCTATTCCATATAATTTCTGTAACTAAGCTACTAATTATAGAAACTAAAACTATTTTTATGGCCGCTTTCCCATAAAAATAAACTCCTGCAAAAAATACTGGAATTAAAGCTATGATAAAATCTAAAATAATTGCATTAATATTATTTCCTTTTCTTATGTAAGGTGCTGGTGATAAAGTAAAATTCCCCTTAGACAAGCTCTTCACTCCTTACCTCTTCATTATTTAATTTTTTAATATAATTTTTTCTAGCTGTGCATATTTTATGACTTAATTCTATATTAGCTGGGCATATATAAGTACATAACCCACATTCTATACAAGCCTCTCCACCAAATTTTATAAATTCCTCTTGATTATCTATCTTCCATAAATCCACAAGCTTTATTGGATTTAGCCCTTTAGGACATATTCTCAAGCATTTAGAACATCTTATACAAGGACTTTCTTTTTTTCTATTTTCTTCATCTTTACTTAAAAATAAAAGACTCCTATCTGTCTCTACTATTTCATCCTCTAAAGATATTTTTTGATATCCCTTTATAACTCCACCTGAAATTACTTTTCCTAGTTTACTTTCATTACCATTAAATTCATTAAATATTTCCTTTATTTTAGTTCCTATTTTAACTTTAACTATTTTATTTGCTTTAACAGCTTCTCCAAATATAGTTATATATACATAATCACGTTGTTTTTCTCTAACAAATGTTTCTCCTAAATAAACTATATCTAATAAGTCCAAAATTAAAACCTCAGAAATATCTTTAAATTGAAAATACTCTTTTATAAAAGCTACTTTATCAAATTCTATAATTTTTTTACTAGGCTCCTTAAAATTCATTTCATAAATTTTAGTCTTGCTTGCAACTTGAATATCAATATTAGGATTTATTGTTTTTAAAACTTTAATTCCCATTTTTATTTCTTCTTCTTTATGCCTCAAAAAATCATAAATATCTAAATTTCCTTCATAACTAAAAGCCTTTATTAAAAGCTTATCCTCACTAAAATTATAGTAAGCTTCATTATGTAATTTAAACTTATTTAAATAGTCTATAATATCTTCTTTTCCTATATTTAAATTACTTTCTTCCTTTTTAACCTCCTCAAACTCCCCAATAATTATGGGCTCAAGATTACTTAATTTAAACTTTTCTTTTAAACTTTTATCGTTATTAAAAAAGTTTCTTATATACATTTAATCCCTCCTTATACATTTTTATATTTTACTTCAAATTCATTCTAACATCGCTAAAAAGAATTAAACAATAGATTATTCATTTATTAATATTTTTTTCTCATTTTTTGTTATTTATTAATATTTTTTGGTAATTAGTGCTTTATTTTGTAATATAATTATATTTATATAATATTTTTATCTTCATATTAATATTAATTTTGAATTAAATTGATTTTTTTCAATTATATTACTTTATATGAATTTATGTTAGTATATTGTAAATATCCTCTGTTTTATAAATAAAATACTTAAACAAAAAATAAAGAGCTTGCATAAAATTCACTTTTTTGCAAACCCTCTATTATAAAAAATATAAATTTATTATACAATATTATAGAATATTAATATTTTCTATAATGATTCCTTCACTTTTTTTCTATTTAATACAACTGCTATTATTGATATTATAATAATCGGAATTAATACTATCACTAAACTATAAACTGCTAAATTAAAATCGTAAATTCCACTTTTAACATAACTAACTAATGACGATATAATCAATACTATTGGTAACATCATAGAAATTAGAAAAAATAATATACTATCTTTAACTACTATATCCAATATATGACTTTTATTATATCCTATTCTTTTTAGTTGCCAATATATATACATTTTTTCGTCGGTATCTACTAACAATTTATATAACAATGATGATGTGATTATAAAAGAACATAAAAATATTGAAAACATATTCATTTCTGTCATACCATCATATCTTTTAAATTTAACTACATTATAAATAAAATAACTTATTGAACTTATAAAAGCTAATATATATATAATAGAATTAGATAGAGAATAAATAAAGTTACAATAATATATTCTTCTAACCCCTTTGTGCATAAAATTCTTTTTCTTTAATTTATCTATAAACTTAGGGATAAAAAATCTTATAACTCCGAATATACCTAAAATCCCTACTAAGATTATAACATTTGTCAAATTTTCTAACCCTTCAAAATCTTGAGAAAGTACAGCTAGAATTATTGGAATTAAATACAATAAAACAAATATAATTGATGGTATCTTAACTTGTCTATTATCACTTATATCTATAGTTCTTTCTATATTTAATAATTCTATTACTTCTCTTTTTACAACAAAACTAATATTTAAAATAATTAGTAATATATATTGCATTACAATATATATCAAACTTATTCCTAAAGCCTCCAAATTTAGAGAAAATAAAGAAATTTCCTTTCCATTTGAGAAATTCATAATATAAGAGATAATAGGCATAAGCACTATTGCTATTAAAGTTCCTATTATTAATGATATGAAATAACATCTTCCAGTCATATACATTAAATATTTCATTACATCAATTAATGACCCTCCATTTAAAATTACGAATCCTATTTCCTTTGCTCTTCTTTTTATATAATTAGCATTGCATATTGCTGCAAATAACATTGTTATCAACACCACTATAAGTAAATTTTGCTTTTGTATAAGTGTAATAGGATAACTATAAGTAGTTAAACGACTAAAGTCATTAGTTATACCTTTTGTATAATATTGTTTTGTTGTAGTATAAATATTATTATAAGAAATATTTATTAAGTTAAATATTATTGCCATAGTTATAGCTGTTAATATAATATAAAGCCTTGATCTTTTTAAATCTGCTTTGAAGTTTTTCTTAGCAAAAAAATTCACTCCATTATAGCTTTTCATATAATTATTTACCTTTCCTTTTATTAAATATTATTTCAGTTTCTTTAGCTGTTTCTAAAAGAATATCTTTATAAAAACCTATTTGCTCTTTATTATTTCTACTTATTTCTTTATCTAGTTTACCATCTCTTATCATCACTACTCTATTACAATAACTTGCTATTACTGGATTATGAGTTACCATTATTATTGTTATTTTAGAATTTTTATTAAGTTTTTCTAAAACTTCCAATAACTCGGCAGAATTTTTAGTGTCCAAAGATGCCGTTGGCTCATCAGCTACTATTATTTGTGGATTTGATACAAGAGCTCTACATATTGCTGCTCTTTGTTTTTCACCTCCAGAACATTCTGATGGATATTTATCTAAAATATTATTGATTTCAATCAATTTAGCAGTTCTTTCAATAATTTCATTACTCTTACCTAATTCCATATTTGCTAAAGCTAATGGAGCTAATATATTATCTCTAAGTGTCAATGTATCTAATAAATTACAATCCTGAAATACAAATCCTATATTTTCTCTTCTAAATTTACTAAGTTCACCATTAGGCATTGTTTTTAATCTAACGTTATTTATATAGATTTCCCCTTTAGTTATTATATCTATAGTTCCTATTAAGTTAAGTAATGTTGACTTTCCTGATCCAGATGGTCCCATTATAGCTAAGAACTCACCTTTACTTATAGTTAGATTTATATTCTCTAGAGCTCTAAAACTATTTTTAAAGTCACCATAGTCCTTACATAAATTCTTGATTACTATTATGTCTCTCATAATTTATCTCCTCCCTTTTTACAATTCTAATAAATTAATATATTTATCTATTTTTATATGCAACTGCTAAAAAATAATCTTTTATTTTAATATTACCATATATTGTAAATGTAACCAATATGCATTGAAATAAAAAAAGATTAAACTGATATATATAATTCATATCAGTTTAATCCTTTTAATTATTTTTTAAATAATTTTAATCTTCAATCGCTATAGCAGCTACTGGACATTTAGTTTCTATATCTAAAGCTAATTCTAAAACATCCTCTGGTATTTCACCTTCAATTGGAAATGACTTTTCATCCTCTCCAACCATTTTTATTTTAAATACTTTAGGGCATGTGCTTGCACAAAATTCACATCCTATACAAACTTCTCTATCTACAGTTGCTCTCATTAAAAGTTCCTCCTAAAATTTATGTTTCCTTAAATTCAAAATAAAAATTTTTGAATTCTTATTCAAATTTATTAAGATTTCAAATCTTACTACATTAGTATGCTTTAATTTCAACATTATTTCAAGTATTATTTTTATCAATTATAATATTTAACTTCACTACTTTTTTAAATTTATTTGATAAAGCTCTTTATTGTACTGATTTATACTTATCTAAGTATTTTAAGTTAATTCAATTTTACTAATAATATTCTTATTAAAATACTTAACATTTGTTTAAATATTGCTTTAATCATACTCTTTTGATTTAAAATTATAAGTTTTTAAAATTAATAATATAGTTTATAAAATTTTTATGTAATAAAAAAATCCTTAGAATCATCTAAGAATTTTAATATAATCTACTTATGTATTATTGCTATGCATTTACATCTCTAAAAAAGATACCTTTGCATTTATCAGCAAATCCAAAATTTTTTTTACTATTAATTTTTTTAAACAGATGATATCTTAAAGATGGTATAACCTCTTGCATATTTCTAACAGCTATATCAGACAGATTCCCTAATTCCTCCATAAACTTATACTCTACCCCGAAGTATAACATCCCATTCATATCCACTATTATAAAATTGTTTAAATCTTCAAAATATATTTTGTATCCTACAATATTTTCATTATCGCGAATTTCTGAAAATCCTAAATCTAATAAAATATTTAAGTCGTTCAACATGATGCTTCCCTCTCTTTATTATCTCCTTCTTCTATAGTTTTATAGTATTACATCCTTTATGACAATTGATTAATCATAAATAACATTGTTGTTACAATATTATTTCAAATATTTTGATAGCCTGTACTCTTTTAATTAAACCACTTATTTCCCCATACTTCTTTTACGTAAACCTTAAAATCTTCTATTTCTGAATTATTTTCATAATACCAATCTATAAGATAATTAACACTATGTTGTTGATACATATTTAAATCATTAAATTGAGCAAAATTACTTACTAATAATTCATAGATTTCTTCAGTTAAAACTCCAACACTTTTTCCCTTTAAAATGAGATTATTAATATCATATTTATCATAACTTATCTTCTCTAAATCTAAAACTTCTATTATTGCTTTTAATGTTAATTCATACACTTTATTAACATTCTCCCTTACATTAGTGTCTAATATCATTGGTATATCATAAGTTCTTTCAACTTTTTTATATAACTTTATAGATTCTTCTAACATAGTAAAAGTTGATAATAATTCCTTAGCTAAATTTTTACTCATAATGCCCCCCAAAAAAATTTTTTAACTTATATAAACGTAGAATTATTCAAATGAACTCTTAACTCCATTTGAACACTTAATTGTAGTTACTAAAAACCTTGCTTATTCATTTTAAAATTATAAAATACTGGAATACTGCAAAGTCTAGCCATCAAATAAATACTAATAAATTTTATTATATTTCATATTTAAATACAATAATATTATTTGCTACCTAAAATATTTTTATTAATTCTCTAATAACTTAAATACAAACTTTTTAGTTTAAATAATTTACCCTTTAAAACTTTCTTCAGTTTCCCCCTTAATTCCCTATATGTTCCTTTATTTTTTTCATTTCAATTAAATAATATATTAAAAATGAATATTTTACAACATTTGTTACTTAAATATATTATTAATTTATTATTATGGATATTTTTTATATTTGATTTAAGTTAGAAATATAAAAATTATTTAATCTTGTCTAAGCTTTTATTATATATTTATTAAAATTTGATAATAATAACAAAATACTAATTATTTATTAAAGTAGGTGATTTTATTTATACTAACAATTCATTACAAAATTCAACTTTTTATAAAGAAAATAATTTAATATCTTTATATGATAATTTCAAGAATCCCCTTGAAAATTTTAATTTTTTTAACAGTTATTATTTGTTAAAAATTTCTTCTATTAAAGATGATAATATTCTAAAAAAAAATATTGAAAAAAATTTAACCTCATTATACAAAAATATTATATATGATCATATTCATTATGGTTTTTATGATCTCTCTAAAAATAATGTATCACATATAAATTTTAATAAAAATTTATATGATAATTCTAGTGCTATTTTTCCTTATACTCTAGGATTTAAATTATTCAATAATTTAAATTTTAAAGAAATAGTTTATGAACTCATTGCTTATATAAAAAATAATCTTTCTTCAAATTATATTCTTTATTTTGATAAAGAAAGTTGTAGTTCCCAAATTGGAGAAAATTATCATACTTTTTCTTATACTGAGCTTTATAATATATTGGAAGATGATTTCCCTTTTTTTTCAGCTTACTATGATATAACTAAAGAGGGAAATTATAAAGGTAAAAATATTTTAAATCTAATTGACAAGGATTTAGAATTAGATGAATTTTTTAAAACTAAAAATCAAATTATAAAACAAAAACTTGTTAAATATAGCAATCAAAAAACTAAACCTTCTATTTCTAAAACTATAAATGCAGGAAATAATGCTCTTTTTTCAGCCTCATTATCATATGCAGGTAATAAATTCAAAGATATTGAACTAATAAAACTTTCTCAAAATATTATTGATTTTCTTCTTAGCCATTTTAAATATAACAAAAATGAATTAATACTTTTTAAAGATTCAAATTTACAAAATTATAATTTAGATGATTATACTTTATTAATCTTTGCATTGATAGAATTTATGTCCAATAGTAAAAACCTCCTATATCTAAATGAAGCAAAACTTTTAATTGATTATGTTATAAAAAATTATTATTGCTCTGAACATAAAGCTTTTATTGATAAAACTATTACATGTAATCTAAATAATATTAATCTATATGATTTAAACAAACCAAATTCCAATTCATTAATGATTTTAAATTTAATTAAATTTAATAAATTAGCTTCTCATAATATATATTTAAATACAATAGAGGACAGCTTTAATTCAATTTATAAAGACTTATATAATAATCCAAATTCATATATAATAATGCTTTTCAATTTAATTTATTATACTAAAAATCAATAAATTATTAATTTTTTGTTAACTTTTTGATATATTTTTATTAAATATTTGTTATTAATTTTATTTAAATTTTTAGTATATTTAATATAGGATTTTATTAATAAGAAATATAAGCTTATACAGGAGGTACTTTCCTATGAATAGTTCTGAAAGCAATTCTAGAGTATCTAGAGTTCAACGCCATCAGAAAAGCAATAGATTAAGAAACTATAATAAAAAAAATTCTGCATCTCCATTAAAGGTGTTAGGAGTTGTTATAACTTTAGCTATAGTTATTTATTTAATTATAAATTGTTCAAATATAAAAATTATTCACCACCAGATTTAGACAGTGTGTCTGGTTATATGAAAGAGCAAGCTCATATTCTTAAGAATATAGAAAGATTTGATGTTAATACGGCAATATCTATGAATTACTATGATATTGTAAATTTATATCCTGATTCAGTTAATTCAGCTAACGCTTTTCGAAATAATTTCTTAAAATATTCAAATGTTCTTTCATTATCTCAAAGAAGTGAAGAAGAGCCTATTGTTAACGAAATTTGTTCTGACAATAATGCTTTTATTAAAGCTATAATTAATTATAATTCTCTACTACACTCTGGAGGAACTTATAGCCAAATTATACAAGGACAAAATGTAATTCAAAATACTTTTCAAAATGTAACCAATTTAATAAATCAAAATATAAATTTATTTTAAAAGAAAGGATGTATCTGTAATTTGATACATCCTCTTTTCTAAAGTTTATTTTATTTTTTCTTTTTAACAGGCTTTCCAGCAGACTTCTTTTTAGACATTTTTATATATCCGTAAATTATTACTCCTATTACACAAATTGCTATAACTGCATAAGTATATTTTGTTATTATAGATTGAATAAGATTCATATTATTGCCAACAAAGTAACCTAATAATATTAAGAATATATTCCAAATAGCTATTCCTATAGTTGAATATATAATAAATATAGGCATTCTTTGTCTTTCTGCTCCTGCTAAAAGAGATATATATGTTCTTATAAAAGGAACTAATCTTACTATTAAAATACTTTCTTTTCCATACTTTTTAAACCACTTTTCCATAACATCTATATGCTTATTCATTGATGGAATTTTTTTTCTTAACCAATTAAGAAAACTTGTTCCTCCAAAATAACCTATATAATAGCAGATTATTGCTCCAATTAATGCACCTAAAATACTTATAATTATTATTCCTATTAGGGATATTTTACCTTCAGCTGCTGATATTCCAAAGAAAGGAAGTATTAATTCACTAGGTATAGGAATTCCACCATATTCAACAATTAAAAATAAAAATATACCAATTGGCCCCATACTAACTGCAAGCTCAGCCAATTTATTAAGTATTAAATTTAAATCCATTCTAATCTCTCCTAAACATTTTATCTGTTTGTTAATAAAATTTTCCTTAGTTTTTTACTATAAAAATATTAAGTTTAACAAAAAAATTCTCTCCAAACTATTATAACGTTTTTCCTAGTTTTTTAATAGATTTTTTTTAATATTGTTCTCTAATTAAATATATTTTAAAATTTTATATCTAATATTAATTAATCTTTAATGATATTTTTATCTTTTATTTTGTTTTAAGCTTATCAATTATTTCATTAGAATGTTCTTCTGTTAAATTCCCTTCTCTTATTGCTTTTTCATAATAATATATAGATTTATCTTCTTCACCTAACTCTTTAAATATATCTCCTAAGTACTCATATGCCCAACCTTTAAATGCCTCACATTTTTCACATATTTTTATACATTCTATAGCTTTATCATTCATTTCTAAATTATTATAAGCTATAGCCATATCACCAATTACATCGTAATATGAAGTTTCTTCTTTTTCCTCTTCTGAAATTATTTCTAAAAACTTTTCTATAATTTTTATAGCTTCACTATATTCTTCTTTTGCTATATAAACTTTTCCTAATCTTCCATAGATATATGTTTCATTATTTTCATCCATCTCAATAGCTTTTTTATAATATTCTTCTGCGTTCTCAAAATTATGTTTCATGTATTCTGCCCAACCTATTTCTCCTAAAACTTGAACATTTTCACCATAATTTTCGATTATTTTCTTATAAATATTAATAGCTTCATCATACTGCTTTAGCTTTTCATATATATCTGCCATCCCATAGTAATATCCCTTTTCTACTTTACTTTCTAAAGCTTTTTTATAATCATTTAAAGCTTCATCATATAATGATAAGCTTTCATAAACTAAAGCTCTATTTCCATAAGCTGTTCCATAATTATCTACTAATTCTATGGATTTAGTATAAGAACTTAGTGCTTCCTCATAATCTCCCTCTCTATAATATGAAAGTCCTATATCATTATATATACCAGCCTTATCATCTGTTAATTTTAAACAATCAAACAGTATTTCTCTAGCTTCCTTAAACTTTTCTAGTTCTATATAACAATTTCCTAGTAATTTTAATGGAACTAGTTCTGCTCCTTCAACTTCTAAGTATTTTTTTAACATTTCTATGGATTCATCATATCTTTCCTCAGAAAAATAAATATAAGCTAAATAATACATTGCCCCTATACTATCTTCCTCTAATGAAGAAGCTGTTAAAAAATCACTCTCTCCTAAGTCATCTAAATTCAAATAATATTTGCACTTTCCTCTATAAAAAAAGTCTTCTGCATTATCTTCAATAGCCATTTCAATTGCTTTATTAAAATATACAAGTGCCTCTTCAAAATCTTTTTTATTATAATAACAAATTCCTATATTAGTATAAAAACTTACTGTATCAGGTTCAATAGCAACTCCTTTTTTTAGCATTTCTAAGGCTTCATCATAATCATCCTGCGCAATAGCTAATTCTCCTATAGAATGATAAACATAAGCACTATTCCCATCTAATTCTAATATTTTATTATAGTTTTCTCTCACTTTATCCACATTACCTAAATTTTTATATATTAAAGCTCTTTTATAATAATATCCTAAATTTATTTTATCCATATCTATAGCTTTATCTATAGCTTCTAAAGCCTTTTTATAATCATCGTCCTCAAAGTAACATTGTGATAATTTTACATAAGTTTCTGGATTATCTCCTTCTATTAAAAGTAATTCCTCTAAAATATACTTAGCCTTATCTAAATTTCCCATTTCTATATATAAATCACCTAAATAAAAGTATGCACTATAATAATTTGAATCTATTTCTATAGTCTTTTTATAATCTTCTATAGATTTTTCAAACTCTCCCATCATCCTATATATAAGTGCCCTATTATAATAATAACTTGGAATTTTATCCTCAAGTTCTATAGCTTTATTTATATTTTCTATAGAAAGTAAAAGTTCTCCAAGTTCATAATAAGCACCAGCAAGACCACTATATATATAATGATCCTCTTTATCATCATCAAGTGCTCTTTGGAAGTATTCTATAGCTTCAAGACTTTGCCCTTCACCTATTAAAAGAAATCCTAGTCTTTTAAGTGTTTCATTATTATTACTATTTAATTCATTACTTTTTAAATATTCTTCAATAGCTTCATTTATTTGCTTTTGTTCTTCATATATTTTCCCTCTTAAAAGATAATACTCATAGGCTTTATTATTTTTATTTATAGCTTCATTTAAATAAATTAAAGCTTCATCAAATTCCTTAACAAGAAATTTACCATAAGCTTCATAATATAAAAATATATCTTCATCTTTTAAAGCTTCTTTATACTCTGAACATATATCTAAAATTTCTCTTCCACTTTTTATAGTTCTTTCTTTTAAATAATCTCCTAAATATCCTTCTATTTCATATAAAAACTTATTTAAGATTTCTTCAAATTCACTTTTATTAAATACTTTCTTTTCTATTTTCTCATCTTCGCTAATCTTATCTAGCTCCTCGAATAGTTCATCTATTTCAAACATTATAACTCCTTAACTGATTTAATATTTTACATTATTAATTATATGATTTACTAAATTCCTACTATTATAAAATAAAATCAACTTATTAAATAATTTTAAAAATTTATTCATCTAAAAAATTAATTATAATTTCTTTTTTGGGTAAACTATCATTATTCTTTAAATAATGAAAGGATGATTTAACAGTGAAACATAAAATAGCACTATCATTATTTATTATATCATGTTTAATTTCTGTTAACACAATCAATGTATTTTCACTACCAATAACCCCACTTGTAGATGTAGAATTCATTGATCATGATAAAAATACTTTAAGTGATAATAATTTAGAGACTATAGAGCCTATTCTATCTGAAATATTTTCTGATAGAAATAATGCTATACTAAATTTAGACATTGAACCATTAAAGAAATTTTATGACTTAAATAAAAAACAAAGTCTTTGGGCTTATGAAAATGAAATAAAAAAAATAAAGTATTTAAAGGGTTGGTCAGAAAAACAAGGAATAAACTTCACTGATATAAAATCTCGAATAAAAATAAAAAAAATAAAAGAGAAAGAAAAAGGACTTTATGGTACTATTGCTATAGTATCCACAGAATACCACTATAAATATTTAAATTCTGAAGAAGATAATGTCTTTAAACTTGGGACTTACCACTATTTTAATATTAGAAAAAAAGATGATGGTTTTTTAATAACAAAAGAATGGTATACAGATCCCTTTGCTGATTCTCTAGAATTAAATGATTTAAAATCAGAGGAAATTAAAAACTTCATACTCTCTAAAACTAAGCCTGAAATTAATCTAAGCGATAAACTTAAAAAAGCTATTAATTATGCTCATATATACTGCGGAGCTGCCTCTGATAATAAAAATGGATTTAAATATAATAGTAAATATACTGATTTTAATTCAGTTGGTGGTGATTGTGCTAACTTTGCATCTCAAATATTACATGAAGGTGGGGGCTTTAAAAAGAATAAAATTTGGAACTATTCTGATGGTGATGGTACAAAAGCATGGGTAAATGCTCAAGGTTTTAAAAACTATATGGTCAGCAGTGGTAGAGCATCCTATATTGCTAAAGGACCATATCATCAAATATATAAAGCTGCTTATAATATGAGACCAGGTGATTTTGTTGCCTACGAAAAAGAAGGAAGAATAACTCATATTTCTACAGTTACTGGATTAGATTCTAAAGGATATCCTCTAGTAACTTGTCATAATACAGATAGACTTCTTGTTCCTTATGATCTTGGATGGAGCAACTCAAATATAACTTTCCATCTAATCCATGTTCATTATTAAATTTAAAGGGGCTATTAAAGCCCCTTACTATAAATTTATCCTATTCAATCCATTTTACCAAATTAGGATTTTCATCTAATATAGAATTATATTGTTTTATATTTCCCAATTCACCTTTAGGATCTAATTCCATATATCTTTTAAATTTTGTTAATCTATCCTCTTCTCTTGCCCATCCCAAATGTTTTAAACGATAATTAGACAAAGCATTATTTAAATCATAACAGTTGTAAGGTATTCTTCCACAATGCTGATTAGTTTCTTTCCAAATATAATTAAAATTTTCTTGATATCTAATTAAAAACATTCTAAAAAACTTATGCGCATACCAATATTGATCTTCTCTATATGAATCTTCATTCCAAAAATCATATAATCTAAATGAATAACCATCTACATCTAAGTTACTATTTACTAAATCTTTAACTCCACTAGCAAAAGAATTTTCAAATATTTCATCAGCATCCAAAGATAAAATCCATTGAGGATTTGTTTTTATAGTCTCATCCCATTGCATTTTCCTTAGCTTATATTCATTTTCAAAAATAGATTCTCTGTTTTCTATTAACACTAAATTACAATCTCCTAAAATATCCTTTACTATATCTACAGTCCTATCTGTGCTTCCATCATCTATAATAACAGCACTATCTATATACTTTTTGTGTTCCTTTAAAGCTCTCTCTAAATACCTATTTTCTTCATTCTTAACAATCATTGATAATGTCAATTTATTATCTAGAGAAATATTTCTTATTATAGATACACTTTTAAAATTATAATCTTTTTCTTTGTCATAACTTAATATTTTCCAAGTATTATCTAAATCTTTTTTCATTGAAATATTTATATAATATCCTTCCTCTTCACTTTTCCAATTACAATATCCATTTACTTCTCCTTTTAACTTTACGTTAAAAATATTTTTACTCTCAAAGTTTCCTCTTATATTTTTTATAGTAACCTTTTTTATTTCATTATTTAAGAATATTTGTTGTTCTCTTTTTTTTAATAATTCTTTTAATCTTATAATCTCTTTATCAAAAAATAAATTTTTCCATTCATCATTTAATTGCTTTCTATAATCATAATTTTCTATTAATTCAACTGCCTTAAAAGGCTTATCTGATAGACTTAAAATATAATTTTTCTCACATTGATTTTTAAATTCATCTATCCTACCTAAATCTGTTTTTCTATATATATGAAGGGCTGGTTGCCTTGTATCAACATACAAATCAAAACCAAGAACCTCTGCTCTTATACAAAAAGCTCTATCTTCTCCCCAAAATGATATATTCCGTATCTTAGAAAAATTAACTCCACATTCTAAAGGTCTTCTCTTTATCAAAGTACATGCTCCTAATCCTCCTACTCTATAAACTCCTGGAGTTCTTAACATATTGATAAAAGCTGTTGTTTTTACTCCACCTGGGTCGCTTTCTTCTTCGTAAAAAGTATAAAAATCCTTCATCCATACCTGTGGTTCTTCTCTTGAATTTACACTCCACTTAGTCCAAAAAATATTTGCAATTATATCTTTATCTGCTTCAATTAAATTTATCAATGTTCTTTTATCTAAAACTATATCTGAATCTATAAAAAATAAATAATCATTATCTGAATCTAAAAATTTTTCAATTATTCTATTTTTAAAAGCAATAACTTTATCTATTAGCTTATTACTCCACATATGTGTATTTTCATCACAATGATAAATAGAACTATTCAATTCTCCCAAATCTATCTTTAATATTTCAACATTTTTTTTCTTAGACTTGTAATCTAACAATAGTTTGGAACTTTCTTCTTCTTTATTATCATCAACAAAACAATAACTTATTTCTATATCTTCTTTTAATAACTCATCTAATGAAACTAAAAATTCTTTTAAAATTTCGTAGTCCTGACATATAGGACTACCTACCATAACCTTTTTCATATAATTCACCCTAAAAAAAAATCATTATTATAAAGTATACTTTACAATAATGATTTTGTTACTCATTTAATTAAAAGTTAAATTCCTACTGGTATTTTTTCTAATATATTTTCTTTTATTCCCTTTTCATATTCATAAATATTATTAATTATAGAATCTAGCTTTTTTAGTGATAAATTTGTTGAATTTAAATCTCTCTCTAAAATATCTAATATACCTTTATCTTTATATGAATTAATAATGTTTTGTAAATAACTATCAGTATTTTCTCCATAGCTCAATCCTAAAAATACTAAATTATAAACTTCAAAGTTATGCTCTAAATATTCTATTAAATTATTTATTGTAGCTTCACTTATATGGTTACACATTATATTTTCAATATAATCATAACAATTTAAATATAATGATAATAATTTTCTATGTAAAAATCCTGAATTAATTTCTAAAAACTCAATAACTTCTTCTTTTCTCCATAAATATATTGATGGATCTTTATCCTCAAAAAATAAAGAAAGAACTATGGATGGCAAAACAACTTCTTTTAAAAACTCTAGTACTTCAAATTTTTTTTGAAATGTAAAATATTCTGATATAGGTTTACCATTCATTGATATAATAGATACTCTAAGTAACTCCAAATCCACATCTATTTCTTTATTAATATTTTCTTCTATATATTCTTTCCAAAACTGCATCTTATTTATCATAGATTAACACCTTTCTAAATCATAACTAATATATATTGAGTTTATCCATTACAACAATATTATTAGCTTCTTTAAATTTATTTTTTTCATAAAACTTAATAGTATCATTGGTTCTTAAAGTCAACAAATATATTCTTTTTATTTGCTCTTGCTTTAAGTAATATTCCATGTTTCTTAATAACTCTGTACCAATTCCTAAGCCTTTATAGTTGAAGTCTACAAATAATTCTATAATTTGAAAATGAAATCCATCATAAAAGACTTCCTTTCTCCCTATAATTGCTCCTAATATTGTTCCATAGTAATTAACACCTACTAATATTCTTGAATTTTTATCATTTATTAAATCGAGCAGTCTTTCTTTTGCAGTTTTCTTCGTCCATTCATCATTCCATGGTTCATTATTAAAAGCATTCATATATACCTTAACTAATTCATCTATATCACTATTAATAAATTTTCTATATAATATATCCATTAATTTTTTAATTCCTTTTTAATTTTATTCATAGCATAATCCATTGTACTATCTAGATTGCTATTATTTTTTCCAGCTCCTTGTGCTAAGTTTTTACTTCCTCCCCCTTTTCCATCTATAAGTGATATAGAGTCCTTAAGTAATTCTCCCATGTTCACTTCTTCTATGCATTTTGAAGAGGCAAAAACTAAATTTACCCTCTCTTCATTCCTAACAGCAAATAAAACTACAGCTTTACTTTCTTCTATAATTTTTGTAGCTAATCTACTGATATATTTAACATTTTCTTTATCATATACCTTTTTTATTATAGATATACCTTCTACCTTTTCAGAATTTTGAATAATTTCTTTTCTTTCATAATCGGTAACAGCTGCCTCTAAAGATTTTTTTTCTTCTAATACTTCCTTTAATTTTTCATTTAAATTTTTTATTCCATTTATAGCTTCTTCTTCATTACTATTTAAATATCTACATATTTCATTTGAAAATTTATCTTTTTTTAAACTATCTTCTATAGCTCTTCTTCCAGCTAAGAATTCTAATCTAGTATTTCCTTTATTTTTTTCCCACTTTTTTATTTTTATCATTCTTAGGTCTAAAGTAGATGCTGGATGAACTCCACAACAAGCTGTTATATCTAAATCTTCTATTTTTACAATTCTTATTTCTTCATCAGTATTAGGCAAATCTCTTCTAAGTTTCAACCCTTTTAATTCCTTTTTAGTTGGAGCAAAAAGTTCTACTTTCAAATTGTCTCCTATAGCCTTATTTGCAAAAACTTCTCCTTCTCTTATCTGTTCTTCTGTTAATGTTCCTATTATATCTACGGTACTTATTTCTTTTCCAAAATGCACACTAACAGTATTAGCATTAAATAATTTAAAAAATATCCCTGAAAGAAGATGTTGACCAAAATGCTGATGCATTCCATCTTCTCTTCTCGCCCAATCAATTTTCCCTTTAACTCTATGAATTTTAGAAAGTTTCTTCTCTAAAACATGATAAATTTTCCCCTTTTCTTCATATACATCTAAAACTTTTATATTTTCTATTTCTCCTAAGTCACAATGTTGTCCACCACCCCCTGGGAAAAATGCTGTTTTATCTAATTGTATATGATAAGTTCCATCGCATTCCTTACTTTCTATGACCTCTGCTGTAAATTCTTTTATATATTGATTATTATAATAAATTTTTTCCATAACTTTTTCTCCCTTTTGTTTATTTGTTAATAAATATTATAACATTTTGATAAACTTCATTATATATCTTATATTTTAATATAAATTTTCAAATTTTAATCTTGTTATATTTATTAATTTTCCTTTAAATTCCACATAATTTTCAAAAATGTATAAAAGTTATTTATAATTTGTTTACAAACCGTTAATAATTTGATATTTTATTATTAGAACTCTTAAATTTAAGAAATAGACAAAGACACTATTAATTATTATAGTTTTATATAAGCAATTTATTGTTAGATTCTTTAATTTAGTAAAATCCAAAACTAAGTTTAGAGTTTTAAAGTTCTAAAATTACTTTTAATTTTTCTATAAATTATATTAAACTAATCAATAAATTACTATAAAAATTCATCAATACAAGTAGTTGGATTTAATCTTCTAACTACATTATAAATAGATAGATATTCTAGGAGGAACTTTATGAAAAAGGTCGTTATAGGAGTTATAATTGCAATTTGTTGTGTATGTATTGGAGGTGGTGTTGCTTACGCTACTGCTAAAGGAAGCTCTAATTCTACATTACCACAAGGAGTTGCACTAAGTAATCAACAAGAAACTCCAGCTGAACAAACTTTACAAAAAAATAATCCTAATAGTTTGACACCAGGTGAAATTGCTATGTATGACACCCAAAGTCAATTCACTTATGATGAAACTATGTTGTACAATGCTATTCAAGCTGCAACAAATAAAGTTTCAAATGTAGGTGATTTTATAACAACAAACTTATCACAATATTTTGACTATAATGGAATTAGATATTACAAAGTTTATGACTATTTTGAAAACTGGACAGGCCAACTTGCTGATTCCAATGGAAATTATAGTGGCTTAAGAGGTGTTTTCTATGTTAGTACAACAGGTAAAATGTTAACAACAATACCTCAAGGTGTTAAATTACAAGTTTCTAATAACTTAACTGACAGTCAAAAACAAAATGAATTGTTAAAAAATGCAGCTGAATATATTGTTGGTAATGCACCACTTGAACCTAATAATGCATATGTTAACTTTAATTTATCTGCTGATTTATCAAAAACAAAAGTTATTGACGGACATACTTGTTATCTTATAACTATTAAACCAAAGGTAAATGAACAAGATGGAACTATAACAGGTGCTACTCAAAATTATAATACAACTAATATTCCAAAAGTACCTGGAACTAATTATGAGGAAATTTATGTTTCATTAAGTGGGTATGTGTATATCCCTACTCATAAATAATAAATATTAAAATTTAGGTGCTAGTTTAATTAATTAAATCTAGCACCTTTTTATAATACAAAATGTACATATCTTTCGATATATACCAATATATTAATTTTTTCTCACTAAATAACTTATAAATGCTATAATGGCTATAAGTATTAATGACTTAAATGCAATATTAAAAACTATGTTAAATACTTTAAATGCAATATCTAATGCAACGTAAACTCCAACACCTATTAATGTGTATTTAGCAATTTTTCTACCATCTAAATTCATTTAATTCCCCCTTCTTAATTATTAATTGTATTCTTTTTCTTCTATTATTCCAATTGCTATTATTCTTGGTCCTGAATGAACACCTATTACAGGAGTAAATGCTCCTGTCATTACTTCAATTGTATTTGGATGTTTTTCAAATACTTCTTTTAATTTTTTAGTTTCTTCATCCATTGTACCAGTCATTATTGCAACTCTACTTTTTCCTTTATTTAAAGCTTCTTCACCAATTGCAATTATCTTATTTAAAGCTTGTTTTGAGCCTCTAGCCTTAGCACAAGTTGCATACATTCCATCTTCATCCATGTTTATTATAGGTTTTAAATTAAGAATTTGTCCTATAGTTCCAGCTACTTTTCCTATTCTTCCACCCTTTATTAAATACTCTAAAGTATCTACACTGAAGCAAAGAGTTACTCTTTCCTTCATCCCTGGTATCTCATTGCAAATATAATCAAAACTTTTTCCAGCCTTAATTAATTTAGCAACATCCATTACACACCAGCCAACTGCCATAGATATCATCTTAGTATCAAAAACATAAGATTTTATTTTATCTTCATAATTTTCTGTTGCAATTCTAAAACTATTCATTGTTCCTGATAATCCTGAAGAAATAAATAATCCTATTACATGTGTATATCCTTCTACTATAAGTTCCTCTATTATTTCATTACTTTGTTGAAGTGATGGAGTAGAAGTTGTAGGCATTTCTTCATCCATTCTTTCATAAACTTCTTGTGGTGTTATGTCTAATCCATCTAAATACTCTTTATCTTTATAAATTATCTTAAGTCTTAAAACTTTTATATTATATTCTTTAATAAACTCTTCAGGTACTCCACAAGTACTATCTGTAACTATTGCTATTTTTTCCATAATATCCTCCAAATTTTTTATAGATGAAATTTAAACTGTAAATAAAATTCCTTCTTAATTATTTTTTATTTTTGATATATGATGTTTGAAATTAATAATATAATTATAGTTTATAATAATAAATTTATAAGCTAAATACTTTAGTATTATACTATATTATAAAGAAGAATTTAATACACTAATTTCATCTTAATAAATTTATGTATACTTATCATTAATTTATTATACTATAAATCTATAAGAAAATCATTTATTTAGATTATCAAAGTAAAATTTAACACACCTTTTGTTATAAATAAACTTATATTAGGTTGTTGAATAAATAAAATTTTTAAGCTTAAAATTAAATATTTACTAGAGTT
>CAUWDH010000048.1:0-28847 GCA_963557775.1 uncultured Sarcina sp.
GTTAGTGATGATATTTTAGATGATGTTAAATTATTGTTAGCATCGATAAGGTTTGGAGAAAATTATACTAATCATTCTACAATTCAAGATCCTATAAGATTTTTAGAGAGTTTAATAAGATATGGTGATATTGGACCACATAGTGCAAATGGAAGTGATTATACACTTTTAGAGAAGAAAGGAATAGTTAGAGTAGTGAATAAAGCTAAAGTGAATTATAGTGGTAGAATAAGAGAAGGATATTGTTTAGAATTAATTAAAAAAGATGTTGCAGAAGAAGCTCTTAAAATAATAAAAAGTCCTGATTATAATATAAATATACAACAAGCACAATCAGATTTTGAAATTGTAAATGATACAGGTAGTTACCTTTCTTCTGAAGAAATAAGAATAAATATAGGAAAATCACCAGAGCCAGTAGCAGAAGCAGAAGCACATTTTGCAAGTGTTTTAAGAGATGAATTATTATAAAAATGAGGTGAAATTTTGAACAATGAAAAGCAAGTGAGTAAAGAGGAGAAGAGTGAACAAATTCAATTAGATTTGACTATTGCATCAAAAAGGAAAAGAAGTATAGATAAAAATAGTGTACAAGCAAATAAAGGAGATTGGTTGGAATTTAGAATAAAAAGATTATTATTTGCAATGGGATATTATTGTAAAATAGGAGTTCTTATAAAAACTTCTCAAGAAGAATATTCAGAGCATGTAACTGATTTAGATGTTTTAGGGATTTCAATTCAAAGAGATTTCACATCAAAAACAATTTGGGCGGATTGTAAGGCGGGAAAGGCAAAACCACTTGAAAGAATTTTATGGATAAACGGGGTAAAAAATTTTGTAGGGATAGATGATGCTATATTTGTAAAAAAGAATGTACGAATAGCAACAAAACAATTTGCTAAGAAATCAAATATACAAGTTTTGGATTTAGAAATAATAGATAAATTAGAAAGAGATTATGGGGTATTAGAAAATTGTTTAAAAGGTTCATGGGATTATAGAACTCAAATAAGTTCGGAAAAAATACTTTTAAAAATGCATATCTATAATAATGAAAGTATAAAAAAGATAGTACAATTTATAAAAAGTGGATATTGGTCATTAAACGAATATACTAGAATAAAAAAGTGTATTACTGCGTTAAAGCAATTAAATGAAGTTCTTAAATTGCCAATAAAACAAGATGAATTTATTGCAGTTAAGTGGGCAATTTATGAAATAGTTACTTTATTTACATTGGCTACATTGAAAGTATGTAGGAATACATATTATTTCTCGGAAAGAGATAGAAATCAAGTTATATATGAAGGTTTAGTTTCAGGTGAGATATCAAGTAAAAAGCGTAAGGAATTAGTTGAAGCAAGCTATAAAGTAGCATACAGTATAATTAAGTCACAAGTTCCTGATTTCAATGGAAGAATAGAATTGCCTAACTTTAATATGACAGCTCCAGTATATTATGAAGCATATCTGGAATTAATATCACGGATAGTAGCAAATCCTTTAGAGTATTATGATATATTAAGGTATCTAGATTTTATTATGATGGAATATGATTTAAAGTCTGAGAAGTTTGATATTGAAGAAGTAAAAATATATTTTGGTAATTACGATAAATTAACCAAAAGTGCTAAAACATTATTTCATTTTATTTGTTCAATTACAAATTTACCTAGAAGTATATTTGGTCTAATAAATTAATAGCATAGATCAAGATTATTAAGAATAATTCTTTATTGCAATTAAAAATAAATAAAATTAATGAGGAAAGAAGATTAGTATGAGTAGAGAATAAAATATATACTTGGAAATTATGTAAAGAATAACCCTAAATAAAAGGTATAAAGGTAGGTCTATTTTAGCCTATCTTTATTTTTATGTAAGGAATTAGTGCGTATATTAAGTTATTAAGAAAACAAATTTGTTATGGGTAATATTGGTTTTATAAGAAATATAATATAATTAATAGAGGTATTTACAAAAAAGAAAGAATTTATTTAATATACTGATATAAAGATTAATTATAATTAAAGAGATACAAAAAATATAGATGATATAAATAATTATGGTGTTTTATATTAAGTTAAATATGTGAAGTTTATTTTAGAAGGAGAATATTATGGATAATAAATGGAAGTACTCACCTATACCTCATATAGAAGAGTTATCTTTTAATACAGTTTTAGAGAGATTTTATAATCTTGGTATATTAGGTCTTGTTAGAGAGAATATTCAAAATTCATTGGATGGAAAAATAGCAGGATGTGAAAATCCAGTTATTGTTACTATAAAGACAGGCAAGATATCAAAGGAGCATATACCTGGAATTGAAGAAGTTAAAGATAGAATAAATTGTCTTAAGGGAGGCAATAGTTATACAAAAGAAACTATAGAACATATGAAAAATAAAATGGATCAAGATGAAGTAGGTTATATTTCATTTGAAGATTACAATACTAAAGGTTTAAAGGGAGCAATTAATGGACAAAGTACTTCTAAGGAAGATACTTGGAGCAGTTATGCTTATAGTAAAGGAGTACACAGTGAAGAAGCTGATTCAGAGTTAGAGAAGTTAAGAGGCGGCTCTCATGGTATTGGAAAAATTGCTTCTAATGCTGCATCAGATTTATATATGATGTATTTTGCAAACTGTGATGAATTTGGTAATAAACACTTAGGGGGAACAGTACAGCTTATAGAGCATGAATATAAAGGAAAATGTTATAGATCAACTGGATATTTTACTGATCAAGATAGCAAAGGTAGAAAGTTTTATCCTTATGAAAATAACTTTTATGATGTATTTAAAAAAGATACTAGAGGGTTAAAAATAATAATTCCATTTTTAAGAGAACAATTTAATAATGAAAATGAGATTATAAAATGTGTGTGTGATAGTTTCTTTATAGCAATTCTTCAAAAGAAACTTGAAGTTATTATAAATGAAAAAGAAATAAATAGTAAAACTATAAAAACTTATATTAAAAAGTATTATGAAAAAAATATTTCTGATATCAAAGATGAATTTACGCAATTATATTTTGATACATATATAAATCAAAAACCTAGAGAAATTAAAATAGCAGATATTAATCAAGAATATACTTTCAACTTATATTTTAATTATAATGAAGAAATACCTAAAGGTAGAGTTGCAATTATAAGAACAATAGGAATGAAGATAGAGGATAAAAAAATTAAAGGAAATGTGAATAAACCTTTTAATGCAGTTTTAATTCCAAATTCTATTGCAGAAGATGCTTTTTTAAAATCACTTGAAAATGAATCGCATACAGAACTTTCATCAAGTCATATAAAGGATCAAAAAGCTCAAAAAAATGCTAAAAGGTTTATTAATAATATATCTAAAGTAATATCAAAGGTTATTGAAGATGCAATTAAGGAACAGAATCCTACTGATGGCTTAATGGATACAACAGATATTTTATATGAAATGGAGAGTCAATTTAAAAAAGATCTTTCTAAGGCTATGCCAACAGTTAAATTAAATATTGGAGAAAAGAAAGAAACTGAAATTGTAAAAATTAAAGAAGTTATAGCACCTAAAGAAAAAACTAAGAAATCAACTACTACTAGAACAAAGAAAAACTCCCAAAGAGAAAAAGATAAAAATAATAAAGATTATGAAGTTGATGGAGAAAATAAAGTAGAGTATAGTGTTGATCCTAGTGCTGTTGAGAGAGTAATTATAGGGAATAATGAATTTATAAAATTTGATTTTTCTAATAGTATGGAAGTAAAAAAAGAAAAAGTTTGTAATATATCTTTGGCTATTATTGATGGAATGGGCATGGAATATCATGATGAATTTAACATATCTAATAGTTATGAAAATGCTATGGATAAAACAACAGGTAAAGAATTAAAATTAGAGAAAAATTTAATAAAAAATGTTAGAATAAACAAATCAATAGTAGAAGTTAAATTAGGGTTAAAAGCTAATTTTAACAAAGCATTAAAATTCGTTTATTATGTAGAGGTGTAAAATGATTTATAAAAAAGATGCTAACTTTCCTTATCCAGTATTAACAAATACATCTAATACTTATAAAAAATCAGAATTTTTATTGGATATTGAATTAAAAGAAAATAGTCAAAGTTATAAATTTGAAATAAATTATAATATCAGTTCTTTATTTATTAATAACTTATTAGAAGATGAAAAAGCACAATTAATTTTAGTTATTCAATCTAAGGACAATAAATTTTTTAATCTTGAATTAAGACAAAAGTATATTGAAATTAAAAAATCAAGAATATCTTTAAGTAAAAGAACTGTTATACAGCTTCTTATTAAAGCAAAAGAAGATATAGAGTTTAAGGAGAATAATGATCTTAATTCATTTTATAATGACCTTAAGGAACAGATTGTATTGCCGAAAAATTCAATTGTTGGATTTTCTAATACTGTAATATTTGATGGTAGTAATGCAAAACCTTTAGATTTATTTGAGAAAAAGATTAATCCAAATTTAAAGTCAGATATTAAAATTGAGCTTGGAAGTGAAACAATAATTATTCATTATAAAAATAAGGATTTGCAATTTGCTGATTCACATATAAGTAATAAACTTAATAATCATTATGTATATATGGGACTTCAAAAAGCTTTATATAGATTTATTATCAATAATAATGTAGGAGACTACGAATCTGTAGATCTTAGTTCTATAGAAGCACCAACAGATGGTTTAGATTTTAAATTATATAATATAATGAAAAATAAATTTGTAGATGAATTAAATATTGAAAATATAGATGAAGTCATTTGTTTAATATCAGATAAAATTTTAGAAAAACATAGTGCAGCAATAAAGGGGTTATATAACAATGGAAATTAGACTACTTAAAAAAGGTTATATGAATAACGAAGAATTTTATAAGGCATTTTTAAATGACCAACTTAAAGATAATGATGAATTTTTTTCTAATGAAACAGTAGTTATTAATGAAGCTCCTAATTTTCCAATTTATATTAATGTAGGAGATAAAGAAAATAGGGACAAGCTATATCATGAATCTTTTAATATAATTTCTAAATATTACATTGATACGGATAGAGAAATACATTTTAATGAACTATTTTGGCATTCTTTACTTTGTGGTTATAAAAGAGAATATATATTAGAAAATTATCCAAAGGTGAAAGATAGTATAAGTGAATTTAATAAAATAGTTGTTAAAAAATTTAACTGGGAAAGTTATATATATAAATTTATTTTATGTGTGCAATATGTAAATGATAATATAAGTGATGATGTGGAAAGAAAAAGATATTATCAAAATATTATAGATAATCTTGATTTATTTAATTATATAATTAAGTATGAGATTTTTAGAAATGATAAATTCTTAATAAATATACTAGATATTATTTATGAACATGATTTAAGCAAAATAATGAAGGCTAAGATAAAAGATAGAGATGACTTAGGAAAAGATGAGCGTGTTGGTAGAAGAGTAATATTTGAATTTAATAAAAGTTACCCAGTTGTTATGGCACCAATGCTTGAAAAAGATGAACTAGAGCCAATATTTTTTGAATATCTGGGATATTATTATGATTTAAGTAAGATTGAGGTCTTAGTATAGAGAAATATAACAAAATTCAATTATAGAATAGGAGCATATTAGTATGTTCCTATTTTTGTGTTTATATAATTTATTAAAAAGATTTAGGTGATTTTATTTTTGAAAAAAACTAATAAAGTTATTTTAGATTTAAAAGTTTTATCATAAATATATAGAATTAAAAAAATAAAACGAATATATAATTGGGAACTTATATTTTTAGTTGTAAATTGGTAGTTTAAAGGATTAAAAAGTTATTTTATATAGGTAATGAAGTGAGTTTAGAATAGATTAGTAATTTTAATTAAGGTGCAAAGACTTTATAGAAAGGAGAAGTAGATTGTAGATGAAAGCGGTTTTTATTGAGAATAAGAATTCTGAAGCTAAAGGATATCAAGGAGAAAAGGTACTTTTTGATTCTATAAAAAAGTATTTTAATGATAGAGAATGCATTGCAAAGCATGGATATCTTATGAATTTTTCAGAAAATAAGTTTACTATTGAAGCAGATGCTATTTTATTTGATAAAGAATTGGGAATTAATATTTTTGAAGTTAAGGGAATTAAAATTGATAATATTTTATCTATTAGTACAGATGGATGGGATTGTCAAGGAATATATAAAAGTAAAATAAGTCCTGTTTATCAAGTTGATAGAAATGCTTCTAATCTTATAGATTTTTTAAAAAATTGCAATAGATATTACATTGGTATAGGAGTAAAAGCAATTATAGTTTTGCCTTATATAACAAGTGAGGAATGGAAAATAGAAGGATTTAATAACTATGCCTTTTTACCACCTATTATATTTAAAGATGATTTAGAAAATAAAGAATTATTTTTTGAGAAATTATATAGGATACCTTATAAATGTACTGCTAAAGGACAAATTAAAGATGAAGAATTTGATAATGTAAAAGAAACTTTATTTGGAGATATTGAAGAAGGGTTAACTCCACATAAGATAATTTCAGAAGAAGATTTTTTAAGACAATTATTATAGAAATTAAGGGAGAATAGAATTTATGAATTATACATCAGAGCAACAAGCTATTGCTAATTATAGAGAAGATGAATTATTAGTTAGAGGGGTTGCTGGAAGTGGAAAAACACTATCACTTTTAGCAAATGCTATTAAAAGGGCAGAGGAGAGTTCATCATTACTGTTTATAACTTTTAATAAACCTTTAAATCAAAAAATTGAATCTATGTGGGGAAATAATAGTAAGTATAAAATTGAAATTAAGAACTTTCATAGTTGGGCGTATGGCGAGATTTCGAAAGTTTATGGTAGACCTAATAATCCTTTATGGGATAACGATAAGAAAAATCTTATAAAAGCAGTAATTGAGAATATTAGTAGACGTTATGATAATAGATTTATAAATTATAGTGATGAGAATTTACTATTTTTAGGTGAGGAATTTGATTTTATAAAGGGTAAAAACTTACGATGTCTAGCAGAATATTCTAATGTAGAAAGAACTGGTAGAGGTAATAAAGTAAGATTGATGCCTAATTCTATTGATAGAGAAGTAATATATAAGATATATGAAGAGTTTGAAGAGGAGAAGATAAGAAACAATAAATTTGAGTTTATTGATTTTGGATTTAAATTGTATCCAAGGATAGAACAAGTAAGCCATTATGACTATGTATATATTGATGAAGCTCAAGACTTAAATCAAGTTGAATTACAATTACTTAGAAAAATTGCTAAGAAAGGTTTTTATGTTTGTGCCGATGATGGGCAAAAAATATATAGAACAAATTATACATGGACAGAAGTAGGAGCAAACTTTAAAGGTGGACGTGCTAAGAGGTTGCGTAAATCTTTTAGATCAACCTATGAAATCTTTAAGTTTGCCAGTGAGTTACAAAAAAATGATAGTTCTCTAAAAGGAGATAATTATGTAGAGCCAGAGTTTGATAGAGCAATAAAAGGAGAAAAACCAACTGTAATTGATTGTGGAAATTCTATTTTAAGGGATGCGGAATTAGTAAAAAGAATTCAAGAATATTTAAGAGGTAATTCAGAAGCGAAAATAGGTATTCTTTGCAGAGATAGAAACCTTGCTAAAGAAATAAATTCTGTATTAGGTAGAACAAACATAAATTCAATTTTACAAACTGGATCAGAAAAGATTGATTTCAATACAGATGTTATGATAACAACACTTCATTCTTCCAAAGGACTTGAATTTGATTATGTAATTATACCAGAATTTAATGAGGATAGAAGATTGACTTTAGATAATAAAGATGAGGAATATTGGAATAATCAAAGAAAGCTTTGGTATGTAGCTTTTAGTAGAGCAAGAAATAAACTAGATGTTATGTATTATCAGAATAAAAATGTATTATTAGAAGAAATTGATAGAAGATTATATAGAAAGATAGAATTATAGCTATAGAACAAAATTCTGCTTTGTAATATTTATGCTCTATATTAGAGTAATTATTTCAAGGTGGAATTTTATTTTTTAGATTTCATATAAAATTTACTTAAATAATATTAAATAATAAAAGTTAATTTATTAAGTTGGAATAAAACTAAAATTTTATAATTTATTATTAATAAAATTGAAATTAATATTAGAAATTGCACTAGGATTTTATGGTATTATGAGTAAAAAATAGACTGAAATAGTCTATTTTCAGACTACTCTCTGAGTTAGATATAATTTTAGTAGGAAAAATTTACTAATGATAGAAAGGAGAAAACAAATTGAAAAAATTTAAAATAGGGTGTTTAGGAGCTATAGTTATTGTAATTTTAATATTTATGTTTGCAGCTATAGTAAGCAGCAATAAAACAACAAAAAAAGTTCCTTCAACTACACAGACTAATAATTCAACTACTCAAAAAGAGAATCAGCATGATGACTCTGCTAATCAACAAAATAATTCTACACCAACTAGTGTAAGTTCAACATTACCGCGAAATAATTCTACTGCAAAATCAACAACACTTTCTGATGGAAAGTATACTGTTGGAGAAAATATACAACCGGGAAGATATGTTATTAAATCTGGAGACAACTCTGGAAATTTAGTTATTTCTTCTAATGGGATAAATGATATTAATGCAACATTAACCGGAACTAATCAATCTCCAGCTAATGGTAGTGTAGAAAATGTAACATGTGATTTATCAAAAGGAGCACAAATTCAAATTAGTTCTATGAATAAAGTTATATTTACCCCTGCATCTACATCTTTACATACAATTTTAGGTGCTGGAACTTGGACTGTTGGATTAGATATAAATCCTGGAAAATACACTGCGATTCCTGTAAATGGTAGTGGTAATTTTATTATTTATTCTCCTAATGGAACTGAAATTGTTAATCAAAATTTAACTTCAAGTACCAATCCACCACAAGGAGCTGTACAAAGTTATAACTGTGCTTTAGTGACAGGTGATGTTATTAAAATTTCTTCTATGAATGAAGTTAAACTTGAGCCTAATACAACTAATAATGAAAGTACTTTTAATCCTAATGGAGTTGTTAAAAAATTAGGTAATGGATATGATCATGCTAAGTTACATAGTAGTCCATCATCATCTTCAAGTGGATTTGATTTAGGAGTTGGAACTCCTGTACAAATTTTAGGTGAAACAAATGAATATTATCATGTAGATTTAAGCAATGGTAATTCTGGTTATATATATGCACCTTATGTAGAACGTACTAATTAAATTTAGTAATAAAAGTCTTCACAATACAGAAATGTGTTGTGGAGATTTTTATATATTTTAGAATATATTTTTGTAGGTACTAAGTTTATATAGATAATATAGTGATTAATTCAATGGAGTTTAAAGTAGAAGTAATTTTGGAAAATATATTTATAGAATATTAAAGGAAATTATAAAGCTATTGGGGAACTCTTGGTTGGAATGAAAATCGTAGAGAACAACAATAATGCTTAAAATATAAAATTTCTTCATAAAATAATACTTATTTCTAACTATAATTTTTAATATAATGTCCAAAATAATAGTGTATTAAATAATAAATATAAATATTATGGGAGGTAAGAAGATGGGCAATAAATATAGAAATACTAAAAAGAAAATGGCATCTCTAGGACTTAGAAAAGATGAAACTGGAGATTATAAAGCTATTGATCCAAATGATACAACTTCAGAATTTGTTCCAGTAAGAAAAGGAATAACAAGAGATTCAAAGCATTAATTAGAAATTTAATTTATCTAATAGCTAGAGGCTGTATATTTCTATTGTCTAAAGGAAACTCTACTCACGTTGCTTACTGAGTAAGTTTCTATAACTAAATCAAGGTTTAGATAATCACTTAAGTAGGAAATACAGCCTCATGCTTCTAGATAAGATCCACTAAGTATTTAAATAGAGTCAAAACTTCATTTAAATTAAATTTACATTTATATACAGTTTGACGGGCTTGTCTTTACATAATATAAATATCACTGTTTAATTAATTTATATATTTTTAATTAAATATAATATTTTAAGAGTTCATATCCTTTGCTTTATTTTTAAACATACCTTTATAAATAGGTGTTATATTATTATTCTCAATATAGTAATTCATTTCATTAAAAATCTCATTTAACTTCTTTTTAAAATCAAAAGTTCTTTTTTCTGATGAATTTACTTTTTCCATATACAATCCTCCTTTCTATTTTATGAAAAATATCTATGATAATGAGTTTTATTTAATTATTTCTGAAAGATTAAAAATTTACGTATAATTCATTGATATTATTTTGTATATGATTTTTTTGTTCAAATATAAAATTATTTAATATTTTACCTTGTTAGAAGGAGTAAAAAATTCATTGATATCTTAAAATTTATTTTATTATTTTAAAACTAGTATTGAAATGAGTTAGGTGCTTTGAGCGGAATTTACAATAAGTATAATATGTAATAGAACTTTTATAATATAAATTACAAAATTTTTTAGGGATTTCTGTACTATTAAGGTTTTATATTTTTAGTAAGTTTTTATTATAAATCTATAAAAGAATAAAGTATTACAAAAATGTGAATTAAGTGTAATTTGATAGATAAGAAAATTATATATCTTTGTGATAGGATGAAGTTGAAACAACTAAACTTATAAAACAATTATTCCCTGATTCAAATATAACCAAAATAGTACCGAAAAAAGGTTGTTATTATGTTTATACAAAAGAATCCGGAAGTAATATATATGTTGTAGTAAATGCATATACAGGAAATTACCATTCTTAATTAGTTATGTAAAGTAGAAACATCAATTTAGAAATTTCTAAGTTGGTGTTTTGTTGTTTGTAGAGAAAATAGTAGTTTTAAGAAAATAGGACAGTCATTATTAACAATTTTTAAAATTATTTTTGACGTAGTTTCTCATAGTAATGCTAGTTAGTTTAGATACTATAATTAAGATGGAGCTCTATTCTAGATTTAGCATATAAGAGTATAACCTAGTTTAGTTTATCAAGAAAGATTAATACAGTAGTATAGATTAATAACAGGTGCTGAGACAAAGGTTTATTACTTGCATAAAGCTTATAATAAAGAGGATATTTGCAAAAGTTTAGTAATAGAAAATTTGCAAATAGAATTAAAAGATGTTTTTTTATAATTTAAAATTCTAAAATTTATTTAATAGAAACTCTATATGGAGATATGCAAAGATATTTCTATATAGGGTTTTTTATAGCAATTATATAAAAATATTAGATAAGAAATAACCTAGTGATATAAGGAGTATAATATTAGTTGACACACCTATTATAATCGCAATGGCACTCTTAAAAAAGTTAATCCTCAGACTTCCTTCTATGAGAGATATAACTGTTCTAGCTACTGGAACAAGTCTAAGACCTATAGAGCTTAGAATATTTCCATTAGATAATGTTAATGTTGCTTTTTTTATCAATTTATCTATTCGTGTTGATTTTTTTGATAATGCTCGTAGTACTTTTTCTCCATAAAAGTATCCTACGAAATACATTATAAAACTAGCTAATATCCCACTTAGTAGACATACTGTTACACCTGCAAAAGCATTGATTTTTTCATGAGCAATTAAAATACCTACAGGTGGAAGTATAGCTCCAGTTCCTAACCAAGGGGCTCCTAGATGCTCTAAAAAATTTAATAAAAAAATCAACATAAGGCTATTAGCTATGAAATGATTTGGTATAGGTTCCATATTACCTCCTTATATAATTGTGTTTAGTTACGATTAGTTGAGTTCTTTTTGTTTAAGTACTTTATTTTAATAGCATAAATATGATCTAACTATTATAGTATAATCTAATATTCAATTTTTAAAAAATTTATTTGTATTTCATTAATATTACAATTATGTAATAATTATAATAACTATGGAAATATGATTTGAATAAAAAGTAATTATATTAAATAGATTGGCTCATTATTTTTTTGTATCACAAAAGTCTATTTTATAGAAGTATTTATATCTTTACTTTAATAAAATAATATTTTTACGAAGGTAGATAGAATGAATAATCAAAAGAAATCACTTCAATTTATTTTAAATAAACTAAAATATTACTTAATATGAATTTATATACATAAATTATTTACAGCCATTTAATATGAGATATTTAGAGATTAAAGTATAATAATCAATAGTAAGTATTAATTTATTTAAGGGGAGGAAAATTGATGAAAAGAAGATTAATACAAGTAATAGCAATATCAGGAGGTGTGTGCATATTATTTTTAGGTGGATTAGCTTTGGGAAATAAGATTTCTAGTAAAGAGATGGTTAAGGCAGAAGAAGTTAATGTTGTAGATGATAAAAAAGAAGATGATAATAAAGTGAATGATGAAAACAAGATTAATATAAATAATGATACTTTAAATGAAGAAACAGAAAAAGAAAGTAGTAAAGTTGTTGAAAAAAACAAGAACACTTCAAATAATAAGGAAGAAAAAGAAGAAAATAAGGTTGTTGATAAAAATAACAATACTTCAAAAGATGAGGGGAAAAAAGAGAATAATGAAGTTATTGATAAAGGTAATGATCATAAGAAAGATGATATATCAATAATGAAAAAGGAAATAAGAGATATAATATTAAAAGCATATAAACAAGATATTAAAGAAAATATAGAATACATAGAACAAGTTCATGTAGGTTCTGGTAAAGGAACACCAAAAGAATTAGTGAATACTAATTTATATAGATTTCATATAACAAAAGGATGGTCTCAAGAAGAAGCATATTATTATGATTATGCAAATAAGAATCTGTTTTTATCAACTTTACAAAATGTAGAATTAGTTAATGATAATTTTAGAGATATAATAGCTGAAAGGTATAGCAAGGTAAATATAGGCAAAGAAAAAGCTCAGGAATTAATGGATAAATATATTAAGCCAGAGCTTAGCCAAGGGGAAGAAATTGTTATTGAAAATAATGAATTAGTACCTTTAGGAATTGGTGGTGGAGGTATGTACTCTGGAGATGAGTATGTTGATGCAGCTACTAAATTCTATAAGGTAGCAGTAGTTAAGGATAATAAGGCTGAAGTTAAGTATTTAATAAGTTCTTATGATGGTAGTGTATATAGAGAAATAGATGGTAAAAAATTAAATTAGTGGAGTAAATGAGAGTTAAATGTAGACCACAAAGAAGCACCTAGAAAACTAGGTGCTTCTTTGTTTTACTAATGTGAATAAGTTACAAAATTAATTTTAAAATAGACAAATATATTTCAAGAATTAATAAAGAGTTATCTATTATAAAAGAAATTCTATATTTTTAATTTTGATAATCTGTATAGTGAGGTTTTTTTATTTTTAGTAAAGTATTAGAAGATTTAGAAGGTAAAAAGATACTAATAATTATAACTGTAAGTAAAAGTATAAATAAAAGAGCTAATATCCTTAATCCTATTTTATAATTTCTTCTATCTAATTTTGTCAATAACATCACTTCCTTTTTTATACAAAACTAATGCTTGAAAATTTTAGGAATAGTATTTTTTAACATATCATCTTAATTTTAATATTAATATAGAGTATATTAGGTAATTTTTTATGTAAAATTATATTTATAATACCATAAAAGTTAATAAAATACCAACAATTTATTAAAATTTTATTAATAAAGATTGGTGCGAAATAAAGAGTTTTTACAAATTAACAAACTACTTTATAAAAAATATCTTTATAAAGTGCATAATTAATGATATTTATTTGGTATATATAATCAATTATAATTTTACCCAATAATTATGTCTATTGAGTTAGATTAATGTTAAAAGACAGAGAATTATATATAATTAAGGATTTATTTAGAATATAATTAAATAAATAAGTTATAGGATGGAATAGATTAATGAATATAAATAATTATAGTTATGTTAATACTACAGAAATTACTGGTGATGTAGTAATGGATATAAAAAACTTTCTTTTAGATAATGATAAGTCGAAAACATTAAAACATGTTATTGATGTTGCTAATACCAATAGTAAAATAGCAGAGAAATATGGATTAGATAAAAATTTATGTATTCTATGTGGTTATTTACATGATATAAGTGCAGTAATTAAGCCTCAAGATATGTTAAATTACATGGTAGAA
This sequence comes from uncultured Sarcina sp., assembly GCA_963557775.1. Lineage (GTDB taxonomy): Bacteria > Bacillota > Clostridia > Clostridiales > Clostridiaceae > Sarcina. Next base: position 14,194 of record CAUWDH010000048.1, read on the forward strand.
AATAATTTATTTATTGATGAATCAGAAAGAAAATATCCTTTTATTTTACATCAAAGGATTTCAAGGTTAATAGCAAAGAATTTTTTTAATATAAGTGATGAAGTTATATTATCAGCTATTGAATGTCATACAACTTTAAAAGCAAATCCTTCACAGTATGATATGGCTCTTTTTATCGCTGATAAGCTTTCATGGGATCAAGAAGGAACACCGCCATTTTATGATATAGTAATTAAAAATTTATCTGTTTCTTTAGAGAAAGCATGTTTATCTTATATAAATTATATTATAGATAATAGTATGATTTTACATCCTCATTCATGGATAATAGAAAGTAAAGAATATTTAGAAAAGGTATTGGAATAACAAAAAATAATTTATAATTAAAAACACCAAGAAGGTAATATTATTTACCTATTTGATGTTTTCTTGCATAATTGAATAAGTATTGTTGAGCATAGACAGATAAGTCTCCAAATTTATTAATAGCGAACTCTCTTATTTTAGGGACACTCATGTTACTATCTATATAGAATTCTTCCATAATTCTTTTCATCCATATGTCTACGGGGAAGACATCAGATTTTTTCATAGAGAACATTGCAATACAATCAGCAACTTTTGTGCCTATGCCATTTATGTTTTTAAGTTCTTTTATGCATTCTGTTGTATTAAGATTTGCAATATTATCAAGGTTAATTTCACCACTTACAATAGTTTGAGATGCTGCTTTAACATATTTATCTCTAAATCCCATTTTACAATTTCTTAATTCTTCTAGAGATAAAGAAGCTAGTTTTTCAGGTGATGGAAAAGAATAATATTGTCTTCCATTAAAATCACCTATGTATTCACCATACTTTATAGATAAATTATTTATTACTTTTTCAACCATTTGTATACTATTATTTGTTGATAAAATAAATGCAATTAGTGTTTCCCATTTATCTTGATTTAGGATTCTTTGATTTCCATTATGTTCTATAACAGTTTTCATTTTATCATCAATATTACTTAAAGTTTCTTTTATATATTTATAATCAATATCAAATCCAAAATAATCATACCAAATATTTTGAAAATCTTTTAAAGTAGTATTATTAAAGTAAACTGTGCTATCATCTTGGGATAAATTAAGTATTTTATTCATAGTTAGAGAATGTGATATTTTTATATTTTATCAATAGGAGATAAATGACTTTATATTTTGAGAACCACTAATTATTTAGTGGAGAAAACTTTATCTAATTTAAAATTATGCTTATTAGAATATAAACGTAGACTTAATTTAGGCGGAGTTTTGACTCCATCTGAATACTTAGTCGTAGTTATCTAGAAGCATGAGTATTGAGTTTAGTTCATAATATAACATAATGATAGGAAAAGTTAAAGTAATAATTAATTGAAAATTTTTATGTTTAGAATATAAATAGTCGTTTGACAAAATATGTTAAAGAGGTATAATGTAATTATAATAAAATAATTAGCTAGGGGTGTCTTTATGGCTGAGAGATATTATATCAACCCTCAAACCTGATCTGGATAATACCAGCGTAGGAAAGCACTTAGATTTAATTAAATCATGTATATTACAATATAGTGAATTATTTAAAGATGAGAAACTCTAGAAATCTACTAGCTAATTAGACTATTAGATTTCTAGAGTTTTTTTATTTTAGGTAATTTAAAGGGAGGAAAATTAAGTGAACAAATATAGAAGACCAACATTAACTATTGCAGGGTCAGATTCTTCAGGGGGAGCTGGAATACAGGCTGATTTAAAAACTTTTGCTGCAATAGGAACTTATGGTATGTCTGTTATAACTTCTGTAACAGCACAAAATACTATGGGAGTAATTGATGTTGAAGATTTATCCTGTGAAATTATAAGAAAACAAATTGATGCTGTGTTTAATGATATAAGACCAAAGGCTACAAAAATAGGTATGGTATCAAATACTAATATAATAAAGGAGATAGTTTATAGTCTTAAGAGACATGAAGTTGAGAATCTTGTATTAGATCCAGTTATGATATCAAAAAGTGGATATTCACTATTAAAAACAGAAGCAAAGGAAGCTTTAATAAATTCTTTAATGCCATTGGCAAGAATTATAACACCTAATGTACCAGAGGCAGAGGAAATAACTTCTTTGAAGATAGAGGATTTAGATAGTATGAGAGTTGCTGCAGATAAAATTTTAATGATGGGGCCAGAATATGTTTTGATAAAAGGTGGACATCTTGATGGAGATGCAATTGATTTATTAGTTTGGAAAGATGGAAGCAAAATGTATAAGTCAGAAAGAATTTGTAGAAAAAACACTCACGGAACAGGATGCACTCTTTCTTCAGCTATTACAGCTTATTTAGCTCTTAGCTATGAAGTAGATGAAGCTGTTTTAAAGGCAAAAAAGTATATAACAGAAGCTATAGAACATAGCTTTGATATAGGCAAAGGTATAGGACCTGTACATCATTTTTATAATTGGGATAAAGAATAAGTAATAAATGTTTAAAATTTTGGAGGGGTTAATATGTTTGAATTATTAAATAAAGTTAGAGAAGAAAATCCATTAGTACTACATTATACAAATGAGGTTACCATAAATGATTGTGCAAATATAACTTTAGCTTTAGGAGGAAGTCCTTTAATGAGTTATTCTCATGAAGAGGTGGAGGAAGTAATTCAAATTGCTTCAGCTGTAGTTATTAATATAGGAACTATGAATTCTAATAAAATAGACTTGTTTTTAAAAGCAGGAAAATTAGCTAATAAGTATAATAAACCTGTATTATTAGACCCTGTTGGTGTTTTTGCAACAAAAACAAGGGCCAATTTAGTTAAGAGACTTATTAATGAAGTTAATTTTACAGTTATTAAGGGAAATATATCAGAGATAAAGTATATAGCTGGTCTTAAAACAAGTGGACAAGGGGTAGATTCAAAGGAAGATGGGCTAGACTTAAAAGAAGAAATAAAAGTAATTTCAAATAAATTAAATGCTACTGTAGTAGCTACTGGGAAAGTGGATTTTATAAGTGATGGTGTATCTGTCATAGAAATTTATAATGGAACTGAAAAATTAAAAAGAGTAACAGGAACTGGTTGTATGACTGGAAGTCTCATTGCTTCTTACTTAGGTGTTACAGAAAAATCCATAGAAGCTGCTGCAATGGGAGTTTTAACAATGTCATTAGGAGGAGAGCTAGCAGATAAGAATAACCCACCTATAGGTACATTTAAAGTGAATTTAATTAATGAAATATATGAGATGAATATAGGAAAACTTGAGGAAATGGGGAAAATAAAATGGTAGGATTTTCAGAAGTATTATTTAAAGAAGTGGAACATATATGGATGGATTATTTAAGTCATCCTTTTATAAAAGAACTAGGAGAAGGAACGTTACCTAAGGAAAAGTTTAGGGATTATTTAATTGAAGATTATCTTTATTTAAAAGAGTATGTAAAAGTCTTTGGAATAGGATTAATCAAATCTAAATCAATGGATGAAATAAAGTTTCATTATAAAGCTATTCAAGGAATCTTAGAAGATGAAAATGCTGTGCATATAAAATATTTAAAAAACTTTAATATTCATATAAAGGATTTAGATCAAGCTAAGAGTTCTATAGAAAATTCAAATTATACAAATTACATGTTAAATATAGCTAAAGAAGGAGATTTAAAAGCCATAGCTGTAGCAATAATGCCTTGTACATGGAGCTACTTTTATATAGCTCAATACTTAAAGAAAAAATATAATTCAAAATTATCTAATAATTATTATAGAGAATGGATAGAGAGTTATAATTCTCAGGAATATCAACAGTTAGTATATGATTGGAAGAATTATATAAATAATATTTGTTGTGACTTAAATGAAAATGAATCTAAAAACTTAATAGATATTTTTAAAGAAGCTAGTTTATATGAAAGAGACTTTTGGAATATGGCTTATGAGAAATAATAAAAACTAGGTAGGTTTAATTGAAGGAGTGAATTGAATGAAAAATATAGGGTTATATATAGTGACTGATTCAGATATTCTTGAGGGAAGAGACTTTTATGAGGCAATAGAAGAAACTTTAAAAGCAGGGACTAAAATAATTCAACTAAGAGAAAAGAACAAAGATGGTAAGGAATTTTTAGAAAGAGCCTTAAAATTAAGAGTTTTAACAAGAGTGTATAATGCTAAACTTATAATAAATGATAGAGTTGATATAGCTTTATTAAGCGATGCTGATGGTGTACATGTTGGACAAAGTGATATAGAACCTAGCAAAGTTCGTAAATTAATAGGAAAAGATAAAATTTTAGGGGTTTCAGTAAGAACCTTAAATGAAGCTATAGAAGCTAAAAATAATAGTGCTGATTACTTAGGTATAGGAGCTATGTTTAATACAACAACAAAGGAAGACGCTAAGGAAGTTTCCAATAAAGAATTAATTATAATAAAGAGATCAGTAGATTTACCAATTGTTGCAATAGGGGGATTGAAATTAGATAACATAGAAAAAATAGAACCTTGTGATGGATATGCAGTAATATCTTCAATATTAAGTAAAGAAGATATTGAAAAGGAATCAAGAATGTGGATAGAAAAAATAAAGAAGATTACAGCATAAGTATAATAGCATAAATTATATTTTTTATGTGTTATTTAAAATTAATTATTATTAGATGATTTTAAGATATTCTAGAAAGATACTATTATAATTTAGAATCATATAGATTAAAGTTAAAATAAATGTAGATAATAAATACTAGTATAAAAGAGCCAATGATATTAAAAGTATTATTGGCTTATGTTATAATTATTGTAGTTTTATAGAAGATAAAAGTTGACAATAAGAAAGGTGGTGTATAGATGACTATATATTTGAATACTGATAAACCTTTAGAAAATTATAAAAATTTATATAGAAGCAAGTACTTTGTAGATAAGTCATTAATTATAGAAAAATTAAGTGAAGTTATAAATACTTCTGATAAATATATATGTGTAACAAGACCAAGAAGATTTGGAAAATCTAGTGTTGTTGATATGATAGGAGCTTATTATTCTAAAGCAATAAATTCAAAAGAGGTATTTGATAAGCTTGAAATAGCAAAATCTATTGAATACAAAAAGTATTTAAATAAGCATAATGTTATTACTGTATCATTTAATGAAATTCCTGATAATATGAAGTGTTATGAAGATTATATAAATAACATAATTAATGAATTAAAAAAGGAATTAATAAATACTTTTGATATTAAAAATGTTGATAAGAATGATAGCCTTAAGAGAATTTTTGAAAAATCTAAAGAGAAGTTTATTTTTATTTTTGATGAATGGGATTATATTTTCAACAACAATCTTTTTGTAGAAGACCAAAATAATTTTTTAGAGTTTTTAAGAAATTTATTAAAAGATCAACCTTACGTAGCTCTTTGCTATATGACAGGAGTTTTGCCTATTAAAAAATATTCTAGTGGTTCAGCTTTGAATATGTTTGATGAATTTACATTTTTAAAAGATAGAACCTTTGATGAATATTTTGGATTTACAGAAGATGAGGTTGTAAAGCTTTGTGATAAAAGTGGTAAAATGGATTTTAAAGAACTTGAAAATTGGTATAATGGTTATTTAAGTGCGAGAGGAGTTAAAATATATAATCCAAGATCAGTGGTAAAAGCCCTCCAAAATACTTATTGTGAAAGTTATTGGACTAATACTGGTGCTATGGATGAAGTAACAGAATATCTTAAGTATAATACCTTAGAAATTAGAGATGATGTAATAGAAATGGTTTCAGGGGAAGAAATAGATATTATTATTGATGAAGAGTTTAGAGCAGGACAAGGAACTCCAAGAACAAAGGAAGAAATATATTCAGCTATGATAGTTCTCGGCTTTTTATCATATCATGATGGATATTTGAAAATACCAAATAAAGAGCTTATGAAAGAATTTGAAAAAGCTTTAAAGGATAAATCATTTGGTTACGTATCGGAAATAATAGAGAATTCAAAAAAGATGTTAAAGGCAACAGTTAGTGGAGATACAAAATCTGTAGAAGAGATATTGCATTATATTCATAACTCAGAAATTCGAATTCTTCAGTATAATGATGAAAATAGTTTATCATGTGTTCTTACTCTTGCATATTTATCAGCTAGAGATACATATAGAGTTGAAAGAGAAGAAAAGACAGGAAAAGGCTATGCAGATTTTACTTTTCATCCACGAAGAAAAAATGATATTCCTTTTATAGTTGAGTTAAAGAAGGATGAGAGTCCAGAAGTAGCAATTGCTCAAATAAGAAGAAAGGAATATATTGAAAAATTTAAAAAGGAAAATAGACATAAAAAAGTTCTAGCTGTGGCTATATGTTATGATTCAAAGGAAAAGGAGCATAATTGTAAAATAGAAGAACTTTAGGTTTTAAACAAATAATTCAAAAAAAGATCCTATAGAGGTATTTTATATAAATCTATAGGGTCTTTTTATATAATTTATTATATATATATTTTTATTCAGCAAAATAAAGTCCTCTTTCTACTGAGACAACCTTTTTTGATAGCATTCCATATGTAACTCTAATTTTGTAGTTGCTTTTAAAATAATCTAATTGATCTTCTGTAATTTTTATAGATAATTCAATTTCTTTATCAAAGTCAGCTATACCAACAACTAGTTTGCTAGATCCCTCATAATAAGATTTTATTGTTCCGGTGCATATGCCATCTATATAAATATAGTTGTTAAAAGATTTATCTAATATGAATAATATTTCTTCAAATAATAAAATAATTATCATACTTATAAAAATTATTGTTTTCATATTAGGATCCAATCCTTCAGCTACCCCACATCCAATAACCATATAAAAAAATTTTTCATAGGCATTGATGCTTTCAAAAGTATCTATATTTTGAGGAGGAGTGGATTTAGGTGATTTAAGAAATTTATATTTCCACAGAATATTTATTTTTCTTTCTTCATATTTATCACAAATATTTTCCCTTATCCAATCTCTTCTATCTTCATCTTCCTTTCTTATTATCTTTTTAATTTTAATTGTGATAAGTTGTAATTCAATAATAAGTATAAGAGGGTTCCTTATTATAAGAGCTTTTAGTGAATAAGTTACTAATAGAAAGAACACCATAAAAGATAATATTTCTAAATAATTAGGGAATCTGTATCCAAAGTTTTCATTATCTGTTTTTGAATAACTACTTATAACCAAAAGCATCATAATAAAAACTAAAGTCATTAGTTCAGCTTGAATAGAATCTTCTTTATTATAGTTTAATATTGTTATTATAATAGATAGTATAAAAAGTTTATATCCTTTATTTTCGGCAAATCTTAATTTGAAGTTTCCAATATTCACATATTTATCCCCCATAAATATTTTAAATTATATAAGTTAAAATTACTTATATAAAAAAATTATATATAAGATATTTTAGGAAATTATATATAATTCTTTAATTTTTTACACTAAATAATAATTAGAATGAATTAAGTAGTAGTATATATAATCTATTTGAAATTTTAATTTTATATTCATTAGGAGTAAATAATTGATATATAAAATATAATTAAGTTTACGTTTATATGGTATTAAAGCTTTATCTAAATTTTAGGGGGAATAATGAAGAGTAAGAAGATTTTATTAATTTGTACTATTTCTTTAGTTACTGTAAGTGCTATGTTAGTTTCTTGTGGGAAAAGGGAAAATACAGAAAATTTTAATGATAAAAAAATTGAATCTATAAGGGAGGAAAATGACAAAGATAAAGAAGTAAGTGATGCTGAAGAAAATAAAACAAATGGTGAAGTGCTTAATGGGGAAGAAAATAAAGTAACTAATAATGTTGTTAGTGAAGAGGTAAATAAAGAAGTAACAAAGGTTGATTTTAGTAAGTATTCTGATAAATTTTTAATTAATTTTTTAAATGAGGGAACAACTGCTCTTATAAAGGAATTGAATACTACATCAATAATGCCTTATGTATATAATGTAAGAAAAGCATCTTATACTGAGTTAGTTAAGCCTATTGAGACTGTAGAAAAAAGGCAAGCTATAATAGGAAGATATTATGCTCCAGATGTATATAAGGAAGAGTATGTTACAAAGGATGGCATAACTTACCTAAAAAATCCTTATTATAGACACTATGTAAACTATAATTTTAAAAGTGTAAAATCTAGAGAAACAATAGATAACAATAGATTAAGAGTTACTTTTAATGTTGGAATGTATTATCAAGGGACTATAGATAAAAAATATAAGACTGTTGAATTTTCAGAAATTGATGGGAAATTAAAGGCTGTTACATTATTCCAAGATAGAAGTATGTTTAATATATTAGAAAATGGAGATAAAGATTACAATATAGATCCAGCTTTAGACAATCAAGAAATTGAACTTTTTGATTATGTAGACAATGCTCTTGAAGGTGTTATGAATCCAGAATTTATAGTTAATGGAATAGATCATAGATCTTATGATCCAAAAACAGATAGTAAGTATTATGCTATATCTGTTTTAGAACCTGAGGTTTGTAGTGCTCCTTATCATGTAAATATAAAAAATGGAGCAATATATGGTTCTCGTGAAGGAAGATTTGTAGTTGAACCTAAAAAATAATTTATAGAAATTTTTTTAAGAAGATTAGCTAAAATGGGGGACAAAATGAAAAGTAAAAAATTAATATTAATATGTACAACTGCTTTGATTAGTGTAAGTACTTTATTTGTATCTTGTGGAAGTGAGGAAACTATTTCTAAGAAAATAGAGTCAGAAAAGAAAATTTTTAGCCAAGAAATAAAAGAAAATGAGAATGAAACAAAAGAAGGTGGACAAGCTATAGAAAATGAGGAAAAGAAAGAAGAGGAAAAAGTAGATTTTAGTAAATATTCAGACGAGTATTTAGTAAACTTTTTGAATGAAGGAACAAAGGTATTTGCAGAAGAATTAGGCGGATTTACGGGTACTCCAGATATGTATACTGATAAAACAGGAGGTTATACTGAGCTTTCAAGACCTTTTGAAACAATAGAGAAGAGGCAAGAAGTCATAAATAAGTATTATGCTCCTGGAGTATATGAAGAAAAATACATAAATAAAGAAGGAAGGACCTATCTAAAAAAAGAGCATTATGAAAATCATATACCTTATCTTTTCAATAGTGTCAAATCACGTGAAGTTACAGGGAATAACAGTTTAAAAGTAAGATTTAATGTAAGATTTTATTATGGATTTCCTGTTGTAGATAAAAATGTAAAAACAGTTGAGTTTAAAGAAGTTAATGGAGAGCTTAGGGCAGCTTCGCTTTTTGAGGAAAGAAGTATGATTAATGCTATAGAAAATAAAGATGAATCACAACCATGTTTAGATTACAAACAAAAAGAATTATATGATTATGTAGTGAAAGAATTGGATGGAATCTTAAGAGATGATCAAATAGTTACTGGTATAAGTGAAAGAGATTATGATAAAAATACGGATAGTAAGTATTATGGAATCATAGTTCAGGGTTCAATAATTTATTTTGTAAATACAAAAGATGGATCTATATATGGTCATGATGAAAATAGGTTTGTAGTAGGACCTAAAAAATAAAGAAAGTAATATGCTTTAAATCCTATTTTGAGTAGTAATATTCTTAATAGGATTTTTTATTGAAAAAAATATTATTACTAGGAAGAAATATTTAAAATATGCTTAAGGTAGAAATGAAAAAACTATTACATCAAGAATATTTTGGATATATATTTTAGAAAAAAATTTATAAAATTAAAAAATAAAACATAGAGGATAAAAATATGAGGATAATTATTAATAAATAATTAACAATGATTTTAAAGTAGCTAATGGTATTGACGAGAAAATAATAAAATATTAATATATTAACTGGTAATGAAATTCATTTTCAATAAACGGAAGATAAAATTTAAAGGAGAAAAGAATCATGTCTTTAATTTATTATTTATTAATATCTATTGTTGGAGTAACTTTATTAAGTTTAATAGGAACAAAAACAATAAAAAAATATTCTAAATTTTATTACATAGCTATGGGATTATTAGCTCTTCTAACAACAATCTTTGAGATATTTAAATTATATTCAAATTACAACTTACCAACATTTTTATATGGTCTTGAAAAATCAACTATGAAAGGATACATTGCAATTGGATTTTTTATCTTAGTTATGTTTGCAGGAGCCATGAACACACAGTGGAATATAACAAGAAAATTATTAAGTATCAGAGGGGAAATGGCTATACTTGGATCTATATTAATAATGCCTCATGGAATAATGTATTTAGTTAAATTTATAATAAAGATTTTTAATGGGAAAGAACCAACAGCATTTAATATAATGTATATAATATTAGGAATTGTAGGATTTTTAATAATGATGCCATTATTTATTACATCATTTAAATCAATAAGAAGAAAGATTAATCATATTAAATGGAAGGCTATACAAAGATGGTCTTATCTTTTCTTTGGACTTATATATTTACACATTTTAGTAATTCTTTTAAGCTCTAAAAATGTGGATTGGCTTAGAATTTCTATCTATACATTAATTTTTATAGCTTATACAGCGCTAAAGATTAATAAAGCTAATGTAATGGAAAAAAAGAAAATTTTAAATACACAGGGAATTTCATAATATTTTTATAACTCTATCACACTTGTAGTGATAGAGTTATTATGCTTTTAGAAAAACTTATTAAGCGAAAAAAATAATTATAAAAAATTTTAGTTAATAATTAAATGGCGACCTTATATGTCCATGTTCTATGTTATTTTTAATTTAGTAATTATATTTAACTAAGGGAGGGTAACATGGAGTTTAATTTTGAAGACTTAAAAGTACAAGGAATAAAGTTCAATTATTATTTTATTTGTAAGAGAAAGCTTTGGCTTTTTTCTAAAGGTATATCAATGGAGGAAGGTAATGATAGAGTACAACAAGGTAAAGTTGTTCATCAATATTCTTATGGGAATAAGGAGAAAAAGAAAGAAAAACTTATAGATGGAATGATAAAAATTGATATTTTAGAAGCCCATACTGTAAGAGAAGTTAAATTAAGTAGCAAGATGGAAAATGCTGATAGGATGCAACTTCTTTATTATTTATATTATTTGAAGCAAAAAGGAATTCAAAAAAAGGGTTCAATAAATTATGTTAATGAAAAGAAAGTGGAAGAAATTAATTTAACAAAAGAAGATGAAATTCATATAGAAGAAGCATTAATGGATATAGATGAAATCTTACATTATAATACACCACCTAAAGTAATTAAATTGCCCTATTGTAAGAAATGTGCTTATTATGAATATTGTTATATTAAGGAGAATGAATAATGGGAAAAGATTATTATATTTTTAGTAATGGAAGAATTCAAAGAAAGGATAATACAATCTATTTTATAGGTAGTGATAATTTAAAAAAGGCTATTCCTATAGAAGATGTAGAAAGATTACATATCTTTGGAGAAGTTGATTTAAACACTAAGCTTTTAAATTATATATCTAAATATAGTTTATTAATAAGTATCTATAATTATTATGGATTTTATAGTGGAACTTATTACTCAAGGAAAAAGAATGTTTCAGGAGTTTTACTTATTAATCAATCAAAGGTATATATGGAGAAAGAAGAGAGATTAAATATTGCTAAGGCTTTTATAGATTCAGCTTTTCATCATATGTTAAGAAATTTAAGACGACATAAAGATATTCCTAAGGAAATAATAGCATCCATGGAGTCGGAAAGAATTATTATGAATAATAGCAATTCTATAGAAGAATTAATGGGGGCAGAAGGTAGAGGAAGAAAGAAGTATTATGAATCTTTTAATTATTTTTTAAAGGAAGATTTCCACTTTAATAGAAGAGAAAAAAGACCACCAACAGATTATATTAATGCATTAATATCATTTGGAAATTCACTTATGTATACCACAGTACTTGGAGAGATATATAAAACACAATTAGATCCAACATTAAGTTATTTACATGAGCCTTCTAGTAAAAGATTTTCTTTAAGCTTAGATATTTCAGAAATTTTTAAACCTTTAATAGTTGATAGTATTATTTTTACAGTAATAAATAAAAACATAATAAATAAAAAAGATTTTACATTGGAAAGTGGAATTTGCTATTTAAATGAAGAAGGAAGAAAGAAATTTATAAGAGAATATGAAAATAAACTTATGACAACAGTTAAACATAGATATTTAAATAGAAAGGTGTCCTATAGAAATTTAATAAAATTAGAGTGCTATAAATTAATAAAATTTATGATAGAAAATGAAAAATATAAAGCATTAAAAGCGTGGTGGTAATATGTTTGTGGTTCTTACTTATGATGTTGGAGAAAAACGGGTAAATAAAGTTAGAAAAAAATTAAAAATGTATTTAAATTGGACTCAAAATTCTGTATTTGAAGGGGAAATAACAGATGCAAAGCTTAGAAAATGCTTGGCAGAATTAAATAAAATTATTAATAAATCTGAGGATTCACTTTATATTTATAGGGTAAAAAATCCAAATAATATAATGAAAGATGTTATTGGAGAAGAAAAGAGTTCAGATGAACTCTTTATATAAATAAAAAATATCAGAAGACTCAAAATCTTCTGTGAAATTGTATGTAATAATAAGTAATATTATAAAATTTAGATAGCATTAAAATTCTACATGCATAAAACAATAGAATATTCATAATATATTTTAAATTTAGTAAAAATGATTAACTGATAAAAATAATAAAATATGATAAAATTTAAATCATAAAATATAGATAACAATACGTACTTAGTATGTATTTTATAGTTTTGCAGTAAATCGAATTTAAAGAAAAATACTTATAAACTCTTTAAAAACCTTACTTTAGAGAGATTTTTAGCCATATCATAAAATCATTACTGGAGATCTACTGCAAAATTAAATTAAAAACAATGAGCTTTGATTAAGGAAATGGCTATTTAAAGCCATTTTAAATGCTAAATTTTTGGGGTTTTATATTAACTATGAGGAATGTAAATCTGCTATTTCAAAATGATATTTAACAATTCCAAGGTGTTTTATATTAACTATGAGGAATGTAAATTACTTAAACTTTTCTGTTCTTAAGATTTTATCTATCGTTTTATATTAACTATGAGGAATGTAAATTGAAAGCTTTAGGAGTTAATATGAGTGTTACTAACATGTTTTATATTAACTATGAGGAATGTAAATTCGCTCTTATCAAACTCATCACTTATTTTACTTAACGTTTTATATTAACTATGAGGAATGTAAATTTCAAAGCTATACAGTTAAAGGAAAAGTTCTTTTTAGTTTTATATTAACTATGAGGAATGTAAATATATTTTGGATTGCACTTGCAATAGGAGCATTAATTGTTTTATATTAACTATGAGGAATGTAAATCGCTCTGCTATTTATACTTAAGAAAATTATAAAAATGTTTTATATTAACTATGAGGAATGTAAATGATTAAAAATCCGATAAAAGAGAAATTAAAATATTTAGTTTTATATTAACTATGAGGAATGTAAATAAAGCTGGAGGAGAAGATCCTAAAGGGACAATATCATGTTTTATATTAACTATGAGGAATGTAAATCAGGCTTATCTTTAGCAGCTTGTAACTTACCATACTGTTTTATATTAACTATGAGGAATGTAAATTATAGATAAACTGTTTCTGGGCTTTCAACATGAACTGTTTTATATTAACTATGAGGAGTGTAAATGAAATGGATTTTTCAGGATTAGCAACTCAAATTATTGGTTTTATATTAACTATGAGGAATGTAAATTTCCAAGTTGAAATTGCTTTTGTTGGAACAAATAAAGTTTTATATTAACTATGAGGAATGTAAATAAAAATTTTGTAATAATACCTAGGGTCTTGAAAAGAGGTTTTATATTAACTATGAGGAATGTAAATTATTTATCTATAAAATTATAAATTATTTTTTCTTTTGGTTTTATATTAACTATGAGGAATGTAAATCATTTTATCTTGATTGGTATAATGAGACATGTCACATGTTTTATATTAACTATGAGGAATGTAAATTTTCAAGAAAGTATTCAAGCTTTGATATGTATTTTTGGTTTTATATTAACTATGAGGAATGTAAATCTGAATCATAAGTACCAAAGAATTCTTCTTCAGTATTGTTTTATATTAACTATGAGGAATGTAAATTCTTTAATTTAAAAAATATTTATTAATTACTATATTGTTTTATATTAACTATGAGGAATGTAAATCTTTCTTATCATAAGTTTCAGCTAGTAAAATATTTCGTTTTATATTAACTATGAGGAATATAAACTAATTAGAAAGATTATATTGAAAAAAAATTCAGTTTGTTTTATATTAACTATGAGGAATATAAGTGGTTGAAAGATAACTTTTAACTACTAGAGTATATAGGTTTTATGTTAACTACGAGGAATGTAAATTATATTCTATGTATATGATTTTAAAATTTTATATTAACTATGAGGAATTTTTTAATAAGAGATACTTTTAGAAAAGTATCTCTTATTTTTATTGTGTGCCCGGCATGAACAACAACTTGACGGTGAAAGTCCGTTGTGGG
>CAUWDH010000049.1:0-26708 GCA_963557775.1 uncultured Sarcina sp.
GAAATCTTATACCAGTTACCTTCTTTTCCTATTATGTTAACAGTAGCGTTAGCTCCTAAGCTTCCAACTATTCCATAATTTGTACCTGCTCCACTCCTTATGTTAAGCTTCGTGCTTACATCAACAACCTTACCTGTTTGAGTAACAGTAGGATTTTGTGGTGTTTCTGGAGTACTTGGTTTATTTGGTACATCTGGTGTAGTATTTTCATTCACTCTAATATAATCTGCTGAAACATATCCTACAGTTCCATTATGTGAAATCTTATACCAATTTCCCTCTTTTCCTATTATGTTAACAGTAGCATTAGCTCCTAAACTTCCAATTATTCCATAGTTTGTACCTGCTCCACTTCTTATGTTAAGCTTTGTACTTACATCAACAACCTTACCTGTTTGAGTAACAGTAGGATTTTGTGGTGTTTCTGGAGTATTTGGTTTATTTGGTGTGCTTGGTGCCTCAGGAGTAGTATTTCCATTCACTCTTACATAATCACTATGAACATAACCTGTTCCAAAAGGTGAACCTTGGATTTTATACCAACTACCTTCTTTTCCTATTATATTAATAGTAGCTCCATTTCTTAAAGTTCCTACAATTTTTGAACTTGTACTTGCTCCTGCTCTAACATTTAAACTTGTACTAATATTAATTATAGTACCTGTTTGTTTTACAGGTTCTGTTGGAGTTTCTGGTTTATTTCCACCATTATTTCCATTACTAACTATTTCTATATAGTTTTTATGTGCATATCCATAGCCAAAAGATGGGCTATAAACCTTATACCATTCTCCTTCTGTGCCAACTACTTTAACTTCAGTTCCCTTACTTAAGCTTGTTATAATAGATGCACTAGTGCTTGGTGATTTTCTTATATTTAATGATGTTGAAAGATTTGCAACCTTACCAATTTGGTATTGAGTTGGTGCTTCTACATTGTTTCCTTCACCATTATTATTGTTGTTATTATTTGTATTATTACTTAATATTTTTACATAATCTTTATGAACAAATCCGTATCCAGCACTTGATTTAACTTGATACCAATCGCCTACTTTACCAAGAATTTTTATCTTAGTACCACCACTATAGCTTCCTATAATATTAGCATTAGTTGATGTAGTTATTCTTATGTTAAGAGAGTTAGTATTATAAACTTGTCCCTCTGCATTCATAATTTCAAATCCATCACCATTTTTAATTATAGATTTTACTGAATTATATAATTTATTTGCATATCCATTATTTTGGATTGATGCTGAACTACTTGGCATTGGTAACTCAAGTAAAGTTGCTAAAGCTCCTTTTGAATGAGCATAACTTATTAAATAACCATTTGCTGCTTTACTCATTAATTTATTTGAAATACCAAAATTACTATCAAAAGCTTTTCCAAGTGATGGATCTCCAATAGTTTCATTTAACCATCCATGAACATCAACTAAAGACATATGTGAAGAACTTTCACTAAATTGGCTAACTAAATTAGCTAATGCTTTAGCTTCTGGAGCTGCTAATGGTTCTGGTCCTGTATAGTTTCTTGAATTATACTGTGGTGTAAAGAAGGTTGGGAAAGATCTATTTAAATCTATTTTCTTTGATACCTGATTTCTTCCTGGTCCATTGTTAGTCCAACCATCTAATACTCCATCTGGATTTGCTGATGGTACTATTACTACAGACCAACCATTTAATCCATTAGCTGCATTATCCTTAGCTATTCTTTCAGTAAGGTTCTTAGCTAACTTAGTAAGTTCTTCTCCATCTTTACTCCAAGCATCTTCATAACCATGAATACCAAAGTTCATAAATAAAACTTTCTTTCCAGTACCTATTTTATAATAATATAGTGGTCTTCCATTTCCACTTGTTCCATATGTATGCTTTTCAGCCCCTGGAATATTAAAATTATAGTAATTCTCTGATACCTTTGTAGCAGCAAATCCTTTTGCTTTAACTACTTCTTTTTGCTCAACATCATGTCCATCTTCATGATCACCAGTAAAACTAGGTTGACTATTAAAAGAACTTGTATCTATAGAACTACTTGTATCAGTTTTTACTTCTTCTTTCGTTGTTGCAGTTGTTTTATCATCATTATCTTTATTATTTATGTTATTATCTTTATCTGAATTATTATCTACTATCTTAGAAATATCTTGTGCATAAGCCTTTTGTGGTGCCTCTATCCCTGCAAAAGTTCCTGCCCCTATAGCTGTTGCTACTAATAGTGTTAATATTTTACCTCTGTTCATTAAAAAAATTCCCCCTTGCTTGTCGTTGATTCTTCTCTACCAAAGTAACATTTAAAATTCTATTATACAAACAAGAAAATTTTATTATTTCTTAATTTTAGATATATAATTTAATTAAAGTTTATCAAAATCTTATATTTTTTTATAAATTATTTTGTATAAAACACTTAAATTTATCACTTATCTAGTTTAGGTAAATATTTGTAAACTTACTATTAATATGAGTTCATAATTCCTTTTATACTAGTTATAAAGCAAATTTTAGTAGAAATAATATCCCTATTTGTAACACATTAACTAAATATACTATTAAAATTAACTTTCTTAATTATATTATATATACTTGAAATAAATGGTTTTCTCACAATTTACCACTTTATTTTCTAGCACCATCCATGTTAAAATTATCTCCGGTAATAAATTTTAGCAATACATAACAATATAAATTTCCTTTTTCGTATTTAATTAAAGAGGCTAGCTATATATTTAAATTTATTAGTAGTGTAGTAAGTTTTAAATTTAGTATTAAGAGTATCCTAATTATTGATCGTGTGTTTTGTAAAGTATTTCGCTTATTACTTAAAGTGGTATTTCCCAATAACTAAAAGTTTTCAATCACTTTTAGTAATTTCCAACCAAAAATGTTATACCCTTTTAATAATTTAATACTTACAATTTTATTTGATACTCAATACATAAACATAGCTGATAATTTATTTTGAAAATGATAATTGCTTTTTATTACCTAAGGGGGATATAAAGTCCCCCTTTTTATAATTACAAATAAAAAACCATCCTTTTATTTTATAATTCGTCTACTACCTATATACTATTTAACTTTACAAAATTATATATTCTTATTATTTTCTTTTATAAATCCTCACCTAATTAAAAAATTATTACTTCTATTATTTTATATCCTAACAAGGTTTTATTTATTGTTAATAATTTTATTTTTTTAAGGATTTTCATTCATACTTTCTTCACATTTTTAATATTTTTTTACATTTATATAGTTTTTTTAAAATAAATAATAAATTTTATACTTTGTATTTATTATTTTATTGTTATAGTATGAAATTAGGTAAAACACTTAATTATACATATGAAAAAGGAGATTTTGCTATGAAAGGTAAATTACTAGCAGGTGCATTAGCTGGAGCAACTATAGCAACAGGTTCTGTTATCCCCGCTTTAAACAATATAAATTCGAATACTATGAAAACTTCAAATAATGAAGTTCTTTTATCTAAACCTATTTCAACTAACTCTAGCCAAGAAGCCGTAGTTATCAATGGAAATAACAATTTAGTTCTTTTTAACGATTTAAATGGTCAATCTGTTAACTCTTATCTTTCTACAGGAGAGATGTTAACTATATTAGGTCATGAAGCTAATTATTACAAAGTTGAAGTCCATGAAACTGGAGCTGTTGGGTATATTTCTTCAAGTAACTTACAAATAATTGAAAGTGGATTAAATAGTGAATTCCATCAAAATATTACTGATGGATCAATTATAAATGTTTCCACTAGAGTTCACTTAAGAGCACAACCTGATTTACAAGCTGGAATCTTAAAGAACCTAAAAAACAATATCCCTATTGAAATCCTAGGTAGCCAAGGACAATGGATTAAAGTAAATGTTAATGGTACTATTGGTTACATATATGAAACATATGTTTCTTTAAATCAAAACAATAATACTTTAAATACTAAATCCTCTAGTAGCACTAACTCTTCTAGTACTTATACAAATAATAATGTAAACACTAATACAAACGTAAACAGCAATACAAACACACATGATAATGTAAATAATAGTGAAGTTAATCATACAAATAGTACTTCAAGTAGTGCTTCATCAGTTATTTCTACAAATACTACTAAAAATGAAGTAACTCATAATAATAGCAATATTATTAACAGTAATAATGATAATGTTAAACTTCCTGAATACTCTAAAGTTATTTCTATAAATTCTTCTGCTTATATTAAAGCTGCACCTGACGTACAGTTTTATAATGGTACAAATTTAGAAGCTAATCCTAAAACTACTATTTATAAAAATGAGCAACTTAATAATGTTACTGTTCTTAATAAGCAAAATAATTACTATGAGGTTAAATTATCTAATGGAACAGTTGGACTCGTAAATCAAGACTACATTGTATTTTCAGGAAATGGTGCTAAATCAGATTACTTAAATAAATTAAATGATTTATCAATAAAGACTTATAATATTTTTGCTACTCCAACAGCACAACAAAGTCAAACAAATATGAATATATATTCTGGTCAATGTGCTGAAATGTGGGAACACCAACTTAAAAATATGTATGAGTATTTATTAAATATTTTACCTCAAAATCAAGCAGAACAATTAAAACAAAGTCAACATGAGTTTAATGTAAAAGTTAATAATACAATGAACGAGCTTGCAAAGGCTTATGAAGGTGGATCTATGCTTCCTCTTATGGATAATATCTATTATGAGCAATTAATACAAAAAAGATGTTTTGAACTTGTTAATCAATATCCAGCTCTATATGGTACTAATAGTGAAGCATCAAATACAAATAATTCTCATAATTCTGTAATAAACAATGAAAATAATAAAATAGAGAACAGTAGCGCTAACACTAATACTAACACTAATACTAACACTAATACTAACACTAATACTAACACTAATACTAATACCAATACTAATACCAATACTGCAAGTAATAAAACTATTTCTAGTAGAACTAAAAGAAGTGAAGCTAAAAATATAAATACTAAAAATAATACTGAAAACGACAACTCAAGTAATAAGGTAGCTAATTCAAAAACTGGAGAAGACTATTCTCAAATAAGCAGTAATGCAGTAAATCATCAAGAATCAGCAAGTAATCTTGATAATTTAATATATAATTATATAAATGATACTTTCGCACCTTGTGAAAATTATGTATCTTATAATAAAATAAGTAATATTGTAAATCATGGAACAAAAGCTCAAAAAGAAGCTTTAATTAAAGAATATGGTTCAACATGTTTGGTTATAAATTTAAACAGTACTAACAATTCAATAACTCCTGAAGTTTATTATAATGGTCACTATTACTTTAAATTTACTTGCACAAACTTATATTCACTAATAAATAATCCTAGCAATAACTTTAGTGGAATAATTGATGCAAATGGTAATGCACCTTCAATAAATACTTATAATGAAGCTGTAGCCAATCATAAAGTATTAGCTTTAGGCTTAGAAAACCCAACTTGGGTATCATCAGGAATAAACTGTTAGTTAATTAATAAAAAAACTAAAAAGCTATCTTATAATATCAGAAATCAATTCTGTATTAAGATAGCTTTTTTTATTATATTAAATAAATTTAATTGTTTATCCTACTATTACTTTGTCCTTTAAATAATGTAATACAACTGCTCCATTATAGACTGAACTTCCATTAAATTTAAGTTTTATTTCAGGATTATTTTCATTAAATAATTTTATTCCATCCCCTAAAATTGTTGGCATTATTGATATTATATATTCATCTACAATATTTTCTTTAATAAGAGAATCTATTAATATAGCTCCCCCAACTATCCATATATCTTTACCTTCTTTTACTTTTAGATCTTTTATAAAATTAACTACATCACCTTTTATGAATTTTACATTTTCATTAGGTTCTAAATCATCAGTAGTTACTACATAAGTATCTTTTCCTTCATATGGCCATTGTTCTGGGCTTAAGTCTTCTATTATTTGTTCATAAGTGTTTCTTCCTATTATTACTGAATCTATTGATTCATAAAAATCATTATACCCAAAATCAGAATCTGGTTCACTACCATCTCCATCAAGCCAATCAATATCACCATTACTTCTTGCTATATATCCATCTAAACTTTGTGCTATGTATAATACAACTTTTCTTTCGTTTTCCATGACTTACTCTCCTTTATTTCTCTTAATTTATTGTGTTAATTATTTGCTTAAATAATAGAAAAACTTAGCTTAAAATTTATTAAGTCTAACTAATTTTATATACAATATTTGCAAAGCAAAATTAAATCTTATATATTTAATTTCTATTATACATTATATTTATATATTTTTTGTAATAAAAGTCTTTCAGAAACTTAACAAATCAAATAGGAGAATAATGCTCTTCTATAAAAATTTATTTATTATGTATAATAATATATTTAAGCTAAAATTTATAAACTTTTGAATTTTTCACATTATGGCATGAAAGAAAATCATATGGTACTATTTTAATGTAGAAGTATATTAAATACTACAATAGGATAAATAATATGAGGAGGAAACATTGTATGGAAAAAGCATGTACTTGTGGGTCATGTAAGGAACCTTGTGCTAAAAATATAGCTATTTTTTCAACATTATCACGTGAAGAGTTATTAAAAATAGTTAATATGACTGAACATAAAGATTTTAAAGAAAATGATGTTTTATGCCTAGAAGGAGAAAAATCAAATAGACTTTTTTTAATTAGAGAAGGAAGAGTAAAAATATGCAAAATAACTAAAGAAGGAAAAGAACAAATAGTTTACGTATTATCTAAAGGAGACTTCTTTGGAGAAAATAATCTTTTTACAAATAACAATATTAGTAACTTTTCAGCTTATGCTATAACAGATGCAAAGTTATGTATTTTAAAAAAGGAAAGTTTAGAAAAAATTCTTTTAGAAAATCCGACAATTTCATTAAAAATAATACAAGAGATGGCTGGTAGAATAAATTCTGCTGAAAACTTAGCCCAGACTTTAGCAACTAGAGATGTAGAAGCAAGATTAGCCACAGTATTAATAGAATTTATGCATAAATATGGTCAAAAAAAAGAAGATGGAATATATATAAATTTACCTCTTAATAGAGAACAAATAGCAAACTATTGCGGTATAACAAGGGAAACTGTAAGTAGAAGACTTTCAAAGTTTGATAAATTAGGAATAATAGAATTAAAAGGAAACAAAGGACTTGTTATTAAAAATCAAGAAGCTTTATTTAATTTAACAGCATAAATATAGTTAATTTAAAAACAATATAAAATCTAAAAATTATATTATGAAATAAATTACATTTAATTTTCTAAATCAAAAACTGTAAATTCTAATTTAGATGCTACAAGAAATTAGAACTTTTATTAAAAAAGCATATTACTTTAAATAAAAACTTGCTTTTTAGCAAATTTAATTTCTAATGTGATTCCAATCATATTTCATATTGGTTATTCTAGATATAATGATATTGCAATAGAGAAACAAGTATTTAAGTAATTCATATTAATAGTATATAAACATAAATTAATGGCTTAACATACTTATAATTTTATTCTCTATCATTATAGAATCCTAAATAATCTATAAAACTTATAAATTAAGAATTTCAATATATAAATTTAAATTAATTTACTTTTTACTTAGATATTAAGTAAAAATCAAATACAAATATAAAATCTAAATTAGTAATAATTTATCTAATAGCTAGAAGTTGTAATACTACTATGTTCTAAAGGAAACTCCACTCGCATTATTCACTGAGTAAGTTCCTATAAGTAAATCAACATTTAGATATAGTAACTTAAGTAGGAGATAATAATCTTCTAGCTTCTAGATAACTAACACTAATTATTCAGCTGGAGTCAAAATTCCACCTGAATTAAGTCTACGTTTATGAATACAGAATGAAATATAATGAGGTGATACCATGGAAAATGTTTGGAATGGATTTAGACAATTAGAAATATTTAAAATAGAAGAAGAAGCAAAAGATATAAAATCATTTTATCTAAGAGCTACTGATAATAACCCATTAAAAGAATATAAATGTGGTCAATTTTTACCATTAAAAATAGAAACTGATGATGAAATTATCAAAAAAGAAATGAGAAGATATAGTTTATCAGGTGACCCAGAAAAAGGTTATTATAGATTAACAATTAAAAAAGTACCTAACGGAAAAGTAAGTAAATATTTTCATGAATCTATTAAAGTTGGAGATACAATATTAGCAATGCCCCCATTTGGTAAATTTACACTAACAGAAGATAGTGAGAAACCTTTAGTTTTACTATCAGGTGGTATAGGAATAACTCCTATTTTATCAATGTTATATGGAGCTAAAAAGCAAAATAGAGAAGTATACTTCGTTGAGGCTGTATTAAATTCAGAAAACCTAGCTTTAAATGCAGATGTTCAAGAAATTAAAATGGTAAAAGATTTTAAGGAATTAAAATTATTTAGTGAACCATTAGAAAATGATATAAAAGGTAAAGATTATGATGCTGAAGGCTTTGTAACAAAAGAATGGATAAAAAATAACCTACCTTTAAATGGTGAATTCTTCTTTTGTGGACCACCTTTATTTATGAAAAGTATAAATAATAGTTTAAAAGATTTAGATGTTAAAGAAGAAAATATTAATTTTGAGTTCTTCGGAAAAGAAGAGTTTTAATAATTATTTTTTAGATTTTAATATACCAATTACTATGTTAAAAATTCAAAAAGTTGTATAAAAAGAGGACTAGCTCTAGTTGGAATAAACCCTATTAGAGCTAGTCCTCTTGTCCTTAAATACGGTATCTTTTTCTAAAGTTTTATACATTATTTTTGCATAGAAAAAAACTTATATTCCAGAATATCTCTTGATTTAAAGTAGCTTTATACTGCTCTTTTATTTTTTATTTTAAAATATTTTTATCCTGTGCGTCCAATCACATTCAATTACTTTAGTATGTTTTAAACTAAACTTGTAGATTTTCAGAAAAGAAATTTTAGGGAGGACATTTATGAATACAGAAATAAAATTAAAAAACAATATTTACTCAGTAGGGATTATAGATAACAGACCTGTTCCATTTCACAGACTAACACTAGAAAAAGGAACTACTTATAATAGTTATTTATTAAAAACTGAAAAACCAACAATTATTGATACTGTTGATTTAATATATACAAAAGACTTTTTAAATAATTTAAAAGAACTTATTGACTTAAAAGACATAAGCTATATAGTAATCAATCATACTGAACCTGATCATTCAGGTGCATTAGGTGGATTAGCTAGACAAGCTACTAATGCTAAAATAGTTTGCAGCGAAAAAGCTGTATATCATATAAAAGAATTATATAAATTACATGATAGAGATTTCATAGTAGTAGATGATGGAGATACTCTTGATATAGGAGGAAAAACATTATTATTTAAAATGACTCCTTATCTTCACACTGAAGAAACAATGATCACATATTGTGTAGAAGATAAAATATTATTCCCTTGTGATATCTTTAGTACTCACCTTGCTGCAAAAGAATACTTTGCAAGTAAAGCGAAAGAAGATATTACAGAAGATTTCATAACTTACTATAATCTTATAATGTCACCACATAAAAAATATGTTAGACCAATGATTGATGTTGTAAAAAATCTAGATATAGAAATAATTGCTCCATCTCATGGTTATATATTAGATGAAAATATACAATCATACATTGATATATATGATAAATATAGTAGAGAAACTAAAAGTGGTAAAAAAGCTACTATAGTTTATACTACAATGAGAAATGCAACAAAAAAAATAGCTGAAAAATTTAAATCTGAATTAGAAAATGAAGATATTGAAGTTACTATTTTTAATGCAGATAAAGCCACTAAAGAAGATATATTAGATTCAATAATAGAATCTGATGCAATATTATTTGGTACTTCAACCAAATATGGAGATTTAATAGGTTCTATTGAAGATATCTTAAAGGAATTACCTAAATTAGATTTAAATAATAAAATTTTAGGTGCCTTTGGATCATTTGGTTGGAGTGGAGAACCTATAGAAATAATCCAAGATTACTTAAACTCTACAAATGGTAATGTTTTAAATACTTCATCAATAATTAAGTCTACTGGTATGATTAATGTTTGTTTCCCAGTAAGAATTAGATTCTCATTAAATGAAGAATCAGAAAAAGAAGTTGTAAGAGCTGCTGATTATATCAGTTCAATAATATAATTATTAAATTTTAGGAGGAATTAATTATGAAAAAATTTATATGTGATGTTTGTGGATACATTTATGATCCTGCTGTAGGAGACCCTGATAATGGAGTAGCACCTGGAACTGAATTTAATGATATTCCAGATGATTGGGTTTGTCCTCTTTGTGGAGTAGACAAAGCTCAATTCTCCGAAGTTGAATAATATTGCTAATTGAAAAGGACTATCTCTAAAGTGAAATTTTATTTCACTTTGGGATAGTCCTTTATCACAAATTAATACTCTATTTTTATTATACTTTTCTTCTTTTTTTCCCCTTTATTCTATCCTTTATATATTCTTTAATTTCTACTACTTCTACACTTAAAGTTTTCCTCTTCCACTTTGATTCATAATCCATAGCATTAATTACTCCTATAGCCCTTACAAAGAATAATATTATTCTATATGCGGGCATTAAAAATACTATTAAAAATCTTTTTCTATAATATCTTTTTATTTTAGGTAAATCCTTTAAATATTTATTGACTACCATAAAATTCAACATCTCTATAATAGAATAAAATCCATAAAGTATTATATTAAAAATTATTATAGTATAAACTGAATAATTTGAAGCTGCCAAATATACTGTACCAAACATCCATATTAATCTTGGAAATAAAAATGTATGGTCCTTTATTAAAGTTATATTTAATATACTTTTTAACTTAAACCCTAGTTTTTCAGAATTAAATAAAGCACCTATTTCAATTTCACCTCTTTGCCATCTTTGTCTTTGAGCATAAAGTTTATCAAAATTTTCAATAGGGTCAGTAAAGAAATAAGATGTACTACAAATTTTAACGCTTCCTTTTCTAGCAGTTTTTATTTGAAGGGTCATATGTGTATCTTCACCTAAGGTTTCCCCGTTATATAGTGATGTCTTCATAATTAATTCTTTTCTAAAAGCTGAAAAAGCACCAGCCATTGTAAATAATCTATTATGTTTTGACTCAAATATTCTTCCCACTAAAAATGCCTCTGAATATTCAAAGAACTCACAAACTTGCATCAACCTTTTTGAAATTCTCTTTGTTTCCTTAATTTGCTCAGGATCAGTTAATATAACACCAGTTAATGCACTAATAGATTTATCACTTTCAAATTCTACTATCATATTTCTTATAGCATCTTCATGTAAATAACCATCTGAATCTATATTTATTACATATTTTCCTTGAGATAAATATAAACCTTCATTTAAAGCTTTAAATTTCCCATTTTCAGCTTTTAGCCACCACATTTTTATACTCAAATGATTTCTTTTTGCTCTTATATAAGCTTCAAAGGATTGATCTTTTGATCCATTATCTATTAATAAAATTTCTATTTTTTCTTTTGGATAATTTTGCTTAGCAATAGAATCTATACATTGTTCTAAAGTTTTTTCTGAGTTATACACAGGAACAATTATTGATACTGCTGGATAAAATTCTAGTTCACTTTTTTTAGTTTTCTTAACTTTTGAAAATACTAAACTAAAAAATACAACGATACTTGATATTCCATCAACTAAAAAGGGAATTATCATCCATACGCCCCAAAAATTAATATATTCAAATAATTTATTTATCATAGTATTTCACCAACCCTTTGATTTCTTATTTGAGTTTTTGTAAATGCAAAATAATATAAAATCATTATCATTACGAAAAATACTATTTTAGATAAAACCATATAATCAAAATTATAACTATCTACTCCAAATAATTTTGTAAGTTCTGTTATTAAAACTATTCTAAATAAATCTATGAATAATATTGCCATATTTCCAAAAATAAAATATAAAACTCTTCTTGATAAGCTTATATAAGGGAAAAATACTATTAAAGCTGTAAAGACTAACATTGTTATCATCCCTACATCTTGGTTATTTACATTTATACTAAAAACATGTCCACTAACATTAGGAATATAAATTAAATTATTTTTAAAAATAAATAAATGAGTATATTTACTTATACAAGTCAATAAATTAAATAATGAATATTTCGTAATATGTTCTAGAGGCCTTCTAAAGAAAAATATAGCCATTAAAAATAATCCTATAGATCCTGTATAAAACTTAAACGCCAACATTTTTAAATCACTAAAGGTTTGAATTAAGAATATCCATATAAATAAACAAATGAAAAATATTATGTATTCTAAAACCATGTATATATCCCCTTAGTTCTCAATTACAAATGTTCTTGTAGGATTTTCACTAATTTCTATTCTCTCTAATAATATATTTTTAGAATCTAAGTGTTCTTTTAGTTCTTTAAAAATAATAATTCCTACACATTCAGTGCTACAATTACTTTCTTTAAATTTTTCTAAGGAATTAAAAGTTTTTTCTTCAAATAATAAAAGGTAATTTCTTACGCCCTGCTCAAATTCTTTAAACTTTATAAGTTCACTACTTTTAACACTCAATACAAGCTCCCAAGTATGAGGGTGCATAGGTTGTTCTTTATCTCCTATGTTAGTACTATGTCTTCCATTTAAATAAAATTTAAACTTATAACTACAATTCATAAAGCTTCATCTCCATCCAGATAATTTAATTAAAATTATTATTTAATTAAACTTTTTATTAAACTTTTTATTTCAAAGTAATTCTATATCTATTTATTTATGTAGTCAAATAGTAAATCTATTTTTTCATCTTATAATTTCTTATAAATTTCCTTATTGTATTTAAAATATTGTATATTTATTAAATAATCTCTAAAACTTAAGAAATATTTTTAGAATTTTATAATTAAATTATTATTTTTTTTACACTTATTTTTAAACATTGTTTTATCTTAATATAAATCCCTAACTATCTTTTAAAATTTTATAAATTAACTATCAATTTATAAATTATTCATATTTTATTCACTTTTATTTTAAAGCTTATTTTTATTTTTCTCATATTTATCAATAGTTACCTATTATTTATAACTAATTTGATACTTTCGAAACTTTGAAATTTTTGCTTCATTGTTATAATATTGAACTAAAGAAAACGTTATATAAAATTAAGTTAATTTACTAAAGGAGATTAAAATTACATATGAAATGGAAATTCTTAAATGATGATTTACCCAGCAACAACTATTCAACTAATTCTATAAAAAAAATTACAAACACTTCAGCTAAAATAATATCTTCAAAAACTAAGAATAAATATAATCATAAAGTATTAACAAATAAAATAAACTTATCTAATAAAGAAGCTATTGTTCTTAGTTCTAGTTCTAAGAGAGGCGCTCTTTTCAATAATATAAGTTCTGGACCTGTCAATTCTTATTTATATACAGGAGAAAGATTAACACTAATAAAAAAAGAAGAAAGCTTCTATAAGGTTAAAGTCAATGAAAGCGGAGCTATTGGTTATATTTCAGCAAGTAACATAAAAATAATAGAAGACGGTTCAAATTTTCAATTTGAAAAGATAACCTCAAAAGGATCAACTGTAAATATAATTAATACAGCCTACCTAAGAGAAAAACCCTCTAGTAGTTCAAAAGCACTTGATATATTAAAAAATCATATATCTATTGATATTTTAGGTATCCAAGGTCAATGGATTAAAATTAATTATAATGGTCTTATTGGATATGTACTTGATACATATATCAATATTAACGAAGAAAATGAAGTTTCTAAGGAAAAGAAAAATTTAGAATCAAATAAAAGTAAAAAAGACCTATTAAAGGTTCTTTCTAAGGATTCTAGTAAATTACATACTTCAGAAGAAAAAAAACTACTTCCCCATAGTACATCACTTAATAACTTAGAATTTACTAAAATAACTATAGATAATTTAAAAAATATAAATGTTCCTTTAGGTGAAGGATATTTTGCTTTAAATGAATTATCTAAAAATTACTCTGTTAATTCTTACAAATTAGAAAATTTAATTTATACTCATATTTTTGATGAAGTTGCTTCCTATAGAGGTTATGTATCTTATTCTGAAATAAAAAATATACTAAATAATGGAACAGAATTTCAAAGAAAAGCTTTACTAAAAAAGTATGGTGCTAATTGCTTAGTTATTAATTTAGTTATTAACTATGATTCAACTCCAAAGCTTTTAACACCTAGGTTATTCTATAAAGAAAACTTTTATTTTAAATATTATTGTACTAGTCTTTATACTCTTGTTAATAATCCTAAAGGTGATTTTAAGCTATGTGGAGTAATTGATAAGTTTGGGAATTCTCCAGATCTAACCGAATATGATAAAGCTGTACTAAAAAAAGAAGTTTATAAATTGGGATATGAAATTCCAACTTGGACACAAACTCAAATTAACTGTTAATTTAATGAAAGATTTAAACTCTATTTAAACTGACTCTTAGTTTATAATCCTAAAAATAAACCTCCTTAAAAATTTGACTTTTTTACTTATTAAATATATAATATATAGAATAGCTTATATAATTTATATAATAATTCCACATTTAAAGGAGGTTTAAAAGGTGTGTTCTATTAAAGAGTTACCTTTAATTAAATGGAATTATAGTAATAGATGTGATTTTTCTATTATTAAAAAAAGATATGAAAATTCTTAAGTTTGTTGTGTTGTTACAAAGGTATCTATAAGAATTTTTCATATCTTTATTTTTATTTAAAATAATTTTCTAATATGTAAGTAACAAAATTAAAATATAGATCTCAATTGATTTCCAATTACTGAAATAGCAAAACATAATAATATAGGAAACCAATTTTTAGAATGATGAACCATATTTAATCCTAACAATAAAAATCCTGCTATTGTAAATAAAGTGCTTATTATCATTGTAATTTTTTTGTATAAAATAGCTTTTTCTTCTTTTGCTTTAGCTTTAAGATTCATAAAAACATCTCTCCTAGCTTTTTTTATTTCTTTTTTTATTATACCACAATAAATATTCCAAATAAAAATAGAGTTGCATGACTTTCATACAACTCTATTTTTCTCTGATAACTAGAAACTATAATACTCCTCACTTTCTAAAGCAGGAGATTTTTAATAGTCTCATATTTCAATAATTAAGACTAATCATTCAGATAAAACCAAAAATTCATCTAAACTCAGTCTATATTTGTGTTTATCTGGCTTTAAAATTTAAGCTAAATAATCCACTTTCTTTTAATTCATTTTTCATTTCATTAGTTATTTCTACAGTAGGTGGTGCTGCTATATATACTCTACTTTCAACAGCTTGTAAATCACCATCTAATGTATATGTAACACCACATACAAAATCAAGTAATCTTTGTGCAACCTTTACATCTAAAGCTGTTGTATTTATAATAACTATATTTCCACTTTTTAGAGCATCACATATTTCTGATGATTCCTCATATGAATAAGGTTTCTTTATTATAAGTTTAATATTTGCAGCCTCATTTAAGTGAACAATTTTGTTATCATTATATATTGTTTGTTCAGCTTGTCCATAAGTAACATCTTCCTCATAATAATCATCTTCATATTCTTCTTCTTCAAAACCTAAAAAGTTTTTAAATTTTGCTAATGCCATAATTTTCACTCCTTTCTCAAATTTGCATTCTTTCTAATTATACATTCAAATATCTTTTTTATATAGTATTTTGTAACTTTTTTTTATAAATAATTATTTTTTCCTATATTTTACACCTTTATTTTACTATTTTTCCTAATTAATTTCAACATTTTATAATATTTTTTCAAAATTTTATATTTAAAGTTTTGTAATTTAATTAAATATAAAATAAAAAGGAGATACAAATATTCAACCTCCTTTTAAACTTCCATGATTATAAATTTTAGTTTTATAATAATTCTTTTTAGCTTTCTAAAATATTAAATTATATTAAAATAAATCATCAAATTCTTCATTTTCAAACTTCTTCCTAAAGTTTTTAGATGATATATACAATTCCAATCCTAATAAAAATAAAAGTATCATTGTTACTATACTATTGAATATATTAAGCCATTGAACCTTAAGTATAAGCTCTTGATTAAATACTCTTATAAAAAAATATGTAATAACAACAGCTGGTATCAATTTGCTCTCTCTTATTATAGAAAAAATTCTCATTAATTAAACTCCTTGAACGCCATAGTTTATTTTTCTAGCTTAAATTTTACCATAAAATATTTTTCTTTCCATCCCTTAATATTAATTTTCTTTTTGAGCTTCAACAAGAGCTTTTCCCCAATCTTCTATAGCATGTAATATTGGACAAAGACCTTTTCCTAGCTCTGTTACAGAATATTCTACATGTGGTGGAACTTCATTATATTGAATTCTGGAAATTAACTTTTTATCAACCAGTTCCTTAAGTGAACGTGTTAACATTAAACTTGATATTCCATCTAAATTTTTTTGTAATTGGTTAAATCTTATACTTTCATGTCTTGATATTTCCCACAATATAGGTAACTTCCATTTTCCTGATATTATATCTAAAGCATAATTTATTGAAAGTTCTCTTAAAGAATATTCTTCTTTTAATTTACATACTTCATCCATAAAATTCCTCCATTAACTATTTTAATTAATTATGATACTATAACCTGAATTATTTCTGCCTTACTACCAGTTCTTAATCTAGGTCCGCAAGTTCCATAACCTGAAGATACAAATAAATTAAAATCTCCTTTTTTTAAATACCCATGATCTATTTCATACATTCTTTTTACAGCAAAAGCCCAAGGTCTCATTTGCCCCTTATGAGTATGACCAGAAAATTGTATATCAATATTATTATTTTCAGCTTCATAACTATATTTAGGATTGTGATCTATTAGCATTGTAAATTTAGAGCTGTCTACTTCTCCAAGTATCTCTTCTATATTTTTTCTTGGAGCACCAACTTTTTCAGCTATTATATCATCTCTCCCAATTAAGTAAAATTCATTATTTATAAGCACTTTTTCATCTCTTAAAACACGAACTCCATTTTTAGTTAATTCTTCTGATATCTCCTTACTTTTTCCCATCATAAGGTCATGATTTCCTAAAACTGCATAAGTTCCATAAGTTGATTTTAATTTTGAAAATTCTCTAGCTAAATTATGTTTCATAAAAGGGGTTATTTCACTATCAACTATATCTCCTGCAATTAACACTAAATCTGGTTTCAAATAATTTATTTTTTCAACCATCTTCATAAGTCTTCTTTTACCAAAAGTTATTCCTAAATGTATATCTGAAATAAGTATAATATTCAAACTATTCTTAAGTCTTTTTTTCTTATCATCAACTTCAAATTTTATTACATGTGGAAAAACAGCATTAACTGTTCCTTTTATACTTGTTAATATTGTCATTACTATAATTATCAAAAATCCATCGAAGGATAATTCCATACTTTTATTCCTTGATAAATGGCCAAAAACTGTTATTATATTTACTATAGGAAATATAATAAAACAATATAATAAAAATGCCATCCAATAAGTACTGACATTAGTAAAAAAATCGCTTAAAGCCTTCGGTAAATATTTATAAAATAACAATGGTATTCCATAAGAATAGCCTATTAGCAATACTATACACCAAAAAACGAAATCACGATTTATTATAAAATAATTCTTTAAACTATAGGAAACCATTTCCCAAGTATAAAAAATTATTATTGTATACAGCGCTAATAAAATCAAAGTTGTTGATTTCTTTACTGTTTTCATATGTTTATTCTCCCAATTCACTTTCATTGAAATTAGAAAGCTTTGAAAAACTATTATTTAAGTATTTACTACTATCTTTTATAATATCATGTTAATATATTTTTAACAACTATATTAAATTTATTACTTTCTTTATTAATCATTATTAAATTAATATAATTATTATTTTATATTCAATTTTACAAAATTATTAATTAATAATAATTCTTATTATAGAAATATGTTTTAATCCTTAAAATTATCTTTATTTTTTTAATAGCATCTATAATCCTTCAACTTTATAAATCTACACTTGTCCCTTCATTTAAATAAACTATTTTTTCCCCCATTACTTTCCTTAGTTTACTATAAGTACGCTCTTTAGTATAATGGCAAGTATAATAATTTATTTTTTTATCTACAAGTGTTTCACATATTGCATCTATATAATTTCTCTTTATTCCCTTTTTTCTTATAGTAGTAAAAAACTGAAATCCACCTATTATATTATTAATCTCTCCTTCTGCTACTTCTTCTGCTTTTTTGGTTATATTAATAATTCCATTATGACCATAACCTATAAAAAGATTATTTTTATTATCTTCTTTTATTATTAAATTTTGTTCATGGTCAAAATCATCTAAAATAAATCCTTGATTAGATTTTATAAATAAACTTTTATTAAACTCTAAAGTATATTCTTTTTCATTAATTTTGCTAAAAAGTGTTAATTCATCATCTATTTTTAAATAATCATCTACCAATATTATTCTTTCATTCTCTTTAACTGATTTATCTAAACCTACAAATACTTTAAATATTTTAAGAAAATTAGCATAAAACCCTTTAAAAGCATTTCTATTTACATATATCTTGGCTTTATTGTTAGCTTCTAAAAAAGCTTTTATACCTCCCCCGTGATCCTTATGTCCATGTGAAATTATAACTGTATCAACTTCTTTAATATCAATTCCATAAAATTCAGCATTTTTTATAAATCTATCATTTGCTCCTAAATCAAATAATATCTTATGGTTTTGAGTTTCTATATATAAAGAAAGACCATTTTGATTTTTATAAACTGAATTTAAACTATGGTTTTCTAATAATGTAGTTACCTCCATAAAACTCCTCCTTTGTTTCATAACAATATCTATAATAATTTTTTGTAATATAAAAGATATAAGTTTTTAGATAACTTTTCTTCAAATTCAAATAAATCTAAGGTTTCATCTGAATCAAATCTCATTTTATTTATTTTTCCTAATGATATAATAAAAATTTATTATATTTTACTTTTATTAATAATAATATTCATTCTCTCTTCTAATCTATTTAATTTCCCTATATCTAACTATAACATTATTTTTTTAATTATAAATCAATATTTTATTAATATTCCTTTATTTATATATTTTTTTCTTTATTTTGCCTCATTTTTACTAAGAAATACTCTTATTTTTATCCCTTTTTATTCAATTAAAGTAAAATAATTATTTTATTTTAAATAAATTGTAAATATAATTATAATAATTTTTATTAAATTTTATAATAAAATTAATATAGTATATTGTTTTTAAATAAAAATTTAACAAACTAAAATCTAACTTTAATAAAATACTGTGATTAAATAAGAAAAATGAATTTTTTAAAAGTTAATTTATTTATTTAAGTAAATTTAGCTTAATTTCATTTAATTTAGCTTAATTTTAGAATTGATTAATTAACACTATCCCCGCATAATTAACTTTGTTGTTTGTTAGTTAACATTTTTTTAATCTTTATTTCTAAAAGATTCCCTGTTTTAAAAGGTTAACGACAAGAAAAGCTTATTTTATAAACATTTTGTTAAAAATTAAGCATTTAATTTTACGTATATTTCTAAACAAAAAAATGTAATTACTAAATTAACTAAATTACATAATTAAAATTTATAATAATTTATGAGGTGACTTATGAACAGTGCAAAAGAAAAAATATTAGATATGATTTGTGACTATATCGAAAAGAATCCAGAAGGAAATATTGAAGATATAATTAACGTAGCTAAGAAATTTGTAAAAAGTGATTATGATAGAAAAGGTATAGAAAGAGTTGAAAGATTCTACAGAGAAATTCCTTCAGTTAAAGGATTATTACACAGAATAGCAACAGAAGTTGATCCTGGAATATTAAGAACATTTTTCAGAAATTTTGTAGCTAAAGGTATGTGGGAAGGCGCAGAAATAAGAGACGAATTCTATATGAAAACTGGTGGAAGAGTGCCATTTGCTTTATTAATAAGCCCATCAATGAAATGTAACTTAAGATGTACTGGTTGTTATGCTAATGACTGGGATAAAGCTAAAGAATTATCATTTGAAGATGTTGATAGAATAGTTGGAGAAGCTAGAGATTTAGGTATTCACTGGATGTTTATATTAGGAGGAGAACCTTACTTCGTAGATTACATGTGGGATATATACGCTAAATACCCAGATGTTGAATTCTTCACATTCAGTAACGGAACATTATTCAGTGATGAATATGCAGATAGAATATTAAAGCTTAAAAACGTAATTCCTACATTCTCATTAGAAGGTTTCGAAGAAGACACTGATGCTAGAAGAGGAAAAGGTGTATTTGCTAAAGTTATGGACGGTATGGACAAACTTAAAGCTAGAAAAATTCCATTTGGAGTTTCATCAGCTACAGGTTCACCTAACGTAGATACAGTTATATCAGAAGAATATATTGATATGTGTATGAATAAAGGTTCATTCATAAGCTGGTACTTCATGTTCATGCCAATTGGTAAACCTGATACATCACTTATGTTAAACCCAGAGCAAAGAATAAGACTTGGTAAAAGATCTGATGAAATCAGACATACTAAACCTTATATGACTATCGACTTCTTTAACGATTCACCACACGTTGGAGGATGTATTGCAGGAAGTTTCTATGCAAGTGTAACTTCTTCAGGAGATGTTGAACCATGTATATTTGCTCACTTTACAGTTGATAACGTTCATGAAAAATCATTAGCAGAAATATTTGCTAGTGACTTCTTTAAAGAATTATTACACAGACAACCATACAATAAAAACTTATTAAAACCATGTATGATGATAGATAACCCAAATGTTATTAGAGAAGTAGCTGCAAAAGTTGGAGCTAGACCAACTGATGAAAGTGCTCATGCTATGCTTAACGATCCAAAATTCATGAAAGAATTAGAAGATTTATCAGCTAACTTTACTCCACTTGCTGACCAAACTTGGGAAGAATTATACGGAGATGTTAAAGATAAATTTGTTACTAGAAATGAATTCATGGAAGCTAATATTGCTAAGAGATTAGCTAAAAGAGAAGAAGAAGCTGCTAGAAAAGCTGCTAGAGCTAATAAAAATAAATAATTTTTAAGGAGCTGTTAAGACAGCTCCTTAATTTATATTATAAAATATATTTCTTTATCTGTTAAGATAACTAGATAAAAAACTAGAAAGACCTCTTATCTTTAATTTGATACCTCCCCTTTTTAATTAATTTAATTTTTTATTTAGTATTTTTTATCTATTTCATATATTAGCGATTCATTATTTTCCTTATGTGTATTTAAAACTAACCAATATCCCTCATCTAAATTTTTTCCATTCAATATAAAAGATGATTTATCTGAAACAAAATCTATTTGGTCTAATAATATTTCATTTCCCTTTTTATCTAATACTTTAAAATTTATGTAATCAAAAACATCTCTTAAATCATTTTTGTTTGGAGAATTAATTGAAATTATTAATGATTTATCATCATATATTGCATTTTTTAAATTTATTGTAAATTCCTTTCCATTACTTAATTTTTCTGTGTAAGTATTATTAAAAAATGCTATCTTTTTTGGTTTATATGAAATATTTATTAAATTATACTTTTTAATATTAATAAGATTATTTTTATGTATTTTGCTATTACCAATAAATCCAGAAAATCTAAAAAATATATTAAATAAAAAAGCCATTATTATCCAAAACGAAAATTTACTTAATAACTTATCTAATTTTTTCATAAACTCCCCCCTAAACACCATGATTTTACTATATAGTTTTTTATTAATCAATATTTTAATAAAATCCTACTAATTTATTTTCTTTTATGTATATAAAATAATAATTTGTTCATAATAAAGATATACAAAAGATAATTCCCCCATATTGCGAAGTCCCCCAGCTTCTTAATATAAAAAAGAGTATTTCAAAGTTAAAATCTACTTTGAAATACTCCTTTTAATTTTAAATTACTATATTTTAATTGTTCCTTTACTCTGGATATTAAAAATACTTTATTATATATTTTTAGAAAAATTCAAAATGAATATTTTCTTTTTCTACCCCTAATTCTAATAAAGAATTTTCTACAAGCTCAGTAAATCCTTTATTTCCACAGAAGTAAAACTCTCCATTTAAAGGTAAATTTTCAGCCATCCACTCTTTTGTTAAACGTCCTTTTACATCAAAATCTTTTCCTTCAATTTCTCCATCTAAAGGTCTTGTAAAGAAAACAGTTCCATTTATTAATCCTTCATTTTTATATTTCTTTATATCTTCTAAGAAACATTCTGACTTCATATTTCTTAATGAATAAACAAAATATATATCTTTTCTAGTTCCAACAACATCATATAACATTGATAATACAGGTGTTACTCCAATTCCACCACCTAATAATACTAATGGCTTGTCTGTATTTTCCTTATTTAAAGCAAATGCTCCTTTTGGTGCTGTTACTTCTAAAAGATCTCCTTCATTTATATTATTTAATAAGTAGTTAGTCATTTTTCCACCTTCAACTACTTTTATACTAACTCTATAATAATCTTCATTAGGTTTCATGGATAAACTATACATTCTTATTACTTTTTTCATAGTTTCATCCTCTGTTTTTAATTTTATCCCTATAAATTGTCCAGCCTTTGGTACAACTACTTTACTTCCATCTGAAGGTTCTAAATAAAGAGAAAATATATCATCATTCTCCATTACCTTTTTCTTTACAATAAAATCTTTAAACCCTTTCCATGGTTCTACTTTAGTCATACTATCAATATTTCCACTATTCATAACAACTCTCCTTATTATATCTTTCATTTATCTTAAGTATAGAAATACATAACTTCTTTCTAAACATAATTCAACTTCTTGTTCTGTATTCATATTATCAAAACCGATTAAAATAGTCAACTATAAATCTTTTTAACTTTAGGGAATAAAAACTTCGTATACCTAATTACTTTTTATTCTCTAAAAATAGGAAGTGTACTACATGTAAACCCTCCTCCAGCTTTAATAAATTCAGAATAATTTAAATAAAAAACTTTAAATCCAGCTCTCTTTAAAATTTTCTCTACCTTTTTATTAGATGTTACTATTCTTTTTTCTCCTAATGATATTATATTTGTTCCCAATTTTCGGGCAGTTTTTTTATCGATATAATATAGATTTTTTATAATTCCTTCTATTATATATTTATCATAAACATAGTCACATATAATGGCATCATCATCATCTAAAATATTAAATACACAATCAAGATGTAACATTTTTTCTTTATTAAATCTTATAGGTATAATATTATATTTTTTTCCTTCTTTTTTTAAATATTTTTTTAACTCTACAATCCCCTTAAAAGAAGTCCTTGTGCTTACACCAACAAATATATATTCTTTATATATTAAAACATCCCCACCTTCTATTTCATTATGCATTTCATAATACTTTATATTTTTATCTTTTATATATTCTTTAAGTGCTTTTATTTCTTCTTTTCTTTTTTTATTTCTTAATTTACATATAAATAAAATATCTTCAATAGCAAAACCTATATCTCTCGTAAAAACTTGATTGGGTCCATATATAGGATTTAAAAAAATAAGTTTTGCGCCTTCATTAATTAATAAGTTAGTAAAAGCTGTATATTGTTTAAGCATTTTCTTATAATTTATTTTCTTTAAAGTAAATCTAGTTAAGGTTAGATTATAAGGATAACAAAGAATAAATGTTCCAATCTTTTCATAATGATTTTTATGGCTTACTTTCATAACTCCTCACTTAATTTCTATAATCTAATTTATCTACTCTCTATTATGATTTTTAAAAATTTCATTTTATTAAATATACTTATTACTTATATCTTTTACATAAAAAAATAAATTATTATAAAAATAATAAGCTATATAAAAACAATCTAGATTTTCTACCTTTTATTTTTATATAGCTTATCTTGTTAATTTTTATTTTACAAGTTCATAGGGCCAATCTAATATTCCACCAATATTATAAACATTACTATATCCTTTTAAAGCTAATATTGTAGCAGCAACTTCACTTCTTGCTCCACTTCTACAATATACATATATAGTTCTATCTTTTTCTATGTTAAGTTCTTCTATATCCTTTTCAAAGTCACCTATAGGAATTAATTCTGCACCTTCAATATGTCCATCATTATTAAACTCCATAAATTCTCTAACATCAATTAATAAAATATCGTAGTTATTCTCTAAATTCTCTTTAGCTTCCTTTGCTGATATCCTATGTACTTTTTCCATACTTATTTCTTCAAAATTCATTAAATTGAATCTTGAAATTCCTCCTTTTTAATAGTAATTTAAAAATTTGTTACTTATATTTATAATGATAAATCTCTCATTTATTATATAATATAATTCATTGAAAATACATATTTAGCTAACAATTCCCTCATATGTACTAATATCTCCACTTAAACTCTCTATTTTCTTTCAATTTATTATTTTAGTAAATTATCATCATTTTACCTTATTTTATTGATTTTTCATTAAAATATTATCATTTTATTTTTTAAATTATTAATATAATATTTAATTTCCTTAACTACCATTTAATTCACTAAGTAGATTTTATATGTTATTGTGTGTATAATGTGATTAGTTGTAACATAAAATTAATATTTATTATGAAATTGATTTTTTTCTTAATAATATCGTAATTATTATTACAACATATTTATAAATGCTTTTTTCGCTGGACAAGCTCACAAGAAAAAGAGTTTATTCTTTAACAATGATAGTATTATGACTTCATAACATAACATTTGTTGAGCTTATTAGCAAGTTAAAATAAATTATCATATAAAATGAAATTTAATTCAGAAAATTCTTTCTAAATATTTTAGAAAAAAAGCTGAAGTTTTAATAGAAAAATGTATGTTCATAGAAATGTTAATATACCTTTTCAAAGTTATGGTAGTTATATTAATTATTTATGAAAAAAATTTGATTTTATTAGGTTTAGTACTCATTATGGGTATAAACGGTATTTAATATAAAAATTAACTTAATTAATTCATTAATCTTTTAAGTTCATATTTTTAATAATTAAACTCGAAAATTATTTTATTTTAAATATTGAGCTTTTTAATAATGTATTAATATTTTACGAATATCTCTTTTGCTTTAAGGTATTGTCTTATAGCTAGTTTAAGTTTTAAAAAGCACTTAATATTCTATATTGGAAATTTAAATTTATGTATTGGAAAAATAAGTTTTGGTTTAAAAATTAAGTTTTAAAAATTAGGTAAGTACTTAGGAGGAAATATAATGAACAAATCGAAATTAACAGGAATATTATTATCATCTGCGGCAGTATTAACAGGAGCTGGAGTTATGCATCATGCACCTGCTCAAGCACAACAATCTCAATCAAATAATCATATTGTATTAGCTCAAAGATCAGCAGATACAAATACAAGCAAAACTGCAGTAGTTATAGATGGTAATGGTTCTCTTGTTTTAAGAGCTGCAGCTAGTTCAGGTTCAGCTGTATCAAGTTATTTATCATCAGGTCAAATGTTAACTATAAATAGTCAATCAGGAGCTTTCTATAATGTAACAGTTCATGAAACTGGAGCTACTGGATATATATCAGCTAACAACATTCAAATAATCGAAAATGGTACTGATGATGCCTTTAATGCTTTAAATGAATACGGACAAGTTGTAAATGTAAGCTCAAACGTTCACTTAAGAGCTAATGCAAGCTTAAATTCAAGTATTATTGGTTTCTTACAAAACGGAAACACTTTTAAAGTATTAGGAAAAGAAGGTCAATGGTTCAAAGTTGACGTAGATGGAACTGTAGGATTCATTTATCAAGAATACGTGTCAACTTCAAAAGAAAATTTAGCACCTACACATATATCAACTGTTAACAATAATAAAAATACTACTGTTGTTAATAACAATGCTAAGAGTAATGCTCAACAAAAGAATAACAGCAATGCTCAACAAAGCAACAATAATACAAAAACTAATAATGTAACAGCTACAAAAGTTCAAGAAAAACAAGAACAAGCTAATACTAAAACAACAAAGAATGAAAATAATACAGAAGCAAAAGCTAATAGTAAAACTAATAAAAATGTAAAACCTCAAGCTATGAGCTTCTTCGCTATAAATGTTAATAATAACGCTCAACAAAGCAAACATAATAACAGCAATGCTCAACAAAACAACAACAACAATAACAATAGCAATGCTCAACAAAACAATAATAACAACAGCAATGCTCAACAAAGCAAGCATAATAACAGCAATGCTCAACAAAACAATAATAATAACAGCAATGCTCAACAAAACAATAATAATAACAGCAATGCTCAACAAAACAATAATAATAACAGCAATGCTCAACAAAACAATAATAATAACAGCAATGCTCAACAAAACAATAATAATAACAGCAATGCTCAACAAA
>CAUWDH010000050.1:0-26541 GCA_963557775.1 uncultured Sarcina sp.
AAATCCTGCGATGCTAACACATCGTACCGGTTCGATTCCGGTCTTCGGCACCAAATAACGCGGGGTGGAGCAGTTGGCAGCTCGTTGGGCTCATAACCCAAAGGTCACAGGTTCGAGTCCTGTCCCCGCAACCAAAATTCATAATATGCCGAAGTGGCGGAACTGGCAGACGCACAGGACTTAAAATCCTGCGATGCTAACACATCGTACCGGTTCGATTCCGGTCTTCGGCACCAAAGCAATTCTATAAAGAATTGCTTTTTTTATTTAATAAATAAAAAAATTCAAAAAGTGATACTATAAGACAGTAAAATTATTTTTTATTGTCTTATTTTTTATTATAAAAGCATTTTTATAATAAAAAATAATAATATTGCAAAACAGATAAATATAATACAAATATTTGTCTAATGAAAATAGTAATATATTACCAATTATTGACATATATTTGAGGTTGCCATTGTTATAATATTTGTATGAAATGAAATTTACTTATTAAGTAGTATTTAAGTGTTCTAATTTATTGAAAAATAAGTTGATTGAAAGTTTAATTTAAATTCAGAAGAAGATTAAGTTTCGTTTTATATGTATAAATTAAAGGGTGGTGAGTTAGCTAGAGGACTATGTGAATTTATTGTAAGTTTTACTAGCGATATAATATGCAATATGGTGTAGATTTGAAGAGTTATGTACGAGTTAAAGAAGAAAGAAAAAATAATATTTCACAGAGAACAAAAGAAAATTATTTTGGTTTGTTATTTCTTTTAACTATAGGATTTTTACTAAGTAGAGTCAATATTCCTATTAACTTTACTATTATTAAAACTATAGCACCTTTTGGAGTTGCTTATATATTAGTTTTTAATAAAAGAAATAATAATAAGGAAATAATAATGGCTTTAACAGGTGTTATTGCAGGATATATAACTTTAGGGAATTTATCAGAGAGTGTAGTTATATATATAGCTCTATCTTTTATGGCTGTGGGATTAAATTATATGCCTATAAAAATGAAAAGAATAGAATTAACTTTAATTAAATTTATGGCATTTTTTATGTTTATAGTGGGATATAATTTTTTTATTTTAAATAAAGATATAATATGGAACTTATCTGTGACTTTAATGAATATAGTTTTTATAATACCAACATATTTTTTGTTGAATTATTCTATGGAATGTATAAGTGAAATAAACAATAATCATTATTTTACTTCTGAAGAAATAATAAGTATAGAGCTATTATTATCATTATTAATAGTAGGAATAGGATCAATTTCAATTTTTAATATATATGTAAGAGGAATATTTTCAGTAGTAGTGCTTTTATTATTTTCTTATATAGTAAGGGGAAATAATGGCTCAGTTATGGGAATTATATTAGGAATTATTCTTGGAGTTACAACAAAAAATTTTGCTTTTACAGTAGCGGTATATGGAATAAGTACTTTAATAGCTTCTATTTTTAAAGAAGGGGGAAAAATTCTAACAATCTTAGCTTTTTCATTAACTTTTTTAATAATAACTTATTATGGAGGAACTATTACGAAGTATACTTTTTATGAATTAGGATTAGGAGCAATTATGTTTTTATTGTTGCCTAAAAAATTTCTTAATAAAGTAGAAATTGAATTTGATGAAGAAAAGAAGCAGGAAGATTTTAATGAATTTCACTTTAAAAAAATGAAAGATGAATTAGCTAATAGGCTTGGAAATTTTGCGGATGTTTTAACAACTATGAGTGTAACTTTGAATACTATTGTAGAAAATGAGGAGTTAGTTAATAAAAATAAAGGGGAAGCATTAATTAATAATTTAGCAGATAGAGTTTGTGCTGATTGTGATTTTAAAAAAGTCTGTTGGAAAAGAGAAATGCATGAAACTTATACAGCCTTTGCTGAATTAATAGAAAATTGTGAAGAAGGTAAAACTAGATTTCCTATATGTTTAGAAAAAAAGTGTTTAAAAAAAGCTACTCTTATTAAAGTAGCTAGTGAGTTAGTGAGTACTCATATTCTTCAAGAAACTGTGAAACAAAGATTAGGAGAAGGACGTAAGTTACTTTCTGATCATTTAAATAATATGTCTGTAACTGTTGAAGAAATTATTGATGATTTTAATAAGGAAGTTGCTTTGGCTATTGATATTGAGAAAATAATAAGAAGAGAATTAATAAAAAATAATATTAAGTTCAGAGAATTATTTTGTTATAAAGATAGATCAGGGAGAGATAATATAAAAATAGCTATGTATGATTGTGGAGGTACTCAATATTGTATTAAAGAATTACTACCAATTATCAATAAAGTAATAGGAAAAACTATGGTCATAGGTGATGAATGTAACATAAATCCTAATAGTCAATGTTGTGAAATTTTAGTAGAGGAGGCTCCAAAATTTCATGTAAGCTCCCATGTATCTTTAATAGCTAAAGAAGGTGAAAAGTATACAGGAGATTCACATAGTATAATGAAAAATAAAAATGGACAACATTTAGCATTACTTTGTGATGGAATGGGATCTGGATCTAGAGCTGGTGCTGAAAGTAAGTTAACTGTTGAAATGATGGAGAAATTTACTGAAGTAGGATTTAATGAAATAACAGCTGTTGATACTATAAATTCTATAATGTCTATTAAATTTAGTGAAGAAGAAAAATTTTCAACATTAGATATGCAAAAAATAAATTTATATACAGGTGATGTTAAATTTATAAAGGTTGGAGCAGTAGAAAGTTTTATTAAGAGAGGAAAAAATATAGAAATAATAGAATCAAAGACCTTACCTTTTGGTGTTTTAGATTCTCCAGATATAGATATACTAGATAGAAAATTGAAAGGTGGAGAGTTTGTAATAACTATAAGTGATGG
This sequence comes from uncultured Sarcina sp., assembly GCA_963557775.1. Lineage (GTDB taxonomy): Bacteria > Bacillota > Clostridia > Clostridiales > Clostridiaceae > Sarcina. Next base: position 2,870 of record CAUWDH010000050.1, read on the forward strand.
AATATTAGATGTGAACAAAGGAGGAGATTTAAATAATCAATGGTTAGTAGAACTTTTAAGTGTTAGTAAGGCTAAAACTGCAAAAGAATTATCTAATGAAATTTTAGCTGTTGCAAAGGAAAAAGCTGGAGGGAGGGCGAAAGATGATATGACTGTACTTGTATCTAAAATTTATGCTCTTAATTAACAGATAAAGAATAAATGATAGTGTTGTGTTTAATTAAATTTTTAGACAGCGCTATCTTTTTATGTGCCAAACTATTTTTGAGTTTTCTTTATTGGTTACAATAAATTATTAATTTATGTTATAATAGTTATTGAATTTAAACGATGGAGTGTGTTATTTATGCAAGATAAAGTTTTTAAATATATTAAAGAAAACTCCATGATTGATGAAGGAGATAAAGTTTTAGTAGCTTTATCTGGAGGGCCTGATTCTATATGTCTTTTGCATATATTAAATTCTTTAAAAACTAAATTAAATATAGAGATTTTAGCAGCACATGTTAATCATTGTCTTAGAGGTGAAAATGCTAATAAAGATGAAGAGTTTGCTAGAAAATTTTGTGAAAATTTAGGCATAGATTTTTATGTAAAAAGAGTAAACATAGATAAGGTAGCCAAGGAGAGAAAGATATCCACAGAAATGGCAGGAAGAGATGAAAGATATGCTTTTTTTAATGAATTAAAAGAAAAATATAAAGTTAAAAAAATAGCTATAGCTCATAATGCTAATGATCAGGCGGAAACTCTAATAATGAGGATTGCTAGAGGAACAGGAGTAGATGGACTAGTAGGAATAAAGCCTATAAGAGATGAAATCTACATAAGACCTATTTTATCTTTAACAAGAAGTGAAATAGAAAAATACTGTTTAGACAATGAACTTAATCCAAGAATAGATGAAAGTAATTTAGAAGAAATTTATTCTCGAAATAAAATTAGGCTTAAGGCAATACCTTTCTTAGAAAGAAATTTTAATAAAGATGCTATTAATGCTATAAATAGATTAGCTTATAGTGCAGCTAAGGATATCGAGTTTATAAATGATATTGTAGATGAAAAATATTTAGGATTAGTAAAAAAAGAAGATGGAATTGTATGTATTGAAAAAGAAGCTTTTTCAGAGAAAGAAGCACTACTAACAAGATTAATAAGAAAAGCTTTAATTAATGCTTGTGGAATATCAAATAATTTTGAGATGAAACACATATACGATATAATAAATCTTCAAAAAGGAAACACAGGGAAAAAAATAAATTTAACTAATGATGTTATAGTTATAAATGAATATGGAAAAATAAAAGTAATAAATAAATATTCAATTGATAAAACTATAAGTGATGAAAAAATAAAATTTAACTTAAATCAATTAGATGATGAAGATATTAAAATAGTTAAAGGGAAATTTGGTAAAATAACCTTTAGTCTTTTAGAAAATAATGGAACTATTAATCTTAAAAGTAATACTAATGAAAGATACTTTAGTATTGATGGAGTTAATGAAATAACTATAAGAACAAGAAAAAATGGTGACACTATGATACCTTTTGGTATGACTGGTAGAAAAAAGATTAAAGATATTTTAATAAATAATAAAATTCCCAAAGATAAAAGAGACCTAATTCCATTAATTTTATTTAATGATGAAATAGTATGGATTTCAGGTATAAGAAGTAGCAATCTATACAAAATAAAAAAAGGAAATAAAAAGTTACTTAAGGTAAGTTATGAAGGAAGGGAATCAATAGAGTATGATGAACATTAAAAATGACGTTAAGGAAGTCTTATATTCAGAAGAGGTTATAAGTAAGAGAGTAAAGGAACTTGGGGCTGAAGTAAGCAAAGACTACGAAGGAAAAGATCTTTTAGTTGTAGGAGTATTAAAAGGTTCTATAGTATTTACAGCAGATTTAATAAAAGCTATAACTATTCCTTGTGAAATAGATTTTATGGCTGTTTCAAGTTATGGAAAAGCATCAGAAAGTTCAGGAATTGTTAGAATTTTAAAGGATTTAGATAACGATATAGAAGGAAAACATATACTTATTGTTGAGGATATAGTAGATACAGGAACTACTTTAAGTTATTTATTAGAATACTTAAAAGCAAGAAAAGCTGCAAGTATAGAAATAATAGCTTTATTAAATAAAGAAGCTAGAAGAAAATCAAATGTAACTGTAAAGTACAGTGGGTTTGATGTTCCAGATGAATTTATAGTTGGCTATGGAATAGACTATGCTGAAAAGTATAGAAACTTGCCTTTCATAGGAAGTTTAAAAAGGGAAATATATGAAAAATAATATTTGTTAATATTATTGTAAAATAAAAAATCATATGTTAAAATTTTATATTATTAATCAAGAGAGGGGGGCCCTATATGAAAAAAATGTCTAGTGCAACTACTTGGATTATACTATTTGCGATAATAATATGTGGTTCATATTTCTTCTATTCAAGCAATACTACAGGAAATGCTGTATCATATACTACATTTAAACAAATGTGGGCAAATAACGAAATCCAAAGTATGAATGTTAGAGATGGTATTGTACAAATTAAAGCGAAAAATAATAAACAATATGAAACTTATGTACCAGAAACTACATTCAATGCATTAATGCAAGAAAATAAAAATGAAGGTACTACAATAACATTTAAGCCACCAAGTAATAATTCATCTTGGTTCCAAATAATAATAACTGTATTAATTATGGGAGTTGGTATTTCAGTACTTTTCATGTTAATGCAACAATCACAGGGCGGAAACAAAGGAGCTATGAATTTTGGTCAAAGTAGAGCAAAAATGGCTCCTCCTGATAGAAAAAAAGTTACTTTCAAAGATGTAGCTGGTGCTAAAGAAGAAAAAGAAGAACTTGAAGAAATAGTTGACTTCTTAAGAGAGCCAAAAAGATATATCGAAATGGGAGCTAGAATACCTAAAGGTGTATTATTGGTAGGGCCACCAGGAACAGGTAAAACATTATTAGCTAAAGCTGTTGCAGGAGAAGCTGGAGTTCCATTCTTCACAATCTCAGGTTCAGACTTTGTTGAAATGTTTGTTGGTGTTGGTGCATCAAGAGTTAGAAGTATGTTCGAACAAGCGAAAAAGAATGCTCCATGTATAGTATTTATTGATGAAATAGATGCTGTTGGTAGACAAAGAGGTGCTGGTGTTGGCGGAGGTCATGATGAAAGAGAGCAAACATTAAACCAACTTCTTGTTGAAATGGATGGATTCGGTGTTAATGAAGGAATAATTATGATAGCAGCTACTAATAGACCTGATATCTTAGATTCTGCTTTATTAAGACCGGGTAGATTTGATAGACAAATTCTTGTAGCAGCACCAGATGTTGCAGGAAGAGAAGAAGTACTTAAAGTACATGTTAGAAATAAAAAGTTATCAGAAGAAATAGATTTAGCTGTACTAGCAAAGAGAACACCAGGATTTACTGGAGCTGATTTAGAAAATTTAACTAATGAGGCAGCTCTTTTAGCAGTTAGAGGAAATAAAAAAGAAATTGATATGGAAGATATGGAAGAAGCTATAACTAGAGTAATAGCTGGTCCAGAGAAGAAAAGTAAGGTTATTAGTGAACATGACAAGAAGCTTACTGCTTACCATGAAGCAGGGCATGCTGTTGTTATGAGACTTTTACCAAATGCAGATCCAGTACATGAAATAAGTATTATTCCAAGAGGTATGGCTGGTGGATACACTATGAACTTACCAACAGAAGATAGAAGTTATACATCAAAATCAAAATTAAAAGATGATATGGTTGGACTTCTTGGTGGAAGAATAGCTGAACAACTTGTAATGGGTGATATAAGCACAGGTGCTAAAAATGATATTGATAGAGTAAGTAGTATTGCAAGAGCTATGGTTATGCAATATGGTATGAGTGAAAAAATAGGAACAATATCATTTGGAGAAAATAACGGTGAAGTATTCTTAGGAAGAGAAATAAGCAAAGGTAGAAACGTAAGTGAAGAAATAAGTGCTGAAATTGATAAAGAAGTTAAAGCTTTAGTTTCAGAAGCTTACGAAAGAGCTGAAAGTCTTCTAAAAGCAAATATGAGTAAATTAGATGCCGTTGCACAAGTTTTAATAGAAAAAGAAAAGATTGATGGCGAAGAATTTGAAAATATCTTTGTTGCATCATAATTTAGAATGAGGTTGTATTAATTTAATACAATCTCATTTATTTTTTTTATTTGAAATAAATTACGAAAATTTACATAAAAAAGAAATAAAATGTTCGACAATCTATTTTATTAATTTGATTTTATTAGTATAATAAATTATATAGTAAAAGAGATTTATTTATTGAGACATAAATGAATATTGAGGAGGGGTTTATCCATGAAAAGTGATATACAAATAGCTCAGGAAGCAAAAATGGAACCTATAATGAAGGTTGCAGAAAAGATAGGATTAAAAGAGGATGATATTGAGCTTTATGGTAAGTATAAGTGTAAAATATCATTAGATGTATATAAAAAAAATAAAGATAAAAAAGATGGAAAACTAATTTTAGTAACAGCAATCAATCCAACACCAGCAGGAGAAGGAAAATCAACTGTTACTGTAGGACTAGGTCAAGCTTTTAATAAAATTGGGAAAAATGCCATTATAGCTTTAAGAGAACCATCTTTAGGTCCTGTTTTTGGAATTAAAGGAGGTGCAGCTGGAGGTGGTTATGCACAAGTTGTACCAATGGAAGATATAAATTTACATTTTACAGGAGATATGCATGCTATAACAGCAGCAAATAATTTATTAGCAGCAGCTATTGACAATCATATACATCAAGGAAATGCATTAAGAATAGATTCAAGAAGAATTCTATTTAAAAGAGTTTTAGACATGAATGATAGAGCATTAAGAAATGTTGTTGTTGGGATGGGTGGAAAAGTTAATGGTTTCTTAAGAGAAGATGGATTTATGATAACTGTTGCTTCAGAAATAATGGCTATATTATGTATGGCTAATAGCCTTTCTGATTTAAAAGAAAGAATGGGGAATATATTAATTGGATATAATATGGATGGAGACCCTGTTTTAGCTAAAGAATTAGAGGTGCAAGGAGCTATGGCTATGCTAATGAAGGATGCTATAAAGCCTAATTTAGTTCAAACATTAGAAAATACTCCAGCAATAATACACGGAGGACCTTTTGCCAATATAGCTCATGGATGTAATTCAATTATGGCAACAAAAATGGCTTTAAAATTAGCTGATATAACAGTTACAGAAGCAGGGTTTGGAGCAGATTTAGGAGCAGAAAAGTTCTTAGATATAAAATGTAGATATGGTGAATTAAAACCAAATGCAGTAGTATTAGTAGCAACCATAAGAGCACTTAAGCATCATGGTGGAGCTAAGAAAGAAGAACTTAATATAGAAAATGTAGAGGCACTTAAATTAGGTGTAAAGAACCTAGAAAAGCAAATAGAAAATATTGAAAGCTATGGAATTCCTGTAGTTGTAGCTATAAATAAATTTATAACAGATTCTCAGGCAGAGGTTGAGTATTTAAAAAAATTTTGTGCTTCTAAAGGCGTAATGGTAAGTGAAACTGAAGTATGGGAAAAAGGTGGAGAAGGTGGAATTGACCTTGCAGAAAAGCTTGTAAAAGTAATGGAAGAAAAACCTTCAAAGTTTAAAGTTCTTTATGAAACAGAAGAGACTATAAAAGATAAAATTTTAAAGATTGCTCAAAATATATATGGAGCTACTGAGGTTGTTTATACTAATGCAGCTTTAAAGCAAATAGGAGAAATAGAAAAATTCAATATGGATAAACTACCAATATGCATAGCAAAAACTCAGTATTCACTTTCAGATAATCCTTCATTACTAGGAAGACCAGAAAACTTTTCTATAACAGTAAAAGAAGCTAGGGTTTCTAACGGAGCAGGATTTATAGTTGTATTAACAGGAGATATAATGACAATGCCAGGATTACCTAAAATACCAGCAGCAAATAAGATGGATATAAATGAGGATGGTTCTATAGTTGGACTATTCTAATAAGATAATAACTTTAAATAATTAAATTTATTTTAATATCCTTTAGATATTCTAATAATTGGGAAATAACTTGTTCAGTTGCTTGACAAATGTACATATGTTGTTACAATTATTATTGTATATTTAAAGGATATTGAATTATATAGCAGCTCATTATAGCTGCTTTTAATTATATTAAGGTGGGTGAAACAGATGATTTTGTTGATTGATGCAGGGAATACTAACATAGTACTAGGTGTTCATAAGAACGAGGATTATATAGCAAGTTGGAGAATATCAACTGATCCAAAAAAGACTTCAGATGAATATGCAATACAAGTTATGCAATTATTTAATCATAGTGGTTTAAATCCAAATGAAGTAAGTGGAATAATAATATCCTCAGTAGTTCCTAATATAATGCATTCTATTGAAAATATGATTAGGAAATGTTTTAAGCAAGACCCTATAATTGTTGGTCCAGGCATAAAAACTGGTATGAATATAAAATATGATAACCCAAAAGAAGTCGGCGCGGATAGAATAGTTAATTCTGTGGCTGCTTATGAAATTTACAAAAGATCTCTTATAATAATAGATTTTGGAACAGCAACAACTTACTGTGCTATAACTGAAAATGGAGATTATTTAGGCGGAAATATTTGTCCGGGAATAAAGATAGCATCAGAAGCATTATTTGAAAGAGCTGCAAAGCTTCCAAGAATTGAATTAGAAAAGCCTAAAAATTTAATATGTAGAAATACAGTTACAAGTATGCAAGCTGGAATAATATACGGATATATTGGCCAAGTTGAATACATAATTAAAAAAATGAAAGAAGAAATGATTGCTTTAGGCGAAAAAGAACCTCTAGTAATTGCTACAGGAGGATTAGCTAAACTTATATGTGATGGAACAGAAATTATAGATAAGATAGAGCCAAGATTAACTTTAGAAGGGCTTAAAATACTTTATGATAAAAATAAGGAGTTATAAATATGAAAATAGGAAATGTAACAACTGATTTGGATGTTTTTTTAGCACCCATGGCTGGTGTTACAGATGTAGCTTTTAGAGGATTATGCCATGAAATGGGCTGTGGAATGGTTTATACAGAAATGGTAAGTGCGAAAGCCCTTTATTATGGTAATGAGAAAACAGAAGATTTAATGGTAGTTGCCGAAGAGGAATCACCTGTTGCATCTCAAATGTTTGGTAGTGATCCAGAAATAATGGCTTATGTAACAGAAAAATATTTTAATACAAATGATGATATATGTATTATAGATGTTAACATGGGATGTCCAGCAAATAAAATAGTAAAAAATGGTGATGGATCTGCTTTACTTAAAAATCCAAAGTTAGCTTATGATGTTATTAATAGTATAAAAAAAGTCGCAACCAAACCAGTAACGGTAAAAATAAGAAAAGGTTATGATAATAATAACATAAATGCGGTTGAAATGGGAAAGATACTAGAAGCAGCTGGGGCAGATGCAATAACCATTCATGGAAGAACTAAAGAACAAATGTATACTGGAACTGCTGATTGGGATATAATAAGACAATTAAAAGAAGCAGTATCTATTCCTGTAATAGGAAATGGTGATGTATTTACACCAGAAGATGCATTAAGACTTAAAGAAATCACAAATTGTGATGGTATAATGATTGCAAGAGGAGCTATGGGGAATCCATGGATATTTAGACAGATAGATCAGACTTTAAAGGGAGAAAAAGTAAAAATCCCTACTGCTGAAGAAAAAATTGATATGTGCATAAGACATCATCAATTAGCTGTTAAATATCATGGTGAAAAAAAAGGTGTTAGAGAAATGAGAAAACAGACAGCATGGTATATAAAAGGTCTTCAAAATTGTGCAGAGATGAAAAATATAATCAATACTGAAGATAGTTCTGAAAAGGTAATTGAAATATTAAAAGAGTATAAAAGCTTTTTAAAAGATAAATAAAAAAAAGAGTTTTTAATGAATAAATGGTAATAATTAATCATAGTATTTGTATAAATCTTTTAAAAAGTATTTATTATTAAAAATATAATAACTACTAAAAGATATATAAAGGTTGCTAGTTGTTGACATATTAATATGAAGACATTATAATTATGACATTTATAAGAAAGTTTTCAAGCTTAATTATTAATTGGTTAAGTTAATCAAAATAATACAAAATAAATTATGATATCATATAAAGGGGAGAAAAATATGAGCGAAAAAAGACATGTAATGACTTATGAAGGATTAAAAAAATTAGAACAAGAATTAGAATATTTAAAAACAGTTAAGAGAAAAGAAATAACTGAAAAAATAAAAGTAGCTTTAGGATATGGAGATTTAAGTGAAAACTCAGAATATGATGAAGCTAAAAACGAGCAAGCTTTTACAGAAGGTAGAATACTTCAATTAGAAACTATGCTTAAAAATGCAGAAGTTGTAGACGAAAGTGAAATATCAACTGAAAAAGTTTCAGTAGGAGCTATTGTAAAAGTTAAAGATTATGAATTTGATGAAGAGATAGAATATTCAATAGTAGGTTCAGCAGAAGCTGATCCAATGAATAATAAAATATCAAATGAATCACCAGTTGGTGAAGCTCTAATAGGTAAAAAAGTAGGAGAAGTGGTAGAGGTTACTATTCCAGGAGGAACAGCTAAGTTCGAGATCTTAGGAATTAGAAGATAATAGAACTTAGTTAGATATAAATAATAAAATAAAAATAAGGGAGGTGAAACCGTTAAAAATATAGGTTATAATATATTTTTTTAACGGGTTTAATAATGGCAAATGAGGAAAATAATGTTCACGAATTAGAAGCTGCATATAGCGAACAGGAAGCTCTAAGAAGAGAAAAGCTAGCTGACTTACAAGCAAGAGGTAAAGACCCATTTGATGTTTACAAAGTAAATAGAACACACTCATCAGCAGATATAATAAATAATTTTGATGAGTTAGAAGGTAAAACAGTAACAGTAGCTGGAAGAATCATGTCAAAGAGAGGTCAAGGAAAAGTTATATTCTCAGATATACATGATAGAGATGGTAAATTACAATTATTCATCAAAATTGATGTAGTTGGAGAAGAAGCTTTAAAGGAATATAAAACTTATGACCTTGGAGATTGGGTTGCAGCAACTGGTGAAGTTTTCAGAACACAAAAAGGAGAAATTTCAGTTAAACCAACTGAAATAACTTTAATATGTAAATCACTTAAACCACTTCCAGAAAAATGGCATGGATTAAAAGATCCAGATTTAAGATATAGACAAAGAGAAGTAGATATAATAACAAACCCAGAAGTAAAAAATACTTTCTTAAAGAGAGCTCAAATAATAAAAGGAATAAGAAACTTCTTAGATAATAGAGGATTTATAGAAGTTGAAACTCCAATATTAGGAGCTATTGCTGGAGGAGCAGCTGCAAGACCATTTATGACTCACCATAATACATTAGACATAGATATGTATTTAAGAATAGCAACTGAATTACATTTAAAAAGATGTATAGTTGCTGGTTTTGAGAAAGTTTATGAAATAGGAAGAAACTTTAGAAATGAAGGTATGTCAGTAAGACATAATCCTGAATTTACAGCTATAGAATTATATGAAGCTTACGCTGACTATAATGATATGATGGAAATTACAGAAAATATGGTAGCAGAAGTATGTACATTAGTTAACGGAACAACTAAAGTTAGCTATGAAGGTACTGAAATAGACTTTAAACCACCATGGAGAAGAATCACTATGGTTGATGCTGTTAAAGAATATGCTGGTGTTGATTTTAATGAAATATCATCAAATGAAGAAGCACAAGAAATTGCTAAGAAACATAACTTAGAGTTCCCTAAAGATTTACAATATGTTACTAAGGGAGAAGTTCTTAATGCTTTATTTGAAGAGTATGGTGAATCAAAATTAATACAACCAACTTTCATAATAGATTATCCATTTGAAAATTCACCTCTTACAAAGAAGAAAAGAGGAAATGACGAATTTACTGAAAGATTTGAAGGATTTGTTTTTGGTAGAGAGTTATGTAACGCTTACTCAGAATTAAATGATCCTATAGTTCAAAGAGAAAGATTTGAGCAACAAGCTAAACAAAGAGATCTTGGAGATGATGAAGCATACATGATAGATGAAGAATTCATGAGTGCTTTAGAAACAGGTATGCCTCCAACAGGTGGTTTAGGAATAGGAATAGATAGATTAATAATGTTCTTAACTGATTCATCATCAATTAAAGATGTAATCTTATTCCCAACTATGAAACCACAAAATAATTAATCTACAACTAAAAATTAAAGAGTACAATACTCACTTTTTACGTTGAATTTAAGGAGCTATCTAAATAGCTCCTTTTTTATAATAGAATATTTATTTAATAGATATAAAAAATTAATGTATTAAAAATTTAGTTTGAAAAATATTTTTAAAAAATTTTAAAAAAGGTATTGCATTTTTTTCTATTATTGATATAATAATTAATGTAATAAATGTTCCGCAGTAGCTCAAGGGTGGAGCACTCGGCTGTTAACCGATAGGTTGGAGGTTCGAATCCTCTCTGCGGAGCCAATTTGTATATATCACTGACTATGGTCGGTGTTTTTTTTTGTCTATAAATTTATTATAGGCATTTAAGATTAAGATATAGAGAATGGGATTTGATTAAGTGTTCAAAAGGAATCAAAACTCCACATTCATGAATATATGTTTATGTAAAATATAAAGAATTATAAAATTGTGGATAACTTTATAAAAATTAAACTGTGGATAACTTTCAATAAAAATTATCCACAGTTTGTTTAGAAAAAAAATATCCACAATTTTATAAAAGTATAGTAAATTAATAATTTAAAATTTTATTTTACAATATTGATTTAAACATATATAATTATCTTAAAAAACACAGAACATTAATATATCATGTTCTGTGTTTTTTAGCAATTAATTTCATTTAGATTTGTAACAATAATTTTTATATAAAATTATTGTATAAATAAATTGAAAGATAAGTTTTCACAAAAGAAAAGGAGAAATATTATGAGTAAATTAAATGTAGAAATATTAAAATCATCATCTATAAATGATGGAAGAGAAATGACTGTTTATCCAGTTCTTATTTTTGATGAAGAAAAGGCTGTTTTAATAGATACAGCTTATCCAGGACAATTTGAAGTATTAAAAGCAGAAATAGAAAAGCATATAGATATAGAAAAATTAAAAGGAATAGTTATAACTCACCATGATATAGATCATGTTGGAACTGCAAAGGCTTTTAAAGAATTCTTAGGAGATAAAGTAACAATATATGCAGATGATGTAGAAGCTGATTATATCTCAGGAGAAAAAACTCCATTAAAAATAGCAAAATTAGATGCAAATAAAGAAAATTTAGATGAAGGTACTAGAGGATTTCTTGATTTCTTAAAAGTAGGATTTGCTGCTTCATTTGTTAAAGTTGATAAAACTTTTAAAGCTGGAGATAGATTACCATTATTTGAAGAAGTAGAAACTTTAGATATGCCAGGACATACATTAGGACATATATGTGTATATGTAAGAGATCAAAAAACATTAATAACAGGAGATGCTATAGCTTTAGAAAATGGAAAATTAGAAAGAGTTAATGATTTTTATAATCATGATATAGAACAAGCAAAACAATCATTAGAAAAGTTAAGAGATTTAGATATAGATAGAGTTCTTTGCTACCATGGTGGAGAATACAATGGAAAAGTAAATGTAGATGAATTACAAAAATAACATAAAATTTTGTAATTAGGTTAATAATAGAATTAAAGGATGTATAATTAGTTTATACATTTCAGCTACTTTAAATAGTTATATAACTATATTTATAGTGACCTCTCAGTTATATAGCTATTTTAGTAGCTTTTTTATTATAATAAAACTCAATACATAGATTTTTACTAGTTATTAATTCTTTAAATATAATAATCATAGAATTAAAAACTATTGACTTCTAATACAGTTCTGATAAAATTAGAGTGTAATATATAAAAAAGTAAATAGGTACAGTGATAAAGAAGAGTACTATTAAGTCTTATTTTAGAGAGGTAATGTTTGGTGTAAGTTACTATAAGGGTAATAGGAATGGAGCTTTTGAGTACATTATTCAAAGTTGAGCTTTTGCTAAGAAGGGTGGAACCGCGGAATAGAATTTCGTCCCTTTAAGGTATGAAGGCTTTTTTTATTTTCAAAAATAGTAAGAATCCCTAAATAATTAGGATAAATATAAAAAAACTGGAGGTTTAAATTATGTCAGTAGAAAAAACTATGGAAAAAATAGTTGCTTTATGTAAGAACAGAGGGTTTATATTCCCTGGATCAGATATATATGGAGGATTAGCAAACTCTTGGGATTACGGTCCATTAGGTGTTGAATTTAAAAACAACGTAAAAAAAGCTTGGTGGAAAAAGTTCGTTCAAGAAAGTAAATATAACGTTGGATTAGATGCTGCTATACTAATGAACAGAGAAGTTTGGGTAGCATCAGGACACGTTGGTGGATTCTCAGATCCATTAATGGACTGTAAAGAATGTAAAGCTAGATTTAGAGCTGATAAATTAGTTGAAGATCATATGACTGCTAATGGAGCAGAGGTTGCAACTGCTGATGGTTGGAGCAATGAAGAATTAATGGACTACATTACAAAAAATAATATTGTATGTCCAAAATGCGGAAAGCTTAACTACACAGAAATAAGAAAATTCAACTTAATGTTTAAAACTTTCCAAGGTATAACTGAAGACAGTAAAAATGAAGTTTATTTAAGACCAGAAACAGCTCAAGGTATATTCGTTAACTTTAAAAATGTTCAAAGAACTTCAAGAAAGAAAGTACCATTTGGTATAGCTCAAATAGGTAAGTCATTTAGAAATGAAATAACTCCAGGTAACTTTACTTTCAGAACAAGAGAATTTGAACAAATGGAATTAGAATTCTTCTGTAAACCAGGTACAGACTTAGAGTGGTTTAAATACTGGAAAGATAATTGTTGGAATTTCCTATTAAACTTAGGAATGAATAAAGAAAATATCAGAATGAGAGATCATGGAGAAGAAGAATTAAGCTTCTACTCAAATGCAACTTCAGATATAGAATACTTATTCCCATTTGGATGGGGTGAGCTTTGGGGAATAGCAGATAGAACTGACTATGACTTAAATAAACATGCTGAACACTCAGGACAAGATTTAAGTTACTTAGATCCAACAACTAATGAAAAATATATTCCATATGTTATAGAACCATCATTAGGAGCAGATAGAGTTGCTTTAGCATTTTTAGTTGAAGCTTATGATGAAGAAGTTTTAGAAAGCAACGGAAAAGAAGATATAAGAACAGTAATGCACTTACATCCAGCTTTAGCACCATATAAAGCAGCTGTATTACCACTTTCTAAAAAATTAGCTGATAAAGCTGATGAAGTTTACTCAGAACTTTCAAAACACTTCAACATTGAATATGATGAAACTGGAAGTATAGGTAAGAGATATAGAAGACAAGATGAAATAGGAACACCATTCTGTATAACAGTTGACTTTGAAACTGAAACAGACGGATGTGTAACTATAAGACATAGAGATTCTATGGAACAAGAAAGAGTTAAAATTGAAGATGTTAAAGACATCATAGCTAAGAGCTTAGAATTTTAATATTTAAAATAATTAATAGAGGATATATCAAGATTACAGATATATCCTCTTTTTTTATAATATTTTTTATCTCATAGTTAGAGTTTGTAATACTCCCATCTTCTATAGGAAACTCCACTTGCATTCCTTGTTGAGTAAGTTCCTATAGCTAAATTAAGATTTAGATAGTCACTTAAGCAGGAGATAAATAGCCTTACACTTCTAGATAACTACTACTAAGCATTTAAATAGAGTCAAAACTTCACCTGAATTAAGTCTACGTTTATAAGAAAGAATAAAGAAATTTATATAAATAGGAAAAATATTAAAAAATATAAAAAAATGCTAAAATTTATTGACCAAATAGAAAGTCAAGAATATAATAATCATATAGATATTATCAAAAAGATAATATCTAATTATTAATAAGTATGGAGGTGATAAATTGACCTTTAATTCGGAAATTAAGAATAATTCTGAAGAGGAATTCTTAAAAAGTTATGATGAAAGTATATATGATAAACCTTCAGTAACTGTAGATATGGTTTTGTTTACTGTTGGTGAGAAGCAAGTAGATAATAAAAAAAGAAAAAATTTAGAAAAAGAACTTAGGATTCTTCTAGTTAAAAGAAAAAATTATCCTTTTAAAGGATATTGGGCTATACCTGGTGGTTTTATAGATATAAATGAAAGTCTTGAAGCAAGTGTATATAAAAAATTAAAAGAAGAAACTAATATAGAAAATGTTTATTTTGAACAATTATATACTTGGGGAGAAGTAAATAGAGACCCTAGAATGAGAGTAATATCAGCTTCATATATGGCTTTAGTGAATAGAAATAACTTAAAAGAAGTAAAAGGTGAAAGAACTGAAGATATAGGTTGGTTTACAGTTAAAAAGGAATTAGTAAGTACTAAAAAATTATTACCAGATAAGCTAGAAAGTATTTATACTTTATCATTTGTAAATGAAGAAAAAGGAATAGCATTAAAATATACAATTACAGAAAATAAAAAAATAAGAGATTTTAATGTTGAAGAGAGCTATGTAATAGAAGAAAATAATGAAAGTGAAAAAATAGCTTTTGATCATGTTAAGATAATAAATTATGCCTTAGAACGAATGCAAAATAAAGTGCAATATAGTACTATAGCATTTAGTTTATTACCAGAATTATTTACTCTTACAGAACTTCAACAAGTATATGAAATGATTTTAGGAAGAGAACTTATAAAGTCAAATTTCAGAAGATGGATAAATCCACTAGTTGAAGAAACTGATAAGAGCAGAAGAGAAGGGGCTCATAGACCATCAAAATTATTTAGGCTAAGAAAAGAAGCTATTATAGATGGGATTTTAAATATATAAATTTTTTGAGGTGATTTTATGATCAAATTTTTAGAGCAAATAAATAATGAATTTAAAGACATTAAAGCACTAGATATGAGTTTATTAGAAAATAAAAAGGAAATCACTAAGGATAATACAACAATAATAGTTGTTGATATGGTTAAAGGCTTTTATAATGAAGGCCCCTTACAGAATGAAAAAGTTAAAGAAATAATAAATCCAATGATTAATTTTCTTACTAAAGTAAAAGACTATAATAAGATATTTTTTATAGATAGTCATGAAGAAAAGTCAGTTGAATTTTCTTCTTATCCAGCACATTGTATTTGTGGAACAAGCGAATCAGATATAATTGATGAATTAGTAAATTTTGCTCAAGATAAAAATTCAATAACAATAAGAAAAAATAGTATTAATGGATTCCATAGTACTAAATTTCAAGAATGGATAAAGAATAATGAAGACATAAAAAATTATATTATAGTAGGAGTTTGTACAGATATTTGTGTTAAAACTTTAGCAATATCACTTAAGACTTATTTTAATGAAGTTAATCAATATAAAAAAATTATAGTTCCTAAGAATATGGTTGAAACCTATGATGCACCATTCCATAATAGAGAATTTAATAATTTAATTTCTTTTTATGAAATGAAAAACAATGGAATAGAAGTAGTTAAAGAAATAATATGCGATTAAATTTTATTTAGAAAAATTTATTTGAGTAAGGTTCTAGGAGGGACACATTTTGAAAAATATTAATGTAAAAGAAAAAAGAACTTTAGGAATGCTTATGGATTTTTATGAATTAACAATGAGTAATGCCTATTTAAATGAGGGGTTAAAAAATAAAATAGTTTATTTTGATATGTTTTTTAGAAAAATACCTGAGAATGGTGGCTTTGTAATAATGTCAGGTGTTGAACAAGTTATAGAATATATAGAAAGTTTAAGTTTTGATGATGAAGATATATCTTATTTAAGAAGTTTAAATATATTTAAAGAAGAATTTTTAAGTTATTTAAGAGATTTTAAGTTTTCAGGTTCAATATATGCTGTACCTGAAGGAACTCCAATATTCCCTAATGAGCCTATATTAACAGTTAAAGCACCTATAATAGAAGCTCAATTAATAGAAACAATGATATTATTAACAATAAATCATCAAAGTTTAATAGCAACTAAAGCAAATAGAGTGGTAAGAGCTGCAGAAGGAAAAGTAGTTCTTGAATTTGGTGCAAGAAGAGCACAAGGTTATGATGGAGCAGTATATGGTGCTAGAGCAGCATATATAGGTGGAGTACAAGGAACAGCTACTACTATAGCAGGTCAAAAGTTTGGTATGCCAGTTTCAGGAACTATGGCTCATAGTTGGGTTCAATTATTTGATGATGAATTTGAAGCTTTTAAAACTTATGCTGAAAATTATCCTGATGGATGTGTGCTATTAGTAGACACTTACTCAGTAATAAATAGTGGAGTACCAAACGCTATAAGAGTAGCAAAAGAAATTTTAGAACCTATGGGGAAAAGACTTAAGGGAATAAGACTTGATAGCGGAGATATGGCATATCTATCAAGAAAGGCTAGAAAGCTTTTAGATGAAGCTGGTCTTACAGATTGTAAAATAATAGCATCAAATTCTTTAGATGAATATACCATAGGAAGTTTATTAAGACAAAAAGCAAAAATAGATGCTTTTGGAGTAGGAGAAAGATTAATAACATCAAAGGATGAACCAGTATTCGGTGGAGTATACAAATTAGTAGCAGTAGAAGAAAATGGGGTTATAGTACCAAGAATAAAATTATCAGAGAATCCAGAAAAAGTATCAAATCCAGGATTCAAGAAATTATATAGACTTTTTGATAAAGAAACAAACAAAGCAATAGCAGATGTAATAACTATGAGTGATGAGGTAATCGACCCTACAAAACCATATAAAATATTTGATCCAGTTCATACTTGGAAGAAGAAAACTGTAAAAAACTTTTATGCAGTTGAATTACAGAAAACTATTTTTGAAAATGGTAAATTAGTTTATGAAAAACCTTCTTTAGAAGAAATAAGAGAATATAGTAAAGCAGAAATTGATAAACTATGGGAAGAAGTTACTAGATTTGAAAATCCGCACACTTATTATGTAGATTTATCAAAGAATTTATGGTTAACTAAAGATAATTTAATATCAAGGTATAAGGGTAATGAATAAAAAAATAGTTGCAGTGTATGGAGGGAGTTTTAACCCTCCAACTATAGCTCATGAAAGGATATCAAAAGATATTTTATCCTTAGATAATGTGGATAAGTTTATATACTTACCAGTTGGGGATAAATATGAAAAACCTGAACTTATAAGTTCTTTCCATAGATTAAATATGCTTGAAATAATGGTGAATGAAATCAAAAAGTCTGGAATAAATTCAATAGAAGTGAGTGACCTTGAAGTAAAATCTAAAAAACTTTTATATACAATTGATAGCTTAAGAGCTATAAAAGATATATATAAAGATAAGGATATAGCATTTGTTATGGGTACTGATAATTTAATAGATTTAGAAAATTGGGAAAAGCCTATAGAATTATTAGAAGAGTTTTATTTCATAGTAATAGAAAGAAAAAATCAAAATGTAGAAGAGATATTAGAAAGATTTAAGTTTTTAAAAAAATATACAAATAAATTTATAATCCTTAAAAAAACTTCTTATGAAGCAGTAAATTCTACATTCATAAGAGAAAATATAAACAATAAATCTTTAATAAAAGATTATGTTAATAAAGAAGTGTTAAAATATATAAATATTAATAATTTATATGGAGGAACAAAATATGAATAAAGATTTTTTCATTACAGAAGAAAATGCAGAAGAATATGCTATTAAAATTTCAAAGTTTATACAAGAGAAGGTAAAAGAAGCTAATGCAAAAGGTGTTATTTTTGGAATGAGTGGAGGAATAGACTGTTCATTAGTAGCAGCACTTTGTGCTAAGGCAGAAGTTGAAACTTTATTAGTAATGATGCCATATGGAGATAGTATGGAAAGAACTAAAGACAGTAAAGATGCCTTAGAATTAATAAAGAAATTTGATTTAGATTATACAACAGTTGACATAACAGAAACTGTAGATGCACTAGAAGATTCTTTAAAAAAATCATGTAAAACTTTAAAAGGAATAGAAATAGAACTAGGCAGTTTAGCACTTAGCAATATTAGACCAAGAGTAAGAATGACAACACTTTATGCTTTAGGGCAAAGTTTAGGATATATGGTTGTGGGAACAGGAAATTTATCAGAAAGAACTGTTGGATATTCAACTAAATGGGGAGATAGTGGTCATGATTTCAATCCAATAGGAATGCTTACTAAAACAGAAGTAAGAACATTAGCTAAGTATTTAGAAGTTCCAACATCAATAATAGAAAAAGCACCATCAGCAGGACTTTGGGCTGGTCAAACAGATGAAGAGGAAATGGGAGTAACTTATAGAGAAATAGATGACTATATATTAACAGGTGGAAAAAATATATCAAAGGAAGCTTTTGAAAAGATTAAAAGAAAAGAAGAAATAAATAAACATAAATTAGAAATGCCTCCTATTTGGAATTTAAAATAAAGAAAATATTTTATCAAAATTGGATAGCATAAGAGGATATATCAAGCTTAGATTAGTTTGATACATCCTCTTATTATTCTTTTAAAGAAATTTTTTATTCTATTCTTTTTCCATTTTTATCTCTTTTTTTAGGAGCAGAACCATTGTCTCTAAATCCGTAACCATCTGAAACAACTCTATTAATTGCTCTGATTTTTCCTGTAATACAACCTCTACAATGAGCAGGTGTATCACCTATGCATATTTTTCCAGGGTATAATTTATATAATGCTCTATATTCACCTTCAGTAATATTAGGCATAACAACATTAGCTCCAGATTGAAGAGCAATTGTTCTTCCGTTTTTATCTAAAGTTTCCATTGCTGTAGTAGCAGGAATATTTATATCAGGTAATAATAGTCTTATTAATGCTGTCATTTTTAAAGCAAGATGGAAATCACCAGTTTTACAATCCTTTAAAGGAGTTTCTTCATTTGGTATAAAAGGACCTATACCAAGCATATCAGCATCTAATTCTTTAAAGTATAGTAAATCATCAGCAAGTGATTCAATAGTTTGTCCTGGAAGTCCTACAAGAGCACCGCTTCCTACTTCATATCCGGCAGTTCTAAGGTCTCTTAAACATTGCTTTCTATTTTCATGACTCATTCCTGGATCTAATTTTTCGTAAAGGTCCTTATCAGTAGTTTCTATTCTAAGTAAAAATCTATCAGCTCCAGCTTCTTTAAATGCTTTATATTCCTCAAGACTTCTTTCGCCTATACTAAGTGTTATAGCAACTCCTAAGGCTTTAATTTTTTTTATTAATGGAACTAATTTTTCTACTGTAAAATAAGGATCTTCTCCACCTTGTAAAACTAAGGTTTTATAACCATAACCAACAGCTTTTTCAGCAAAATCTAGGATTTCTTCTTCTGTAAGTCTATATCTTTTAATTATCTTATTGTCTCTTCTAAGACCACAATACATACAATTTCTTTTGCAAATATTAGTAAATTCTAGAAGACCTCTTAAATGAACTTCATTTCCTAGAGTTTCCTCTCTTACTTCATCAGCAGCTTTATAAAGTTCTTCATTTATAGAATCATCTTTTAATAGTTCAATTAATTCTTCTCGAGTAAGAATATGTTCTTTTTTTAGTTTTTCAATAAGTTTATTCATAGACATATTACTATTTCCTAAATATAAACGGAGACTTAATTCAGGTGGAATTTTGACTCCTAGTGGGCGTTATCTAGAAGCGTGAGGCTATTTACCTTTCATACTTATTAGAAGATAGGAGTATTACAGCCTTTAGCTATCAGATAAAATTATTTTAAAAGGCAATATCATATTTAGAGAAATAGTACCTCCCTTCCTAAAGTAAAAATATATAAATAAGAAGATATAAAAGACTTAATCCAGAGTTCTGAATTTTAGTCTAATTAATTTATAGGCTTGTTAATCTTTCTTTTATCGCTCTAATATCTGTTTATTTTAATCTCTTTTTAGATTAAAATAAACAGATATAAGTATTTAGACGACTTTCCTAGAATTCAGATAAAAGGGTAATTTTATCTAATTAAGCTTCGATTTAGCTTTAAAATAACTAGAATAATGAATTGATTAACTATAAATTCAATATAACTAATTATATATAAATTATTGAAAGAAATACAAGGTAATATTAATATGATACCTGACTTTTGTATATTTAATTTCTATAAGGTGTTATAATTAATGAAAAGGTGGTTAGTATTTATTAATAGAATATTTTGTAGATATAATGCTAATTTAAACAATAAATAGGAGTGAGTTAAAGTATACTATTAATTGAAATAAGGTAAAAATTTTAATAATAGATAAGATTTTTAAACTTTTGGAGGATATTATAAAATGAAAAAGAATTTTGATGAATTTAAAGAGTTTATAAAAGGTAAAAAGGTAGCTGTAGTAGGTATAGGTGTTAGTAACATTCCTCTAATAAATTTTTTAGTAGAGTTAAAAGCTAATGTAACAGCTTTTGATATGAAAACTGAAAGTGAATTAGGCGAAATTGCAGAAGAGTTTAAAAAGAAAAATGTTAACTTAGAACTTGGAGAAAATTATTTAGAGGCTTTAACTAATTTTGAAGTAGTGTTCAAAACACCATCAATGAGAATTGACTGTGAAGCGCTTCAAAGAGTTGCAAAAGAGGGTGCTTATATAACTTCTGAAATGGAAGAGTTTGTTAGATATTGTAAAGGGAAGATTTTTGCTGTAACAGGTAGTGATGGAAAAACAACAACAACAACAATAATCTCAGAATTATTAAAAGCAGAAGGATATAATACTTGGGTTGGTGGAAATATAGGAACACCTTTATTTGCAAATATTGAAGAAATAAAGGATGATCATAAAGTTGTATTAGAATTATCAAGTTTTCAATTAATGACTATGGATTTACCAGTTGAAGTTGCAGTTGTAACTAATATAACACCAAATCATTTAGATATGCATAAAGATATGGAAGAGTATGTAGAAGCAAAGAAAAACATATTTAAATATCAAGATGAAAATGGGCTTTTAATAATAAATGATGAAAATGATATAACAAGAGAATTAGATAAAGAAGCAAAAGGAAAAGTTGAGAGATTTAGTTCTAAAAAGACAATTAATGAAGATGCTTATTATGATAATGGAAGCTTATATGTACATGGAAAAGAAGTTTGTAAAAAAGATAATATTATCATAAAAGGTATGCATAATGTAGAGAATTTCCTTGCTGCATTTTTAGCTGTTGAAAATGATGTTAAAATAGAAACAATGAAAAGTGTTGCTGAAAGTTTTGGTGGAGTAGAACATAGATGTGAATTTGTTAGAGAGTTACACGGAGTTAAGTACTATAATGATTCAATTGCTTCAAGTCCAACTAGAACAGTAGCAGGACTAAGAGCTTTTGATGAACCTGTAATATTACTAGCAGGTGGATATGATAAGAAGATTCCATTTGAACCTTTAGCAGAAGAAGGATACAAATATATAAAAGCTTTAATTTTATTTGGATTAACAAAAAATAAAATAGAAGAAGCTTTCAAAAAAGTTGAAGCAGATAAAAATATAAAAATACCTACTTATATAGTTAATAGTTTAGAAGAAGCAGTAGAAAAAGCAAGAGAAATATCACAAGAAGGAGATAAAGTAACTTTATCACCAGCATGTGCAAGTTTTGATATGTTTAAAAACTTTGCTATAAGGGGACAGGTATTCAAAGAATTAGTAAATAATCTAGATTAATATGCAATAAGGCTATTTCAGAAGTAAATATAACTTTTGAAATAGCCTATTTATATATTTTTATCCCATAAAAAAGAGTGTAATAATTTATATTCAACAAGTGGGAAATAAACAACCTCATATTTTAAACAAGTTTGATTAATGATTCAGATATAACTAATTCTTTATAAATTGAGTTTATGCCTATTTTATAATGTCATTAATATCTTTCATTAAATAATTCTGAGGTTTATTAGGATATATAAGGAATAGCTTTTCATCATACAAGAAATACTCATTAGGTGAACCTAAATTAAGATTAGTAGGAGATACTGTTTCTTGTTCTAAGTTAATTTTAAATAATTCACTATGATTATTATCATTTTTTAAAATTAGATTATTATTAACAGCAAGTAAATCTGAGGCAGAAATATCAAAGAATTTTTTTGTTTCCTTAGTATCCAAATTTATTCTATATATATGATTATTATCTTCAGCATTAGTAGCATAAACAATATTATTTGTGATTGCAAAACTTTCTACAGAAAAATCAGTTAACCTAGTTTTTACGTTAGTATCAATGTTAATAGCATATAGTCTAAATTTATCAGATGCATTTTCATAAATAATCCAAGAATTATGAGGGCTGTATTGACCACAAGAATCTTGAATAATAGCTATGTTTTCTGTTCCATCTTCATTAATTCTATATAATTTGTTTTCATCACTTTGATTTGTATAGTAAATACCTTTATTAGTGCTAATGAAATTATTTGAATTTGAATTAGTAAGTTTTTGGATTTCAGTATTATAATCATTAAATTGAGATAATTTAAAACTATAAATACTTCCATTATCTAAGCCATTAGAAAATAAAACTGTGTCTCCTAAAATACCTAATGAGTTAGCAACAAGGTTAGATGCATTGATTTTTTTAAAATCATAGGGTTTGTTTAGTGTGTCTTGGGAAATATTATATATTTTGTTATTATAAATTTTATTGCTTAATAAATAGTTATCATTATTAATAATTATATTGCTGGGGGTTAAACTATCAGAAGTTATAGTAATAGATTCATTAGAGATTTTATTATAATCTATATATTTAGATTTAGAATTGATTTTTAAGGTGCTTTCTGTTTTAGGAGTACTAGTAGATAGATCTTTAGAACTATCAGGAGATGATGAACAACTAATTAAAGATGTAGATAAAAGTAGGGTTAAAACTATAAAAACTTGTTTCAAAATATTTTCCTCCAATTTTAATATATTAAATAATTACTGAATAAATAATATATCGTAAGATAAGAAATAAAAGTTTAGTATTTTATAAATATAAATTTAATTTAGGGAAAGCTTTGATTCCATTTGAATATTTAGTGGTCGTTATCTAGAAACGTAGTATTGTAATATTTCTACTTGTAGAAGATAGAAGTAAATCCCTTAGATATAAGATGATTTTAGGGAAGAGAAAAAAAGATGAGAGAACATAAAGAAAACTGAACCAAGAGTATCAGATAGTAATTTAAAAAGAAAAGAGAAGATATATAAAGAAAAATAGAATTAATTTTAAAAACTAGATAAATATAATTAAAAATGAGAAGGATAAAGGTGATAAGATAAAACACGTCGCAAGAGACTAATAAGTTAACAATAAATAAAAAGTTGTTGACAAAAAATCTTATAAATGGTAAGATGTAAAAGTCGATTGAGACGAGGTCTTTGAAAATTAAACAGAGTAATTTATATAAACCAGCAATTCTTTTATGTT
>CAUWDH010000051.1:0-22413 GCA_963557775.1 uncultured Sarcina sp.
CTGTTCCTGAAGGCTGCTATTTATCAAGAACTATTTATGATACTGAGGGAAGAATATTATTAAGAAAAGGTACTAAATTAAGAAAATCCTTAATAAATAGGATTAAAAATTTAAAAATTTATTCACTTTATATAACAGACAATTACACAGACAAGGAAATAAAAGAAATTATTTCTCCTGAACTTAAACAAAAATCTATATTACTAGTCAAAGATGTTTTTAGTACCTTTAGTAAAATATCTTCTGAATATTCCCATTGTAGTTTCAAAGATAAAATGAAGCTTATTGAACAAAAAGAAAATTATTTAAAATCCATAGAAGAATTAGCTGAAGAACTTTATGATAATGTTATATCTAACAAAAATTTATTAGTTGGTCTCGTTGATATAAAAACAATGGATGCTTACACTTATCAACATAGTGTCAATGTCGCATTAATTTCCATTGTAATAGGAACTGGCTTTAATCTTCCCAAAAAAGATTTAATAGATTTATGCGTCGGAGCACTTTTACATGATTTAGGGAAAATTTTTGTAGGTAAAAAAATAATTCAAAAGCCTGGTAAACTTACTAGTGAAGAATTTGAAATAATTAAAACTCATCCTCAAAAAGGATTTGATTATGTACTAGATAATAATACTATTAATAAAAATTGTAGAAATATAATTATACAACATCATGAAAAAGTTGATGGAACTGGCTATCCTCTAGGTTTGAAAAGTGATAAGATAACCTTTTTAGCTAAAATAGTTGCAGTAGCAGATGTTTATGATGCTCTTACATCTAATAGGTCATATAAAAGAGCAATGTGTCCTAGTGAAGCTTTTGAATTTATACTTTCTAATGCTAATACAATGTTTGATTTTGAAGTAACAAAAGTATTTGCTAAGGTTCTTTTCCCATACTCAGAAGGAACTCTTGTTAAACTTAGCAATGGTGAAATTGGATATGTTTTGAAATTGCATCAATCTTATCCCTTAAGACCTTGCTTAAAAATTATAGAAAGTCCTACTAAAAGCAGAATAGGTTCTATTGTAGATTTATCACAAGAACTCTCTCTTGTCATATGTGCTATTGAATTTTAGCTTATCTATATATTAAAATATTTATACTTTTAATCTTATAGAGAGGATAAACAATTAAAATATTTATTAATATAAGAAGAATATTTCAAGAAGTACAAATTTACTCTTGAAATATTCTTCTTTACTTCAATTTTGAATGTCTAAAGGAATAAGAAAAATAATATATTAAAGAAATTACTAAAAATATTATAAAATACACCAATGTTTCTTTAGGTAAGCTAATCATTAAAAATCCACAGCATAGTATTGAGGTAATCGGTATTATAGGTACCAATGGTGTTTTAAATCCTCTTTTAAACTTAGGATTATGTATTCTAAAAGTTATAATTCCTAATGAAACTACAAGATATGCAAATAATAATGCCATAGAAGTAAAATTTGCAAGTATATTTAAATCTATAAACCCAGCAAATAATGCTCCTATTCCTCCACAAAACCATAAAGCTATATAAGGGACTCCTTTTTTATTTTCTTTTTCAAATATTTTGGGCACTAACCCATCTTTACTTAAAGTAGCTAACATTCTAGATACTCCAAAAGCAATACCAAATATTATAGATAATATTCCAAGTATAGCTCCTATTGATAATATCAATGCTCCAAAATTTTGACCAACTTTATATAAAGCATAAGCTAAAGCATCTGCTTGATTTAACTCCCCATAATTAACCATAGATACAAGAACTATAGCAACTAAACAATAGGTAATTATGCATATTGTTATTGATAGGATTAATGCTTTTGGCATTGTTTTTTGTGGATCCTTTGTCTCCTCTGCTGCTGATGCAGTTACATCAAAGCCAGTATAAGCTAAAAATAATACTGCTGCTCCTGAAAAAACACCTGAAATTCCATTTGGTAAAAATACTTTTAAATTTTCACTATTATAATAGAATGCACCTATCACTAAAAAAATTAATATTATAGCTAATTTTATAAGTACTATAGCATTATTAAATAACTTACTTTCTTGTGTTCCTCTTGACAAAATATAAACCATTAAAAGAATTACTAAAGCAGCTGGTAAATTAATAATTCCACCTAAACTAGGTATTGTTGTTATTGATAAAGGCAAAACTATATCAAATTCTTTAAGTACCTCATAAAAATAAGATGCCCATCCATTAGCAACTAAAGCTAATGCCACTATATATCCCACAATAACTGTACTTCCAACAAGATATCCAACTATTTCTCCTAAGGAAACATAAGCATAAGTGTAAGAACCACCTGCACTCGGTATAGAAGAAGCAAATTCTGCATAACATAAGACCACAAAAAATGCTGCTATTCCTGCTATAATATAAGAAAATACTTCACCGGGACCAGCCATTGTAGCAGCCACTACCCCTGGTAAAACTAATACTCCAGTACCTATAACAGCACCTATGCTTAATAAAGTTAAATCAAATATTCCCAAAGTTCTATCCTTCTTTTTATCCTTAGATGTATATATTTCTGCATTTTGTCGTCTAAATATTCTCATCTTTTGTATTCTCCTTTAAAATCCCATATACTAAATATCATTTTATTTAGTTTTGTGATTTTATTTAAATATTTATACATAAAAATTCAAAAGAAATTCATATATAATATTTTTATTTTTCATAAAGATACTTTATTATTATATTTACCATTAATAATAAATGTTATGTTTATTTAATTACCTATAAATATAATAATTATTACTTGATATCTAAATTTCTTAGACAAAAGAGGTTTTTTATGTTTACAAAAAATATTTCTATAAAAGATATGAAAAAAAAGGGGAAAATAAAAAATGCATTTATAATAATATCATTAACTATTCTAGCTGTTGAATTAATTTCTCTTTGTAAACTTTGGTTATAATAATCTTAATAGATATAAATATATTTAAGAGGATGTATCCAATTACAGATGCATCCTCTTTACCTTTTCTCCATCTATAAACAGATAAAAAAGTATATTTATAAAAAGGTATTGATTTGATACAACACCCATTTATTTTTCTTTGTAACTCTACATTAAAGGCTTATTAACAAAATAAACTCCATTTCTAATCATCAGAATGAATTATATTAATTAGCTATTCCTGTAACACCTACATAAACCCTTGAAATAGAATACCACGTTGCACTATTTACAATTCCTGTAGTTGGTAAATCAAAAATCCCTTGAAATATCTTTACTGAATTTTCTGTTTTAGGTCCATATATTCCATCTACAGTTAGTTTAGGTATTGCCGGATAATGAACTGCAATTTCATTCAATTGATTTTGTATAGCTTTTACACTATTTCCTTCCATCCATAAACTAATAGTATAACCTGGATAAGATACTGGATATCCTTTTATAGTTTCTGCTTGCTTTATATTTAAATTACTTCCATAATAATAAGTTAAAATTTCATAAGGTGTATAACCATTTCTTCCTAAATATTCACTTCCCCATTGGCTTAACCATCCTGGACATGTGCTTGTTGTTCCATTACAAAATTCAGCTAAAAAAGGAGCTTCTTCTCCTTGTATCTGAAGATAATTCGTAAATAGCTGATCAACAATTACGTTAATAGTATTATAGGTTGTCCTTCCATAATTAAATGCCTGATCATAAGCTGTATCACTAGTTATATCAAAATTAAACCCTTGACTTCTATACCATTCTGTATAAACTCTATTTAATGCAAAAGATACTATACAGTAAACATTTGCTCTTAAGCAATCTGTATTCCAAGTTGAATAAAGCTCTGAAGAAGCTACATTTTTTATATAATCAGTAAAATTTAAAGTATAATTTGGTGCTAACTGATTATAAGGATCTCCAGCATGAACTGTTATAATTGATGGAACTTCTACAGAACTTAAAACCCTCATACTTTTATCATTTTTACTTTTCTTAGAACGTTTTTCCTCTTTTTTAAGACTTAATGTAGTTAGAGTTTTTGGTGCTATTTTAGAACATTGTTGTTTAACCTGCTTATGTTCTGGAATTTCAACTGACATCTTACTACAAGCATAAGGTGAGCCTTTTTCTAAGTAACATCGTTGGATAGCTATCCTATTTTGAAAAACCTGCACTCCTCTAACTATAAGACTTTTATAACCATCTCTACTTAATTCTAAATTATAAACTCCATAAGGTAGCTTAGCTTTTCCAGAACTACTAAAAGCATCTGGAACTTCTAAACTAATATTATCAACATAACCTTCTTTATTAGTATTCACAACTTTAACCAATTCTTGAGTATTCATAGTTGTGTTGGCGTAATATATCAAAATTTTTACATCTGATACAGGTAAATAAGTATTCTCAAGAAAACAATGAATTTTAAGTGTTCCACTGTTAGCCATAAATATTTCCTCACAAAAAATTTCTTTCTATATTATATGTACTTATGATAACTAAGGATAATATATTATTCTAATTATTCAGTCATGTCTATATTATTCTTCTACAAAAATTATTTACTTTTTTGATATCTAATTCTATGTACATATGTTAATTTTTTAATTAACTTTATCCTATTTAAATGACATAGAGGTTATTTTTTATTGCATAATTCAAATTATAAATTGAGAAACTATAAATAGTATCTTTTTATAATAAGGAGGAAAATTATGGATGATAAATTAGAAAAACGAAATAAAAAACTCTCAATTATTTTAGTACTTATAACTATAATAATTGTATCTTTAATGGAATTTTTAATGACTTTATTATGTCCTTCTAGAAATTGTCTTTCTTCTATAAACTCTATTACTCAAAAAACTATGAGAGGAAATGCTTCCTTAGAATATAAAACTTACTCAAACACTAAATATGGATTTTCTTTAAAATACCCAATTTTTCTTACAAATAAAATATGTTCAAATAATAGTTCAATTACTTTAAAAAATGAAACTTCAACTATTTCTTTATATGCCTTTGGTACTAATAATCTTCTTAATGAAACTCCAAGGCTTGCTTTTGAAAGAAACCTAAAAGAAAGTAAAAATATAACTTATAAATATCTAATTGAAAATTATTATATAATTGAAGGGTTTGAAGGAAATGAAGCCTACTATAAATATAATATAGTAGGTCCAAACTCCATAAATGGTTTTATATTAAAATATCCTAAAGACTTAAAAAATGAACTAAATTCCACAATAAATGAAATAACTTTAAATTTTAAATCCGGTGATTTATACAATAATCATTAATTTTTATATTCATTAAAATTAAAAATTATTTGCTTCCTTTTTCTCAAAATATTATTTTTTCTCTTTCAACAAGTTTATTCAAATATCTTCTAACACTTTCTCTCATTGATTAATTTAAAAAATTCATTACTTTTCTTATCTTGAAGCTTATTCTAATTTATTATTAATATTATAATACTATAATTTCCTTCATTGTCTAAATTAACTCTTCCATAATATGTAATTATTTTAATAAAAAAATAATTTATCTTGTGTTATATTAAACTTATAAATTAAAGTTCATCTATTTTTCATTTACTTTTCATTAATAAAATATCTTTCTAATTTATCCTTAGAGTTAAATTGTTAATTAAATATCTATTAAGGAGCTAAATAATGAATAAAAAGAAATTTTTTGTTAGTATTTTATTTTCATTCACTATTGGAATTATAATAACATCTATATGTTATTATATTCTTTATAAAAATAGTATAAAAAATATAAC
Organism: uncultured Sarcina sp.; assembly: GCA_963557775.1. GTDB lineage: Bacteria > Bacillota > Clostridia > Clostridiales > Clostridiaceae > Sarcina. Next base: position 5,755 of record CAUWDH010000051.1, read on the forward strand.
AGCACAAATAAAAACTCAAAATATTAACACATCAGAATTAGGAAATGAAAGTAAACTTGCCTTTAACTGGCTTGAAGATAGTGGTGAGGCTGAAGCTCTTGAATTTGAAGCTTTTAACTCAGCTACAAACTACTTAAATCAAATATCTAAAAAAACTACCAACAAACCTAAAGCTATAGTTTTAGATATAGATGAAACTTGTCTTAATAATGCGCCTGTTGAAGGTTATTACATAGAAAATAATAATGGAAACTTTGATTACAATGCATGGTGTCAATGGGTTAACTATGCTGAAGCTACTGCTATTCCTGGTTCTGTTCAATTTACTCAAACAGCTAAAAAAGATGGAATACAAGTATTTTATGTTTCTGGAAGATCTCAAAATCAATTACAATCTACTATGAAAAACATGAATAACTTAGGCTTTGCTGATGCTACTGAACCAGGACATATAATTTTATATCCATCAACTCAAAATGGTAAACAACCAACCTTTGATGAACTAGAAAAAAATTATGATATTGTAATGTTTGTAGGAGATCAATTAACAGATATGGGAGGACAATTTCAAAACAAAACCAATGCTCAAGAAAAACAATTAGTAACTCAATGTGAAAAAGACTGGGGTTCAAAGTACATCATTATCCCTAATCCTCTTTACGGAAATTATGTTAATGCTATTTCTAATTATAAAGCAGTACATCCCTCTGAAGAAATAACTGATATTAATTCAGGAATAGAAACTTTTGATCCTAAAACAGGCAAAGTTTATTATTCTTAATTTAATAATAAAAAACATTTAATTTTATCCCTCTATTAGGTAACAATTACTTAATAGAAGAATTTTCATAAAATAAAAAATAATATAATAATTTTATTAGCTATTATTTTCACCTTATAGTAATATATTTATGTATAACATATAAATAGAATAGGTGGAATTAAAATGAAACATAAGAAAAAACTAATTATTGGAGGAATAACAATAGTAGCGGTAATTGTTATAATTATTATAGCTATAATTTCTTCAATGGCTAAGTCAGTTAGTAAAACTCCTTTTAATACTACGAATAACATAAGTTTTTCAATTGACAGCAATGAGAATATTTCTACATTAATTGATAGTTTATCTAACAAAGGGTTTATTAATCACAGTACTTTAGCTAAATTAGATATATCTATGAGTGGAACAAAGGTTAGATTAACTCCCGGTGATTATACTATAAAAGGGTCTGTTACTTTAGGAGAATTTTTAAATATCTTAAATGAGCAAAATCCTAATGTTATAGATGTTGTCATACCTGAAGGATATACAGTTGACCAAATTGCAACTAAATTATCTAACTTCGGATTTGGATCACAAGAAGAAATTTTAAAAGATATTGAAAATTACCCATTACCTCAATTTATAAAAAAAGCTAATGGTAAAAAATATCAATTAGAAGGATATTTATTCCCTACAACCTACAAATTTACCAAAGGTGAAAGTATTAATAATATAATTCAAAATATGATAAATATGTTTGTTTTAGGATTACATCAATCAATGAAAGAAACTGGTGTTAAAATCACTCCAGCTCAAATAGAAACTATAGTTACAAAGGCTTCTATTATACAAAGTGAAGGAAATAACTTTAATAATATGAAACTTATATCATCAGTAATTGATAATAGATTAAAAGCAGGAATGCCTCTTCAAATGGATGCTACTGTAATATATGCTTTAGGTAAGCATGTAGACAAGGTATATAATAAAGATTTAAAAATTGATTCTCCTTATAATACTTATATTCATAAAGGCTTACCTATAGGTCCAATTTGTAATCCTGGAGAAAAGGCTATTGAAGCCGCATTAAAACCTGATAATACAGATTATCTTTATTATATTCTAAATGGAAATCAAAAATATTTTACAAATAACTATGAAAATTTCTTACAAGAAAAAAGTAAAATGCTAAAATAATAAAAAAACTTTTATTTTTAAACCATACCTCAAAATTCACTAGAGGTATGGTTTTTCTAATATATTACTTAAAATAAAACTAAACATCATTATATTTAATTAAGAATGTAGCAATGACACCTAAAAATAATATTATAGCCCCAACAATAAATGAAACTAAATAACCAAAGTTATTAGTTATATAGGTAGATAATATAGGTGCTAAACTAGTACCTAAAAATAATATAAATGTATGTAAAGAAAGTGCATTAGCTCTATGCTTTCCACCTAATAATCCAATAATAGATATAAGACAAGGAACTGCTAATGCAATACCAAGGACAAATAATATGCTTAAGATAGTTAAAAGTATTATATTATTTAAGAATCCAAGGAGCATAAAGGAAACTACTGATAATAAAATAGAAAATCTTAAAACTAGTATATTATTAAATTTTTTAATTAATTTATTAGAAAGAGGTGAAAAAAACATTCCTATAATGCCTATAAAATTTATATACACTATATAGTTATTATTTAAATTAAAATTCTCTAATAACCCATTAAGTGATGTATACATATAAACAAATGATAGTAATATAACAAAAGAAATAATATATGCATATCTTAAATTTTTAATTTTTACAACATTTTTTAAATCTTTAAAATTATTAATTATAGACATATTAGGATTGGTAATAGGAACAGCTGGAATGAAAATACATAATATTACAAAAGTTAAAATATATATAAATGAAAATAAGAAAAATATATATTTTCAACTGAAATAATCAGATAATATCATACTTATATCTTGTCCTAAAATACCAGCCATTAAGAATCCAGTGCTAATATAACTTATAGCTAAAACTTTTCTATCACTAGGAAAAAAATCCATTATATAAGCTAAGGCTACTGGTGAAAAAGTAGCTGCAGCTAGCCCCTGTAAAGCTCTAAAAGTTATTAAAAGGATTAGATTACTACTAAATCCAGCAAGTAATGAAAAAATTGATAAAAATATAAGACCAAGCAAAATAACTTTTTTCCTACCATATCTATTAGAGATAGCTCCATAAAATAAACAACCAATAGCAAAAAATATTGAAAAAACACTGCTTGTTAAAGTTGCATTAGAAATATTACTATTAAAATAATTTGAAAAAATATGTATTAAAGGAATTGTCATATATAAAGATGACATTACAACAATACCTCCCCAAAGAAGAAGTAACATTACCAAATTATAATTTTTTTCTTTAGTTTTCTTAATCATGGTTTTAAATTCCTTTCTTAAATTTAAATGTAACAACAGTTACATGTAACTATTGTTACAAATTTATTTAATTATATTCTGAAAAAAAGTTTATGTCAACAAAAATTCCAAAAAAAAAAAAACTATGAAGTTATAATAACTCCATAGTTTTTAAATATTCTCTTTTTTATAAACCAAAGATGCAAATAAGTTTATTTTAGTTTCTACTTCATCTAAAAATAATTCAGCATCTTTAGAATTAGGTGTATTAAAATAATCTCTATTTTTTATTTTCTTTAACCATAACTTCAATTTTTTCAAATTTCCTTCAACTTCTTCAAGCTCAGAAAAGTTAAAGTTCTCCATATTTATTTCAATATCAATTTCATAAATTAAGTGCTTGCAATTTTTAATAAATTCATCATATTCATCTAATGATTGATTAGTGAATTCAGATATTATATCATTTTCATCAACTTCATTAATGAACTGAAGTTTACTAAGTGTTGATTTACCTTCAAAAGACTCCTTTACTAAACTATCTAACTTATTTAATTTAACTAAAATATCTTCTCTATTTGGTAATAAAGCAACCCCTTGTTGCAGATAAATAGCACCTAAATTCTTTAATGCTCTCCAAATATAAACTCTATTTTTAGAAGGTTCACTAGGAACTTTATAACTAAATGACAAAAATTCTATAGACATTTTTATATTCCTTTCTAAGACCTGTAAATTAAAAATTATTTTATTATAAATATATGTTTTATTATAACATATAGGTTTTTGAACAAAAGTACTTTATGTATAAGTATTGAGATGGAGTCAAAACTCCACCTGAATTAAATCTACGTTTATGTTATTATTAATTATAATAATCTTAAGATTATCCATTCAATAAACCACATATTATTTAGAGGTGATATTTTGAAAAAAATAATTAAAGTTGTAGCTGCAATAATAGAAAATGACAACAATGAAGTTCTTTGTGCTCTTCGTTCTAAAGAGATGTCAATGCCTAAACTCTGGGAATTTCCTGGAGGAAAAATTGAAAAAAATGAAAGCATTGAAAATGCTATAATTAGAGAAATTAAAGAAGAATTAAATTGTCATATTGAATTTACATCAATATTTCATGAAAACACTCATGAATATGAAAAAGTTATAGTTAATTTAATAGCTGTAAAATGCAAACTAATAGAAGGAGAACCAACAGCTAATGAGCATGCTAAATTACTTTGGATGCCTATTGAGTACTTAGAAACCTTAAATTGGGCACCTGCTGATATTCCTGCAGTAAAAAAACTTTATCTAATAACTAGAGACTGTAATACTCCTAACCCTACTCCCATTGCTCGCTAAGTAAGGTCCTATAACTAAATAAAGAGTTAGATAGTCACTTAAGTAGAACATAAACATTCTCATGCTCCTAAATAACTGGATCTAAACATTCAAATGGAGTCAAAACTCTATTTAAATTAAGTCTACGTTTATATAAAAATGAATTCGTCAGATTCTATATAAAACTTCTAAAACATAGGTATGTATATATTTTAGAGATATCTACCTATGTTTTTTATATTAAAGTTTATAATTTAAATATATTATTAGATTTAAATTGTAACTTCCCTTTAATTTATGTTTTACTTGTAAAATATAAAATGTTATAACTACTAATTATCAAATAATTAACTCCATACTACCATATATTAATTTTATATACATAATATGGTATAATATTTTTATTATTTAAATTTTAATTAAAATTATTTAAGGAGGCTGATTATGTTTACCTTTCTAAAAGCTATGATGGGTTCTAAGTTTTTATTTATTTTCCAATTTACTCCATAGCTATATTTATTATATATAAAATCATAATTTTTTTACTTATTTGTATAGAGAATAAAAACTCTAATGAAATAAAAGAGGTCTCAATAGATGACCTTCTTATATTAAAGAATCCAAATATATTGCCTGAAGACTTTTGTATATATTATTTACTTAAGCTATATAAAAAAAATTTAATTTATATAAATCCAAGTAATTCAAAAATTTTAGCAACAGATAATACAAGTTCAATAATACTAGAAGATAAAATAGAGAATAACTTATATAATCTTATAAAGAAAAAAACTATAACAACAAAAGGAATAACCTTAAATAAAATTGCAGTTAAGCTTATAAATACAAAAGAACCTACAAATATAAGAAAAATTATAGAAGAAAAAAATCAAGAATTATCAAAGAAGGGATTACTCTTAAATAAAATGCAGTCACTAATATCTAAAATAAGAATTCTGACTTATTTAATTGTCTTCCTTCCTGCATTAATTAGACTTTTAATAGGTCTTTTATACAATAGAATTATTCTATTTTTATTAGCCATAGAAATGCTTGTGATTTTTTTTATTTTTCTAATTACCGAATTTAAGAAGCAAACTAAATCTGGGAAAAAAACAATTAAATATAAGGAAAATAAATTTAATGATTCTTTTAATATAGCACAAAAAAATTTAGAAGTTTCTTCAATTAATATTGATATAGACTTAATTTGTGAACTTTATATCTTTAGAGGTTAAAAGCTCTTACTAATATCCCCGAATTATCATTATTTGCAAAGGAACTTGAAAAATCTACTGACTCAAAATCATCGTCAAACAACTCTCCATCTAGTCATAGCTATTCAAAAAAATCAAACGCCTGAATATCTGATGAGTATAAAAATTTTTAAAACCTAATTGTATAATTCTAAAAAATATTTCATAACATAAGAGGTGATAAAATTAATAAAATCAAAATATTATTTTATATATTAATAATTATATGGAGGATTAAAAATTGAATAAAATAGCAGTTGTATATGCTTCTAAATACGGCTCTACAAAACAATATGCCCAATGGATAGCCGAAGAACTTTCTGCTGATCTTTTTGAAAGTAATAAAATCCCTATAAATGAATTAAAAGAATTCGATACCATAATTTATGGTGGTAGGCTTTATGCTGGTACTATAAAAGGAATAAATTTAATAATAAAAAACTTAGAATTGATAAAAAATAAAAATTTAATAATATTTACTTGTGGTTTAGCTGATCCTACCCACGAAGAAAACTTAAAAGCTTTAAATAATAATTTTAAAAAAATCTTTAAAGAAGATATGATAACTAAAATTAAATTTTTTCACTTTAGAGGGAATATAAATTATAAAAAATTAACATTTACACACAAGATAATGATGTCACTTCTTAAATTCTCTATTAACAAAAAAGATCCCAAAACATTAACAGAAGAAAATAAAGAATTTCTAAAAACTTATGGTAAAGAAGTTGTCTTTGCAAATAAGTCAACTATTGCACCTTTAATTGAATTTATAAAAACATATTAAATTTAAAAAGGGATATATCACCATTTTAGATATGTCCCTTCTATATTATAACTAATAATTATAGTTATATAAACTGTTTAACTTACCTACTTTTCACAAATAGGCTTGTCCTTTTAATTATTAGTTGAAAAAACCATAACTCTACTTAAATTCTTAAGAAGTTCTTTATATTGATTCTCAACTTCCTTAAACTCCATAAATTTAAAATTTGGATTACTTACTAATGGTTCTACCTCCATTTCCAGTTTTTCATCCATATAATGTATAAATTCATAATATAATAAGCTATTGTCTACAGAACTTATTTGTTTTCTTTCTTCTACTGTTAATTCTTCTACTATAAACTTTTTATAAATAGCTTCCTGTAAAACTTCTTCTATTTCTAAGTATTTCTCTAGATTTTTCTTTACTGGTCTTGTTATATCTGCGAGATAAGCTTCACTTCCATCATGTAAAAGACAAGCTAATGCTACTTTATTTCCGTAACCTCTAGCTAAAGCTTCTTCACAACAAAATATACAATGTTGAGCTACTGAATAAAATTCTTCGAAATGCCCATTTGCTCTAGACATAAGTGATAAGGCATGTGCTATATCATCAATTGAAATATCTTCATCCTTTGGTTCTAATGGTGTAAATTTAATTTTTGAATAAGTTTTTATATAATCAGCCATAACATTCTCCTAATTTTTATAAATAATTTTAATTTTTACACTTTATTATACTATATATAATCTTATATAAAAAAATAATAATTTCCAAAAAATTATACACTTAGTGCTTTTAATCCTTTTTCATATACTATATTTAAAAATTCCTCTTCATCAAATTTTTCATTAATATTTCTTTTTCTATTAGTAAAATCACTTAAAGCAAGAGGTGTATTAAGATTATTAAATCTATTTGAATCAAAATTTCCATTGAATATAATATAGACAACAGTAGTTAAAAATATAGTTATTGGTATAGTAATAGATACTGCACTTATAATTATTTTCTTTTTCTTAGTAATTTTTTTATCCATAACTTTATTAAATATAATTATTGATAATAAAAATATTATAATATTCCCCACTATAACATATAAAGTAATCTTATTACTCAAATTGCTCAAAAAAATAAGTCCAACAAAAATTATTAACATCATAGGTTGCAAAATCTCTGATTTCATAACCTTAATTTTTAAAAGTAAATTATTCCCGTAGGATACTCTTCTCCCACTCTTCAATGCATTGCTACCTTTTCTATACCAAATTATAAATTTAATAAGGTTTACTCCCGCCTCCATAAACATCACTAACATAAGTGCCATTAAAATTATATCCATGTTACTAGATAAAAATAATGCATCTTCATCTAATTTAATAGTTATATACTGATTAATAAGCAGTATTATAGGTGCAATTAACATGATTAAAACATATTTTAAAGAAGCCTTACAGATGTTTTTAAACTTTATTTCTTCATCAGTTTGTATTTCTATATTTTCTTTATGTTCTTCAGCACAATAAATTTGAAGTTTATTTCTTTCACATACAAATTCCCATCCTGCTTCAGTACAATATTTCCTATATTCTAAAGCATACTCAGTGTCCTTACCATCAAAAAATGAAATCTCGTCAACTATGTCTACCATATACTTTATATTCTTAGGTTCTATCTTCTTAAACTTTAAAATTCCTCCTTTAATGGAACTTAATTTCCATCCCTTCAAAGCCATTCTATTTAAATATAATTCTAATCCTTTATATTCAAAAGCTATAAAATCATATAAAACTAACTTAGTATTACCTATTCTCATAAATTACTCCCCTTAAAATATTCTATTTTGCAATTGTTCTCTTGTCATAATGTCCCCCTAAAATATTAAAATATCGACTATGGATATTCTCATTTATAATATACTTTTTTATCCTATATATGTAAATATAAAAACTATGATGGATATTATTTATTAACCTTATTACTTTTAAAACTTCCCCCTCTAAAACTAGAGCCTTACAATAATTTTCTATACTATTACTTCCACTAATAGCCTTAAATTCTCTATTATCAAAAATTTCTAAAGCTATGTTTATAGAATCTTAAAGAGTTAAGCTTTGAAAAATTTAATATAATAAAAAACCACCAAAAGATATATTAATATACTTTAGTGGTACTTAATTAAAAATATTAAATTTGTCTTTTTATAAATATCTCTAGGTTTATCTTATAATTACAATATATTCATTATACCAACTAGTTTCCCATCCCTTTTCCTTACATAAGCTTAATAATTCATCTTCATCTGTAACTTTTTTAGCTGTTATTATATTATGTGTTTCTGCATTAACTATTAAGCCATTATTTATATCAAGAGAAACATTCTTATACATAGCCTTTGATCTTATATGTGAAAATTGACAATTTTTCTTTAAAGGTTCTCCAGTTAATTCATCACATTTTATTTTATACTTCCTCTTTCTCTGATTTTTTAGTTTATTTACTTCATCTTGCCAATCTTTTTCTAACTTTGTTCTCATATTTATAAATTTATCATTATCCCTCATACTTATTAGATATTGTTCTACAAAAGTTAAATAATCTCTTGTCTTTCCAGTCCCTATAGAGCTTAACTTCTTATTAACTAATTTCATCACAGCTCCTAAACTAACATAGGTTTTATTTTTCCAATTAATTTTTTCATCATCATCTAAATTAAAAATCTCTTCCCTTGCTATATAATCTTTGGTTCTTAGAATCCTATGAACATAAGAAGAATCAAAATAAATAACTGTATTTTTGTCACCAAAAGATTTCTCACAAGCATTAGTTATACTCTTAATTGTTCTTTTATCAGCACCTTCAAAAGCTTCTGGTTCGTTAAATTGTATGGTACTCATATCATATTTAAATATAGCAGGAAGTTTTTCTTCATTTTTTACTACTTCTTTACTTTTTATCACTTTCTTCTTAGACATCACCAATCATCTCTTTATATAATTGATTAAGCTTAGCTGTAGCCTCTGTTGCATTTTTATTATTAGTTTTATCTGGATGTATTTTTTTAGATATTCTATTTCTCCATTTTTTCGCTTCTTTTTCATTAATAAAACAAGCTCTTGTAATTCCAAGCTTCTCACTTCTTTTTTTACCTTCCATTTCTAAAAGATAAAATATAATTTCATCCTCTTCACTTTTAAAATACTTTATTTCACTAGTTTTATTTTCATTTACAACGTCTTTTTCTATTAAAGAATTATCTACCTTAATAGTATTCATAAATTCTCTTAAGGCACATATTTTATTATATAGTCCAACCCAAGAACCACTAGTAATCTTAATCATTTCAGTTATATTTTTATCAGCTGATTTTTGTTTCTTAAAAAACTCAGCCAAATCCTTTTTTACAAGCTTTTTAACATCTTTCATTTTTCCAAACGCTTTTAATTCCTCTATACTTTTAACATACAACCAATTCAAAATTTTATCTCCTAAAAAATACTTACATAAAAAATATATAATTTTTTATACTATCTTATTACGATATTTTAAAGAGATTTTAATTTCATTAATCACTAAATTCTAAATAATAATTACCAACTATAAAATATTTTACTCATACCCTTTAAATAAAAAAACTTACCTCAGTTTATTTCCTAAGGTAAGTTTCCTATATTTATATTAAAAATTAAGTTTAGATTATTTTAAGTTTTACTTTAAACTAGTATTTGTATTACTTTAGTTTTATATATTTAAATATTTTTTAGGTAACTCTACTTAAAAGTTTATCTCATAAAATCCTATTTTATGTTCCACAGTAAGTTCTATATGGAGTTTCTGAAGGTTTAGGAGGTTCTTTATAATACTCTACATTTCTTGAATAATCGTAAGGTCTTGATAAAACATCTAAAAGCTTTTCCATAACAGTAAAATCACCAACCTCCGCTGCTTCTAGAGCTTCTTCAACTCTATGATTACGAGGAATTACTACAGGATTACTTCTCTCCATTAAATTTTTAACTTCTTCTCTTGATTGCTCCTGTCTTTCTAATCTTCTTTCCCATAAATCATACCATACTTTAAATTCTTCTTTACCAAAAAGCTCCATAGTTTCTATTTTACCTAATGTTAAAGCAACAAAGGTATTAGTATAATCTACCTTATATTTTTCCATCATTGATAGAAGACCTTCAATTATATATAAATCTTCATTAGCTTCATTAAAGAATCCTAATTTAGCTCTCATTCCTGAAAGCCATTTTTCTTTAAAAATTGCACTAAAATTTGATATTTCATTTTGTGCTATTTTTATAGCTTCATTTTTATTTTCATCTAATAGTGGGATTAAAGTTTCTGCAAATCTCGCAAGATTCCAAGCTCCAATATTAGGTTGATTACCATAAGCATATCTTCCAAAATGATCTATAGAACTAAATACAGTTCTAGAATTATATGTATCCATAAATGCACATGGACCATAATCAATAGTTTCACCACTAATTGTCATATTGTCAGTATTCATTACACCATGAATAAAGCCTACCAATTGCCACTTACAAATAAGTTCTGCTTGTGCTTTTATTACTTCTCTAAGTAAGAAAACATATGGATTTTCTTCTTTTTCAAATTCATCATAGTGTCTATGTAAAGTATAATCTGCTAATGCTTTAAGATCTTCCTTGCTTCCCCATGTTGTAGCATATTGGAAAGTTCCAACACGAATATGACTCTTTGCTACACGGGTTAAAATAGCTCCTTGGAGAGTATCTTCTCTAAATACAGGCTCTCCTGTAGTAGCCACAGCTAAACTACGAGTTGTTGGTATCTTTAAATTATACATAGCCTCACTTATAATATATTCCCTAAGCATAGGCCCCAAGGCAGCCTTTCCATCTCCACCTCTTGAATAAGGTGTTCTTCCTGAACCTTTAAGTTCAATATCAAAACGTTCTCCTTTTGATGTTATATGCTCACCTAAAAGAATTGCTCTTCCGTCACCTAACATAGTAAAATGTCCAAATTGATGTCCTGCATAAGCTTTGGCAATAGGCTTTGAATCTTCTTCTATAACATTACCCACTAATAAATTTGCTCCATATTCACTTTCTAAAGCCTTTGAATTCAATCCTAAATCATTTATTAAAGAATAATTTAATTTAATTAATTTAGGTGTTGGAACTATAGCTGGTTTTTGCTCTGAAAAAAATAAATTAGGCAATTTGGCATAAGTATTTGCAAAATTAAACCCACTTCTACTTTCTTTTTTTATCATATTCTTCATTACTCCTCCTTTCATTAGTTGTTATATTTAAGCTAAATGTAATCTAAAATAAATTATTGTGAGCTTCTCATTACTTAATAGTAAGATAGGAGAGTTCCACGAGATTAGTTAAATAAATCAACATTCTTAATTTTCACTATATGAGAATATATTATTCTTATTCTATAAAAGCTTATTAATTTTCATGTAATATCTAAAGGTTTTCTATTATTTCTTAGTTTTGAGATAATCAACCTTTTTATTTATACATGACTATTATACTCAACTTTATTAACTTAGTCATATATTTTTATATTAAAATGATTAAAACTTTTGACTTATTTTAAAATAAAAATTAAAAATCCAAAGATAAACTTATTATTTTAACAAAAAAGATAGGCTAAAATAGCCTATCTCTAAATATTTATCCTTTTATTTTAAGAATTAAATTGAACTGTTCCGTCTAAATCATAGTAAGCTGTAACTACTTTTAATTTTCCTGCTTTAATTGCTTGTGCAACTACTGGATCTTTTTCTATTTCATTGGCTACATTTTGTGCATTCTTTCTGATTGCATCATCTACAGTTCCATTTTTATTAATTGCTGGTTTTATTTCATCAACTAAATCTTCTACATGACCATGTGCTTTTTGTCCTTTAACAACATCATCATAAGCTGCTGTTACTGCACCACATTTTTCATGTCCCATTACAACTATTAATGGTGTATGTAAATGATCTACTGCATATTCTATTGATCCTAAAGCTGCATCATCTACAACATCTCCTGCAAGTCTTACATCAAATATATCACCAAGCCCAGCATTAAACACAAGAGCTGGTGTTACTCTAGAATCTGAACATGAAACTATTGTAGCATAAGGATGCTGTCCACTTTCAAGTTCTTGTCTTCTTTTTGAATCAACATTATTAGGCTGTGACTTATCTTCTACAAATCTTTTATTTCCTTCTTTAAGTAAATTTAGAGCTTGATCAGGCGTCACTGAAGTGCTTGTTTCACTATGACTTCCAGTTGTTGTAGTTGTTGCTTCTGATTTAGTAGCTGTTTTTGTATCTAATTGTTGGGTAGTAACTTTTGTAGTTGTTTTTTTACTACTTACCCCTCTATAAATTCCATATCCCCCAGCTGCTATAACAGCTGCTATAACTATTCCAATTATTGCTTTTTTCATTCAACAGTCCTCCATTTTAAATTAATAACTAAAACGCAATTTTATATTATAAATAATTTACATTATAAATTAATTGTTATTGATTATTATAAAATTTTATTTAAATATAGCCTCTTGACTTGTCTATATTTTATCAACTAAGTTAATAATCTTCTAAACTTAAAATGGAATTTTTATTTATATATTTTTTGTTTTAATTAAAAATATAAATTTCAATTTTAGAATATTTTAATTAATATTATTAAATAGTTAATTTTTAAAATATTTTAATAATAATTTCATATAAATAATAGAATACTATTTGAATTATATTCATAATAACCAAGTTATTTTTTTACATTTTTTCTGCTTAAAATTGGAGGATAAATTTTACTTTACAAAAATTCTTTGTGTATTTAACGTAAAATTTATATATTTAACTATATTTTAACTATTTATGAATTATTTTTATATTTCCCTTATAAACAGTAATTATACTTTCAGTAAAAAAAATAACTTAAATTATATATTGTAATTTAATAAACAACTTTTAATTCTATTTAATCAAACCTTAATTTATTTTTTTCTTAAAAAATATATAATAATGAATTCTCTATTTTTTTATTCATTTATAGATTTATATGATGAAAAAGAAAGAACTTAAAAGAATATTACTTAAAATTTAACAATATCCGTTGTTCAATATCTTGTATATCTATTAAAATAATAGTACAATATGATGTGTATTTTAAGACGACAATAATTATAAATAATACCTCAACTAATTGTATGTGAGGTAATCATAAGTTTAGGAGTGGTTTTAGTGGAAGTCATAAAGAGGGATGGAAGCACAGTAGATTTTAACAAAAGTAAAATAGAAGAGGCAATTTCAAAGGCTATGAAAAATGGTAGCGGTATTTATTTACCAGATATAGCAAGTTTAATAGCTAGTGATAGTGAATCTTTTTTCAGTGAACATGAAGAAATAGCTACTATTTATAAAATAGAACAATATGTATACGATAGATTAGTTCATTACGGGCAAGTTGAAACTGCTAAAGCTTATGAGGGATATAGAGCTGTACAAGAATTTAAAAGAAATACTAATACTACAGATGATAGTATCTTAGATTTATTAAATAGGCAAAATGAAGATGTAATGCACGAAAACTCTAATAAAAATCCAGTAGTTGCAGCAACTCAAAGAGATTTAATTGCAGGTGAAGTATCTAAAGATATTTCAAGAAGAAAGTTAATCCCTGCTTACATAGTCCAAGCACATGATGAAGGTGCTATTCATTGGCATGATATGGATTATAGTTTATCTCCTATGTTTAACTGTTGTTTAGTTAATTTGGAAGATATGTTTGCTAATTGTACTGTGATTAATGAAAAATTAGTTGAAGAACCAAAATCATTTAGTACAGCTTGTACTGTAGCAACTCAAATTATAGCTCAAGTTTCATCAAACCAATATGGTGGTCAAAGTATCACTATTAAACATTTAGCTAAATACCTTAAAGTTACAGAAGAAAAAGCTTATAAACATTATCTTGAAATGTTAAATGATGAAAAACTAGCTAAAAAATTAGCATTAGACACAAAAATGAAAGAACTTAAAGATGGTATACAAACTATAAGATATCAACTTTCAACTTTACAAACAACAAATGGACAAGCTCCATTTTCAACAATTTATCTGGAAATAGAAGAAGGACATCCATACGAAGAAGAAATGGCCTTAATATGTGAAGAGATGATAAAGCAAAGATTAGAAGGAATGAAAAACTACAAAGGTCAAGAAATTGGTGAAGCATTCCCTAAACTAATCTATCTGTTAGATGAACATAATTGCCTTGAAGGTGGTAAATATGACTATATAACTAAGCTAGCTGCTAAATGTACAGTTAAAAGATTAGTACCGGACTATCAATCTGCAAAAATGATGAAAAAAAATTATGAAGGAAATACATTCCCTCCAATGGGTTGCCGTTCACATCTTTCTCCATATAAAGATAGTAATGGTGATTATAAGTGGTACGGAAGATTTAACCAAGGTGTTGTTTCACTGAACTTACCACAGATCGGAATTTTAGCTCAAGGAAATATGGATTTATTCTGGAAAATATTCAATGAAAGATTAGATTTATGTAAAGAGGCTCTACTTACTAGACATAAAATGCTTCTTGGAATAACTTCTGATGCCAGTCCAATCCATTGGCAATATGGAGCCATATCTAGACTTGAAAAAGGTGAAAAGATAGATAAATTATTAAAAGATGGTTATTCTACTTTATCTTTAGGTTATGTTGGTATTTGTGAATTAACTTATGCAATGCTTGGAGTAAGCCATACAACTCCTGAAGGAGAAAAATTCGCTTTAGAAGTTATGAATCACATGAATGCTAAATGTAACCAATGGAAAGAAGAAACTGGACTAGGATTTAGTTTATATGGAACTCCTGCTGAAAGTTTAATATATAGATTCTGTAGAATAGATACTGCAAAATTTGGAAAAATTAAAAATGTAACTGATAGATTATATTATACTAATTCTTATCATGTTCATGTATGTGAAGAGATTGATGCTTTCACTAAATTAAAATTTGAATCTCAATTCCATGATATTTCTTTAGGTGGTTGTATATCATATATAGAAGTACCAGATATGAGCAAAAATGTAGAAGCTGTTGAAAGTATAATAAACTTTATATACCATAATATCCAATATGCTGAAATTAATACTAAACCAGATATATGCTATAAATGTGGATATACTGGTGAAATCCAATTAGATAAAGAAACCTTACGTTGGTATTGTCCATCTTGTGGCAATCATGATGAAGATGAAATGCAAGTTATGAGAAGAACTTGTGGATATATTGGGACTAATTTCTGGAATAAAGGTAGAACAGCCGAAATTGGTGATAGAGTTCTTCATTTATAATAAAAAAATACAACTTTTAAGTTCTGGTAAGAAAATTATTCTTACTAGAACTTATTATTTATCTAATATTTCAATCTTTTATAAGTTAAAACAAATAAATATAGTTTCTTAGATAATTAAAAATTAATTACTTAGGAGGATTTGCAATGAATTATGCACAAATTAGAAAATTAGATGTTACTAATGGTCCAAATATTAGAACAACACTTTTTGTAAGTGGTTGTACTCATAATTGCAATGGCTGCTTTAATAAAGACCAACAAAATTTTAATTATGGTACACCTTTTACTAAAGAAACTGAAGATGAATTTATTAAATTAACTATGAATCCTATGGTTAAAGGAGTTAATATTCTTGGTGGAGAACCAATGCAGCAAATTAAAGATGATACTTTATTAAATCTATTAAGAAGAATAAAAAAAGAAACAAAGAAACCTATATGGATGTGGTCTGGTTATACTTTTGAACAAATCATAGATAATTCAAAAAGATTAGAATTATTAAAAGAAGTTGATGTTTTAATAGATGGAAAATTTGAAATAAAAAATAGAAATATAAGTTTAAAATACAGAGGTTCCTCTAATCAAAGAGTTATAGATGTAAAAGAAACTCTAAAAGAAAAAGAAATAATTGAGGTACTTTAATTAGATTCACAGAATATTTTACGAGACTCTATATAGATTTGTGTAAAAACAATTCTATATAGAGTTTTTTTGTATG
>CAUWDH010000052.1:0-20373 GCA_963557775.1 uncultured Sarcina sp.
AAGCTTTCGCTTTTAATTTAAAAACATAAAAGAATTGCTGGTTTATAATAAATTCATCTGTTTAATTTTCAAATATCATTTTACTCTGTCGCTCTCAAGCGACTTTCTTATCTTATCACTTTAGCTTTATTATGTCAACATTTTTTAAATCTTTTTTACAAGTTTTTAATTTGTTGATTTGTTTGCCTCAGCGACGTGTTTTATCTTATCACACACCTTATTATACCCACTCCCCCTTTTATCTTCTTTTTTAGATATTATTATCTTCTTTCTTCAAAATTCTTTTAATTTCTGAATTTTTATATCAATGATACGCTTGGTAAAGAGTACGAAATAATACAACTTTTTAAGTGTAACATAACTTATAATTAATATAATAAACTTTCTTTCAAATTATTAAACCACTTATTTAAACTTGATTGTTTTCTTTTATTATAAGTTCTTCTTTTCTCTCTTTTATTATCACTGAAGAAGCTAAAGAAAAATATTTCTTCAAATCCTATGTTTCCTACTTCAGCTTCTGAAGCTATAAATATAGTCGCTATTAATGTAATACATACAGCAAGAGAAATTCCTATAGCTATAAACATTAGTCCTGCAACTTTAACTTTATACATTAATGATTTATTAAAATCAGTTGGAAAAAATTTTGTTTTATTGTATTCCACTGTCGTATTTGAATAGAAAATCCAGCTCTTAAGTAAAGTAACTATTTTTTCTTTATCTATATCACCATCTATTTTTACACTTCTATAATCTATTTTATCTGCTATAACTATTTTAATATTTTTGTCTTTATTGCTATTTTTAAATTTCTTTAATCTAGCTTTTAATTCTTTTGCATGTTTATGATGATATATTCTAGCACATACATATCCATCATTATGTTTATATAAATAATTTCTAAAATCATCTAGTATCCATTTTCTATTTGCCTTATCTATTTTAGAATACACATACCTAATTTCTTCATCTAACATTTTATTTAAATCTTTTATTCGGTTATATTCTTCTTCAGCTTCTTTATATATCATGTCATTTAAATTACC
This sequence comes from uncultured Sarcina sp., assembly GCA_963557775.1. Classification (GTDB taxonomy): domain Bacteria; phylum Bacillota; class Clostridia; order Clostridiales; family Clostridiaceae; genus Sarcina. The sequence continues at coordinate 1,050 of CAUWDH010000052.1, forward strand.
CTGTTTATTTAACTTAAATTTTTCATTTTCTTTTATTATTTTTATTTTTTCATCAATACTTATATTTTCTTTTTCTAAATTTAACTTTTCCTCATTTAGTTCATTATCTTTCACAGAAATTCCTCCTCTCAAGTCTTAATGGACATATTATATACCCTCTAATAAAAAAAGAAAAATTTATCTATTTTAGCACTTTTTAAATATACATCTAATAAACTTAAAAATCTTATTCTACCTGTATCTTCTTTAATACAAAAAAATTAAAAATTATTATTTTTCGCATTAAATTCTGTAATTTAAAATAAAAATCTAAGCTCAACTTAAATAAAATTTTCACTCTACCTAAATATATAGTTAAATTTGTGTAGAAAGTTGAAATTAGTCTCTTTTCAAACATTAATAGTTTTCTAAAAATATACTAAAAAAGGAACATCCTAAAGGGAATTAAAATTCCGCTTTAAAATGTTCCTTTATATTAAGCTCTCTTTATAGCTTCAGTCTCCTCTTCATTATCTAATGAATCTACACCTAAAACTTTACCTTGTTTTTTCATTCTTCTTTCAGCATTCCAATATAATAGTAATGCTACTATTGCAAAGAATACTGGTCCACCTATCATCCAAATGGTATTTTCTAAATTACCTTGTAAAGCTGGCTCTATTATAGTAACTAAGTTACCAAATCCAACAACTACTACAACTGATATACTAGCTATTAAAGCAGCAGCTTTTGTTTTGAATATAGCAAATGGTTTCTTTATATTTTCATTTTTCTTAAAGCTATAATAAGCACCTGCTACAAATATACATGGTACAGTCATAGCAACATTAGTCATTAATACTAATTTTGAGAAGAACTCTGATGCATCTTGTCCTGCAAATGAAGTTCCTAATATAATAGCTACAACTACTATACATTGAACTAACATAGCATTGAAAGGCATTCCTTTATCATTTAATTTTGTTAATTTTTTAGGCCATATTTCTTTTGGTGTTCCTTCTATTAATTGCTTAATTGGAGAATAAGCAAGTGTAAAGAATGCACCTGTAAGAGCTAAGAACATTGATATACCAACGAATCTTGCTATCCATGAACCAATTTGTGTTGAAACTGCCATAGATAATCCTAAACCTTGACCTAAAGTAACTCCTAAATTATTCATTATTACATAAGATACATTTATCATATTTACATTTGATCCACTTAAAGTATTATTCCAGTTAGTAAATACACCAACCATGAATATTCCTAAGCAGTAAGCTATTGCTATTATAATAGCTGACATTATAATTCCTTTTGGGAATGTTTTTACTGGATTTTCAGTTTCATCAACAAGTCCACCAACTACCTCTAATCCACCAAAGGCAAATATTGCAAATACAGCAAATGACATCATAGCAATAACACTTCCATAAGCTGGATTTGGCCCTTTCACAAATGAATGAGCTGATATTGGTTGAGCTAAATGTCCTTTATTTAATATAAATACAACTATTGCACCAACTATTAAAACAACATTTAATAATGTTATTGCTGTACCTCCGATAGATGTAATCTTTTTGATTTTATCTAATCCTCTTGATGAAGCAAAAGTTATAAATATTATCCATAAAACACCTAATATCCCTATTACTTGTGTTGAGCTTAACCCCATTACTGTCCAAGTTGAAGTATTATCTGATCCTGTAATAGCTGTTGAAAGTGGAACCCATATACTTGATGAAGTACTTACTAACCATATTACATATGAAAAGAACCACATAAAAGTTCCTACAAATGCATATCTAGGACCTACACTTTTAGCCATCCAAGAATAAATACCACCTTTTTCATCTTTAAATGCAGCACCATATTCTGCAATCATTGATGCATAAGGTATCATAAATGTTATAGCTCCAAATATGTACCAAGGTATAGCAGCATATCCCATTAAATAATATGCTCTTGGCATATTATTAAATCCAAAAACTGAACTAAATATAAGTAATACTAATGGTATTAATGTTAATTTCTTTTTAGTGCTATTGCTCAATAAAATCCCCCCACTTCTTTTGTTTATAAAAAAAATTTAAGTATAATTTCTTCTATTTTTCAAAAAAAATTAAATTTAATTATAATTTCCTTGTAAATAAAATTATACTTTCTATTGTCATTTTGTAAAATTAATTCATTTATCTTTTTAATTATATCATAAATACTTTTTTGAATATATATTAATATTTTACCACTTTTATTATTAAATTTATAATATTATTTATATTTACATAACTGTATGTCATTTAAATTTTTTTAAGCTTTTTTCAAAGTGATAATAAGAGTATCATTTTAATACTTTTTTATCTATTTATTTACCATTTCTTTAAATATTAATAAATTGTTAATTTTTTTCTTTTTGCAGAAATCACCCTATTTCTTATATTTACTTCCATTAATCAATTTTTTCTTGTTTTTTTATATTTTTTTGTTATTTTTGTTTATACTTTTTTAATATTTAAAAATCTAATTTATCATTTTCTTTTATTTATCTTTACTTTATTGACTCTTTAATAAAATTAATAATATTTTAATATCATTTTATCAACTTTATTTCTAAAAAACTTAATAAATAATTTTATTACTATCAATTTTTAATACTTTTCATAACTTTTTTTACATTATAAGGATGCTTAATATTTGTATAATATATGTATCTGTTTTTAATATTTTAATAAAGTTAGACTTCATTCCAAAAGAATTTTATATAAAATTTCAAATTCTTGACTTAAAGATTTGAAGATATTTAATTTCTAATTGAACATTTACTCAAACTCAAGAAAAGTATATCGCAACTATACTTTACCCCGAAATAAATCTTTTAGTTGCTATAAAATAAAACCAGAGAACTTTAGACAAATAAACTTAGGAGGAATTAATTAAATGAAAATGCTCAGAGGGGAAAATATTAAATATGTTAAGTTATTTCTAGTTATTGTAATCGCATATATAGCAATAAAAATTATAAATAACATTCCAGCTGAAATAGGATGGCTTAGTGATGTATATCACTTATTAACACCATTTATTATAGCTTTAGTAATATCTTATATTTTAAACCCATGCGTTAAATTTTTTAACAATAAACTAAGATTGCCAATAAAGATTAGTATAATTATCACCTATCTATCATTTATATTAATTGTAGCTTTAGGTGCAATTTACTTTTTACCTAAACTTTATACTAGTGCAATAAATTTTTTAAATGCTTTCCCAGAAATAAGAAACAAATCCGAAAGCATATTAAAAATGCTTCATTTAAGTAAATACTTAGATCCTAGTTCTAGTAGCTTTCAGTTATTAGCTAAACAAGCCTTTAATGGTGCTATTAGTATTACTACTTCTATAATAGAATTTGCGTTTGGATTTTTAATATCTATTTATGTTATATCTTCTAAAGATAAATTCATAGACACAACAAAGAAAATAACTCTTATTGTCTTTGGCAGAAAAATAGGAGTTGAAATAATTGAATTTTTTAGAATATTAAATTCTAATATAGGAACATATCTTGGAATTAGTGCTATAGATTCTCTTATAGTAGGAGTCATCTCTTTTATAGGAATGACTTTACTAGGAGTTCATTACGCTATTCTACTAGCAGTAGTTATAACAGCAATGAATATGATTCCATATATAGGACCTTATATTGCTATGATTATTGCCTTTTTAGTTTGCCTAGCAACTAATAATTTATCTAATGCTATAGTCACTTTAATATTTTTAGAAGTTTTACATGAATTTGATTCTTGGTTTATACAACCTAAACTAATAGAAAATAAAATTGGACTTAATCCAGCTATTATAATTTTAGCTGTTACTATTGGTGGAGCTATTTATGGACCTATAGGTATGATTGTAGCTACCCCTATAGCTTCTGTTCTTCTTTTATATGCAAAAAAATTTCTTACAAAATATAAATATAGAGCAAGCGATGAAAAATCTGGCAAATCAGAAAATAAATACTTATCTTAGCACTATTTTCACTAGATTTATGGTATAATTCTTTTAAAACAAGTAATTTAATCTAAATTATTAGATTAAATTACTTGTTATTTTATATTTAAAAATAATATTTCTATTATTAACATACTAAACTAAGGGGGAATTTTAAATGAATATATTTAGTAGAGAAAATAGCAAATATATAAAGCTTACTTTAAGTTTAATTGTTACATATATAATAATTAAATTATTAGAATATACACCAGCTCTTTTAGATAAACTTTCTAGCATCTATACTATTTTAGGACCTTTTATAATAGCTTTTATTATAGCCTATGCATTAAACCCCATTGTAAATATAATTATGAAAAAAACAAAGTTATCACGTAACATTAGTATTGCCTTAACCTATATTTTATTTGTGTCTTTAATATGTCTAATTTCTCTTTATATATTTCCTGGTCTTTATTCTACTACAAAAGACCTTATAGAAGCATTACCTGGAATTACATCTAATGCTCAGAATATGATTGATAAAATTATCCTACAAATTAATAATAATCCTGATTTAGCTAAAAACTTAAGTACTGTAGATTTTAATACTATCATATCAAGTGCTTCAAAATTATTTAATTCTTTATTAAGTCAAACTCTCACAGGTGCTATAAGTGTGACCACATCCATAGTAAATATGATTTTTGGCTTTTTAATTTCTATATATATCTTAATAGATAAAGATAAATTTATTAGCTTTACAAAAAAAGCTACTTTAACAATTTTCGGAAGAAACATAGGCTCTGAAATAATTAACTTTGTAAAAATACTAAATATTAATTTAGGAAGTTATATAGGTATAAAAGCTATTGATTCATCTATTATTGGATTTATAGCAATTATAGGATTAAGCATTTTAGGAACAAAATATGCTTTGCTTCTAGCTGTAATAGTTGGATTTACTAATATGATTCCATACTTCGGGCCATTTATAGGTATATTTATTACTTTCTTGGTTAATTTATTTGCTGGCAACTTCAAGCTTGCATTAATAAGCTCTATCTTTTTATTTCTTCTTCAACAGTTTGATGCTTGGTATCTTGACCCTAAACTTGTCGGGAATAAAATAGGATTAAGTCCCTTTATTGTTATTCTTGCTGTAACTATTGGGGGAGCTATTTATGGACCTTTAGGCATGATTATATCTACTCCTGTTGCTTCAGTAATTAATTTTTATGTAAATAAGGCTTTGCAAAAATACTCTTACCGTATGAATAAACCTACAGAAGAAGCTAATAATACTGAAACTATTGAAAGTAAATAAAGGAAAATTTAAGTTATGTAGAGCTTTAAAACTCTCTATACTAACAATTTTGTAACTTACTTAATAAAATGTGTCTACTTGTAAAATTCTATTTTTATAGATTATAATGCAAGTAGACTATTTTTATGTTAGGAGTTTGTACTTATGATGAATGTTGATTTAAACAAATGTATTGGTTGTACTCGTTGTGTACATGACTGTATCGTTAGCGATATAGAGATGGTTAATGGAAAAGCCCATGTAAAAAATGAAACTTGTATAAAATGTGGACATTGTATAGCAGTTTGTCCTAAAAATGCTGTTTCTACAGATGATTATAACATGGATGAAGTAAAAGATTATAATAAAGAAGAATTTACTATCGAACCTGAAAACCTACTTAATTTTATAAAATTCAGAAGAAGTGTTAGAAACTTTAAAAAACAAGATGTTGAAAAAGAAAAACTATTAAAGATAATCGAAGCAGGTAGATTTACTCAATCAAGCAGTAATATGCAAGATGTTTCTTATATAGTTATTAAAGATAAACTTCAAGAATTAAGAAAAATAGTTCTTGAAACACTTAATGAAAATGCTAAAGCAATGCTTGCTGATAATAGTATGCATCGTTATCATACTTACGCTCACATGTGGATAAACATGTATAAAAACTTTTTAGAAAATCCTGATGGAGAGGACAAGCTATTCTTCCATGCTCCAGCATTAATATTAACAGTAGCTGAAAATCCAGTTAACGCCTCATTAGCTTCATCTAATATGGAACTTATGGTTAATGCACTTGGTCTTGGAACATATTTCAGTGGTTTCTTACTAAGAGCTGCTCAAACAAATCCTAAAATAGCCGAATTCCTTGGAGTTCCAGAAGGAAAAAATTTAGTTACATGTATGGTTATTGGCTATCCTAATATTAAATACTTCAGAACAACACCTAGAAAAGATGCTGATATATTATTCCTATAATCATAGTTAACAATCTATGCCTTTAAACTGACTATATAGATGAATTCCTTGCGAATATTAATCCATAAAAAAGTTCTTCAACTTCTTTACATGTTTATGTAAAGAGATGAAGAACTTTTAATTTTAATAAACTAATTATAACATTCTTGTCTTATTAAATTCCATATATGAACATTCCAATAATAGCACTTATTACTATTATTAATATTGGATGTATTTTTTTAGACCATAATAATCCTAAAGTTATGATTCCTATTATTATTGCTTTAATATCATAGTATGAATCTTTTGCCAAAGAATAAAAAGCACTTATTATCAATGCTATTAACACAGGTTTCATTCCTACAATTGCACCAGCTACATATTTATTATTTTTTAATTTTTCAATATGTTTACTTAGTATTATAACTACTATAGTAGAAAATGTTATTACACCTATAGTTCCTACTATTCCACCTATTATTCCATGTACTTTATATCCAACATAAGTAGCTGTATTTATAGATACTGGTCCTGGTGTCATCTGAGATATACCTAATATATCTGAAAATTCTGCTTTACTTATCCAATGGTTGCTATTTACCACCAATTCCTCTATATATGGAAGCATTGCATAGCCCCCTCCAAAACCAAATAAACCTATTTTAAAGAAGGTTAAAAATATTGATATAAGTTCCATTATTTTTCCTCCTTTGGTCTACAAAATAATGCTCCATATATTAATCCTATTATTATAGCTATAGCTGGACTTAAATTAAAAAATATCAGTAATATTGACATAACCATACATATAATTATATTCATACTAGTTTTTTTGACTGATTTACTTAAAGATACCACTGCAATTAAAACAAGAACTGGAACTGCTCCGCTTATGCCCTTAAATGCTAAATCTACAAATTTATTTTCTCTAAAATTAGTTAACATAGTAGCAATTATAATAATTATAGTAACTGATGGTAATATAGTTCCTAAAACTGCTGCTAAAGCTCCCTTTATTTTTCCCACTCTATATCCAACAAATACTGAACAATTTACAGCCATTGGTCCTGGTATACTTTGAGCTATAACTAAAGAATCCATAAACTCTTCTTTAGTTAGCCATTTTTTTGAATCTACAAATTCTTTTTCTATTATAGGAATCATTGCATAACCTCCACCAAAGGTAAAAGCACCTATTTTAAAAAAAGAAAGAAACATCTCTAAAATCTTCAAAATTTTGCCCCCTTGCTTTGTCTAATAACTAGTGTTTGTAAAATTTCAATCTTTATAAACTTAAAATAAACTTTAAAAATCCACCTCAATTAAGTCTCAGTTTACATCTAAATCTATTATAAATTGTAATTGTTAAATCTTTGGGAACTATTTGTTACATTTAAAGAGTTTCCAATTTATTTAATAATTAAGACTTACTATACTCTAATAAATGCAATTTTTACGTTATAACCTTTTATTTAAATTTACAGTATAGCCCATTTTCTTTAAGTTATTTATATAAATTTTTATCTTTATCTTATCCTCTGCTTTAAAACCGTATTTATACATATCTATATTATAAACTTCACAAATTTCTATATATTTTAAAAGAGCATTTATATCATTATTTCTCTTATAAAATGAGTATATTACTTGAAGAAAAGGCTCATAAAATTCAAATTTATTATTTATAATTTTATTTATTATAAAATCAACTTTATCACTATTATTATTTTTACTAATTTCAGTGAACCTTCTTAAAAAGTCAGTATTAAAATTCTTAAATTTTGCCTCTATAAATAATATACCTTCATTCTTAATATCTTTATCTAAAGTTTTTTTCATTATTTTAATAACATCTATAGTTTCTTCACTATAATATCCTCTAAAATATAATTTTTTTAATATTTCTATTACCTCTGTTGTTATAAAAGGAACTTTCAAAAAATCACTTTCTAAAAGTATTAAATCATATAAAGGAAAATTTCCAAAATTTAATTTCTTCTTTATTTTTATTACTCTCTTAGGGATTGTAAATTTATTTTCCATATCTTTAAAATTATTTTCTCTTAACTTAAAAGAATACTTTTTAATAAAATTTCCAAATAAAACTGCTATAACCTCATTTCTCTTCTCTACAGCTTTACTATATGGTGGTATATTTATATTAATTAAAATTTTATTCTTATCCCAATGGCAATTAATAAATTCCTTTGAACTCCATAATATTTTTTCTACTGGCAAAGCATTATTATAATCTACTTCATAGCTTTTATTCATTCCTATGTTTTTATTATAATAAATAACTTCTTCTAATCCTCCTTCCATAATATTAAAAGATTCCTTCAAATTGCAATCTTCTAATATCTCTATAATCTCATAAATATTATTTTCTCCCTTATTTAATAATCTTCTTAATATCCCCAATGCTGCATAACCATATCCCATTGTTTTTAAAAAGAAAAGTAATCTATTCCTAAATATATTATTTTTCTCTATTTCATAAATATTAAAATTTTCATCATTTAAAAGTTTAATAAAATTATGAAAAAAACTATTATTCCCCATTTACTTATCACCTAATATATTTTTAGATTTTATTCGTTCTTTTATAGCCTCTTCTAAATCCTTATTGCTAAAGTTTATTTTTATTTCTATTTTTCTATCTTTCTTATGTTCTTCCTTTTTATAATCAGCTTCACTTTTATTTCTCTCTGAAGGTGTTTTATTTGTCTCAAATTCAGACAATCCAGAAGCTTTAAATTTTTGACCATAATTATTTTCCAAAAAGCTATCCATAGGTACCATTTCATTTAAAAAACTCACAGCTCTATTTGTAGATAAAGTTCTATTACTAAAGGTAGTCCCTGAGTAATCTGTATGCCCTACTACTTCTATATATTCAATTTCATCAGCTATAACATTAACTTTTAATAGTTCGGTAAATATATTATTAAATATTGTTGCTACATTTTTCCCATCACTTTTTATTTCAGATGAACCACTATCAAAAAATGTTTCTGTTAATATTTCAATTTTTCCTTCTTCTCTATTAAATCTAATTATATTTTTATCAATATCGTTTTTTTCTAAATGACTTTCAATTTGATCATATAACTTTTCCCTTTTAGCTGAAATATCATCTACAAACACTGTTAAATATCCCATTGCTAGTATCATAATAAAGAAAAAAACTAAAGTTGCAGTAGACATCATATCCACAAAAGATTGCCAATATGATATTTCTCCCTCTTTACCTCTATATTTTCTTTTTCTTATTTTCATATAAGCTTATCACCCCCACCTTCATTTAGTGTATAAGCTACTGCTGAAGCCCAATCATTTGAAGCTTTTACAAGTTCACCTATTATAGCAATACTTTCATTTAAATTATTTACTGAATCATTTACTTCTCTTATAACTCTACCTATTTCCTCAGATAAATCCTTAGAAAGTTCTTTAGTAATTTCATTTAAATTTTTATCTAAACTTGTTGCTAACTGCTCTGATATAGAATTATTCATACTACCTATACTATTTTTTAAATTTAGCATCATGTCTTTTAAGTCATTAAAGGTTTCCTTTAACATTTCCATTTGTTCAAAATTTTCATTTTCTCTAATTTCATTTATTTTATTTATAGTATTCATAAGTTCTGTTAACCTATTAGCTCGTTCTTCAGTTAACTTTCCTTCTTTTCTTACTATTGCTCCTAATTTATCTAATTGTTCTATATTTCTATTATTAGTAACTTTCAATTCACTAAATGATTCATTCATTTCTAAGGCTACTTCAGCCATTGAACTTTTAAAATTTTCATTAATATCTCTTGCATTTACTGTTAATGCTTCCGAAAACTCTCCTAAAACCTCATTTAAGAAATTTGATAAATTTTTATTTGATTCCTCTAAAGATTTCGTTATATCCTCAGATGATTTATGAACTGCAACACTCAAAGTTTCAACTGAACTTCCAACACCTTTTCCTAAAAGCTGCATAGTATTATCTATAGATTTCACTGTATTATCAAATTTATCAAAACTTCTATTAAATTTATTTTCTAAGGATTCTGAAATATTAATAAAATCCACAACTGAATTACTAAAATTTAATACAGGTTTGTTAAAATTTTCAACAGTGCTATCCATACTTTCCACAAGGCTTTTAAATTTTTCTGTATAACTTTTTAATGCCTCTGCCGAATTAGTTAAATCTAAAGAATTTGAATTAATTTTATTCACCAATTCTTCTACACCATTTTTAAATAAAACAGTCATTTCTTCAGTAAGAGTAAGCATAGTGGTCTTTACAGTTACACTAAATTCTTCAAAAATTGTATTAAAAGTTTTTGCTCTCTTAGCAAATATTTCATTATCTAAATAGTTTTCTATTTCATTATAAAATTCATCTTTATAAAAAATTATTAATTGATTAATAAAATTTAAAATTAAAGAACCAATAACACCAAAAATACTTGTCCAAAAGGCAGTTGCCATACTAGCAATAGGATTTTGAAGTGCATTAGAAAAAGTATTTATATTTTCAATTCCAGTTAATGCTCCTTTAGTTTCAAAAATAGCTAATGTTAATCCTAAAAAAGTTCCTAAAAGTCCTAACCCAATTAAAGTAGATGGAATTACTTTAAATATTCCTTCTATTTTAATAATTTTTTTATTTATATTTTTCTCTATTATAACCTCAGTATTTATATTATCTGTTCCATTTGTAGTACTCTTAGAAAATTCATTTACTATTTTATTTAATTCTTCATAATGAAAATTTTGTTTCTTTTTAATTGATAAACTTAAATCCTCTAATAATTCTTTATAATACTTTTTTATAAAAATCGTAGTAGCAATTCCTACTGCAAATATGCATACTATTAAAAATATAATAATCCACCCTAAAAAGTTTTGAGATAACATAGATGAAAAAATTTTATTAAAAATACTCATAAAACCCCCTATTACATAATTTCTTTACTTAAATATATGATATTAACAACAGTTTAATTACTTAGGAATTATTAATTAAAAATCAAATTCTATAAAGTTAGATTTAATTTGAGGAAGTTCTTAACTTCACTTCAATTCTCCTTCTAAATGTCTAAAAGTATAAAATTATTACAATACTACTTAAGTAACTATCTAAATCTTGATTTAGTTATAGGAACTTACTCAGCAAGTAACACGAGTCGAAAGTCCTTTAAAACATAAGAGTATTAAAGACTTTAACTATTAGATAAATATTACATCCTTCTAATACTCAAAAAAATAAGGAGAAAATTCCAATTCATATGAAATCTTCTCCTTAAATATATCTAATAAAATTAAATTGCCTTTTTATTTTTACTTTCTAATAAATGTACATTATTTACTCTTACTTTTGTTGAATATTTTTTTATATTAGCTTTGTTAACATAAGTACTTGTTATTATTTCACCCTCTACGGCTATTAATTCACCTTTTTTTACATAGTTATTTAGAAACTTTGCATTACCACCAAAGGCTACTAATTCTACAAAATTAGTTGTTATCTCTTTTTTATTTTTATTATAAGTGTTTATTGCTAAAGAAAACGTAGCATATACTCCATTTGCAAAATTTTTAAGTTCTATATCTTTTGTAAGTCTTCCAATTAAATTTACCTTATTCAAAGTATTACTCCTCCTAATAATATTATTATTAGGATTATTAACATTTTTCTTTAATTTAATCAGTTAAATTTATTTTTCTTAGTTCATTTATTAAATCTTCTTTTATCTTCTCTTTATTTAAGTTTTTCCCTGGACATAAAGTGTTAACCACATCATTATGTCCTTCTATTTTATTTATTGGATATTTTAATACAAGATACTTTAACAATTCTATTAATGCCTTATATTGTTTCTCTTCTATTAATTCCTCTTCAAAATTTCCTTCCAAACATACCCCTAAAGTATTTTGATTATTTTTATAGGCATGAGCACCTATAGCCCTTTCTGGACGCCCTTCATAAATCTCTCCTGATTTATCTATAAAATAATGATAACCTATACCACTCCACCCTTTCTCTTGATGCATTTTATGTATTGCATCACTATCAATATTTTTTATAGCCGTATGGTGTATTATTATTTTTTCTGGATTATTAAGATATACTAAAGGCTCTGCCCATTGATAAGATTTTTCCTTTATATTTAAATTTAATTTTAGTTCTTCTATTTTTTCATTTTTTAATTGTACATTATAAAGTTTTCTTAAACTTTTTATCTCATTAAAAAGCATTTTTCCAAATAATCCTATAAGAGAAATTATTATTAAAAGCACAGCTAAAACAAAAATTCTTCTTATTATATATACTTTCTTAGGATATTTCTTTTTTTTCTTCTTTTTAACCTTACTCATAAACAAACATATTATTGCTAATATTTTATATATTTCATTTTTAAATTCAGCAATATTTCCCCCATGATATATTTATTTTGATTTTACCATTTTATTATAAAAAAGTATATTTTTATAGGAATAAATAAAAAAATAAAGCAAATCTTTTGATTTGCTTTAGCTTGTCTACTTATTAAAAAATGTGCATACATATCTTTACAACTTCAACAAACACCATTGCTAATATTGCTGCTGCTGGAATTGTTATTATCCATGCCCACATTATACTTCTTGCCATACCCCAGTTAACTCTTTTTAAACTTTTTTCGGCTCCTATTCCCATAATGGAACTAGTCATAACCTGAGTTGTACTTACTGGTGCATGTAATGCAGTAGCTACAAATAATACTATTGATGAACTCATTTGTGCAATAAATCCACCAGCAGGATCTAACTTTGTAACTTTATTTCCCATTGTTTTTATTATCTTTTTACCACCTATTGATGTACCAAGTGCCATAGCTGTAGCACAACATACAATTACCCAAATAGGCACATCAAATGTTGATAAAAATCCACCACTTACTAATGACATTGTTATTATTCCCATTGATTTTTGAGAATCATTAGCTCCGTGATCTAATGCTATAAGTATTCCTGATACTATTTGAAGTCTTTGAAATACTTTATTTACTTTTTTTGGTCTTGCATTAAATAAGCATTTTTTTAAAATTATTATAAACACATATCCAACTACAAAACCTATTAAAGGCGATAAGAATATCCATATAACAAATTTGCTAAATAGAACTCCCCAGCCTACAGAATTTATGTCCCAAGTAAGGGCTATTACCCCACCTACTAATGCACCAATTAATGCACAAGTAGAACTACTTGGAATAGCAAAATACCAAGTTAACAAATCCCATACTATTGCTGCTAATAATACACAAACAATTACCCATAAAGGTATTTTAGTACTATCAACAACCCCATCACCAACTGTTTTTGCAACTGCGGTACTTGTGAATGCTCCAATAAAGTTAAATATTGCACACATACCTATGGCTACCTTAGGACTTAAAGCTCTAGTAGTTATAGATGTAGAAACTACTGTTGCTGTATCATGAAATCCATTAGTAAAGTCAAATATTAGAGCTAAAATAACTATTGTTGCCATCAAGACCACAGCACTATGCATTTTTCATTACAACTCCCCCAATTATATTAACAACTGCTTCACATGCATCTATTGCATTTTCATACATCTGATATACATCTTTCCATTTTATAACTTCTAAAGCTCCTAGAGATTCATTTCTGAATAACTTTCCAACAACTTCTCTAAAGAATACATCAGCTTCATTTTCAATTCTGTTAACAGCTATTATTCTATCTGAAATTTCCTTCACATTTTTATTCATTCCACTTAATAATCCCATTAAAGCTACTATTTCTTCTGTTGCTTTAATTAAAAAATCAGCAAATATTTTTGCTTCTTCTGAGGATTCGCTTATATTGAACATTATAAATCTATGTAATATAGATTCAATATTATCTATGATATCATCCATTCTTTTTGTAATATCATAGATATCTTCCCTATCTATAGGAGTAACAAAGGAGATATTTAATTCCTTCATGATATCATGTACTATTTTGTCTCCTTCATGCTCTAAATTTTGAATTTCTTGAGCATAAATAGTTGCCTTATCAATTTCATTAAGAAATTCTCTTAGGACTTTTGCTCCTTTAACGACATTATTAGCTTGTTGCGAAAATTTTGTGTAAAATTTGTCTTCTTTAGGACTAAAATTAAACATGTCTTCAACTCCTAGTCAATTTAATTAATATATATTATTTAAATTGGTAATGTTACTTACCAAGATAATAAGTAAAAGAATTATTAATTATCCACTTTTAATTATCCATTTTAGCTAAATAAATTTTTATCTATCTTAAATAGATAAGACATAAGCTATATGAAAACAATAATAAAAGAGTTTAGTGTAAAACTCTTTTATTATCTTTTAGTTATGTAAAATATTTGATTATTATGTAATTTTACATTTTCATTTAAATGGTATCTAATTAAAATTAGAATAGCATTCTTGCTATAAATTGACCTACAATAACACCAAATAAACTTAAGAATACATTTAATATTATATTCCACATTCCCATAGCTGGGTCTTTTGATAATAATGTAATTGATTCTAATGAGAATGTTGAGAATGTTGTTAATCCTCCCATCATTCCTGTAGTTATAAATAACTTTGTTGTTGGTGATATTGATGTTGTTCTTAGTGCTGCTTCACTAACAAATCCTATAATTAATGCGCCTACTACATTGGCTATTAATGTTCCACAAGGAATTGCTATAGGAAATTGCTTTGTTGCCCATACAGATATTAAATATCTTGCACCAGCGCCTAAAAATCCTCCACAACCTACAATAATTGCTAACAATGTTCTTGATAATACCATTTTTGTTCCTCCTAGGTTTAAAAGTTTCTATGAGAATTATTTAAATAAACCCTCAGTTAAAAGTAGGAGTCATCAGCATTTCTGCGGTTTACGGTTAACCCCATAACCGGTTACTTCTACAGTATAACGACCTTTTATTACAATTTTGTGTCTACTTATTGCTTTTTTTTAAACTTTTTTATTTTTTAGTTAACATTTTTATCCACATTAAAGCATTGATTCTACTTTTTCCACTTATTTTACCCAATTTAATTAATTTTATAAATAAAAATTATATTTTTTATATTCTACAACTGATAAATAAATAACTTTATATTTCTCGATAGGTTTTATGTATCAAAATATTAGAAAAACTCCAAAAATTCTATCTATATTTATTTCTTTCATCATTTATTTCTTTCATCTCACCTTTATTTACCAGAATATATTAAATAAATTTGCACACAATACTATTGTAAGCAGTACAAAATGCTTATAAATAAGATTTATTTTTTAGGAGGCGTTTAACTATGGACCATAATTCAAGCATAGGTTGTAACGTAACAGAATGTAAACATCATTGCAAAGATGATGACTATTGTACTTTAGATAAAATTAACGTAGTTAAAAATAATAAAGTACAACATTTCGTTGGAACTTCTCAAGAAAACACAGATTGCGGAAGCTTCGAATTAGAATAGGATTAAAATTCCTAGGACCCCTAGTATTTCTTTAAATTATTTTAATATTTAAAGATATGCTAAATAAAAAATAATCCAATAAGCTAGTTTTACTAGTTTACATTCTCTAAATCTTCTCCTTCCTTCACCCTACAAGAGAGATTTATAATTTAGGGAAAAAAATAGGGCTATCTCAAAATTGAGATGGCCCTTATTTACTAATTAATAGATTAATTTCTCTTAAAATTTAAGTATATTAAATTTTGTTTATATTAATCTATTTGTTTGAGTAATCTCCTTAATACATCTATGACTTTTGCTTCTCCAAGTTCTTCATGTGCCATTACCATCACAAGTTTAATAATATTATCCACTTCATCTATAGTATAGGCTCTTATATCAACCCTTGCTTCCTCTGGCATCTTTTCTTCAATCATATCAGTTCCTATTTCTTCTGCAGTTGATAAATATTCATCAAATAATTCATCTTCTGAATATTCATTTAAATCATAATCTTCTTCTAAAATAGATCTAATAAAATTAATTGAAATTCCTAATTTGTAAGCTACCATATCTTCTCTTTTTGATGCATTACTTAAGTCATTTAAAACTCTAAATTCAGTTTCATTTTCTATTAATTCTTTTATTTCATCAGTATCTACTACCTTTGTAATAAAATTAACATACATAAATTTAGTCACTCCTTTTAATAAGCTATGCTTATATTATTAAATAATTGTAAGTCACTCTACTTATTATGTCTAGTTTTTTCTTTTTCTTTTCTTGAATTATTTACCTGAATTATATTTTATTAAAATTTCTTCTGTACTTTCTTTCTTTTTTCCCACTCTGAATAGTACATCTACTATATTTAAAAATACCGATACACCTATAAAAGCTATTGCTAAGAAACAAAATCCTATTAAAAATCCCTTAAAGCCTAACTTTTGTATGTTAAAAAATGAATATGGGTAATCTTGTATTAAGTATCCAACACCAACTGCATAAAAAGTATAAATGAAAGGGAAGATATACCATATCCATATTCTTTTTGGTTTATATTCACCCTTTTTAGCAAATAATAAATAATCTATAAAAAATGCTAGCGGGGTAAATCCATGTAATGTATATTCTTCTAACTTTCTTAAGCCTTCTGCATGCCATTGTTGATTTAATACTAAGAAAAATACAATTCCTGCAACCCATACATAAGTATTTATTGCACCTCTTACTTGTGTATTATTAAAAAACTTAAATCTCTCATTAAATACTCCTTTATTCAAGAACCAAATCATTGCTAGTATATTACTAAGCTCCGTAAAGTATGTAAAATAACCTATTATTCTTGCGTATTCTGGATGAGTATTAGGTAATACAATATCAAGAATTAATGATAATAATAATGCTAATAATATTATTATTCCCGCAACAGCTCTCCACGCTTTTATTCCTTTGTTCATTTAATTCACCTTTCTACTTATGTTTAACCAAAACTATTTTCACATTATTCCTCATATGTAATAGTTTTTACGTTGTATTTTCTATTATAATTAAAAAAACTATCTGTTTCAATATAATTTAAATGAGGAATATTTTGATAGTCAAAATATTCCTCTCATCTTTTATCACTTATTATATTTTTTATCTCATAGCTAGATAACTACGACTAAGTCTTCAAGATTGAGTCAAAACTCCACATAAATTAAGTCTATCTTTATGTTTATTTGTAGCATGATTATGATCTTATATGTCTGTATAATCTTCAATATCTATAATAATATTTTCATCTTTATTTTTTTCTTCAAATACTTTACCAATTTCTATAGTTAAATTTAACCCATCAAAATTCCCTTTTATTTTTTTAATATCTGAATTTGGAACATAAAATTTCTTTTCTACAAATTTACTTTCCATAAATGACATATAAAATCCTGTCCCATAACTTTCCCTACTATTTCTCACAAAAGTTCCTATAGTTATATTATCATTATCATAATCTATACTTATTTGATTTTTTATTGCTCCTGGAAGCCTACACAAAATTATATATTTATCTTCATAATCATCTAACTTAAAAAATATATCATTATCCGTAATTTTTTTTTCTTCACTGTAATTTTCTAATTTCTTCATCATTTTTCCTATTTAATTAATCTCTATATATTTTATTATTTATATCTGTCGAAAGTTACTATTAAATTTAATTTCAGATTTATTGAGAAAATATTCATAAAGTGGTATATTTGTTTAGAATAGAATAAATTAAAATACTTTAATAGGACAAAAACTATAAATTAGTTTAATTTATAAATTTTTTATACTACTAATGATTAAGGAGAAAAGTCAATGGAACAAAAGAAAATATTAGCTACCTTAGCTGTTGTTGGAACACTATGCGCTACATACAATATGGCTACTTCTAATAATATGCATAAATCTACTGAAAAAAAAGTAACTAAATTAAATAACAAATTATTAGTCAAAAACTCAAGTAAAAATTCAGATTCTAATTCCATAGATAATCAGAATAAAGTTGATGTTTCCAATTTAGATACTACAGGGAAAATAAATACATCCTCTGATACTGTCCATGTTAGAAATACTCCTAAAGATTCAAGCATGATTTTGGGAAAATTAAAAAATACTAGTACTGTCCACATAACTGGAAAATCTAATGACTGGTACAAAATTAAATATAATGGTGGTCATGGTTTTGTTCATTCTAGTGCTATAACCTTACACCAAAATGATGATTCCTCTAAAAAAACTCCAAAACCAGTTTCTTTTTTAGCAACTTCTAAAACTGGAACTGTTTATAATCTTTATCAAGGGATATCACTACATGTTCGTTCTGGTGCTGGTTTAACTTATAGTATCATTGGTGATTTACATAACGGTGATACTGTTAATATTATTAATCAAATAGGCAATTGGTATGAAATAAATTATAATGGACAAATTGCTTATGTTTATGCATCCTATATCAATACAAATTCTACTTCAAATAATAATTCTTCTAATGGTTCTATACCTACACCTACATCTACTGGTACTGTTTGTAACTTAAGCAATGGTGTTTATCTTCATGTGCGTACAGGCCCTAGTCTTGATAATAGTATAATAGCTTATTTAAGTGAAGGCGATACTGTTAATATTATTAAAGAAGTTAATGGTTGGTACGAAATAGAATATAATGGTCAAATCGCTTACGTTTACGGTGCTTACGTAAATCCTAATAACAATAACAATAATAATTCTATTCCTGCTACTAAATATACAGGAACTGTTTGTAATTTAAATCCTGGTGTTGTTCTTCACGTTAGAAGCGGTGCTGGTCTTAACTATAATATTATTGCTGACCTTACTGAAGGTACTACTGTTAATATCATTAAAGAAGTTAACGGTTGGTATGAAATAAACTATAATGGTCAAATTGCTTATGTTTACGGTGCTTATGTAAACCCTAATAACAGCAGCAACAATAGTAACAATAACAATAATAATAGTAGTAACAATAGTAATTCTGTTCCTGCTACTAAATATACAGGAACTGTTTGTAATTTAAATCCTGGTGTTGTTCT
>CAUWDH010000053.1:0-19738 GCA_963557775.1 uncultured Sarcina sp.
TATCATAAGGGATGGCTTTTTTATTTTACAAATTTTGTTTATTCAACAACCTAAATTAAATTAAAAAAGCTAAGTTGCTAATTAAACCCCTATGCTTTAAATTATCTGATCATTGTTGTCTGTAATATCTCAAGCTTTTATAAACTGAAGATAAACAAACACACGCACTAAATAATTTTGACTAAACATTCAGTAAGAATTGAAACTCTATCTGAATTTAGTTTATATCTATGCATTTGGCTATTTTAGCAAATTAGCTTTCACTCTTTATAGCTACTTAATTATAAAATTTAGATAAATCTTATTGCTATTGTTATTATTATTAATATTACTAATACACTATATGAAACAACATCTCTACTACTATATTTAAGTTGTTTCATTCTTGTTCTTCCAGAACCACCTCTATAACATCTAGCTTCCATAGCCATAGCTAATTCATCAGCTCTTCTAAATGAACTAACAAACAATGGCACTAATAACGGAACTAAACTCTTAGCTTTCTGAATTAAATTTCCAGATTCAAAATCTGCTCCTCTTGCTTTTTGTGCTTTCATTATTTTATCTGTTTCATCTATTAAAGTTGGAATAAATCTTAAAGCTATAGTCATCATCATAGCTAACTCATGTGCTGGAAAACCTATTTTTTTAAAAGGGCTTAATAAATTCTCTATTCCATCAGTAAGTTCTATTGGTGATGTTGTTAAAGTTAATAATGATGTTCCCATTATTAAAAATATTAATCTTAAAATCATAAAAATCGCAACTCGTATTCCATTAGTATATATATGTAGGAACTTCCATTGCCATATTAGTGTATCTGGTGTACCTTTTATCATAAAAATATTAAATATTGCTGTAATAACTATTAATATCAATATAGGTTTTAACCCATTATATAAATATCTTACTGGAACTTTTGATAATGCTACGGCAGTTCCTAAAAATAAGAATATAAATATATATCCATAAAATTTATTAATAACAAATAAATCAATTACAAAAAGTAATGTTATCATTATTTTTGTTCTAGGATCTAATTTATGGATGTAGGATTTTCCTGGTATATACTGACCTATGGTTATATCCTTTATCATTCTACGTCCTCCTATTTATCACTCTTTAATATTTTAACTAAAGCATTTTTTGCATCTTCAATAGTAAAAATATCATCTGATATATCAAATCCCTTATCTCTAAGAGCTTTAATCAAATAAGTAACTTGAGGAACTGCAAGACCTATGTTTTCTAAGGTATCAATTTCTTTAAATACTTCAGCAACAGTTCCGTCTAAAGCTATTTTACCTTTATTCATAACAATTACTCTATTAGCTATTTTAGCAACATCTTCCATGCTATGGCTTACTAATATTACAGTCATTTTATATTGCTCATGTAATTTTTTTATTTGTGCTAATATTTCATCTCTTCCATGAGGGTCTAATCCTGCTGTTGGCTCATCTAAAATAAGAACTTTAGGTTCCATAGCTATAACTCCAGCTATAGCTACTCTTCTTTTTTGCCCTCCACTTAATTCAAAAGGAGAAAGATCTTTATATTTTTCATAATCAAGACCTACCATCTCCATAGCCCTTTTTACTCTAGTTGTAATTTCTTCTTGTTCTAATCCAAGATTTCTAGGACCATATTCTATATCTTTTTCTATAGTTTCTTCAAACAATTGATATTCTGGGTATTGGAAAACAAGCCCTACTTTTTTTCTTATATCACTAAGCTTCGTTTTTTTATCATTTAAATCAATATTATCAACAATTATATTTCCTGATGTAGCCTTAAGTAATCCATTTAAATGCTGTATTAATGTTGATTTTCCTGATCCTGTATGTCCGATTAGAGCAACAAAGTCACCATCTTCTATTTCAAAATTTATATTATCTAAAGCAACTTTTTCAAATGGACTCTTTGGCATATAAATATGTGTTAAATTTTCTACTTTAATTGACATAACGCATTCACCATCTCATCTATATTTAATATATCTGTAGATATATTTAAACCTTCCTTTTGCAATTCATAAGCAAGTTCTGTTACTTGTGGTACATCAAGTCCAATATCTTTCATTTTTTTAACCTCTGAAAACACTTCTCTTGGTGTTCCAGTAAGCTTTACCTTTCCTTGATCCATAACTATAACTCTATCAGCTTGAGCAGCTTCATCCATGTAATGTGTAATAAGTATTACCGTTATACCTAAATTTTTATTTACATCTTTCATTGTTTTTAGTACTTCTTTTCTTCCTGATGGGTCTAACATAGCTGTAGGCTCATCAAAGATTATACATTTAGGCATCATTGCTAATATACCTGCTATAGCTATTCTTTGCTTCTGACCACCTGATAATAAATGAGGTGCATGTTCTCTATATTCATACATTCCAACTTTCTTTAAACTTTCTTCCACTCTCTTTTTTATTTCCTCTGGTGGAACGCCTAAGTTTTCTGGCCCGAAAGCTACATCTTCCTCAACAATAGTTGCTACTAATTGGTTATCAGGATTTTGAAATACCATTCCTGCACTACTTCTAACATCCCATAAATTATTTTCATCTTTTGTATCTAAACCAGCCACATATATAGTTCCTTCAGTAGGAATTAATAATGCATTCATATGTTTTGCCATAGTTGATTTTCCTGAACCATTATGCCCTAGTACAACTAGGAATTCCCCTTCTTTAACCTCAATAGATACTGAATCTAAAGCTACTTTTTCCTTTTTTTCTTCTTCATTGATATATTTAAAGGTTAAATTTTCAGTTTCTATAATATTTTTTGTCAAATTCTTCACCTCCAAATTTTTAGAATAATAATTATCTAATAGCACTTGCTATAATACTCCATTTTCTTTTTAATCTTAAATCCAAAACTTTCAACCTTTTACTGAATTTTAATAGATTACATCTTATATACTCAATGCTTTTTTGTAAAAAGATAGGACTTTAGATTGGATAGATATGAAATAATTAAGATTAAATTATCTTCTTATAAAATAATACTATTTTTAATTTTATTTTGTAAAGAGACAACTTCTTGATTTATATTAATTGAATATTTTTCTTAATGTACTTTTTAACTTTATTTTTTAAGTAGTTAAATATATATTTCTTATAAGCTTACTAAACTAATTATATAATTAAATTATTTTTAATTGCAAAAATGGGGATTAAGTACAAACTTAATCCCCTGTATATTATACTAATTCAAGTATAACTACTTCTGCAGCGTCGCCCCTTCTAGGACCAACTTTATACATTCTAGTATATCCACCGTTTCTTTCAGCGTACTTTGGAGCAATGTTGTCAAATAAATCTTTAACTACATCCTCTTCTGTTACGAATGATAAAACTTGTCTTCTAGCGTGTAAATCTCCTCTTTTTGCAAGAGTGATCATTTTTTCTGCAAGACTTCTAGTTTCTTTTGCTCTTGTTACAGTTGTTTCTATCTTCCCATGCTTTAAAAAGCTAGTAACTAGATTTCTTAACATAGCTCTTCTTTGATCTGTAGGACGACCTAACTTACGATATCCTGCCATGGCTATACCTCCTAACTACTCTTCGTTTATTCTTAGGTTTAAACCTAATTCGATTAATTTCTTTTCTACTTCTTCTAGAGATTTCTTACCAAGGTTTCTTACCTTCATCATATCATCCATACTCTTAGCTGCTAATTCTTGAACAGTATTGATACCTGCTCTCTTTAAACAGTTGTATGATCTTACTGATAAGTCAAGTTCCTCGATAGTCATTTCTAAAGCTTTTTCTTTCTTATCTTCTTCTTTTTCTATCATGATTTCAACATCATTAGTGTTATCAGTTAAAGTCATAAATAATTTGAAGTGTTCGATAAGAATTTTAGCTGATAAAGAAATCGCTTCTTCTATTTTTATAGTTCCATTAGTCCATACTTCTAATGTTAATCTATCATAATCTGTGATTTGACCAACTCTTGTATTTTCTATTGAGAAATTAACTCTCTTTACTGGAGTATAAATAGAATCTATTGCTATAGCTGATAGTGGAAGATCTTCTGTTTTATTCTTGTTTTGAGTAACATATCCTCTTCCTCTATTAACTGTTATCTCCATGTATAATTTACCGTCTTCATCTAATGTAGCTATATGTAAATCTTTATTTACAACTTCTACATCTCCATCTGTAGTTATATCTGCTCCAGTAACCACACCTGGTCCTTTTGCATCTATATAAATTGTTTTTGGTCCTTCACCTTCCATTGTTAAAGCTAAAGCTTTAAGGTTTAATATTATTTCAGTAACATCTTCCTTAACTCCAGCTATAGTTGAAAACTCATGAAGAACTGTATCAATTTTAACAGAAGTTGGTGCAACTCCTGGTAAAGAAGAAAGTAATATTCTTCTTAATGCATTTCCAAGAGTAGTTCCATATCCTCTTTCAAGTGGTTCTATGGCAAATTTACCATAAGTACCATCTTCATTTGACTCTATACATTGAATAACTGGCTTTTCGATTTCTAACATTGGCAAACCCTCCTTAATATTAAAATGGCAACCTTATTTGAGGGCAACTGATCCATCTTAAATTAATCTTAAAATTAATTACTATTTGCTGTATAACTCAACAATTAGAGTTTCATTTACTGGAACGTCAATGTCTTCTCTACTTGGTTCAGCAACAACTTTTCCTTCAAAGTTTTCTAAGTTAGCTGTTAACCATTGAGGTAAAGCTTTTGGATTTTCAACGAAAGTTTTGAACTTTTCGCTTGCTCTACTTTTTTCTCTTACTGATATTACATCGTTAACTGATACTTTGTATGATGCGATATCAACTTTTTTACCATTTACTAAGAAATGTCCGTGGTTTACTAATTGTCTAGCTTCAACTCTTGATGAAGCGAATCCTAATCTGAATACCACGTTATCTAATCTCATTTCTAAAAGTTTTAATAGGTTTTCACCTGTAACACCTTTTATTTTTTCAGCTCTTTCATAAGTGTTTCTGAATTGAGTTTCTAAAACACCATATATTCTTTTAGCTTTTTGCTTTTCTCTTAATTGCATTCCGTACTCAGAAACTTTCTTTCTGTTAGCTCCATGTTGTCCTGGTGCGTAACTTCTTTTTACGAATGCACATTTATCTGTGTAGCATCTATCCCCTTTTAGGAATAATTTCATACCTTCTCTTCTGCAAAGTTTGCAGGTTGCGCCAGTATATCTTGCCATTAATTACACCTCCCGTTAGCTTACTATACTCTTCTTCTTTTTGGTGGTCTACATCCGTTATGAGGAATTGGAGTTACATCCTTTATTAAAGTAACTTCTAATCCAGCTGCTTGTAAGCTTCTTATAGCTGCTTCTCTTCCAGCACCTGGTCCTTTAACGTAAACCTCTACGCTTTTTAATCCATGTTCCATAGCTGCTTTAGCTGCAGTTTCTGCTGCCATTTGAGCTGCAAATGGAGTACTCTTCTTTGAACCTTTGAAACCAAGGCCACCAGCACTTGCCCATGCTAATGCGTTACCTCTTTCATCAGTTAAAGTAACTATTGAGTTATTAAATGTTGATTGGATGTGTGCAGCACCATGCTCAACATTTTTTCTGTCTCTTCTTCTTCTAGTCTTTTTAACTTTTTGAGCTGCCATTGCCTTCCCTCCTTAACTATTTCTTCTTGTTAGCTATTGTCTTCTTAGGACCTTTTCTAGTTCTAGCATTTGTTTTAGTTTTTTGACCTCTTACTGGAAGACCTCTTCTGTGTCTTATTCCTCTGTAAGAACCAATTTCTACTAATCTCTTAATGTTAAGAGCTACTTCTCTTCTTAAATCACCTTCAACTGTGAAGTTTCCGTTGATGTAAGTTCTGATTTCATTAACTTGATCTTCAGTAAGATCTTTAACTCTGATGTCACCGTTTATTCCAGTAACTTCAAGAATTTTCTTTGCTGTTGGTAATCCTATACCATATATATAAGTTAGACCTATTTCAACTCTTTTTTCTCTTGGTAGGTCAACACCTGCTATTCTTGCCATTAATCTTTACACCTCCTGGTATTGAAATGCTTAAAATTAATCAAATGATTAATTTTCATAATTGTAGTTTTTTATAATAAATATATATTAAATTTTAGGATAGTATCATTAATATACTTCAGCCGCTCCTAAAATTTACTAACTCATCTGAATAGAACGCCTATATAATCATATTTTAGTTTAATGGAAAAGTCAATAAAAATTGACTCCCAATTCAACTAAAAATTATTAAGGTTATTTAAATTTTAGCCTTGTTTTTGCTTGTGCTTAGGATTTTCACAGATTACCATTACTCTTCCTTTTCTTTTTATAACCTTGCACTTTTCGCAAATAGGCTTAACTGATGGTCTTACTTTCATCGGTAACCCTCCTTATTTTGCTCTCCAAGTTATTCTACCTTTTGAAAGATCATATGGTGAAAGTTCTATTGTAACTTTATCACCAGGTAGAATTCTTATGAAGTTCATTCTTAACTTTCCAGAAATATGAGCCATTATTTCATGCCCACTTTCTAATTTTACTTTAAATGTTGCATTAGGTAACGCTTCTAAAACCGTACCTTGCATTTCTATTACATCTTCTTTTGACATAAGGTAATCAAACCTCCTTGGTGCCATTTAGCTTTATAAATCTTTTTATTATTAAATCTGCATTTCTGCTTTGTGAAAGAATTGAATCTCTTACTTCGCCATCTATCACATTAGTTAATGTTAAATGTTTTAACTTTTTCTTTTTTGGCAATAATATAGTTTTGCTTGATCCATTTACTAAAAGCAATAAATTATCGCTTAAACTTTCAAGAACAACATAACAGCTTCCTTTATCTCTTCCAGCATTTGATATAACTAATCTGCCAATTAAGTCTTTATTTTGCAAACTGTTCACCTCAACGATTACCCTAGCCATAAATTACATACTACTTAAATAAAATATGAATTTACAACTAAGCAACACATTTGAATTATTTCACTAGTGTCAAAATTTCAGGACCGTCTGGTAATATTACAACTGTATTTTCATAATGTGCAGAAAGCGAACCATCTACAGTTAATACAGTCCAATCGTTACTGGCTGTTTCAACGTGATATTTACCAACATTGACCATAGGTTCTATAGCTAAAGCCATTCCTTCAACTAATTTAGGACCTCTACCTGGTCTTCCGAAATTAGGCACATCTGGACTTTCATGAACCTTGCGGCCAATTCCATGCCCAACAAAATCTCTTACAACTGAAAATCCATTTTCTTCAACATACTGTTGTATTGCATGAGACACATCTGTTAATTTATTGCCAACTTTAGCATGTTCCATACCTTTGAAGAAAGAAGCTT
The DNA here is from genome assembly GCA_963557775.1 of uncultured Sarcina sp. Lineage (GTDB taxonomy): Bacteria > Bacillota > Clostridia > Clostridiales > Clostridiaceae > Sarcina. Next base: position 7,351 of record CAUWDH010000053.1, read on the forward strand.
CTGTAACTTCAATAAGTTTTTTAGCTTCCTCAGATACATTACCTACTGGGAATGTTCTTGCTGCATCTCCATGGAAACCATTAAGACATGCACCACAATCAAGAGAAACAATATCTCCTTCTTTTAGAGTATATCCTCCAGGTATACCATGAACTACTTCGTTGTTAACAGATATACACACTGAAGCTGGGAAGCCATACAATCCTTTAAAGGATGGTGTTGCTCCTTGCTTAATTATAAACTCTTCAGCTATTCTATCTAATTCTGCAGTAGTAATACCTGGTCTTACATTCTGCTCTAGCAAGTTAAGTGTTTCTCCAACAACTCTTCCTGCTCTTCTCATAAGCTCGATTTCTATTTCATTTTTAATAGTAATCATTATTTATCGCTCCCTAAGATATCACAGATACTTTCAAAGACCTCATTAATTGCTTTTGTTCCATCTACTACGGAAAGTTGTTCTCTATTTTTATAAAAATCTATTAATGGTTGAGTTTGGTTTTGATATACATCAAGTCTTTCTGATACAGTTTCTTCTGTATCATCTTTTCTTTGAATAATATCACTTCCACAAACGTCACATTTGCCTTCAGTGCTTGGTGGATTGAACTTTACATGATAGCTCGCACCACATGAAGGGCACACTCTTCTTCCAGTCATTCTTTCAAGTATAAAACTCATAGGAACATCTATTAAAAGAGCTGTATCTATTTTTTCGCTTCTATTATGAAGGAATTCCTCTAAAGCTTCTGCTTGTTGAACAGTTCTTGGAAAACCATCTAATAAATATCCTTCTCTACAATCATCATGTGTTAATCTATCTTTAACCATATTAATTGTTACTTCATCAGGAACTAATTGACCATTATCGATATATTTTTTAGCTTCTATTCCTAATGGTGTATTTTCTGAAATATTCTTTCTGAAAATATCTCCTGTTGATATATGTGGAATTGAATATCTATTACTTATTGATTTTGCCTGTGTTCCCTTACCTGCACCAGGAGGACCCAATAATACTATCTTCACGGGCATCATCTCCATATATTCTATTATTTAAGAAATCCTTTGTAGTGTCTCATTGTTAATTGTGTTTCAAGTTGTCTCATTATTTCTAATGATACAGAAACAAGAATTAATAATGATGTTCCACCGAATTGTACTCCTTTAAATGGAGTATAATTGTTTATCACAACTGGCATAACTGCTAGTATTGCAGCAAATATTCCACCTATAAATGAAACCCTATTTAAAAGTTTTTCAAGGTAAATTGCTGTTTCTTGACCTGGTCTTATACCTGGTATAAATCCTGAAGATTTATGCATATTTTCAGCCATTTCATCTGGCTTAAAAGTTATTTGAGTATAGAACCATGTAAAGAAAATAGTTAATACCGCATAACAAATTGGATAAAGTATCCCAGTCTCATTGAATGGGCTCCATTGAGCTGCTGTTATCCATTGAGATACTGAGTTATTTGGGAAAAATCTTGCTACCGCACCAGGGAAACTCATTACTGACATTGCAAATATAATTGCTATTACTGTTGTTCCGATAATACTTAAAGGAATGTGAGTATTTTGCCCTTTATAAACTTTATTCCCAACTGATTTACCAGCATAATGTACTGGTACTCTTCTCTCTGCTAATGATAAGTATATTACTGCACATAATAGAGCTAATGTAAATACTATAAATAACACAATCTCAATTACGTTTATGCTACCTGCTGATGTTAATCCAGCTACTTGATAAGCTGTCATTGGTAATCCTGCTATTATGTTTGCGAAGATAATGATTGAAACTCCATTACCTACACCTTTAACTGTTATTTGATCGCCTAACCACATCAAGAATGTTGAACCAACTACCAATGAAATTATAACCAACATAATGGTCATTGGTGAATTAGTTTTTATGGCACCATATCTATTAATCAATAAATAACTACCATAAGCTGTTATAACTCCAATAACAAGTGATAGGTATCTAGTAATACTTTGTATTTTCTTTCTACCTTCTTCTCCCTCTTTCGATAACTGCTCTAATTGAGGAATTGCTATTGTCAATAATTGCATAATTATTGATGAGTTAATATATGGAACAACCCCTAAGGCAAAGATACTAAATCTACTTAAGGATCCTCCAGATATCATATTATAAAAGCCAAACAAACCATCTGATTGTGTTAATTGCTTTAAACTCTGAGCGTCAATTCCAGGAACAGGAATATAGCTTCCCATCCTGAAAATAACTATTAAGAATACAGTCCATAATATTTTTTTTCTTAGGTCAGAAACTTTCCAGGCATTACTTAGGGTTGATAGCATACTACTTCACCTCTACTTTTCCTCCAGCTGCAACTATTTTATCAGCCGCTTGCTTTGAGAACTTGCAACCTTTAACTATTAATTTTTTTTCTATAGTTCCGTTACCTAATATTTTAACTCCGTCTAAAACTTTGCTTATTACTCTTCTTTCAAGTAATACTTCTGGAGTTACTTCTGTTCCATCTTCAAAGATATTTAATCTATCTAAGTTGATAGCAACAAAATGCTTAGTGAAAGGATTAGTGAATCCTCTCTTAGGAAGTCTTCTGTATAAAGGCATTTGACCACCTTCGAATCCAGGTCTTACTCCGCCACCTGATCTAGCTTTTTGACCCTTCTCACCTTTACCAGCATTTCTACCTAAACCTGAACCAGTACCTCTACCGATTCTTTTTTTAGAATGTCTGCTACCAGCAACTGGTTTTAATTCATGAAGTTTCATACTTTATTACACCTCCTCTTTAATTATGCTTCTTCTACTTTTAATAAATAACTAATTTTAGTTATCATACCTTTTATTTGAGGAGTTTCCTCTTTTTCTACTGTTTTACCAATCTTCTTAAGTCCAAGGGCATGCGCAGTAGCTATATGGTCTTTTTTTCTACCAATTAAGCTTTTAACTAAAGTTACTTTTATCATCGCTATACCTCCTAACCTAATATTTCCTCAACAGATTTACCTCTTAATCTAGCTATATCTTCAGCTGTTCTTAAGTTTGTTAATCCATTGATTGTTGCCTTAACCATATTTCTTGGATTGTTTGAACCTAATGACTTAGCTCTAACGTTCTTAAGTCCTGCAAGTTCAATTACCGCTCTAGCTGGACCACCAGCTATAACTCCTGTACCTTCTTTAGCTGGCATTATTAAAACATTACCAGTTCCAAATTTTCCGTGTATTTCATGAGGTACTGTGCCATCAACGATAGCAACTGATACTAAGTTTTTCTTAGCGTCCTCAATTCCTTTTCTGATTGCTTCTGGGATTTCGATTGACTTACCAGTTCCAACGCCTATGTGTCCGTTCTCGTCACCAACAACTACTAATGCGCTGAATCTAAAGTTTCTACCACCCTTAACAACCTTAGTAACTCTGCTTATATTAACAACTTTTTCTTTAAGCTCTAATGTACTAGGATCGATTCTCATTGCGTACTTTCCCTCCTTATTTATTAGAATTTTAAGCCTGCTTCTCTTGCTGCAGTAGCTAAAGCTTCTATTCTTCCGTGATATATGTATCCGCCTCTATCGAATACAACTTCAGTAATTCCTTTATCTATAGCCTTCTTAGCAACCATTTCGCCAACTAATTTAGCAGCTTCTTTATTGCTTCCAGCTTTGTCAAACCCTTTTTCTAAGCTTGATGCAGCTACTAATGTAACAGCATTTACGTCATCTATGATTTGAGCATATATATTTTTTTCACTTCTATATACTGCAAGTCTTGGTCTTGAAGGAGTTCCTGAAACTTTTTTACGAACTCTTAAGTGACGCTTTGCTCTAGATTGTTGCTTGTTTGCTTTTTTAAACATAGGGTTCACTCCTTTCTATTTATTACTTACCAGTTTTACCTTCTTTTCTTCTGATCACTTCGCCAGCATACTTGATACCTTTACCTTTGTATGGTTCTGGTTTTCTCCATGATCTAATGTTAGCAGCTACAGCCCCAACTTTTTGCTTATCTATACCTTCAACAATGACTTTAGTTGTTCCATCTAATTTGAATGAAACTCCTTCCATTGCTTCAACTTCTACTGGATGTGAAAATCCTAAGTTCATAACAAGTTTATTTCCTTGTAATTGTGCTCTATAACCAACACCGTTTAATTCTAAAGTCTTAGAAAAACCTTGACTTACACCAATTATCATGTTGTTTATTAAAGCTCTTGTTAAACCATGTAAAGCTCTGTGAGTTTTATGGTCACTTGGTCTAGTAACAACTACTTCGTTGTTCTCAACAGCTATGTTTATGTCTGCATTCATAGCTTCCTTAAGCTCGCCTTTAGCACCTTTTACTATAACAACGTTCTCTGGTGTTACAGTAACAGTTACGCCAGCAGGTATAGCTATAGGTAATCTACCTACTCTTGACATAATCGCACCTCCTGTAATTTTTTTGATCCGTGAAAAATCTATATTATTATTATTTTCAATGCTTCAATCAATTTATATAAATTCAGTAATTAAATTCTTATTACCAAACGTAGCAGATAACTTCTCCGCCTAATCCTAATTTTCTAGCTTCTCTATCTACAACTAAACCTTTTGATGTTGATATTAAAGCGATACCTAATCCGTTTAATACTCTAGGTACTTCATCTTTCTTGCAGTATACTCTTAATCCTGGCTTTGATATTCTCTTAAGACCAGTGATTACTCTAGTACTGTCTGCACCATATTTAAGAGTTAATCTTAACATTGGAACTACACCATCATTGTACTCCTCTATTCCTTTAAGATATCCCTCTTGTAATAATATATTAACGATTGCCTTCTTAACTGTTGAAGAAGGAACCTCAACTACTTCATGTCTAACAGAATTTGCGTTTCTGATACGTGTTAGCAAATCTGCGATAGGATCTGTCATAACCATTATATTGTGCCTCCTTTCATTCTTTAAATATTACCAACTTGCTTTCTTACAACCAGGAATTTCACCTTTGTAAGCTAATTCTCTAAAGCAAATACGGCAAATTCCGAATTTCTTTAATACAGAATGTGGTCTTCCACATAATCTGCATCTAGTATAAGCTCTTGTTTTGTATTTTGGTTCTTGTTTCCATTTTTCGATCATTGCCTTACGAGCCATAATATACCCTCCTTATTATTGAGCAAATGGCATTCCAAGGAATCTTAATAATTCTCTTGCTTCTTCGTCAGTTTTAGCTGTTGTTACGAAGATGATATCCATTCCTCTAACTTTATCTATTTTATCATATTCTATTTCTGGGAATATTAATTGTTCTTTAATTCCTAATGAGTAGTTTCCTCTTCCATCGAAAGCTTTGCTTGAAACTCCTCTAAAGTCTCTAACTCTAGGTAAAGCGATTGACATTAGCTTATCAGCAAATTCATACATTTTTACCTTTCTTAAAGTTACTTTACATCCTAAAGGCATGTTTTCTCTTATTTTAAAGTTAGCAACTGATTTCTTTGCTCTTGTTAAGATAGGCTTTTGACCTGATATTAAAGTTAAATCTGCAACAGCTGATTCTAAAACTTTAGCATTGTCCTTTGCTTCTCCTACACCCATGTTAATAACTATTTTCTCAAGCTTTGGAACTTCCATAACGTTCTTGTATCCAAACTTATCTATCATTGCTTGAACTACTTCTTTTTCATATATTTCTTGAAGTCTTGGCATCATGTAAAGTACCTCCTTTCAAATCTTATAGTGTTTCTCCACACTTCTTGCATACTCTTACTTTAGCGCCATCTTCTAATAGTTTATGGCTGATTCTTGTAGCTTTTTTACACTTTTCACAGTAAAGCATAACTTTTGCGCTGTTTATAGCAGCTTCTCTTTCTACAATACCACCTTGCATGTTTTCTCTATTAGGTTTTTGATGTTTCTTAACTACGTTAACGTCTTTAACAACTACTGTTCCTTTTTTAGGGTTAACTTTAAGAACTTCACCGATTTTTCCTTTATCTTTTCCAGATATAACTACAACTTTGTCATTCTTTCTAACATGTACCTTCATCTTCGCACCTCCTAATCCTTCGAATTATAGAACTTCTGGTGCTAATGATAAGATCTTATTAAATTCTTTATCTCTTAGCTCCCTAGCAACTGGTCCAAATATACGAGTTCCTCTTGGTTGCTTATCATCTTTTATTATTACTGCAGCATTTTCATCAAATTTGATGTATGATCCGTCGTTTCTTCTTAAACCTCTAACTGATCTAACTATAACTGCTTTTACAACGTCGCCTTTTTTAACAACTCCACCTGGTGTTGCACTTTTTACGCTAGCAACGATTATATCTCCAACATTTCCAAATTTTCTTTTAGATCCGCCTAATACTCTTATACACATAATTTCTTTTGCTCCTGAGTTATCAGCGACCTTTAATAGGGTTTGTTGTTGTATCATGAAATTAACCTCCTTTCAGACTTAAAGACTACTTAGCCTTTTCTGTAATCTCAACTAGTCTCCATCTCTTATCCTTTGATAGTGGTCTAGTTTCCATTATTAAAACTTTGTCGCCTATTCTAGCTTCATTATTTTCATCATGAGCTTTGAATTTAGTTGTTCTGTTAACAGTTTTACCGTAAAGTGGATGTCTTACCTTTGTTTCTACAGCAACAACGATTGTTTTATCCATTTTATCAGAAACAACTTTACCTATTCTTTTTCTTCTTAAATTTCTTTCCACAGGTGTTACCTCCTTTCAGGATTACTGCTCAACTTTTAACTCATCTTCTCTTATGATAGTCTTGATTTGAGCTATTGATTTCTTTACTTCTTTGATTCTCATTGGGTTCTCTAGTTGACCTGTTGCCAATTGGAATCTTAAATTGAATAATTCAGCTTTAAGATCTTTTAATTTAACTCTTAAATCTTGAGGATTGCTTGTTCTTAATTCTTTTAATTCTCTAGCCTTCATTATTCTTCACCACCCATTTCCTCAAAATCTCTTCTTGTAACGAACTTAGTTCTTACAGGAAGTTTGTGTGAAGCAAGTCTCATAGCTTCTCTAGCTACTTCTTCAGCTACACCTGATAATTCAAATAATACTCTACCTGGTTTAACAACTGCTACCCAGTATTCTACTGAACCTTTACCTTTACCCATTCTTGTTTCAGCTGGTGTTGCAGTAACAGGCTTATCTGGGAATATTTTAATCCAAAGCTTACCGCCTCTTCTTATATGTCTGTTTATTGCTATTCTGGCAGATTCTATTTGATTACTTTTAATCCATCCACAACTAGTTGCTTGTATTCCGAAATCTCCATATGCTAAGAAGTTTCCTCTAGTTGCTTTACCTTTCATTCTACCACGTTGTACCTTACGGTGTTTTACTCTTTTAGGCATTAACATGACCTGATTCCTCCTTTCTTATGCTTCCTATGCGTCAGCTTCTTCTTTCTCTACTTTTTTAGTTGGAAGAACTTCTCCATTGTAAACCCAAACTTTAACTCCGATTTTTCCGTAAGTTGTATCAGCTTCTGCGAATCCGTATTGGATGTCAGCTCTTAAAGTTTGTAGTGGAATAGTTCCTTCGTGATATTGCTCAGTTCTAGCTATTTCAGCTCCACCTAATCTACCTGAACATGCAGTCTTAACACCTTGTGCTCCTGACTTCATAGCTCTTTGGATTGATTGTTTCATAGCTCTTCTGAATGAGATTCTCTTCTCTAATTGTAATGCTATGTTTTCAGCCATTAATTGAGCATCAGCTTCAGCATTTTTAACTTCAACGATGTTTATTAATATATTTTTTTGGCTTGATAAGTTAGCTACTTTTTTCTTTAAGCTTTCTATACCAGCTCCACCTTTTCCTATAACAACACCAGGTTTAGCAGTATATATATTTAACTTAAGTCTTTTAGCTGCTCTTTCGATCTCTATTTTAGAAATCCCAGCAGTGTAAAGTTCTTTTTTAACGAATTTTCTTATTGCTTGGTCTTCAACTAGATTGTCAGCAAAATTCTTTTTATCAGCGTACCATTTTGCATCCCATCCTTTGATGACACCTACTCTTAGTCCATGAGGATTTACCTTTTGACCCACTCTGTTTCCCTCCTTACTTAAGCTCTTTCTTTAACTACAAGAGTTATGTGGCTTGTTTTTTTGTTTATTCTAAACGCTCTACCTTGAGCATGTGGTCTGAATCTCTTTAATGTTGGACCTTGACCTACAAATGCTTCTGAAACGAATAACTTAGCAGCATCTAATTCATTGTTGTTTTCAGCATTTGCAACAGCTGATTTTAAAACTTTCTCAATAACTCCTGCTGCATCTTTTGGAGTGTATTTTAATATAGCAAAAGCTTCATTAACATTCTTTCCTCTTATTAAATCAAGAACAACTCCTACTTTCATTGGAGACATTCTAACATACTTAGCTATAGCTCTAGCTTCCATTTAAAGTTCCTCCTTTCCAGGCTGTATTATTTTCTCTTTGATGATTTTTCTGTATCAACGTGACCTTTATAAGTTCTAGTTAATACGAATTCACCTAATTTATGTCCAACCATATCTTCACTTACATATACTGGAACGTGTTTTCTTCCATCGTGTACTGCGATAGTGTGACCTATCATTTGTGGGAATATAGTTGAGCTTCTTGACCAAGTTTTGATAACTTTCTTATCTCCATTTTGGTTCATTTCTTCTATTTTCTTTAAAAGACCTGCATGCACGAAAGGTCCTTTCTTAATTGATCTACTCACTGGAATTGCCTCCCTTCATAACCTTTAATGTTATTTACTCTACGCGACTAAGCACTGAAGAGAACTAACTATTCTCTCCAAATTACTTATCGTTTCTTCTCTTGATGATAAATCTGTTAGAGTATTTTTTAGTGTTTCTAGTTTTGTATCCAAGTGCTGGTTTACCCCATGGAGTAACTGGACTTGGTCTACCGATAGGTGATCTACCTTCTCCACCACCGTGTGGGTGATCGTTAGGGTTCATTACAGAACCTCTTACTGTAGGTCTCCATCCCATGTGTCTCTTTCTTCCAGCTTTACCGATGTTAACTATTTCGTGAGTTGTATTTGAAACTGTACCAACAGTTGCTCTACACTCTATTCTAACATATCTCATTTCACCTGATGGTAATCTTAATGTTGCATAGTTACCTTCTTTAGCCATTAATTGAGCTGATGTACCAGCTGATCTTACTAATTGACCACCTTTACCAGCTTGTAATTCTATGTTGTGTACGAATGTACCAACTGGCATATGCTTTAATTGTAAAGCGTTACCTGGTTTGATATCTGCTTCTGGTCCTGATACTACTGTATCTCCAACTTTTAATCCAACTGGAGCTAGTATGTATCTCTTTTCTCCATCTGCATAGATAACTAATGCTATATATGCTGATCTGTTTGGATCATACTCTATTGTTGCAACCTTTGCAGGTACTCCGTCTTTATTTCTTTTGAAATCTATTAATCTGTATTTTCTCTTAGCTCCGCCGCCACGATGTCTTACAGTTATTTTACCTTGAGCATTTCTTCCTGCTTTCTTTTTTAATGAAACAAGAAGTGATTTCTCAGGAACATTTGTTGTTATTTCATCAAATGTTGAAACTGTCATTTGTCTTCTTGATGGCGTAATTGGGTTAAACTTTTTAACTGCCATTTGAAATTTCCCTCCTTATTAATCCTTCTCTGGCCTTCAGCCACTACCGGTTAATATTATTGCATTCCTTCAAAGAATTCAATAGTGCTTCCTTCAGCTAATGTTACGATAGCTTTCTTGTAGTCAGCTCTTTTTCCGATGTGAACGCCAACTCTTTTAGTTTTACCTTCAAGTCTGATTGTTTTTACATCAGTAACTTTAACATTGAATACTTCTTCAACAGCTCTTCTGATTTGAACTTTGTTAGCAGAAACGTGAACTCTGAAAGTATATTTTCCTTCAGCCATACCTGCCATGCTCTTTTCAGTTATAACTGGCTTACTGATTATATCATAGCTTGTAAGTTTCATTATGCGTACACCTCCTCGATTTTTTCTACAGCTTCCTTAGTTATTATTAGCTTTTCAAATTTAAGTAAGTCATAAACGTTTATGTTGTTTAATGGACATACTTCAACACCTGGAACGTTTCTTACTGATTTGTAAACATTCTCGTTTGATTCAGCTGTAACAACTAATGCTTTTTTAGCTTCTAATGCATTTAACATTTTTATAGCTTCTTTAGTTTTTGGAGCTTCAAACTCTAAGCTTTCTAAAACTAACATGTTATTGTCAGCAACCTTGCTTGATAAAGCTGATTTCATAGCAACAGCTCTCATGCTTTTTGGTATTGACATTCTGTAATCTCTTGGTTTTGGTGCAAATACGATACCACCTTTAATCCATTGTGGTGCTCTTATTGAACCTTGTCTTGCTCTACCAGTTCCTTTTTGTCTCCAAGGCTTGATTCCGCCTCCTCTAACTTCAGATCTAGTTTTAGCTGATTGAGTTCCTTGTCTCTTGTTAGCTAATTGAGCAACTACTACTTGATGTAATACTGCTTCGTTTATTTCAGCAGCAAATACTGATTCGTTTAATTGGATATCTCCAACTTTTTGTCCTTCTTTATTTAATAATCCTAATGTAGGCATTTTATTTCCTCCTTTCTAGAAAAATTATGCTTTAACGCTGTTTCTGATTACAACTGTACTTTTGTTAGCTCCTGGAATTCCACCTTTAACTAAGATGATATTCTTGTCAGCCATAACCTTAACTACTTCAAGGTTTAATACAGTAACATTTTCAGAACCCATGTGTCCTGGCATTCTTTTGTTTTTGAAAGTTCTTGATGGATCTGATGCAGCTCCCATTGAACCTGGTGCTCTATGGAATTTTGAACCATGACTCATAGGTCCTCTGCTTTGATTCCATCTCTTGATAACGCCTTGGTATCCTTTTCCTTTAGATACTCCAGAAACGTCAACTTTATCTCCAACTTCAAAAGTATCAACCTTTATTTCGTCACCAACATTGTAAGCTGATATATCATCTAATCTGAATTCTTTAAGAGTTCTTCTAGCTGATACTCCTGCTTTAGCAAAGTGACCTTTCTTTGGGCTGTTTACTAATTTTTCTCTGATTTCACCGAATCCTACTTGTATTGCATCATAACCGTCGTTTTCAACAGTTTTCTTTTGAACAACAACACATGGACCAGCTTCTACAACTGTTACAGGAACAACTTTTCCATTTTGATCGAATATTTGAGTCATTCCGATTTTTTTACCTATTATAGCTTTTTTCATGTGGTTACACCTCCTAAACTTATTAGCGGATTGATTTACAATCATAATAGTTTTTCTATTATTACTTCAATATCAATTAAATCTAAAAATTATAGTTTAATTTCGATATCTACGCCAGCTGGTAAATTTAATCTCATTAATGCATCAACAGTTTTTGGTGATGGATTAACTATATCGATTAATCTTTTATGAGTTCTTATTTCGAACTGCTCTCTTGAATCTTTGTACTTGTGCACAGCTCTTAAGATAGTTATTACATCTTTTTCTGTTGGTAGAGGTATTGGACCTGCAACCTTAGCACCAGTTGATTTAGCAGTTTCTACGATTTTTTCAGCTGATTGATCTAATATTGTGTGATCAAATGCTTTTAATCTTATTCTTATTTTTTGTTTTGACATTTGGTTTCCCTCCTTTTCATGTACGTTTTACTTCTTAACGCACAACAGTTTCATTCTGTAAACTGTCCCTGGTGTTTCACATTTCGATAGAAACAGTTAGAATGTCTGTCGCTGGATTCTAGATCCACACTAGCTCATCAAGAATATCCCGGAAGTTCGGCAACCTCTCGAATCAACGCTTTTTTGCTTTGCAACTTCTTAATTATACTATGTATACTTTATTTTTTCAAGCTTTTTAATTAGCTTTTTTTAAATTTTAATTTTGTATTTTTTTCTTTCCAAAACACTCTATTTAATATAATATACTATTTTAAAAATTTTTCAAGAGTATATTATTAACATAAAAAAAAATTAACAAAAAAAGAGATGAATGAATAATCATCCATCTCCTTTTTAAAGGCCTTTTGAACAACTTAAAAATTTAAATATTTTAGTTTTTTGCGCTTTAAACCTAAATATAAAATCTTAAGCTTCATTGTATATACATTGAACTTTTTTCTAATCGAATTAAATTAAAATATCTTGCGCTAAATATTTCAAAATAATTCTTAGAACATACACCCGAGTTCATTGGGCAATTAAAAATTTCTAAAAACAAATTAATGTTTTTAATCATATATTATGTTTAGGTGAGATAATCTCACCTAAACAATATTAAATTCTAAGGATTAAGCTTCTACCTTAGTAACAACTCCTGATCCTACAGTTCTTCCACCTTCTCT
>CAUWDH010000054.1:0-19046 GCA_963557775.1 uncultured Sarcina sp.
AATGTAGCCTAGTAAAGTTCAATTTTTTGTGTCCAAGATATTGACATAAGTCCAATAGAAGATAATTACGTTGAAACTTTTAGAGTTTTATATTAACTATGAGGAATGTAAATTATTGAGAACCTTTCGGATTTTCTATTTCAATTAAAGTTTTATATTAACTATGAGGAATGTAAATTTGAAAAAGAAGAAACTTACACTAAAAATCACCCATGTTTTATATTAACTATGAGGAATGTAAATATGATAATAAGCGTTATAGGGTTAAGACTCATTACAGTTTTATATTAACTATGAGGAATGTAAATTTTATAAATTTATGCTTTATAGACGAGATGCTTGGTTGTTTTATATTAACTATGAGGAATGTAAATTCAATAGCTCCTACAGTATAATCAAGCCCTTCAAATGTTTTATATTAACTATGAGGAATGTAAATGTATTAGTATCTGTATCAACATCTGGAATATCTGGAGTTTTATATTAACTATGAGGAATTTAAATTAATTATTAGATATTAATTAGTAAATTTTATATTATATATAATTTTAAAAATAGAATGTTATGTAAATATATGTTAATATTATAATATATAACATACAACCTATAGATATTTATCTTTAATCTATGAACATTATAGTGCTATGGGGAATAAAAATTAGAAGAATATGAATAAATGAGGATATAAAATGGGAAGAGGGATTGTAGACTATTTTAATCAAATAATTTATCATAAGAAAAAAATGTTATTACCTATTATTTTAGTTTCAATAATAATCGGTATATTTATAGGTATATTTTTTAAAAGTTTTAAGATAAATATAGGGATGCAATTAATAGGAATAATTGTATTAAACTTTATATTAATTGTATATAATTTAATTAATGAAGATATTGAAAAGTATGATAGAAATAGAGAATTTAAGTCTTATTATTGGACCATTAATATTTTTTGTTATGCAATAGTTCTTTTTATTAATTTTAATAAATTAAAAGAGATGTTTAAAGAAGTTAAAATAGATTATATCCCAAATGATTTATATATGATAACAATTTGCACAGGTGCTTATGTATTTTTACTTTGGCTTATATATATTTTAGTATTTTCTAATTTGAAGAGGACTAAATTATCAACAAATGGGTTAGAATTAGAAATTGATGATACAGTATTATCTAGTAAACAAAATGTATTGCTAAATAATATTCAACAATGTATTGAAAATACTAGAATTATAAATTTTGAGATGGATAAGTATGTAGCAAAGTATATTACTGAAGATTTGATAGATGAAAATAATACTATAAAATCAACTTATACTTATAAAGATTTATTTGTAAGACTAAGAGAAGTCTCAAATAAATTAATTTCAAGTTCTGAATCGTCAATTCTTGTAGACTTTAAATCAATAAATGAATTAGAAGAAATAAAAGAAGAATATAATATTCCAAATAACTTATATAATAAAATTTTTTCTCATATAAATAACTTATCTGGAAATGAGAGTTCCATTTTTATAGAAAGAAATTTAGTTTTTGTTAACTACAAAATTTCAAGTATTGATCATGATGCTTTAATTAATAATAGAATTATTGGCATAATAGAATTCAAAGATATTAAGGAAGGGTACGTAGGTTATGGAAGTTTACTTTTAGTATCTTTAAAAATGTTTGATTATATAACAACATTAAGTATTATACCTATCTATGAAGGAGGATTAGAAAATGAATAAAATAAAAGTCATAAGTCCTTATATTACTAAATTAAATAACAAAGATAAAGAAAAATCTCATAAGTATAACAAAACTTTGACAGAAGTTGCTTGTACCATGGCAAGTGAAAGTACTGCCATATATACAGGGGATGCAATAGATAAAATCAATTTAGTTTTTAATAAAACGATTAATAATATTCATTAAAAATAAAATATAGTGTCAATAATAATAGTAACAAATGCATATACTATTAAATGCATATATTATTATTGAGGTGAGAAATTTGAACAATAAGGTAAGACCAAGAAGCATAGAAAAGGTAATAAACCAAGGGTTAAATAGTAAGTGTATAGCACCTAAAAGTAATTTTTGGAAGGTATTTGAAGAGTGTAGTAACAAGAAACTTGTAAAAGTAAAATCAGTAAGTTATTATTAAAATTTTATTTTGGATAAAATTAAATTAGTAATCTAAAAATTAAGATTAAAAATAATTTAATAATAAATAAGATGTAAAATAAAAAATGAAGTTATCTCAAAAAGGGGGTTCCCTTGAGTAAGTATAGTAGACTGTGTAAAGCTAAGATTGAATAAAAAGTATATTCAGTTTTAGTTCATACATGGTCTTTTATTGTTTAGAGGTTAATATTATTTTGCCTAGGTAATTCAAGTATGAAGTTATATACATTATCTAATATAATAGGAATAACATCCAATTAATAGATTGTAAAATATTAACTATATGTAGACAAAAGAATTAATATTAAGACTTAAAGCTTGAAAGAGGGTTTATAGAGATTTTAAAATTATTTGAAATATGTAGAACAAGAGTTGTTCAAAAAAGCTATAAATAAAAAATATTTTTAGTAAGCATAATTCTAATATAAATGAATTTTAAATTTGGGGAATCAGTGATTCCCCATTTGTTATTTATTTTATCATACTTAATATTTCATCTTCTGGAGTTGAAGAATCGCAACGAACTTCAATTTCTCCTTTTTTACCAACAATAAATCCTGGTACAGTTACAATGTCATATTTTTCTCTAAATGAGTTAATTCCATCGTCTGAAAAATTTTCACTATCTACATAATAAATAGTTGTATCAATTTCTTCAGCTAATCCACTTAATTTTTTAGCAAATTTACGACAGAATGGGCAAGTTGCTCTACCAATATAAACAACAGCTAAATCTTCATTAGATAATAACTCATCTGCTTCTGTAGAAAGCACTTTCTTAAATTCTTTTATATCTTCTTCATATGTATCATTTCCAAACATGTTATTTCCTCCTAATGATAGTATTTTAAAGACATTATATCAAAACTATATTACTACTTCAAATTTAAAAAATTTCTATGTAATTTAATTATCTAGAAACCTATATTTATTTATCTTTAGCATATAGAAGACTGCATATTACAGAAATTGGTCATTAGATAAAGTAGTTTATGATATAGCAACACTATATTATTTTTAGAAGAATTAATGATTTAATACTCTAGAAAATAAAGGGAAAATAAAATGGATATTATATCCTATATATGAGATAATTTAAATGAAAGCATTGGAAATTTTATAATTAATATGAGTATAGTTTCTAATAACATTGGAAGAACAATTTAAAAATAATAAGAGTTCTTTATATATATAAAAGGTATTTAAAATTAAGTTTTATAGTTAAATGAAGACTTTAATATAGTGACAAGTTTAGAAGGGATGATAAAATGGGGATCAAATTATCAAATGAAGAAGTAAGGGAGAGTTCTTTTCAATATGATTTTAAACCTATAGTTAGAGAAGAGAGTATTAGGGAAGATATTTTATTGGCTAATAAAGCAGGATTTCTTAATGGAAGTATAGAAGCTAATAAATCTTTAATACCTAAATTATTAGTTAATGATCATATTAAAGGACGTAAAGTATTAAGTGATATAATCTATGAGCTTAATAATTGTGAGGAGTTCTTCTTATCTGTTGCTTTTATAACAAGTAGTGGAATTACACCTTTATTAGAAACCTTTAGAAAGTTAGAGGAAAAAGGTGTTAAAGGAAAAATTCTTACTACTAACTACCTTACTTTCAGTGAACCAAAGGCTCTTAAGAGAATTTTAGAGTTTAATAATATAGAAGTTAAAGTTTTTTGTGAGGAAAATTTTCATACCAAAGGATATATTTTTAGACATTCAGATCATTATAAGGTCATTGTGGGAAGTTCAAATTTAACACAAACAGCCTTAACTAAGAATAAGGAATGGAATTTGAAGGTTTCATCTTTAGAAGAAGGAGCATTAACCTATAGTATTTTTTCTGAATTCAATGATTTGTGGAAGAAGGCTGAACCTTTAACTTTAGATTGGATAGAAACCTATGAGGATATTTATAAACAGCAACGTGAGTTTACTAGAAAGAGTAAAGTACCTAGAATTTCGCAATATACATTAAAACCTAATAGAATGCAGGTTACTGCTATAAATTCCTTAGAAAATTTAAGAAAGGAAGGTAAGAATAAGGCTTTATTAATTTCAGCTACTGGAACTGGAAAGACTTACTTATCAGCTTTTGATGTTAGAAATTTTAATCCTAAAAAGGCTTTATTTATAGTTCATAGGGAACAAATTGCTAAGCAAGCTTTAGAAAGTTTTAGAAATGTTTTTGGTGACATTAGAACTATGGGGATTTTATCTGGAGGAAAAAAAGAGCTAGAAAATGATTTTATTTTTAGTACTATACAAACCTTATCTAAGGATAATGTTTTGCAGTCATTTAAAAAAGATTATTTTGATTACATTATAATAGATGAGGTTCATAAGGCTGGAGCTAATACTTATCAAAAGATACTTTCTTATTTTAATCCTCAATTTTTGTTAGGGATGACAGCTACACCAGAGAGAAGTGATGAGTTTGATATATTTAAAATATTTGATTACAATATTGCCTATGAAATAAGACTTCAACAAGCTTTAGAAGAGGATTTGCTTTGTCCATTTCATTACTTTGGAATATCTGATTTAATTATAAATAATGGTGAAGAAATTAAGTTTAAACATTTAGTTGCTGATGAGAGAGTAAATCATATTATAGAAAAGATAAATTTTTATGGTTATGATGGAAATAGAGTTAAAGGATTAGTTTTTTGTAGTAATAAAGAGGAAGCAAAGGAACTTTCAAAAAAGTTCAATGAAAGGGGCTATAGGACTGTAGCATTAACTGGTGAAAATTCACAAAAAGAAAGAGAAGATGCTATAAGAAAGTTAGAAGAGGATTTAGGAGAACAACTAGATTATATTTTTACAGTAGATATATTCAATGAAGGAGTTGATATTCCTGCTGTTAATCAAGTAATCATGTTAAGAGAAACTAAGTCTGCCATAATCTTTGTGCAACAACTTGGTAGAGGACTCAGAAAATATAAAGATAAAGAATATGTTGTAGTTATAGATTTTGTAGGGAATTATAATAATAACTTTTTGATTCCCATTGCCTTATCGGGAGATAGAACTTTCAATAAAGACACCATAAGAAAGTATGTTATGGAAGGAACAAGAATTATTCCAGGATGTTCAACTATTAATTTTGATGAAATATCTAAAAAGAGAATTTTTAGTGCCATAGATAGTGCTAATTTCAATGATATAAGACTATTAAAAGAAAATTACAGTAATTTAAAAATGAAACTAGGAAGAATACCAACCATTATGGATTTTGATAAATATCAATCTATAGATATTTTAAAGATTTTTGATAAGTCTGGTTCCTATTATAATTTTCTTAGGAAATATGAAAAGGACTATAGTATTAAGTTGAAGGAAAAAGAAGCTCTATTTATAGAATTTATATCAAAGAAATTGGCAGGGGGAAAAAGACCTCATGAGTTAATTTTAATTAAGCTTTTAATAGAATGTAAGAAGAATATTATGAGTAATTTAAAAAATGAACTAAAAGAAAGATATAATATAGATTTTACTAGTTCAACAGAGAAAAACTTAATTAACATTTTAACTAATGAATTTCCTACTGGTACAGGAAAGAAAACCTATGAGCAATGTATCTTTATAGAAAGAGAAAATGATGAGATTGTGGTTTCTAGAGACTTTAAGGACTTATTAAAGAATAATTATTTCAAAAGTATGGTGGAAGAGTTAATTAATTTTGGTTTAAATAGGTATGAAAAGAACTTTAGTGATAGATATAAGAATACAAATTTTCAGTTATATGAAAAATATACTTATGAAGATGTATGTAGATTATTAGAATGGGAAAAAGGTGAAGTAGCTTTAAATATTGGAGGATATAAATTTGATAAAGGAACTAAAACTTATCCAGTATTTATAAATTATGATAAGGCAGAAGATATAATAGATACAATAAATTATGAAGATAGATTTATATCAGAATCTAAATTAATAGCTATATCAAAGTCAGGAAGAACAATACAGTCTGAGGATGTTATGCAAGCATATAATGCTGAAAGAGATGGAGTAGAAATGTACTTGTTTGTAAGAAAAAATAAAGATGATAAAACTTCAAAAGAATTTTACTTCTTAGGAAATATTAAAGCTGTTGGAAAACCACATGAATTTGTAATGAAAAACACTAATAAAACAGCAGTTGAAATAGAATATGAAATAACAACTCCTGTTAGAGAGGATATATATGATTATTTAATTTCATAAACTAAAACTAAATTTAGATAGCATAAAGCTTCATTTGAATTTTGGTGGAAGTTATTTAGGGATAGGTATCTGTTTATTTTTACTATGAGGAAGATTGGAGTATTATAGACAATAGATATGGGATAAATATTCTTCTACGTGTCTAATATTAAAGTAAATTTTATAATTCTAGTGTAATTTTAATAAAGTATAAGTAGAATATTAAAGATATTTTATTTTAATGCTATAATTAAGTTAATAATAGAGAATAAATTGTATTCCTATATTTAAAATAATATGTTGGATACAGAATAGAGAAAATTAACATGTTAAAAATTAAAATATATTAAAATCAAATATTAAGATTATGATTTAAAAGTTAGATACTATAGAAAAAATGAATCTTTATTTTATTTATGGAATTAAGGAGTATTGTTTAGTGTATCAAGATGGGAAAATAGAGCAATATACACTTCATAATGATTATTACAGAGTTGCGAAAGTATATAATCATTATGAGACTTATAAATCAGTTGTCTTTGAAGGTTTAGAGATTGATTTAAATAGAGTATATGCAGGGATAGTATAATAAGTTATAATTCATATTAGTGGTAATTATATATAAAGAAATTCATTGGTGAAAAGATTAATGATATGAAATATAATTTGCAGTAAATCGATTTTTTTATAAAAACTCTAAAATTAGCATAAATACTGATTTTGAAAGGGGTTTTTAAGAAAAAGAGAAAACACAACTGACGGTCTACTGCAAGTTGACATAAATATTTTAAAAAAAGTGCTTATAAATGGCTTAAAATCGTAAGAAAAAATATTCTTTTTCGGGGTTTTATATTAACTATGTGGAATGTAAATTAAATTGTTTCTAATAATTCATAATCACTAAATTTAGTTTTATATTAACTATGTGGAATGTAAATTTCATCAACCTTTTTTGACATTTTGCCAAAAGTAGTGTTTTATATTAACTATGTGGAATGTAAATTGGTTATACTTTTCTTATCTATTACAAGCATTCGTAGTTTTATATTAACTATGTGGAATGTAAATCAATTGAATATCTCATATTATGATATCACTCCTTTGGGTTTTATATTAACTATGTGGAATGTAAATGTCAAGAGCATACACAAACAATCAAAGAGAATATTATGTTTTATATTAACTATGTGGAATGTAAATTTGTTAATTGATGTTGGGGGGCGACCCCCAAGCCCCGTTTTATATTAACTATGTGGAATGTAAATAATGCAAGTAATTGTTTAACAATATTCTGTATTTTTTGTTTTATATTAACTATGTGGAATGTAAATGATATTCCAGATACTGAAGTTGATAGTTCAACTGGGTTTTATATTAACTATGTGGAATGTAAATTTTTATTGGTTGAAATATTTTCACTCAAGCAAACTGGTTTTATATTAACTATGTGGAATGTAAATCTAAATCATAAGTTCCAAAGAATGATTCATCTGTATTGTTTTATATTAACTATGTGGAATGTAAATAAAAATAAAATTTTATTTACGCAACGTTCAAACTAAGGTTTTATATTAACTATGTGGAATGTAAATATTAAGTATTAATCTTTATTTTCTTAAAACAATTTTAGTTTTATATTAACTATGTGGAATGTAAATCTTTCTAAAGTATAAGTATTTTCACCATTTGTAAGCTTGTTTTATATTAACTATGTGGAATGTAAATAGGTTTATCTAAAGTTGGTTCTTTAGTTCAGAAGTCTGTTTTATATTAACTATGTGGAATGTAAATTTTGGGTTTTCTATTTCAATTAAATCGTGCCAATCTGTGTTTTATATTAACTATGTGGAATGTAAATTTGGTATTTGCTATATTAGTTTTTATGATTTTAAAAGTTTTATATTAACTATGTGGAATGTAAATATGAAAGGGATTAGCTCTAGAATTTTATTTAAGAGCGTTTTATATTAACTATGTGGAATGTAAATTGGGCTGAAAAAACATTTGGAAGTGTTGGCTCTATAGGTTTTATATTAACTATGTGGAATGTAAATGTTAGTATTGCCTCATACCCTGTTCCTACTTCTAATGTTTTATATTAACTATGTGGAATGTAAATTTTATAAAAGTGGTTTTAAAGGATAACCACAAACCTGTTTTATATTAACTATGTGGAATGTAAATGGTAAAGGTCAAGAATCATCAATTTATAAATTTACTAGTTTTATATTAACTATGTGGAATGTAAATTTGTGGGAAGATGATTTACATATGCAATTAAGAGCAAGTTTTATATTAACTATGTGGAATATAAATTAATTTATAGCATGCTGGAAGAAGGCTTAAAAGACTTTTGCTATCATTTTATAATCATAATATATTGACATTAATGACTTATTAATGTAATATTTAGTAAAAGATAGATTTTATTAAAAGAGAGGTTTTTTATGAGTGTTTAGTATCGAACAATAATAAATTTAATATTAATTTCTTAAAAATGGGGTTTTAATACCTTTATTTGTTATGGGATTAATTAAATTATTAAAGTAGATACATGGCACAAAACTAATTTTTTAGGTATAGTCTATCTATATTGAATTTAGGTTTTACAGTCTTGGTCTATCCAAGACTTTTTTTATTATAGAGTAATTTGTTGTAAAGTGATTAGAAATTTTGAAATCTATCTTTGGGTTTTGTGCCTTGTTTAATTTAGGAGGCATAATTAAATGAATAGTATTACATTTGAAAAATTAAGTTACAATGATTTAAAAGAAATAGTTAAGGGGTATTGTGTAAGTGGACTTGGAAGAAATTTAATAGATAATCTTAAACCAAGTTCTAATATAAATACAGTTAAGAAACGTTTAGATGAAACTACAGAAGGAAGAAAACTTTTAGATTTATCTTATCATATACCTTTAGATGGGATATTTAATATAGTACCTTTAGTTGATAAAGTAGAAAAAGGATTAGTTTTAGAACCATCTGATTTAATTATGATATCTGATTTTTTTAGAGGATGTAGAAGAATAAAAAAATTTATGAGTGATAAAAGTGCTTATGCAGAAATTTTAAGTAGCTATTCTCAAAATATAACTGATTTATATTATATAGAAGAAGAAATAAATAGTTCAATTAAGGGAGCAATAGTCGATTCTAATGCAAGTAAAGAACTTAAAAAAATAAGAAGGCGTATTGATATATGTGAGGAAAAAATAAGAGAAAGATTAGATAAATTTTTGAAATCAAGTGCTAATAAAAAGTACATACAGGAATTTTTTATTAGTAAAAGAAAGGGAAGATATACAATCCCTATTAAGGCGAGTTATAAAAATTATGTTGATGGTAATGTTATAGAGATATCATCTAAAGGAATAACTGCATTTATAGAGCCTTCTACTATTGCCAAGTATACTTCTGAGCTTGAAGGATTAAAGGTTGAAGAAACTATAGAAGTATATAGAATATTATCAATTTTAACAGAAAAAGTATTTGAAAAGTTAAGAGAAATAAGACTTAATATAGAAGTAATTTCTGAATATGATATGATATTCGCAAAAGCTAAGTATAGTTATGCTATCGGTGGAATGAGTCCAAAGTTAAATAATAAAGGGTATATAAAGATAATTAATGGAAAATATCCTATGATAAAAAATTCTATACCATTAAATTTTGAAGTAGGAGATTTATATAGAGGATTAATTATAACAGGTCCTAATGCAGGAGGAAAAACAGTAGTTTTAAAAACAGTTGGACTCTTAACTTTAGCTGTACAATCTGGATTTCATATTGCAGTAGATGACGGTAGTGAAATGTCAATATTTGAAAATATATTTGTTGATATAGGAGATAACCAAAGTATAGAAAATTCTTTAAGTACATTTTCATCACATGTTAAAAATCTAGGAAAAATAATAAAAGAAAGTAATAATTCATCATTGTTGTTATTTGACGAAATAGGAAGTGGAACAGAACCTAATGAAGGAGCTGCATTAGCAATATCAATTTTAGAAGAATTATACCATAAAGGTGCTATAATTATAGCTTCTACACATTATGGAGAAATAAAAGATTTTTCTAAAAAGCATCCTCATTTTGAAAATGCTGCTATGGAATTTAAAAAAGATACTTTAGAGCCCCTTTATAAATTATCAATAGGAAAAAGTGGAACAAGTAATGCTTTGTATATTTCAAGAAAAATGGGAATACCAGATAAAATTATTGAAAGAACTAAGAGCTATTTAGAAAAGAAAGATTATAATTATACTTTAATTAGAGATAGTAAAGTAAAAAAAGAGAAAAATATAGTAATTAATGAAAAACAGTATGACTATTCTGTTGGAGATAGGATAATTATCTTAGAAACTAAGGAAAAGGCTATTGTTTATAAAGAAAAAGATAATTTTAATAATTTAGTAATCTTTTATAATGGTGAGTTTAGAGAAATTAATTCAAAAAGAATTAAGCTTGATTTAAAAGCGACAGAACTATATCCAGAGGATTATGACTTAAATCAATTATTTATTAGTTATAAAGAAAGAAAATTAGATCATGATATAGAACGAGGTTCTAAGAAAGCTTTAAAAAAGTTAAAAAAAGAAAGAAGTAAGACTATTTCTGAATAAAGCTATTAGGAAGATAAATATATTTAGATTTATAGGAAACATTTCTAATATAGTTTCAAAAGTGAATCAAATTTAACTTAAAAATCAGCATAGTTAAAACTATGCTGATTTTTTATATGCGAATTTATGTGAAAGAAGTATGGGGACTAAAGGATATTAAAATTATGTACAAATTAATTTATTTTTAAACATAAAATGGGAAATTAATATTTGTTTTATAGAATAAGTTATAGTTAAATAAAGAAATTTATTTATGCCAATATGGAAAGCAATAAAAATTTTCTTATGATAATTAAATTGGTGTCAGAATGATTTGCAAATACACATACATCTTTATTTGTATTATTATTTACTAATTAGTTTATATTTTTACAAACTAAATTGAATTTAAAAGGTAAGAAAAAAATTATGCATATATAAATATATATAGAAATATACTCAGAAAGAGATAAGAAATCTAATATCATGGAGGAAATCATGAAAAGTCTAAAAGGGACAAAGACTGCAGAAAATTTAATGATATCATTTGCGGGAGAAAGTCAAGCAAGAACACGATATACTTATTATGCAACTATAGCTAAAGAACAAGGTTATGTTCAAATTGCAAATATATTTTTGGAAACTGCAGAGCAAGAAAAAGAGCATGCTAAAAGATTTTATAAATTTTTAAAAGATGATTTTAAAGATGAAGCTATAGAAATTACTGCATCATATCCTGTATCATTTCATGAGGATACTTTGTTGAACTTAAAAGCCGCTGCTGCTGGAGAAAATGAAGAATGGACAGAGTTATATCCTAAATTTGCAAAAGTAGCAAAAGAAGAGGGCTTTGGAGCAATTGCATTTATATTTGAAAAAATTTCTGAGGTTGAAAAAAGACATGAGATTAGGTACTCTAAGCTAGCTAAAAATATTGAAGATGGTTTAGTATTTAAAAAAGATAAATCTGTATTATGGAAATGTTTAAATTGTGGGTATATTTATGAAGGAGAAGAAGCCCCTATTAGATGTCCTGCCTGTGCCCATCCACAAGGATATTTTGAAATATTTGTTGAAACATATTAAATTTAATGGGACTATCTCAAAATGGAATGAAATTTCTACTTTGAGATGGTCTTTTTGTATTTAAAGAGTATAATATCATCTAAGTTTTCTTATATATTATTTACATGTGAGGATAGTTCTATTATGATATTCCTTTTTATTAATTTATATATATAGTTAAAAGCTATATTCCACAAGTAGAAGAGGTGTGATCTTATCCTTCTGGACAACTGTAATTAAGCATTAAGATAAAGTTAAAATTTTACTTGAATTAAGCTTACATTTATATTATGAAAGTACTATATTTAATCAATTAATACTTGATAAATTTTAATTAATATAATTACATTTTCCAATTTATTTATTTTTTTGATTTAAATATACTTTTATTATCAATTTATAAAAGTTGAAACTTGATACTACTAGGGATATAATCTAGTTCATTACATTAAACATAAGAATAAATTAGAAGAAAAGGATTTTAAAAGTGTATTATGACAAGGAGTAATAATAAAAAAGGGTTTAGTACTTTTTTGGTAATTTTTGTTTTAATTGTGGTGATGGAACCACTAACTGCTATAGGAGGTACAGTTTATTTAAGGCTTACTGGTGAAAAGACAACTGGAATTATAACTTCCTATAATGTTACTGAAGGAAGAAATAAAGGAGGAATTTATTATACTTATGCTCCGGTTGTAAGCTTTAAAATAAATAATGAGGAAGTATCAGCTATAGCCAATCTTAACAGTGCTAAAAAACAATTTAATAATATTGGTGACAATGTTGTAATATATTACGATAAGAATAATCCTGAAAGAATAATGATAAATAATATATTTTCAGCATATATTGATAAGTTAATAGGAATATTAATTCCTATGGCTATGTTTATATTTCCAATAAGAATATTATCATTAATGTCTATAAAGAAATCTGATGGGGAAAATTATTTAACAACAGAAGTTCCAATAAAAAATAAGATTATTGCATTAATACTAGGAGCTATACCGGCTATAGCTTCAGGACTTTGGATATTTCAATATGAATTTTCTAATGTAGAAGAAAATGTTGCTTATCTTACTCTTTCAGTAACGGTAATATCAATTTATTTAGTAGTGTTGGTAAAAAACTTATTATCAATATTTAGGACATTAAAAAAATAGATTAATATGTATAAGTAAATCTTAAAAGCAATATTTAAAAAAATAAGAAATAGAAAAAACTCTCTACAGCTTAAAAGTAGAGAGTTTTTTGTAATATCATTAATTTAAAATTTTACTTTGATTTAGGATTATATATAAATTATAAAATTGGTGTTTTAGAAGATTTTTAAAGTTGTATTAGTAAATATTATTTTAAAGTAATAAATAAAATAATTATTAAAATTTTACCAAGTGGAAATTTAAAATTATTATCACAAGGGTTTAAAATGAAGAGATTAACTGTAATTGTTAATAAGTGATTAAATTTATTAGATAGGTTGGGAAATGATTTGATAAAGTATTGAGTTAACTAATTTTATAGCGTATTATTATAATTAAAAATGTGATATTTGCATTGGATTAACCACAACATAGGATGTATTTAAATTGATTAACCTTAACATAAGATGTATTTAAATTTATATAAAAGTATAATATGGACTGATGGAGGATGGATTAACCTTAACATAAGATGTATTTAAATCAGTTAACTCTGATTAAGGAGGTACGTACATGATATGATTAACCTTAACATAAGATGTATTTAAATTATGCTATTATTCTAGGACTAATGCTTATATATTTGATTAACCTTAACATAAGATGTATTTAAATCATAAAATAGAGAATATAAAAAGGGAATAATAGTGCAATTTATTAAGAAAATAGATAAGTTAAATAATACTAAGAAAATATATAAGATATATACAAAAAAGACGATAATATAAGACTTGAAGTAATATAATATTAGAATTATGAAAGAAGGTTAATACTAAAGTACTCTTAATTTAAAAAATCATACAAGAAATTTATTTTAAAAGGCCACAAATTTAGTTAATTTATAAGAATTATTAGGAATTTTATAAATTATAGAAAATGTAGCCTTTTATTTTTGCGTTGTTTCTTATTTTAATAAATTATTTTAATAAAACTTTTTTAGGAGATTTTTTTTATAGTTTTTAAACTTAGATATATCATGATTTTCAGAATAGTATCCTATAAAGATTAATGTAAGACCTAATGCACAAAATAGTCCCTTCATAAATTCAGGAAGAAGGTTAGTACAATTTCCTAATAAAAAAATACCATTGAATAATAATCCAAAATTAATATAGTTATTAAATTTTTTCATGTTAATACCTCCAATAAATTTATATCACATAGAATATTATATCCATATTTTAGCAAGAATATATTAAAAAATAAACTTTGATTTTATATAATATAAATAATAGTAAAAATTAAATAAAGTTATATAAAAAGTAAGAAAATTCTTTATGAAAAATGCATTTAAGTATAGAGAGTTTTTGTAATAATACAAGTATTTAAAGGTTTAAGTTCATTATATTAATTATATCATTACCATATTTTGAAGTTTTGACTTCACCAAAACATTTAATTTTTATTAAAGCTCCTAAGGTTTGAGGTTTTTTCTTAACTAGCTCATCTAGAGCTTTGTAGCAAATAATATATTAATTTTATACATTTAGAAATATTACTAAAAAATTTAATTTATGAGGATAATTAATAAGTGGTAATTTTCATTAATAGGTTAAATAAATATCCTAGAGGTATCTATTGATTACAAGAATAAAAAAATTAATGGTATGCATTTTCTTTACCATTGGACCATTGAAAAAAATATATGCTATAATTGTTAAAAAAAATAAACCGATGAACTAATAAACTATTGCTCTAAGGAGGATGTGATATGGAGAAGAGTATTAAAGTTCATATTTTGCATTGCGGAGAAGTAGGAGTTGATCCAGCAGTACCATTTAGAGATGTATCTAAAAATCCTATTGCATATACAGGGGTTGGAAGGAATAAAAAATTACGTATTTGGCTTCCTGTTTCAGCATATTTAATTGAGCATCCGAAGGGAAAGATTTTAATTGATACAGGATGGCACAAGGAAGTAAGAGTAAGCCCAATTAAGCATATGTCTCCCTTATTATATATGGCAAGTAAACCAAGGTTACCAGAAGGAAAAGCTATTGATGAACAACTTTTAGATATGGGAATAGAGACTAAGGATTTAGATTATGTTTTTATGACACATATGGACTGTGATCATGCAAGTGGAATAAAGCTTGTTAAAAATGCAAAGAAGATTATGATAAGTGAAGAAGAATTAAGTACAATAAGAAAGGGAAATATACGATATGGAAATAGATTTTGGAAAGATATAAATATTGAATCTTTTCAGATGAAAGATTCAGAATATGGACCTTTTAAAAGAGCATATGATGTTTTTGGAGATGAAAAAGTATTGTTAATAGATGCAAAAGGTCATACAATGGGAAATATTGTTGTTATGGTTAAAAATAATAATGAATTTGTTTTACTTACAGGTGATTGTGGATATGAAAAAGATTCATGGGAAAATTTACGTATACCAGGACCTCTTTATAACAAAGAGGATATGTTAAAATCTTTAAAATGGATACAAGTTATGGCTCATAAAGACAATTGTAAAGGTGTATTTGCAACACATGACTCAAATGTAAAGCCTCAAATAATAGAATTACCATAGATTTAGAGGATATAATATTTGGATATTTCATAAGTTAGAGATGAAAATATGTTAATTTAGATAACTTATACTAAATTTTGGGTTGAATTATAATTCTATCTGAATTAAATATAGTTTATAAATAATAAATGAAAGGGATTTGAATAATGGAAAAATGTCATGAGAGAAGATTACAGTTAGCAAAAGAATTTAAAGCTTATGAAAAAGCTTTTGTGGCTTTAGGTGATGAGACAAGGCAGCATATTATAATAGCCTTACTTGAAAGTGATGTTCATGGAATAAGAGTTGGTGAGATTACAAAAAGAACTCACCTATCTAGACCAGCAGTTTCTCATCATTTGTAGATTCTTAAAAATGCAGGAATTATTAGTATGTATCGTGAAGGAACTAAGAATTATTATTATGTAAATTCAAGTGAAACTGTATGGAAACAACTTTTAGGGCTCATGGAAAATATTTATGGTATTATTCAAGAAGTTTCTAATGAACTTTGCTCAAAAGGTGAAGAAGAAATTATAATATTAAATAAAATTTCTAAATTTTATTATTTAAAAAGGAGTGTGAGAACACTATGGATATTTTAGAAGTTATGAATAAACGTCATTCAGTTCGTAGTTATACTGATAAAAAAATTGATGAAAATATAAAGGAAGAATTACAAAAAGTAATTGATGAGTGTAATATGGAAGGAAATATGCATATTCAATTATGTATAGATGAACCGAAGGCTTTTAGTGGATTTATGGCTAATTATGGGAAGTTTAAAAATGTAAGAAATTATATTGCAATCGTTGGAAAAAAGGGAAAAGACTTAGAAGAGAGAGGTGGATACTATGGTGAAAAAGTCTTATTGAAAGCAGTTCAGTTAGGGCTTAATACATGTTGGGTTGCACTTACTTATAGTAAATCAAAAACTCTTTGCCATATAGATAAAGGGGAGAAGCTATGCTGTGTAATAGCTATAGGATATGGTGAAACCTCTGGAATTAGTCATAAGACAAAATCAATAGAAGAACTTTGTAGTGTAAAAGGGGAAATGCCTCAATGGTTTAAGAAGGGAATGGAAGCTGTACAACTTGCACCAACAGCTATGAATCAGCAGAAATTTTTAATTACTCTAAATGGAAACTTAGTAGGTGCAAAGGCATTAAGCGGATTTTATACTAAACTAGACCTTGGAATTGTTAAATATCATTTTGAAATAGCAGCTGGTAGTTCAGGATGGAAATGGGATATAGAATAAAAAGATTAATTAAAGGATTAAGATAGCTTTTTAATTGAGCTATCTTTTTTTAGTGCTTTCTTATAATAGTGTTTTTAATAATATTGACATATTAAAATAATAAGTTTGTTGTAGTTTGTAAACTTCTTTATTAAAACTTTGTATTAATATTAAATATGTAAAAAATGTTAACAACTAAAAATTATGGAGAAAGTACTAAAAGGAGAATAACTTATGAAAAGGCTATTAATTGGAGGATTAATTATAGTGGTTTTAGGAATAGGAGCAGGAATCTTTTCTTATGAAAAGACAATGAATTCTAATATTTTATTAAAATTTACTAGTAATAAGGAAGCTTCTAAGAGAGTAAATGCAACAACAGTAAACTCAGAAAATATGGTTAATAACACAACCTTAAGTAATAATGAATCTCAATATGGGCATAGCTTAAATGCTAGCAATAGCGCAAGTAGTGGTAATAAGTTAGAAAATAGCAATGGTAGTGAGATCAAGAATGGAAGCAATAATGGGACAGAAAAAAGCAAAAGCATCAATTGGAATTTAATTAATTCAACAGGAGTTCTTTCACAGGAAAATGTTGATTTCTTAATAAAGGGAATAGATAATGTTTTATATCCAGAGGGTGTAACTCATGATGTAGAGTTTAAATCAACTACAGATATGATAAATTATGTTAACGATACTATTATTCCGATGATTAGATTTAAGTTATCAGGTGAAAATTTAACTAAATTTAATGAAACTGTAGAGAATTTTGAGAATTTTAATCAAAGTTCAACAAAATTTTTGGTTGATGGAAGAAAGGCAACAATTTCAAATGATAAAATTGTTTATGAAATTGACATAAGAGCAGCTTATCAAAATTTTGCAGCTTATCTTATAAGTAGTTATATGAATAATGGATATAATCCTACTTTGACAAATTCAGTGGAAAGAATTTACCAATTAGATGGACAAGGTATTGTTCCAAGTAATCTTATGAATAATTTTTGTAATGCTAAAAGTCAAGCTGAAGAAGTTTTAAGCAATATGAATAGTAATAATTATAATAGTGTAAATAATTCATATAATAATATTTATAATATCTTAAATAATAGTTTAAATGAAAATTATGGATATATAAAAGAGAATATTGATAATATAGTAGGTCCAACTCTTCTAACTAATTATGAAGAACAATGGATAAGTTTTAAAAATAGGCAAATAGAGATTGCTGGGCAAGGTCTTACAGGCGTTAATAAAGAAGTAGCACAACAAAGAGAAACTATAAGATTAACAGAACTTAGAAATTATAATTTATTGTACAATTTTTCTTATGATCTTACTTATTAAATAAGAAAGCAGCTAACAGCCCCTAAGTTTTACTTAGGAGCTGTTATTTTTATAATTTAATTGTCGAAAGATAATTTCAATGATTAGATTTTAAGTTGTAACTAGAATTTATAATAACTTATTTTAAATATTGTGAACTAACAAAGGCAGTTTTGCCATTGAACATAATTTTACTCCAATTACCTTCTTGTCCTATAACATTAACTTTAGCCCCTTTTGGTAAAACTCCTAACTTAGCACCATTCATAGATGCTTTGGCTCTAACATTTAAGCCATTAGCAGTAACTATTGTTGCTTGTGATACATTAGATAATAGTTTAATATTTTGTTGTGCTGGTGAAGCTACTGTTGCAACATTTGGAGTAACTACAAAAGCCATACTTGATAATAATGTTGTTGCTCTTACAAGAGTTAAAATACTTTTTCTTTTCATATTAACATCCTCCATTTTTATTTTAGTTTTTATTTCATTTTTTAATAGTTATTAGTATATTTTGTGCTTCTTTTGTTTCACCTTATGACTTAATTATAAGTGGGAAATAATAAAAATATAGTGGAAAATCTGTTAATAATATTAATAAAAAGTAAACCGATTGCTTAATAGTTAATTAAGGGAAAATAAAATTATATTATTATATAGGTTATTGAATAACTATTTTTTACAATTTCAACATTTGAAAATATCCTTGAAAATTATAA
>CAUWDH010000055.1:0-18830 GCA_963557775.1 uncultured Sarcina sp.
ACTGTAAATCTGTTGTCGGACGACTTCGAAGGTTCGAATCCTTCTCCCACCACCATTTTAAAATAAAATATAGCTTATATGCTGACATGGCTCAATTGGCAGAGCAGCTGACTTGTAATCAGCAGGTTATCGGTTCGATTCCGATTGTCAGCTCCATAAAAAGGTGGGGTTCCCGAGTGGCCAAAGGGGGCAGACTGTAAATCTGTTGTCGGACGACTTCGAAGGTTCGAATCCTTCTCCCACCACCATAAATAGACACTATATAGTGTCTATTTAATTTTACAATTTTAAAAGTAAAATTTTAGTTAATTTAGTTAAAAAGATAAAAAAGAATATTTAAAAGATGTTAAAAAATAAAACTCTTATCAAGAGAGGTGGAGGGACAGGGCCCAATGAAACCCGGCAACCAGTATTTTATACCAAGGTGCCAATTCCTGCAGTATAAATCTGCAAGATAAGGGGAGTGCTTTAAATACTAAAGTCTCTTCTTATGTAAGGGACTTTATTTTTTAATATAAAAAAGGAAGGAGGACGTTACTCTTAGTAGGTGAGGGTAACAAATTAAAATGAGAAGATTATTTACTTCAGAATCAGTAACAGAAGGACATCCAGATAAAATCTGTGACCAAATTTCAGACTCAGTATTAGACGCAATATTAGCTCAAGATAAAAATGCTAGAGTTGCTTGTGAAACAGCTGTAACTACAGGTATGGTTATGGTTATGGGAGAAATAACAACTAATTGTTATGTTGATATCCCTAAAGTTGTAAGAAACACTATAAAAGAAATCGGATACGACAGAGCTAAATATGGTTTTGATTGTGAAACTTGTGCTGTAATGACTACTATAGATGAACAATCAGCTGACATAGCTATGGGAGTTGACGAAGCTTTAGAATCAAGACAAGGTGAAAAAGATGAAGTTGAAGCTGTTGGAGCTGGAGACCAAGGTATGATGTTTGGTTATGCAACTAACGAAACAGAAGAATACATGCCAACACCAATTGCTATGGCTCATAGATTATCAAGAAGATTAACAGAAGTAAGAAAAAATGGTACTTTATCATACTTAAGACCAGATGGAAAAACTCAAGTAACTGTTGAATATGAAGATGATAAGCCAGTAAGAATAGATGCTATAGTTATTTCAACACAACATGGACCAGAAGTAACTTTAGAACAAATTCAAAAAGATTTAATGGAACACGTAATTAAGGCTGTAGTTCCAGCTGAATTATTAGATGAAAATACTAAATACTACATCAACCCAACTGGAAGATTCGTTGTTGGTGGACCACAAGGAGATAGTGGATTAACTGGAAGAAAAATCATCGTTGACACATACGGTGGAATGGGAAGACACGGTGGTGGAGCATTCTCAGGAAAAGACCCAACAAAAGTTGACAGATCAGCTGCTTACGCTGCAAGATGGGTTGCTAAAAACTTAGTTGCTGCTGGTGTTGCAGATAAAGCTGAAATACAATTAGCTTACGCTATAGGTGTTGCTAAACCGGTTTCAATAGTTGTTGATACTTTCGGAACAGGAAAAATGAGCGAAGCTGAAATAATCGAAATAATCGAAAAAGTATTCGACTTAAGACCAGGTGCTATAATCAGAGACTTAGACTTAAGAAGACCAATCTACAAGCAAACTGCTGCTTATGGACACTTCGGAAGAACTGATGTTGAATTACCATGGGAACAATTAACAAAAGTTGAAGAAATCAAAAAGTTAATGAAGTAATTTAAAATAAATTTGATTCAGAGGCAATTGAATTGCCTCTGAATTTTTTAGGTTAGTAAAAAAGAAGTATCTAAGAAAAAAACTTTCACTTTAAGATACTTCTTTTTATTTTTTAATTAAGTTTGCGTTTATTTACTGTAGTTTAATTTACCATTTATTATAACATGTTTGATGTCTATATCCTTATCAAATAATAATAAGTCAGCATCAAAACCTTCTTTTATTAAACCTTTTTTATTTTCAACTTTACAGTGTTTAGCAGCATTGTAAGTAGCCATTTTTACAACTTCAAATAAGTCATAGTTACTATTGTTATAAACATTTTTAACTGCTTTATCTAAAGTTAAAATAGAACCAGCTAAAGTTCCGTCTTTTAATCTAGCAGCTCCATTTTTAACTACAACATCTTGACCCCCTAAACTATACATTCCATCTGGCATAGAACAAGCCATCATAGCATCTGTTATTAATAAAACCTTATCAGTTCCCTTTACTTTATAAGCAGTTCTTAGACTTGGATATGATATATGAATACCATCAGATATAGTTTCAGTTGTTATAGGACTATCAAAAACAGCACCAACAACCCCTGGTTCTCTATGGGCAAATCCAGTCATAGCATTAAATAAGTGAGTGGCATGTGAACATCCACAATTTATTCCATTCATAGCTTCTTCGTAAGTAGCTTTAGTATGTCCCATAGAAACTTTTATTGATTTATCTGATAGATATTTTATCAATTCTTCAGCACCATCTACTTCAGGTGCAAGAGTTATAGATATTACTGCATCTTCATAATCTCCAACTATTTTATTGAAATTTTCAATAGAAGGAGCTAAAACATATTTAGGATTTTGAGCACCAATAGCCTTAGGACTAATAAAAGGTCCTTCAAGATGTGCGCCTAAAACATTAGCACCATCAGTTCCGTTTAATTTAGCTTCTTTTATAACTTTCATAGATTGTAGAATATCTTCAGAAGCTACTGTCATTGTAGTTGGTGTAAAAGAAGTTGTACCGTGTTTAGCAATTGCTTTAGCAATTTCATTAATTGATTTAAAAGTACCATCCATTGTATCGTAACCAGCAGCGCCATGAATGTGTACATCTATAAATCCAGGGGATAAATATAGACCATTAGCATCAATAGTTTCCCCTTCGTATGGAGTAGTTGGGTTTATTTCTTTGATTTTACCATTTTCAATAAGAACAGATCCTTTTTCTATTTTATCAATAAAAATTATATTACAATTTTTTATTAACATAGTCTCCCTCCCAAACTTTACTAATATAAGAATATATTACTCTATAAAAATAGGGTAGTCAATTTATTAATAGATGTGTATATAATTGAAAAGAAGAAATTTATTAGAAGTTAATAAGCTTTATCTTGATATATTACTTAAGAAGTATACAAAGTAAGTTATAGGCTTAAAATATGATATAATTGAGTATAATATAGAAAAGTATAACGTAGACTCAATTTAGGTGGAGTTTTAATTTGATTTTTTATTAAATTTTAATTTAATTAATCTAGGAGTAATATAATGGAAGAATTAAGTGGAATAGTAGAAAGTATTGTTTTTAAAAGCGATGATACTGGATATACAGTAATAAAATTTAGAGAAAATAATAATGTACATACAGCTGTTGGAGCAGTTCCACAGGTCAAAGAAGGACAAAATTTAAAGTTATCTGGTGAATGGATTGTACACAAACAATTTGGAAGACAATTTAAAATAGAATCACTTGAGGAAATATTACCTACATCCATTGAAGGAATAAAAAAGTATCTTTCATCTGGGATAATACATGGAATAGGTCCAGTTACAGCTAAAAAAATAGTTGAGAAATTTGAAGAGAAAACCTTAGAGATACTTGATAATGAAATAGATAGGTTAAAAGAAGTAGAAGGTATTGGAAAAAAGAAATTAGAGATAATAATAGAATCTTACAGGGAACAAAGTGAATTAAAAAATATTTCTATATATTTTCAGGAACATGGAATTACTATGAATCAATGTTTAAAAATATATAAAAAATATGGAGCTGCATCAGTAGATATAGTTAAGGAAAACCCTTATATATTATCAGAAGAAATAATAGGAATAGGATTTAAAACTGCTGATAGAATAGCTAAATCTATGGGTGTAGAAAAAGAATCAGATTTCAGAATTCAAAGTGGAATAAAGTATATAATCAATGACTATTGTACTAATGGAAATACTTATATGTTAAAAAAGGATTTAATAAAAGCTGCTTCTGAAAATTTAGAAGTAAAAAGTGAAATTATAGAAAAGAATATAAACGATGCAGTATTAGATAATAAAATAAAGTTAGAAGTTGTAGAAGGAGAAGATGCTGTATTTACTATACCTTATTATTACAATGAATTAGGAATAACTAATAGGATACTTACCTTAGCAATAAGCAATTTTCAAAATATAAATGCAGATGTAGAAAACTTAATAGAGCATTTTGAAAGGGACAATAAAATAAAATTTGCACCTTCACAAAAAGAAGCCATATTAGGTGCATTCCAAAATGGAATAGAAATTATTACAGGAGGTCCTGGTACGGGAAAAACAACAATAATAAAAGCTATAATTGAAATTTTTGAAAGTTGCCATATGAAAGTTGTTTTAGCTGCACCAACAGGAAGAGCTGCCAAAAGAATGGGAGAATCAACAGGGCGAGAAGCTAAAACAATACATAGATTGTTAGACATGGGGGTAAGTGAAGAAGGAGAAGAGCTTTTATTTGAAACGAAGGAACAAAAAACTATTGATGGAGATGTAGTAATAATTGATGAAGCATCTATGATAGATGTAGCATTAATGAATAATTTATTGAAGGCGATAAAGGTAGGAACAAGACTTATAATAGTTGGAGATATAGACCAATTACCATCAGTGGGTGCAGGAAATGTTTTGAAGGATTTAATTGAAAGTGAATTTACTAAAGTTGTTAGACTAGATGAAATTTTTAGACAGGGAAAAGAAAGCTTAATAGTTGTAAATGCTCATAGAATAAATAGAGGTAAAATGCCTAAATTAAATGAGAAAGGAAAAGATTTTTATTTTTTAAGAGAAGAGAATCAAGATAAAATATTAGAATTAATTGTAGACTTGATAAATAGAAGGCTACCTAATTTCAATGGGAAATGGGATAAATATAAGGATATTCAAATATTGGCACCTATGAAAAAAGGGACTTTAGGAGTAATAAATTTAAACCAAAAACTACAAGAAGTATTAAATCCTAAGAAGCCATATAAGGATGAAAAGGAATTTAGAGATTCTGTTTTTAGGGTTGGCGATAAAGTAATGCAAATTAAAAATAATTACACCTTAAAGTGGAATAGAGTTCAAGGAATTGGTGATTTAGAAGGAGAAGGTGTGTTTAACGGAGATATGGGATTTATTGAAAGTATAAACAATGAGGATAGAACTTTAAATGTTATTTTCGATGATGAAAGAAGAGTTAAATATGATTTTAGTCTTTTAGATGAACTAGAATTAGCTTATGCTATAACTATCCATAAAAGCCAAGGTAGTGAGTTTCCAGTAATAATAATGCCTGTTTATATGGGTTCACCTTTCCTTATGAATAGAAATCTTCTTTATACAGGGATAACTAGAGCTAAATCAATGGTTGTGGTCGCTGGAATGGAAAGAGCACTTAAGTATATGGTTGAAAATACTAAAAGTATGAATAGATATTCTTCTTTGAAATGGAGAATAAAAGAAATTATAAGTAATGATGCAATTGAAGAATAATTTTTAAGTAAAGATTGAAATGTTTAACTTTTTTAAATTAAAAATATTGTATCTATTATAAAGTAGGGTGATTATTTTGGGATTAGATAAAATGTATTTTTCTTTGCAAGATAAAAGGAGTAAGGAAAAGATATTAGAGTATTATGAAAATAAACAAGTAGGTATTATTAATACAATTATGGAGCCTTATAAATCTATAATAATAGTAAAGGATTTATTAAATAAGGAAAATAAAAGTAAAATATTATGTTTAACTAATAACATAGAACTAAAAAAGTTTGAAAGAGATAATATTCATATAAAAACCTTAGATAGATGGAATGAAGAAAATAGTAGTTATGATACTATTATTATAGACGATTTAAGTGTTTATAGTAGTTATAGTAAGTTGGATTTTATAGAAATGGTAGATTATTTATATAAAAAAACAAAAAAGATAATTATTTTTTCTATAGAAGAAATACTAAAAAATTGTGATTTTTTATATATAACAACTCAAGGAAGAGAAACTCATTTTATAGAGCCTAGAATTATAATAAGTAAATTGAATTTAAAAAAGAAAATTCCCAATATAATAACAGATTATTTTGAGTATTTTAGTAAATTAGGACATAACACTATAATTTATGTAGGAAAAGATGAACGTGATATGTTTTATGATAATTTAAATAAATATCTTTATATATTTGATGATATAAAAGTATATAAAGATGTCAATAATTATGAGGTATTAAAGTTAATTTTATCTAGTGGAAATCAAATCATAATAATAGAAGAGATTGATAAGATTATAGATAAATTAGATAATTCAAATTTTATAATATATAGTGCTAATAAAGAATTTTTTACATATAAAAAAATAGTTTTTATATGTGGAAGGTTAACTTTATTAGAAGAAGAGAATGAAATGATAATAGTTAGTAAACAAGACAGTAAAGAAATTGATGAAGCTAAAAGTATTTCAAGGTTTTTTAATAAAATTGTTTGGGAGTGAGGTATATAATAAAAGATTTAATTAATTGTTTATTAGAAATTATATATCCTAGTTGCACTAATTGTTTGAATTGTGGAGTAGAAGAAAGTGAATATTTTTTATGTGAAAAATGTAAAAAGCAATTAAAGTATGTAGGAGAACCTTTTCTTTTAGATAATAATAAATGTTATTCTGTAGTGTATTATAATCATATGATAAAAAAACTTGTTTCAGAGTTTAAATATAAAAAGAACTTTAATGTTGGTGAATTTTTTGCACACTTATTATATAAAAGAATAATAGAGGAAAAGATAGAATTTGATTATATAACTTATATTCCTATGAATAAGAGTGCTTTAAGAAAAAGAGAATTTAATCAATGTGAATATTTAGCTAAGAAACTTTCTGAAAAAGTAGGAAAAGAAGTTATTCAAATGTTGAGTAAAAAGGAAGGTATAAAAGAACAAAAAACATTATGTAAAAGTGAAAGATTGGAAAATATAAAAGATGCTTTTTATATAGGTAAAAAAAGATTATGTATAGAAAATAAAAAAGTTTTATTATTAGATGATGTAGTAACAAGTGGTGCAACTTTAATTAGTTCAACAACAATTTTAAAAAAATATTATAATATTGATGTTTTTTTGTTGACTGTAGTGAAAAGTAGTATATAATAATATATGTGCTAGGTCTGTGGTTGAAAGTCGATGCCAGTCGCAGGCAAAACGATCCACGTAAGTTAAACAAAGTTTTAATGAGCATGGTGCGGCTTAGAAGTAAGTCCTGCCAGTAAACTGAGAGGGTTAGTAGTGAGAGGATAATACCGGGTAGCGAAAGCTCCAGCAGGCGAGTGTGGGGTCAAAGACCAGGTCAGCTAGTACACAAAAAATTGTTAGTTTAGACTAACAATTTTTTTTTATGAAAAAATAACCAAGAAAGTAAAAAAGTCAAGTTTAGAATCATATAATAAAAGAGAGAAAAAGAAAGCTAAAGAGTAAAGGATTACAAATTTTCAGAAAATTTATTCTTTTTTTAGTTTGTTTCTTCTTCTTACAAGTAGTAAAATTAAATCATAGAAAATATTTAAAAGGTTTTTTAAATGTTTTATGAAAGGGGCTGGGCATATGAAAATAAAAATACATGCAAGAAATATAACATTAACAGATGCTTTAAAGGATACAGTAGAAAAGAAGATATCAAAGTTAGAGAAATATTTTAATGAGAATGTCGAAGCCAAAGTAACATTAAAGGTAGAAAAAAACAGACAAATAGTTGAAGTTATAATACCTTTTAATGGGGTATTTTTAAGAGGTGAAGAATCAACTGAAAATATGTATAAATCATTAGATTTAGTTGAGGAAAAACTTGAAGGTCAAATCAGAAAACATAAAACTAAATTAAAGAAACTTGAATATGATTCTCTAAAATTCGCTCAAATAGATAGTGAAATAGCTATCGATGAGGATGAGAGAGTAGAAGATAAAAAAATTGTTAAAACTAAGAAATTTGATGTTAAACCAATGTTACCAGATGAAGCAGTACTTCAAATGGAATTAATAGGCCACAATTTCTTTGTATTTAGAGATGCTGATACAAATGAAATAAGTGTAGTTTATAAAAGAAAAGATGGACATTATGGTTTAATAGAAGCTGAAGATGAGTAAAATTTGTATATAGTAAGCCTAGACTTTTAATTGCTAGGACTTCAAATAAATATATATTTCAATATTAGGTATAAGGAAGAGGATGTATTAAATTATAGATACATCCTCTCTTCCTTTTACCTAGCTATATAGGTTCATCATTATTAAGGTGCTTATTTGATACAGCCCCTTTTTTTATTTACATTAAAATGGTTGGTTTTTTCCTTTTTTTGATAGGTTAAAAAATAATATATTAAAAAGTATAGAAAGAAGTATATTAATTAAAATAAATGTTAAACTAAAAGTTGGATAATTTTGAAAGAAATTTTAATAAAAAGTATTAAAAGCTTAAAAAAATGTGAACTAATCAACTTTATTGAAAATTTACAGGAATAAGTGATATAATAATCATTAAATAAACTAAGAGAATTGAGGAGAATAAATATGGGATTTTTTGATAAGATTTTTGGTAGTTATAGTGAAAGACAAGTAAAAAATATAATTCCTTTAATTGATAAAATAGATAAATTAGGTCCATCAATGGAAGCATTATCAGAAGAAGAGCTAAAGGGAAAAACTCAAGAATTTAAAGAGAGACTAGCAAAAGGAGAAACTTTAGATGATATTTTAGTTGAAGCTTTTGCTGTAGTAAGAGAAGGATCTAAGAGAATTTTAGGAATGAAACACTATAGAGAGCAACTTATAGGGGGAATTGTTTTACACCAAGGTAGAATCTCAGAAATGAAAACAGGTGAAGGTAAAACTTTAGTTGCAACATTACCAGCTTATTTAAATGCATTATCAGGAAAAGGAGTTCATGTAATAACTGTAAATGATTATCTTGCACAAAGAGATAAAGAGTGGATGGGGCAGTTATATGAATATCTTGGATTAACCACAGGGGTTATTGTTCACGGATTAACAAATGACCAAAGAAGAGAAGCTTATGCAGCTGATATAACTTATGGAACTAATAATGAATTTGGTTTTGACTATTTAAGAGATAATATGGTCATATATAAAGAAGAAAGAGTTCAAAGAAAATTAAATTACTGTATAGTGGATGAGGTTGACTCAATTCTTATAGATGAAGCAAGAACTCCTCTTATAATATCAGGTGCTGGAGATAAATCAACAGATTTTTATAAAATAGCAGATTTCTTTGTTAAGAGATTAAAAGAAGAAGAACATTTTACTGTTGATGAAAAAGGTCATGCTGTAATGTTAACGGATGAAGGAATGCATGAAGCTGAAAAAACATTTAATGTTGAAAACTATGCAGATGCTGAAAATATGGAACTTCAACATTATGTAACTCAAGGCTTAAAAGCTAACTACTTAATGAAGAGAGATAAAGACTACATGGTTAAAAATAATGAAATAATCATAGTAGATGAATTTACAGGAAGACTTATGGAAGGTAGAAGATATTCAGATGGTCTTCACCAAGCAATAGAAGCTAAAGAAAATGTTGAAGTAAGAAGAGAATCAAAAACTTTAGCAACTATAACATTCCAAAATTACTTTAGAATGTATGAAAAATTATCAGGAATGACTGGTACAGCTCAAACAGAGGAAGCTGAATTTAGAGAAATTTATGGTTTAGATGTTGTTATTATACCAACTCATAGACCAATAGCAAGAAAAGACCAAAAAGATTTAGTTTATAAAACTCAAAGAGGTAAATATAATGCTATTGTTGAAGAAATAATGGAAACACATAAAACAGGTCAACCAATTCTTGTAGGTACAACTAGTATTGAAAAGTCAGAGTTAATATCTGATTTATTAAAGAAAAAAAGAATACCACATAAAGTTCTTAATGCGAAGTACCATGAACAAGAAGCTGAAATAGTTTCTAAAGCAGGTCAACTAGGAAATATTACTATAGCTACTAATATGGCAGGAAGAGGTACTGACATAAAGCTTGGAGAAGGAGCTTTAGAAGTTGGTGGATTAAAAATAATAGGTACAGAAAGACATGAATCAAGAAGAATAGATAATCAGTTAAGAGGACGTTCAGGACGTCAAGGAGATGTTGGGGAATCAAGATTCTATATATCTCTTGAAGATGATTTAATGAGACTTTTCGGTTCAGATAAGGTTATGGCTATAGCTGATAAGATAGGTCTTGATGAAGATGAAGCTATAGAAAACGCTATGGTAACTAAAACTATAGAAAATGCTCAAAAGAAGGTTGAAGGTAATAACTTTGACATAAGAAAAAGCTTGTTAGGTTATGATGATGTTATAAATCAACAAAGAGAAATAATATATAAACAAAGAACGGAAGTTTTAGAGGGTGAAAACCTAAAAGATTATATAACAACTATGATAAAGGAAATAATAGAAACTGCTGTTAATGTTCATTTAGATTCAGAAGATGAAAATTATAAGGAAGCAATAGAAACTCTATTAAATTATCTTGAAGATATTTATTTACCTAAGGATGAATTTAATGTTGAAGATTTATTTAAACTTGAACCAGAGGAAATAGAAGCAAAATTATTAGAAGTTGCTATGAAGCTTTATGAAGAAAAAGAAGCATCTATTGGTTCAGAACAAATGAGAGAAATAGAAAGAGTTATTATGCTTAAATGCGTTGATAGTAAGTGGATGGATCATATAGATAATATGGATCACTTAAAACAAGGAATAGGACTTAGAGCATATAAACAACAAGACCCTGTTCAAGCATATCAAATGGAAGGTAGTAATATGTTTGAAGAAATGATAGAAAGTATTAAACTAGATACAGTTAAGTACTTATATCATGTTAGAGTTCAAGTTGAAGCTCCAAAGAGAGAAAAGGTTGCTGAAGAAGCTGAAGCAATTCACGGAGAAAAAGAAGTTAATAATAAAAAACAGCCAATTAAACATGGACCAAAAATAAAAAGAAACGATCCGTGTCCATGTGGAAGTGGAAAGAAATATAAAAATTGTTGTGGAAGTGAAGCCACAAATTAATTTTAAATTACAATAATAAAAGGGGGTTATATCAAATTACTAGTTTACTAGGAATTATGGTATAATCCTTTTTTGTATTAAATTTTGAAGTAATGATATACTGTATATAACTTATAAAAAATATAAAATATAATAAAGAGGTGATTAAATGATTTTAGAATTAGAAAATAGTTTTAATAAACTTACTATACTTAAATCTACATTAGAGAAAGTGAGTGAGTCACTTTGACTTGGCTAAGTTAGAGAAAGAAGAGAAAGAGTTAGAGTTTAAAATGCAAGAAACAGATTTTTGGAATGATATAAATAAAGCCCAAGAAATAACTCAACTTAGTAAAAGAATTAAGGAAAAAATAAATAATTATAAAGCGTTAGTTGGAAGAATAGAAGATGTAGAAGTATTAAGGGATATAATGGAAGAGGATGATATGGAAACAGCTAATGAGATAATAGCTGAAATTAATGATATAGATAAGATAGTAAATGCTCTTAGAGTAGAAACTCTTTTATCAGGAGAATATGATAAAAATAATGCTATAGTTACTCTTCATACAGGAGTTGGTGGAACAGATGCCAATGATTGGACTTCTATGCTTCTTAGAATGTATACAAGATGGTGTGAGAAAAAAGGTTATTCTGTGGAAACTTTAGATTATATAGCAGGAGATGAAGCAGGGGTAAAGAGTGTTACTCTTTCAGTAAAAGGTGACTTTGCTTATGGTTACTTAAAAGCAGAAAAAGGAATTCATAGAATAGTTAGAATCTCACCTTTTAATGCTAATGGAAAGAGGCAAACTTCTTTTTCATCAGTAGAGGTATTACCGGAATTAACTAAAGAGCAAGATATAGATATAAATCCAGTTGATTTAAGAATAGATACTTATAGAGCTAGTGGGGCTGGTGGACAGCATATAAATAAAACGGAATCAGCAGTTAGAATAACACATATTCCAACAGGTATAGTTGTTCAATGTCAGAATGAAAGAAGTCAGTTTGCTAATAAAGATACAGCTATGAGAATGCTCAAAGCTAAGTTAATTGAACTTAAGGAAAGAGCTCATAAAGAAAAAATAGAAGATTTAACTGGAGAATTAAAGGATATGGGATGGGGAAGCCAAATAAGAAGTTACGTATTTCATCCTTATTCTTTAGTTAAAGACCATAGAACAAATAAAGAAATATCCAATGTGAATTTGGTAATGGATGGAGAAATAGATGATTTTATTGTTGCTTATCTAGGAAGTAGTAGTAACCAATAATATAGTCAAAATTTTAGTTGAGTAAGTCTATTTATTGGGCTTATTTCAACTAATTTTATTTAATATACTAGGTGATGTAGGAGTTGAAGGTAATGACAAATATAAATGAGGTTTTAAGTAAGGAGCTTAATATATCTTTAAAGCAAGTAGAGAGTGTTATTGAAATGCTTGATGAAGGAAATACAGTTCCTTTCATAGCTAGATATAGAAAAGAAAGAACAGGAAATCTTACTGATGAAGTTTTAAGAAATTTCTTTGAAAGGTTAACTTATTTAAGAAATTTACAAAGTAGAAAAGAAGATGTTATAAGATTAATTGATGAACAAGGGAAATTAACAGAAGAACTTAAAGGTGAAATAGAAAAAGTAAATAGTTTAACTGAAGTTGAAGATTTATATAGACCATATAAAGCTAAAAAGAGAACTAGGGCAACTATAGCAGCAGAAAAGGGATTAAAGCCTCTAGGTGAATTAATATTAGCTGGAGATTTTAAAGGAAATATAGAAGAAAAGGCTAAAGAATTTATAAATGAAGAAAAAGAAGTTAAAAATGCTCAAGACGCGTTAAATGGAGCTATGGATGTTATTAGTGAAATAATATCAGATAATGCTGAGTATAGAAAATTTATTAGAGAATTAGTATTAAGAGAAGGAAATATTGAAACTAAAGGAGGAAGTGAAGAACCAACTCCATATGAAATGTATTATGAATATAGTGAAGCAGT
The DNA here is from genome assembly GCA_963557775.1 of uncultured Sarcina sp. Lineage (GTDB taxonomy): Bacteria > Bacillota > Clostridia > Clostridiales > Clostridiaceae > Sarcina. The sequence goes on from CAUWDH010000055.1 coordinate 13,088, forward strand.
TAAAAATATTCCAGCTCATAGAGTTCTTGCTATAAATAGAGGAGAAAAAGAAAAGATACTATCAGTTAAAATAACATATAATGAAGATAAAATAATAAATTATCTTAATAGTAAAATTCTCAAAGGAAATAATGAAACTGATAAATATTTAGAGCTTAGTATTAAGGATTCTTTAAAGAGATTGATATATCCATCTATAGAGAGAGAAATAAGAAGTGAGCTTACTGAAAAAGGTGAAGTAGGTGCAATAGCTATATTTAAGGCAAATTTAAAGGCACTTTTAATGCAATCTCCTATAAAAGGGAAATGCGTTATGGGTTTTGATCCAGGTTTTAGGACTGGATGTAAAGTTGCAATTTTAGATGAGACAGGTAAATTTTTAGATAAAGCTACAGTATATCCAACAGTTCCTAAAAATGATAGAGAAGGAACTAAGAAAACATTAAAAGAATTAATTTATAAATATGATGTAGGAATAATTTCTTTAGGAAATGGAACTGCTTCTAGAGAATCTGAAGAGGTTATAGCAGAAATGTTATCAGAAATAAAGGCAGAGAGTGGCAAAGAACTATATTATGTAATAGTATCAGAAGCTGGTGCTTCAGTTTATTCTGCTTCAGAATTAGCTAATAAGGAATATCCAGATTTAGATGTAACTATAAGAGGGGCAATTTCTATAGGAAGAAGATTACAAGATCCTCTTGCAGAGCTTGTTAAAATAGACCCTAAAGCTATAGGAGTAGGACAATATCAACATGATGTAACAGCGAAAAAGTTAGATGAATCATTAACTGGTGTAGTTGAAGATTGTGTTAATAATGTTGGTGTAGATTTAAATATGGCAACTCCATCTTTATTATCCTATATATCAGGTATAAATAGTACTATAGCAAAAAATATAGTTGAGTATAGAGAAGAAAATGGAAAATTTGCATCTAGAAAAGAATTATTAAAGGTTAAGAGACTTGGACAAAAAGCTTATGAACAATGTGCAGGATTTTTAAGAGTAAGTGAAGGAAAAGAATATTTAGATAATACAGCTGTTCACCCAGAATCTTATGAAGTAGCCAAAAAACTAATAGAAATTTTAGGCTATGGAAAAGAAAAAGATTTTTCTGATATAGAACAAAGAGTTTCAGAAAAAGGATTAAAAACACTAGTTGAAGAGCTTTCAGTAGGAGAATTAACCTTAAAGGATATAATTAAAGAAATTAAAAAGCCTGGAAGAGATCCTAGAGAAGAACTTCCAAAACCAATATTTAAATCTGGAGTAATTGATATGAAGGATTTAAAACCTGGTATGAAGCTTATGGGAACAGTAAGAAATGTATCTGATTTTGGAGCTTTTGTTGATATTGGAGTTCATCAAGATGGTTTAGTTCACAAAAGCCAAATGGCAAATAAATTTGTAAAACATCCATTAGATATAGTTAAAGTTGGAGATGTAATAGAAGTAACTATTTTAGAAGTAGATTTAAAAAGAAAAAGAATAGCTTTAACAATGAAAAATTAAAATGAAATTATTGTAAAAAAGTATTAGTATGGTATAATATTAATGAAAATAACAAATCATATCTTCAGGGCGGGGTGTAAGTCCCCACCGGCGGTAAAGCCCGCGAACTAGAAATAGTAGATTCGGTGAAATTCCGAGGCCGACAGTTAAAGTCTGGATGAAAGAAGAGAAACAATGAGTAGTTTAATTAATGAGTTAACTATGCCCTGGTATAAGTATGCCAGGGTTTTTGTTAGTGAAAAAGATATACGTAAAGTGCAATAATAAAATAGGCTAAATAAAATTAAAATTTAATAACACTAAAAATAGTGAAATTTTTAACTCATAATTACAGCTATCTTGTTATCTCCCTAGAAGACAATTTTGGGAGGAGAGCAAAAATGAATAGAAACAAAAAATTAAACATCTCTATTAAAATTGGAATTCTAAGTGCTATAGGAGTAATCTTAATGTTCTTTCAAATACCTATAGTACCAGCATTTCCGTGGCTACAAATAGATCTTAGTGATATTCCAGCATTAATAGGAGGGTTTGCTTTTGGACCATTAGCAGGAATAATTATAGAAGCTTTAAAAAATATTCTTCATATATTAGTTTCTGGGTCACCAACAGGTGGAGTAGGAGAGATTGCTAATTTTTTAATAGGTGTATCTTTTGTATGGCCAGCAAGTTATATTTATAATAAAGAAAAAACGAAGAAAAATGCCATAATAGGAATGATATTAGGAACAATATCTATAATAATAATGGGTATATTAGCTAATATATATATACTACTACCATTATTCCATATAAGCTTTAAGGGAAAGGCTTTATTAACTTATATTTTAGTAGGAATTGTTCCTGTGAATTTAATAAAGGGAATTTTAATTAGTGCAATAACATTAGTTTTATATAATAAATTAGCAGTAGCTATATTTAAGGGAGTTAGACGATAAATCAATGCTTAATTCAGGTAAAGTTTTTTGAATTTAGCTGAATTTTAGTGTATCTTATCTAGAAATATGAGACTGTTTATCTTTTACTTGTAGAGCATAGGAGTATTTATAGCATATATCTATTAAATAAAAAATAAGTAGTCATAATAGTAAAGTTATATAACTAGATAAAAAGTAAAGAGGATGTATCAAATTATAGATATATCCTCTTTTTGGTTTTAACAATTAATTTAAGTTTAATTTCATTAAAAGAGCTGTTTCTCCATTATTAGAGTAGTAATTTTTTCTTTCTCCTTCTATGAAAAAACCTTTATTAATATAAAGTTTTTTTGCAGCCTCATTAGATTCACGAACTTCTAAAGAAATTGAAATTACATTTAATTCTTTACAATAGTTAATTATATGAGTTAAAAGAGCAGTTCCAACACCAGTATTTCTATAGTTAGAATCTATAACTATAGTGTTTATCTGTGCTTCATCTACAATTATCCACATACCCACAAATCCTATAACTTTATCTTGATGTAAAGCTACAAAACTATGAGAAATGTGTTTAACAAGTTCACCTTTTAATGAAAACACATCCCATTGTTCAGCTTTAGGAAAAGTTGATGCACTTAAATTAGAAACTTCTTTTATATGTTCATAGTCTAAAGGTACTATTGATATATCCATGGTTAAATCCCCATTCTAGCTTCATATTCTCTTTCAGCTTGAGATTTTCTAAGGTAAACAGGAGCTATTTTATTTAATTCTTGAGTTTCTCCAGAATTAAATAATTGAAGAGCTAATTCACCTAATGATGAAGCTTTAGGATAATTAGAATTAAGTGGAGCAAAGCTAAGATTATTTAGGTTTTCAAGTAAGTAATCCTTATGCTTAACAAGTCCATCACCTAAAAATATTATAGGTTCATTTTTTTCTTTAAGAATAGAAACTAATTCTTCAATTGATAAACAATTAGCTTCTGATATTGCTTCTAATTTTCCATTATTATTTTTATAAAGGTTAGTATATACATTACCTCTTAAAGCATCCATTATAGGACAAATGATACCATTAAAATTAATTACATTATAAGCTAAAGTATCTAAAGTAGATATAGCTAAACAAGGTTTATTAGAACCAAATGCTAAACCTTTTATAGTAGCCATTCCTATTCTAAGTCCTGTAAATGATCCAGGTCCCTCTGAAATAGCAAAACCATCAACATCATCTAAGGTTAAGTTACATCTAGATAAAAGAGAATCTATTAAATCCATTAATATAACAGAATGTTCTTTTTTGTCGTTTAAGTTTATTTCACCTAAAATTTTATCTTCTTTAACTAAAGCACAAGTGGCTGTGCTAGAAGAAGAATCAACACTTAAAATTATCATAATTTTATCTCCTTTATGTAATCATAAGAAGGTCCGAAGGCTTCTATAGTTATTTTTCTAAAATTCTCACCTTTTTCAGGAATTTTTTTTATATTTATATATAAGTATTCATTAGGGATTATTTCTTCTATATAGTTTGCCCATTCAATTAGGCTTACTCCATTACCAAATATATATTCATCGAATCCAATTGCATAAATTTCGTCAGGATCATTAACTCTATAAACATCAAAATGATATAAATTTAATCTACCACTATGATATTCATTTACTATATTAAAAGTTGGACTAGTAATATGTTCTGTAATTCCAAGCCCTTCAGCTATACCTTTACTCATATGGGTTTTTCCTGTTCCAAGGTCACCTGTAAGACAAATGATATCACCTGGCTTAACTAAGCTTCCAACTTGCTTTCCTATATTAAGAGTTTCTTCAATAGTACTAACTATAAATTCCATAATAAAACTCCTTTCATTTAATAGTTATTCTTTAAATATTTTATCCAAAAAAGTAAAAAAAGAAAAGTATTAAAGGGATTATAAAAAAATTAAAAAAAATTTTAAAAAAGTACTTGCATTATTGTTAATTAACATATATAATAATTCATGTAGCGAAGGGGTATGGCTCAACGGTAGAGTAGTGGTCTCCAAAACCATTGGTTGTGGGTTCGAATCCTACTGCCCCTGCCAAAAAGAAGTTCTGAAAAGAACTTCTTTTTTTTATGTAAAAAGTTAATTTTAAAATACTAAAATTTGATGTAGTTTGTTTTTAGTTATATTAGATACTATCTTTTTTTATAGCTCTAACTATTTGAATTATAACTAATGGAGTTATGGATAAACTATAAATAGTTAATAAATTCATAATGATAAAATCAGTTACCAAAAATAGATTTTTAAGGAAGACTTAAGAAATAGGGACTATATGATAAAGAGCAACATAAGAGTTTATAATTAAAGTATTATTAAGCTTATTTAGTTCCCAAAAAGATGAAATAAGTAAATTGAAGTCTAAAATCAACTAAAATCAAGATATATATGACAAAGAATATGATTAATGTTTTATACCTTTTTTAAAACCTTATAATAAAATATTAAATGATTGTATATATTGTTATTGCTTATTGCTAAATACTTGAATAAGTGGTTGTAATATAAATATACAAAAGAATATCCAAAGTAGAAGTTGTAGTAATAATGATTTTTTAAGTAATATATGGCTTGGGACGAGAAGTGATAGTATTAATATTATTTCTCCTAAAAAATATATTTTTAAATTAGAATTACAATTTGGACATCTATTAGAAGTATTGAAAAGTAAGTTTAAAAAGGAAATTTTAGATTTGCAATTTGGACAATAAGAATTTTTCATAGAACCTCCTAAAATTAAATCTATATTATTATCTTACGAGAATATATATATTTTTTTAAGCAGTAATAGGATAAAAATGGTTTAAGAATAAAGATAAAGAACTTAATACTTAAATTTAACGTTTAAAAACACATTAAATTTAAAGTTATGAAAACAACTAGATGCTAGAGAAGGAAGTATATTCTGAAAATTTATTTCAAAATAGATAGAAAAAAGGGGCTGTATCAGAATAATTTGTTACCTACAATATATAGTTTTAATGGAATTTGTCCACATACTATATTTTGTAGATAATTTGACTTTTCTTACAGTCCCTTTTAGAAGTTTTTTAATAAATTTATAAACTTTTTAAATAAATTTACTATTCGTCAGCTGTTCTATTAGCAGCAATAACGAATGGTGCATATATGATTATTGATAATAAGAATGTACCTAATGCAAGAACAGCAGCTTTCCAGTCACCGTTAGTAGCTAAGAATGCACTTAATACTGGAGGTGTTGTCCATGCTGTTTCAGCAGCAATCTTATCAGCAAACGGTATT
>CAUWDH010000056.1:0-16439 GCA_963557775.1 uncultured Sarcina sp.
ACCTGCCTTGCACGCAGGGGGTCAAGAGTTCGAATCTCTTTATCTCCACCAAGAAGACTATCTATTAAGATAGTCTTTTTTTTATATTTAAAATATCATTATTATATAAGTTTAAAATATTTTTTTCTCAGTTACTTCTAGATAACTAAGATTAAGTATTTAAGTAGAATTTATAAAAATATTATTGTGTATAAATTAAGAATATTATTAATTAAAATTGAAAATATAATAAATTACCCTTAAGAAGTGAAGAAGCAAGGTATAATAGAGTATGTAAGAAAAAAACATAGGGGGAAAGTCTACGTTATTTATTTTGTGGGAGTAATTAAATTGTTATTTTAGTATATGATTTAATATGGATTCATATTATAAATAATAGATTAAGTTGTTAATGGAAAAACAAGGACTAAAAAAAGAAATCGGTTTATTTACAGCAACTGCTTTAGTTGTAGGAAATATGATGGGATCAGGTATTTTTATGTTGCCTGCAACTTTAGCACAGGTTTCAACGCCAGTAGCCAGTATAATGGCTTGGATTTTTACTGGAATAGGAGCAATTATTTTATCTTTAACTTTTGCTAATTTAGGATCTAAAATACCTAAAACAGGTGGTGTCTATGAATATTCAAGGATTGCATTTGGTGACTTTTGGGGATTCATAACAGCATGGCTTTATTGGAATGGGTCTTGGATTGGAAATGCTACTATATTTATTGTTGTAGCTACATATTTAGGACAAGTTATAGGGGGATTGACAAGTAATCCATTACTAGGATTTTTATTTTGTACAGCAATTTTATGGATATGTACTTATATAAATATTAGAGGAACTAAGTTTGCTGGTAATATAGCAGCTTTTATAACAGTATTTAAAGTTATATTATTCCTATCTTTTATAGTTATTGCTTTTTTCAATTTTGATATTAAAAATATAACTTCTAGTATAAGCAATGAAGGTTTAGGTCTTAAAACAATTCCGGCAGCTGCAGCTGTTACCTTATGGGCATTTATGGGATTAGAAACGGCAACTGTCGCTGGAGGAGAGATAAAAAATCCAGAGAAAAATGTTAAAAGAAGCACTATATTAGGTATGCTAATAAGCACAGCATTGTATATTGTTATAAGTATAGCAGCTATGGGAGCAATGAGTCAAAGTAACTTAGCAAATAGTACAGCACCTATATCTGATATAATAAAATCAGCTCTTGGTTTAAAAAATATAACAATATTAAATATTGCTATAGCTATAAGTATATTAGGTACTGCTTTAGGTTGGCTTTTATCAACAGCAAGGGTAGGCTTTGCAGCTGGAGTAGACGGCATATTTCCTAAAGCATTTTCAAAGGTGCATCCTAAATATGGGACACCATATATATCCTTAATAATAGGATCTATATTTATAAATATTATATTTATAATGAATTTTACAAAAGGGTTAATTGGTGCATATAACTTTATAGTTCTTTTGGCAACTTTAAGTTATCTACCTATATATGCATCTTCAACTATTGCTGAAATTCTATTATTAGTTGTTGATGAAAAAGAAAGAACTTTTAAAAATTATACATTATTAATTATAAGATGCATTGTTGGATTTGCTTTTTCCATATGGGGTATAATGGCATCTGGAGCTGAGGTTGTAATGTATGGCTTTATATTGCTTTTACTAGGTATACCTATTTATGGATTTATGAAATTAAAAACGAGAAAAAATGACACAACTTTAAATTAAAATTACTTTAAATTAAAAATTAAATAATTTATGAGTATAATAGGAGTGTATTAAAATGGTGAATCTAAGTAAGCTAGAAGATGAACTTACTAAATTAAAATTAAGAAAGAGGAGTTTGGTTTTAGCTGGGAAGGAATATTTCACTTTAGATGAAGCTATTAAAAAAATTGAGAATGAGATTAAAAAAGAAAGAACGAAAAATAATTAATGATTGTAGTACTTTATTAGCTATTAATTTTACGTATTATTAATCATGATTTTAGGTAACTGTAAGAGGAAGTTACATTGATTATTAAATTAACATCAAGTTTGAAAAGAAGTTTCAAACTTGGTGTTTTTTTTATTTCTTTAAGAATGAGGTAGTTTATTTTAATATATTAGATTAAAATTTATTTTCTTTGTATATATGGGAATTTTAAAAGGAAATGTAATAAATAAGTAGGTTATTACATATTATTAGAGATGTATTTTAAATATTTAGCTATTAAAATTTTTTATACGTAAGAAAAATTAGAAGGTTATAAAGGATTATAAGAGGAGGATTTTTGAGTGGGGGTACAAATTACAGAATATGATATACATCTTTTTCATGAGGGAATGCACTATGAATGTTATAAATTTATGGGAGCACATATAGTTAGTGAAAATGGAAGAAAGGGAGTTAGATTTACAACTTGGGCACCACATGCAGAAAATATTTATATTGTAGGAGATTTTAATTCGTGGAATATAGATGAAAACTATTCTTTAAAAAAAATAAATCATATGGGAATATGGACTAAATTTATTCCTGGTATAAGAGCAGGGATGGCTTATAAGTATGCAGTTAAGAGTAAATTTGGGTTTAAGGAAGTTTTAAAAGCTGACCCCTATGGAAGAGCTGTTGAATTAAGGCCTAATACAGCATCTATAGTAGTTAATGAAAATAGATATAGATGGAAAGATAAGAGGTGGCTTGAGTTTAGAGAAAAAAATGATATTACAAAGCTACCAATGAATATATATGAAATTCATTTAGGTTCTTGGAAGAAAAAGAATGGTGAATTCTTAACTTATAGAGAATTGAAACATATATTGCCTAAATATATTAAGGAGATGGGTTATACACATGTAGAATTATTGCCTATAATGGAACATCCTTTAGATAGTTCATGGGGATATCAAGTTACAGGATTTTTTTCAGCAACGAGTAGGTATGGAAATGCTAACGGTCTTAGGGAATTAATTGATGAATTTCACAGATATAATATAGGAGTAATATTAGACTGGGTTCCAAGTCATTTTTGTAAGGACGAACATGGACTTCATAAATTTGATGGTACAGCTACCTATGAATATGCTGAAGAATGGAAAGCTGAAAATAAGGGGTGGGGAACTGCAAATTTTGATCTTGGAAGACCAGAAGTAAGGAGTTTTTTAATTTCAAACGCCTTTTATTGGATTGAAGAATTTCACTTTGATGGATTAAGAGTTGATGCAGTAGCAAATATGCTTTATTTAAGTTATGGAAGAAAGGAGGGGGAGTGGAGAGCTAATGCTGATGGTTCAACAGATAATAAGGATGCTATAGAATTTTTAAAGTGTCTTAATAAAAGTATTTTAGATGCGCATCCTAATATAATTATGGCTGCTGAGGAGTCTACAGCTTGGTCTAAAGTATCACATCCAGTAAAGGATGGTGGTTTAGGATTTAATTTTAAATGGAATATGGGATGGATGAATGATTCATTAAAATATATAGAAATAGATCCTATATATAGGAAATATCATCATAATCAAATGACATTTTCTATGATGTACAATTATTCCGAAAATTTTATATTACCAATTTCACATGATGAAGTTGTTCATGGAAAAAAATCTTTAGTGGATAAGATGTGGGGAGATTATTGGAATAAATTTGCTGGATTAAGGCTTTTTGTAGGTTATATGATGGGGCATCCTGGTAAAAAATTAAGCTTTATGGGAAATGAGTTTGCACAATTTATAGAGTGGAAGGATTATGAGCAATTAGAGTGGGAATTAATTGAGAAATATCCTATGCATAAACAGACACAGGAGTTTTATAAGGAAATAAATAATTTTTATAGAAACCATAATGCTTTATGGATAAAAGATTATGATTACGATGGTTTTAGTTGGATTGACGCAAATAATAGAAATCAGAGTATATTTATTTTTATGAGAAAAGGCTTATCAAAAAAGGATACTTTAATATTTATTTGTAATTTTACTCCTCAATATTATGAGAAATTTAGAATTGGAGTTCCTTTTATGGCTGATTATTTTGAAGCTTTTAATAGTGATAATACTAAATTTGGAGGCTCAGGAAAATGTTTAGGTAGCATTGTTAAGGCTGATAATAAACCTTATCATAGCGAAAAATTTTCTATTGAAATAAGTGTACCTCCTATGGCAACTTTGATTTTAGGTGTTAAAGAAATTATAGAAGAAAAGACAATAATTACACGAGATGAAATAAAAGAAGAAGAGATATTAAAAGATAAGATTTTAAAGGGAGATACATTAGAAAAAGATAGTATTTTTACAAAGGAAGATATATTTAAAAGTATTGAAGAGGACATAAAACTTACAAGGGATATTGAAGATAATATAGAAGTGATATATGTAAATTTAGAGGGGGAAGTTTGATTATGAAAATTTTATTCGTTGCTTCTGAATGTCATCCTTTTATAAAAACTGGAGGGTTAGGAGATGTTATGGGAGCATTACCTAAAGCATTAGCAAAAGAAGGAAATGATGTAAGAGTAATAATTCCTAAATTTAAAGATATAAAATATCAGTATAAAAATGAAATGCAATACTTAACTAATTTTGAAGTCAATGTGGGATGGAGAAAACAATATTGTGGAGTACTAGAGTTATATATTGATGGAGTTACTTATTATTTCATAGATAATGAGTATTATTTTAAAAGAGATGGGCTTTATGGATATGAAGATGATGGAGAAAGATTTGCCTTTTTTGATAGAGCAGTTCTTGAAACTTTAAGACATATAAATTGGTGTCCAGATATATTACATTGTAATGATTGGCAATGCGGAATGATACCAGTACTTCATAAATTAGAGTATAAAAAAGATTATTTTTATAGCAAGATGAAAATAGTTTTCTCTATACACAACTTACTTTTTCAAGGTATTTTTGCACCATCTATATTATCAGATTTTTTTGGATACGATATGGAACAATTTAATAATGGAATGTTAGAATATCGTGGTGGAGTAAGTTTTATGAAGGGAGCTATTCAATATTCAGATAGAATAACTACTGTTAGTAAAACTTATGTTGAAGAAATAAAGACAAGCTGGTATGGGGAAGGTCTTGATGGTTTGTTAAGATGGAAAAGTGAAAATATTATAGGTATATTAAATGGCATAGATTATGACGAATATAATCCAGAAACTGATGACTTAATATACAATAACTTTTCAATAAATAATATAGAGCAAAAATATATTAATAAAGTAAGACTACAACGAGACTTAGGGTTACCAGAAAAAGAAGATATACCAGTTATATCTATAGTTTCTAGATTAACTAATCAAAAAGGAATAGATCTTATAATAAATATTGCAGATAGATTACTTCAAAATGATGTTCAATTGATTATATTGGGAACTGGTGATAGAGGTTATGAAGAGCATTTTAAAGGATTAAAATACAGATACAATGATAAAGTTTCAGCTAATATATTTTTTGATAATAATTTAGCTCATAAAATTTATGCAGGATCAGATATGTTTTTAATGCCATCTGCATTTGAACCTTGTGGATTAAGTCAATTAATATCCTTAAGATATGGAACTATACCAATTGTTAGGGAAACAGGAGGACTTAAAGACACAATATCACCATATAATAAATATGATATAACAGGGAATGGTTTTAGTTTCGCCAACTATAGTGCACAAGAGCTAATAAATACCATAGAAGAAGCTATCAGAACTTATTATAGAAAGAATGAATGGAATACAATAATAAGAAATGCCATGAATTCTGAAAATAGTTGGAGCAAATCAGCTATGGAATATAAAGAGCTTTATGAAAGTTTAATGATTTAGCGAAGAGAATCCATAAACATAGACTAAGTATTTAGTTAAAGTTCTGAATACTTAGTCAAACTTATCTAGAAGTGTGAGGCTATTAACTTATACCTACAGAAGATAGAAGTATATAGTCTCTAGCGATTAGATAAATCAATTTCAGGAGGTATTTAATGCTAGTTGTAGATAAGGAAACTTTTAAAAAGGATTATAAACAAAAATTTCTAGAAATCCATGGGAAAGAATTAGATGAAGGAAATAACTTGTATAAGTATGAGGCATTAGGAAGTTTAATTAGAGATTATGTTGCTAAAATGTGGTTAGATACTAATAAAAGATATAGTAAATCTGGTGAAAAGCAAGTATATTATTTTTCTATGGAATTTTTAATGGGGAGGTTATTAGGTGATACTCTTTTAAATCTAGGAATAAGAAATGTGTGTAATGAAGCATTAAATGAACTTGGTATAAAGTTAAGTGATCTTGAAGAATTTGAGCAAGACCAAGGGCTTGGAAATGGAGGACTTGGGAGATTAGCTGCTTGTTTTTTAGACTCTATGGCATCTTTAAATATACCAGGACATGGGTGTGGTATAAGATATAAATACGGATTTTTTGAACAAAAAATTATAAATAATGCTCAGGTAGAAGCACCAGATAACTGGCTTAGAGAAGGAAATGTCTGGGAGATAAGAAAACCAGATAAGGCTGAGATTGTTAAATTTGGTGGGGAGGTAAGGTTAGAACAAGTAAATGGAAAGTTAACTGTTACGCATATAAACTATGAACCAGTTTTAGCAGTTCCTTATGATACTCCTATAGTGGGGTATGAAAATGATGTTGTAAATAATCTTAGGCTTTGGAGTGCAGAACCTGTATCAAATGAATTTGATTTTTCTTCATTTAGTAGGGGGGAATTTCTAAAGGCTATAGAGTACAAAAATTCTGTAGAAGCAATTTCACATGTGTTATATCCAGATGATTCTTTTTATGAAGGTAAAAAATTAAGATTAAAGCAACAATATTTTTTCGTATCAGCAGGAATACAAAGTATAATAAGATATTTTAAAAAACATGGAGGGAATATTGAAGAGCTTGATGAGAAAATAGCTATTCATATAAATGATACTCATCCATCTCTAGCTATTCCTGAACTTATGAGAATATTAGTTGATGAAGAGGAGCTTCCTTGGGAAGTTGCTTGGAGAATAACTAACAATACTTTAGCTTATACTAACCACACCATATTATCAGAAGCTTTAGAAAAATGGCCTGTAGATATGTTTAAAAAACTATTACCTAGAATATTTATGATTATTGAAGAAATAAATAAGAGATTTTGCGAAGAACTTTGGAATAAGTATATAGGTCAATGGGATAAAATTTCTAAAATGGCTATAATAGGTGATGGTTATGTAAGAATGGCACACCTTGCTATAGTAGGAGGGCATAGTGTTAATGGAGTTGCAAAATTGCATACGGAAATATTAAAAAAACAAGAAATGAAGGACTTTTATTATTTATATCCAAATAAATTTAATAACAAAACTAATGGTATAACACATAGAAGATGGCTATTAAAGTCAAATCCTGAATTAACTAATTTGTTAAAAGAAACTATTGGAGATAGTTTTATAAAACATCCAATGGATATGGAAAATTTCTTGAGGTATGCTAATGATAGTTCTGTACAACAAAAACTTAAGTCTATTAAGTTAAATAATAAAATTAAATTAGCTAATATAATAAAAGAAAGAAAAGGAATAAATGTAGATCCTAATTCTATTTTTGATGTACAAGTTAAAAGAATACATGCTTATAAGAGACAAGTACTAAATTGTTTGAGAATAATGAATTTATATAATGAACTTTTAGAAAATCCTAATCTTGATATAGTTCCTAGAACTTTTATTTTTGGAGGAAAAGCAGCTCCTTCATATTATTTAGCAAAAAAAACTATAGAACTTATAAATAGTATAGGAGAAATGATAAATAATGATTCAAGAGTGAATGAGAAAATAAAAGTTGTATTTTTAGAAAATTATAATGTATCTTTAGCAGAATCAATAATTCCAGCAACTGATTTAAGCGAACAAATTTCTACAACAACAAAGGAAGCTTCAGGAACATCAAATATGAAATTTATGATGAATGGAGCTATAACAATAGCAACTTTAGATGGAGCAAATATCGAAATAAAAGATGAAGTTGGAGAAGAAAATATCATAATATTTGGTTTAACAGAAAGAGAAGTATTAAATTATTATACTAATGGAGGATATTCAGCTATAGATGTGTGTAATAAGGACCAAAGACTTATGAGAGTTATTAATAATCTTATTGATGGAACTTATTGCAAAGACAAGGAGAGATTTAAAGCTGTATATGAAAATTTAATAACTTATAATGATGAATTTTTTGTATTAAAGGACTTTGATTCTTATATAAAAGCTAATGAGAGAGTAGATAGGCTATATAAGGATTCTTCAACATGGCAAAGGATGTCTATAATCAATATAGGACACTCTGGTATATTTTCATCAGATAGAACAATAACTGAATATGCAACTGGAATATGGGGCTCAAATATAATATATAAAAATTTATAAGTTGGTAAGTTATAATGAAAAAATTATAGCTAAAAGATAAACGGAGACTTATAAGTTATTTTATTAATAGGAAGGATAGAAACTTATGAATAATTTTTACATGATTCATGATTCGCAAAATGAGCTTTATAGAAATCCTACAGGGGCAACAAAGATAGGTGAAAAAATAAGAATTGATTTGGAGTTAGAGCATGATGCGGAGGTATTATTAGAATTATTTAAGTTTGATGGCTCAAAAGAATTAGTAAAAATGATTAGAGATAATGAAAAGAGTAGTTGGAAAAAGAATTTTTACTTTACTTTTATAGATACAAAAAACTCTGTAGGTTTAATAAATTATAATTTTATAGTAATAAAGGATGGTACCACTATTTATTATGGTAATAATTCTGAATGTCTAGGTGGAATTGGAGAAGTATATATTAAAGAACCTAAACCTTATCAAGTTACAGTCTATGAAGAATTTGAAGTTCCTAGATGGTATAAAGAAGGGATAATATATCAAATATTTGTAGACAGATTTTTTAATGGAAATGAAAATTCTATTGTAAATAATCCTAAGCATAATAGTTTTATTTATTCAGATTGGTATGATAATCCTATGTATATAAGAGATTGGAATGGGAAAATAGCTAAGTGGGATTTTTATGGTGGGAATTTAAAAGGTGTTATAAAAAAATTACCTTATATAAAGAGTCTTGGTGCATCCATAATATATTTTAATCCAATTTTTGAAGCTCAAAGTTGCCATAAGTATGATACTGGGGATTATGAAAAGATAGATTCAATGTTTGGAGAGGAAGAGGATTTTAAAGAGCTTTGTATAGAAGCAAAAAAATTAGGAATTAGGATAATTTTAGATGGAGTATTTAGTCATACAGGAGATGATAGTAAGTATTTTAATAAGTATGGAAATTATAACTCTTTAGGGGCGTATCAATCACCTAATTCTCCTTATTACAATTGGTATAGATTTTATAATTATCCTGATAAATATGAGTGTTGGTGGGGAATAGATAATCAGCCAAATGTAAATGAATTGAATGAAAGTTATTTAGAATATATAATAACAGGAAAAAATTCGATTATTTCAAAATGGCTTAACCTTGGCGCTAGTGGGTGGAGATTAGATGTGGCTGATGAATTACCAGATGAATTTATTAAATTAATAAGGAAAAGAATAAAAGCTGATAATAAGGAAAATGTTTTAATAGGAGAAGTTTGGGAAGATGCATCAAATAAGGTGAGTTATTCTAAAAGGAGAGAATATTTTTTTGGACAGGAATTAGATTCAGTGACAAATTATCCTTTGAGAAGTGCTATAATTTCTTTTGTTAAAGGAGAAAAAGATGCAAAGTATATATCTAAAATTATAATGAGTTTATATGAAAATTATCCAAGAGAAGCCTTTTTTTCAACTATGAATTTATTAGGAAATCATGATACAGAAAGAATATTTACTGTGTTAAAAAATAATATAATGCAGTTAAAAGAAGCGATTACAATTCAAATATTACTCCCAGGGGTTCCTCTTATATATTATGGGGATGAGGTTGGATTAACAGGAGGAAAAGATCCTGATAATAGAAAGGCATTTCCTTGGGGTAAAGAAAATTTTGAAATAAGTGATTATTATAGAGAAATGTGTGCAATTAGAAATAATAATGAAGTTATAAAAAGAGGAGAATTTAAAATTCATTATATAAGTGATGAAGTATTTTGTTTTGAAAGATATTTAGATGATAAAAATTTATTTATTTTTGTTAATGGTTCTACTTCAAAAGAACAGTGTATAAATACAGATATAATTAAGGTTCTAGGAAAATACAAAAATTTATTATTTCCTTACGAAGAATATGATTTTAATAAGCATAATGTCACAATAAGATTAAAGCCCTATCAATGCAAAATTATTAATCAATTAAGGTACTAAAATCAAGAAAATTTAAATATAGATTAAGTATAGGAGTTTGTATTAGAAATACAAACTCCTTTTAAATATAAAAAATAAAAATGAGTAATTTTTTTAATCGTTAAAGCATATTTATCATTTGTGGAGGTGAATAGAATTGATAAGAACTGTTGTCTGTGAAAAAGAAGGATGTACAGGAAATAGCTTTTTTATAAGAAGTAATGACAATAATACTCTTACAATAACATGTAATAAATGCGAGAGCACATATACTTATGAAGATTATCATAATAGTGATTTAACATTATTATCTAATTGTTCTAAATGTAATAATGAACAATTTAAAATTTTTAAGGATATAGAAACAAATAAAATATACGCTAAATGTGTTAAGTGTGGAAATCCACCAGAAAAAATTTATTTAGATATAAACGGCAATCAGATATCATATAGTGAAAAACTATTAAATGACATAAAAGAAAATGTGCTAAAGATAGATCAAAGAATTTGTAATTTAGAAGGAAAAATAGAGGGGCTTGAAAGTGGTCAAGTTTTATTAGAGGAGTCATTAGCGTATACTGCAAAATTTTTAACAGATTAATCTAGATTGATTAAAAAGCAGTGGAGGGAGATAAAAAGAATCTATGAGTAAAAAAGAAATAGTTGCAATGATATTAGCAGGGGGACAAGGTTCAAGATTAGGAGTTTTAACAAAAAAAATAGCAAAACCAGCAGTACCTTTCGGAGGAAAGTATAGAATAATTGATTTTCCTTTAAGTAATTGTTCAAATTCAGGAATCTATACAGTTGGAGTATTGACACAATATCAACCAATGGAGTTACATGCCCATATAGGAATAGGAAGTCCTTGGGATTTAGATAGAAGAGAAGGAGGCGTTGGATTATTACCTCCATATCAAGGTGAAAATGGTGGTAATTGGTACAAAGGTACAGCTAATGCAATATATCAAAATATACCATATATAGATAGTTATGATCCAGAATATGTTTTGATTTTATCTGGTGATCATATTTACAAGATGGATTATAGAGAAATGCTAGAATTTCATAAGGAGAAAGAAGCTGATGGAACAATTGCAGTATTAGAAGTTCCTTTAGAAGAGGCAAATCGATTTGGAATTATGAATACAAGAGAAGATTTATCAATTTATGAATTTGAGGAAAAGCCAGAAAAACCAAAAAGTAATAAGGCATCTATGGGAATATATATATTTAATTGGAAGGTTTTAAAAAAGTATCTTAGAGAAGATGAAGATGATTTAACATCAAGCAATGATTTTGGTAAAAATATAATACCTAAGATGCTTAATGAAGGAAAAAGGATGGTAGCATATCCTTTTAGAGGATATTGGAAAGATGTAGGAACTGTTGAAAGTTTGTGGGAAGCAAATATGGATATGTTAAAGTCTGATTGTGATTTAGGACTATATGATGAAGATTGGAAAATATATTCAGTAAACACTATGGCTCCAGCGCAATATATAGGTCCAACAGCAAAGATAAGGAATTCTTTAGTTGTAGAAGGATGTTTAGTTGAAGGGGTAGTTGAAAATTCTATATTGTTTAATGGAGTAAAAATAGAAAAAGGAGCAGTAGTAAGAAATTCTATTATTATGCCAGGAACAAGAGTAGAAGAATATGTTGTGGTAGATAAAGCTATAGTAGGAAGTGATGTTACTTTAAAAAGAGAGTGTAAAATAGGAAATGGTTATGATATAGCAGTTATTGGAACAAAAGAGGAAGTTAAAGAGGGAACTGTAGTTGAATAAGTAGATAAAGAATATATTTAAGTGGAGGGAATATAAGATGGAAAACTGCATAGGAATAATAAACTTAGATGAAAATGAAGATAGAATGGGGGCTTTAGTAAAAAAGAGACCCTTAGCTTCTGTACCAATAGCTGGAAGATATAGAGTTATAGATTTTATATTATCTAATATGACTAATTCAGGAATAGAGAGTATAGCTATTTTTACTAAAAATAAGTCAAGAAGTCTTATGGATCATTTAGCAAATGGAAGACCATGGGATTTGCATAGAAAAAAAGATGGATTAAAATTTTTTAATTTTGGAAATGAAGATCCATCCTATGATGATGTTCATTGTTTTTTAGAAAACTTAGATTGTATAAAACTTAGTAAGAAGGAATATGTATTATTAGCACCTTCTTATATGATAGCAAATATAGATTTTAGAGAATTTATAAGGACTCATAAAAAGAGTAAAAATGATATTTCTATAATGTATAAATCTGTGAATACAGCAAAAAAAGAGTTTATTGGGTGTGATGTATTAAATATCAATAGTAATAATAGAATTGAGAGTATTGGTGAAAATATAGGCTCTAATAATGAAGTAAATGTAAGTATGGAAATATTCTGTATGAGAACAGATTTATTTATAGATATAATATATGATTGCATAAAGTATGGGCGTAACAGAAAGGTTAAAAATTATATAAAGGATAATTTAGATAAATTAAATGTTAAAGCTTATGAATTTAAAGGATATTTACAATGTGTAAATTCATTAAATTCTTATTATAATATAAATCAACAATTACTAGAACCAACAGTAATTAAAGAATTATTTTATGATAATAAACCTATATATACAAAGACTAAAGATGAAGCACCGACAAAGTATTGTGAAAATAGTGAGGTAGTAAATTCAATAATTGCTAATGGATGTTATATAGAAGGAAAAATAGAAAATTCCATAGTGTCGAGAAGAGTTTATGTTGGAGAAGGTGTAACATTAAAAAATTGTATAATACTTCAAAATACAAAAATAGGAGATAATGCTGTACTAGAAGGGGTAATAACTGAAAAAGGAGCTACTATAAAAGAAGGGGAACGATATGTAGGAAGTGCAGAATCTTTAGTAGTTATAAAGCCAACTAAGTTCATATAATAATATTATTAATTAGTTATTATATTTGATATAATAAAAATTTAGATGAGACTTTAGAGTTTTATCTAAGTTTTTATTTTTTTAGAAATAATTTAAATGGGGTTAAGGTTAAATGGTATCAAAAGTAAGAAAAAATATTAATTTATTATTAGTAATAGGATGGATGTGCTTTATATTTTATATGTCTAATAAGCCAGCTGAAGTATCAAATGGTCAGAGTGACTTTGTATTAAATTTACTTAGTAGTATAGGACTAAACTTAAATAGTGTATTTGGAAATTTCTCTATTACTATTATAAGAAAGGGAGCTCATATAACTGAGTATTTAATATTATTTTTATTATCATACAATTGTCTAAAAGATTGTTTTATTAATAAAAAATTATACATAATATGTTTTATTATAGTTGTAATATATGCTTGCACAGATGAAGTTCATCAACTATTTATTCCAGGAAGAGCAGGGAAAATTACTGATGTAATTATAGATAGTACAGGAGCTATGATAGGAATTTTGATTATGTACTTAAAAAGTAAAATAGGGATTGATAAAAAAAGAAACTATAGTTAATATAGTTTCTTTTTTTATCATAACAGAAATTGTACGGTTTCTATATTTATATATTTCATACCATGATTACAAGTAAGCATTAAAATGAAGTTAAACTTTATATCTATTATTTATAATAAAATACTATAAAAATAAAATTAAAGTAAATGTATATGTAAAACAATACCTAAACGTTAAAAAATACGAAATATATGAAATTAAATAATTTGTAAATTGCAATAAAATAAAAAAATAAAAAGATAAAAAAGTAAGAAATTTATAAAAAATAATATTTATTAAATTAATAATAAAAATGTGATAAATATAAAAAAATATACAGAAATTTAACAAAAAAACATAAAAAAGAGATGACTTAATGAGAAAAATATGATAATATTTTAATATGAAAAACAAATGTATTTCATAGGAGAACACATGAATTTAATGTATATATAACTTGCAAAAATAAAAAGATTTGCTTGTAGTGTTTTAGAGGGGGGGAAATAAATGATAAGTGAAAAGAAAATGGCTACGGCCAAAGAAAAGAAGGGATTTTTAAATTTTATTGAGAAGGTCGGAAATTCACTTCCGCATCCAGCTACAATATTTTTGATATTATGTGTATTCATAATAATTTTATCTCACGTAATGGCTAAAATGGGTGTTTCTGTTGTGTATACAGGAATAGATAGAGCTACAAATGAAATAAAAGAAATGACAGTTACAGTAAATAGCTTGTTAAGTCCAGATGGGATAAGATATATATTTGAGTCAGCTGTAAGCAATTTTACTAGTTTTGCAGCTTTAGGAACAGTTTTAATAGCTATGTTAGGTGTAGGTGTTGCAGAGGGAACAGGTTTTATTTCAGCAGTTTTAAGAAAATTAGTTTTAAGTACACCAAAAAGATTAATAACTGTAGTGGTAGTTTTAGCGGGTGTTTTATCAAGTATAGCATCAGATGCAGGTTATGTTGTTTTAGTTCCATTAGGAGCTGTAGTATTTTTAAGTATGGGGAGAAATCCTATAGCTGGACTAGCAGCTGCTTTTGCAGGGGTATCTGGTGGATTTAGTGCTAACTTAATTTTTGGACCAACAGACACATTATTATCAGGATTAACAACTGAAGGTGCAAAAATGATAAATCCAACATATCAAGTATCTCCAGCAGGAAATTGGTTTTTTATAATAGCATCTACATTAGTAATAACTATAATAGGTACTATAGTAACAGAAAAAATAGTAGAACCAAGATTAGGTGAATATAAAGGTAAAAAGACTGAAAATATGGATCATCTTAGCAATGAAGAAAAAAGAGGAATGAAATTTGCTATAATTTCTTTAATTGCATATGCTATATTTATGGGGTTATTAATAGTTCCTAAAAGTGCTGCATTAAGAAATCCTAAAACAGGAGAAATTTTATCATCACCATTTATGAGTTCTATAGTAGTAGTAATATCTTTAGCATTTTTTGTAGTGGGAGTTGCTTATGGAATTGGAGCAGGAAAAATAAAGAGTGATAAAGATATAGTAAAAGAAATGAGTAAAACAATGTCATCAATGGGTGGATATATAGTTCTTGTATTCTTTGCAGCTCAATTTGTAGCTTATTTTGCACACAGTAATATAGGAACAGTAATAGCAGTTAAAGGAGCTGATTTCTTAAAGGCTGCAAATATAAGTGGACTTCCATTAATAGTTGGATTTATTTTAATAACAGCATTTATAAATCTATTTATGGGATCAGCATCAGCAAAATGGGCTATAATGGCTCCAATATTTGTACCAATGCTAATGCAAATGAATATATCACCAGAATTTACTCAAATGGCATATAGAATTGGAGATTCTACAACTAATATAATTTCTCCACTAATGACTTATTTTGCTCTTATAGTGTCCTTTGCAGAAAAGTATGATGAGGAATCAGGAATTGGTACTCTTGTTTCTACTATGCTACCATACTCTATTGCGTTATTAATAGGATGGACATTATTATTGGTTGTTTGGTATTTATTTAATTTACCTTTAGGTCCTGGAGCATTTATAGGATATGGTTTATAAGAAGTAAATATAATTATTAAGTTTGGACTATCTTAAAAGAGGAATAAAATTTCCCTTTAGAGATAGTCCTTTTATATTTAAACAGTATAATAGTATTTAAGTTTTTTCTATTTTGTTTTGATAAGGAAAATAGTTTTATTAAGAAATAGTTTATTTTAGATTTTTCTTTTAGTATAGTTACAACTAAGTGCTAATATAGAATCAAAACTTTACTAAAATTGAATCTACATTTATAAACTAGACCTGGTGTATCTATTGATGTAAATTATAGAATACTAACGTAAAGTAAAGATTTAGTAGAATTATTTTTAAAATATAAAAACAAAAAGTTAATAAAATTATAGAATATAGTGATAAGATAGGTACATCGGCAAAATGCCTTGTCAAAACAACTCGGAATATTGAAAAAGAAATTTTGAAAAAAGTTGTTGACAAAAAAGTTTATGCATGATAAGATGAGAAAGTCGCTTGAGGGTGACAGAGTAAAATGATATTTGAAAATTAAACAGACGAATATATTATAAACCAGCAATTCTTTTATGTTTTTAAATTAAAAGCGAAAGCTTGAGAT
>CAUWDH010000057.1:0-15043 GCA_963557775.1 uncultured Sarcina sp.
TTGTTCCAATATTTACGTGTGGTTTACTTCTTTCGAATTTTGCCTTTGACATCGTTATTCCTCCTAAAACTATATAAATCTATAAAAAAGCATTTTTGCTTTTTAAACTATTTTAAATAATTTATTTAATTACTTAGAAGAGATATTAATCCCTTCTAAGTATTGTTAACTTTAATTATTTACCTTTTCTTTCTCCAACAACTTTTTCTTGGATACTCTTAGGTACTTCTTCATAGTGATCAAATTCCATTGAGTAGTTTCCTCTACCTTGAGTTCTTGATCTTAAAGCAGTTGCATAACCGAACATTTCTGAAAGTGCTACGAATGCTCTTATAACTTGAGCACCATTTCTAGCTTCCATACCTTCGATTCTACCTCTTCTTGAGTTGATGTCACCTATAACATCTCCCATGTACTCTTCTGGTACTACTACTTCAACTTTCATCATTGGCTCAAGTAATACTGGGTTAGCTTTTGCCATAGCATTTTTGAATGCCATTGATCCAGCAATTTTGAATGCCATTTCAGATGAGTCAACTTCATGGTATGATCCATCATATAATTTGATTTTAAAGTTTATAACTGGGTATCCAGCTATTATACCACTTTGTGAAGCTTCTTGAATACCGTTATCTACAGCTGGTATGTATTCTTTTGGAATAGCTCCTCCAACTATAGCATTTTCGAATTCATATTCACCTTCATGAGGTATCATTTCTATCTTACAGTGACCGTATTGTCCTCTACCACCTGATTGTCTAGCGAATTTAGCTTCAGCTTCAACAGCAGTTCTGATAGTTTCTTTGTAAGCAACTTGAGGAGCCCCTACGTTACACTCAACTTTAAATTCTCTTTGTAATCTATCAGCGATGATATCTAAGTGTAATTCCCCCATACCAGCGATGATTGTTTGACCTGTTTCTTGGTTAGTCCAAGTCTTAAATGTTGGGTCTTCTTCAGCTAATTTAGCTAACGCTAATCCCATCTTTTCTTGACCAGCTTTTGTTTTTGGCTCTATAGCAACAGAAATAACTGGCTCTGGGAATTCCATACTTTCAAGTATGATTGGAGCTGATTCAGCACATAAAGTATCACCAGTAGTAGTGTTCTTTAATCCTATTATTGCTCCTAATTCACCTGCTTCTAATGATGTAACTTCTTCTCTTGAGTTAGCATGCATCTTAACAAGTCTTCCTATTCTTTCTTTTTTACCTTTAGTTGAGTTTAGAACGTATGAACCACTTTCCATAACTCCTGAGTAAATTCTTGTAAATGCTAATTTACCAACGAATGGGTCAGTAGCGATTTTGAATGCTAATGCAGCTAATGGAGCTTCATCTGAAGCTTCTCTTGTATCTTCATTACCTTCTAAATCAGTACCTTCAACAGCTTTTATGTCTAATGGAGATGGTAAGAAATCAACAACTCCATCGATCATGTGTTGAACACCTTTATTTTTGTATGATGAACCACAGATTACTGGTACTATTTCGTTAGCTATAGTAGCTTTTCTTAAAGCTGCTTTTAACTCTTCGATAGTTAACTCTTCACCTTCTAAGTATTTCATCATTAATTCTTCGTCAGTTTCAGCGATAGCTTCGATCATCATTGATCTGTACTCTTCAGCTTGATCTTTTAATTCAGCTGGTATTTCAACTTCTTTTTCAGTTTGACCTAGATCATCTTCGTAAACTACAGCAACGTTCTTCATTAAGTCGATCATTCCTGCAAATTCTGATTCTTTTCCTATTGGAATTTGAATAGCAATAGCATTAGCTCTTAATCTTTCTCTAACTGAACCTAAGCAGTTGAAGAAGTCAGCTCCTGTTGCATCCATTTTGTTTACATATATCATTCTAGGAACTTTATATTTATCTGCCTGTCTCCAAACAGTTTCAGTTTGTGGTTCAACCCCACTTTTTGCATCTAGAACTGTAACAGCTCCGTCAAGTACTCTTAATGATCTTTCAACTTCAACAGTGAAATCTACGTGACCTGGAGTATCTATTATGTTTAATTCGTGACCTTTCCAGAAACAAGTTGTAGCAGCAGAAGTAATTGTTATACCTCTTTCTTGCTCTTGAACCATCCAGTCCATAGTTGAAGCTCCATCGTGAGTTTCACCTATTTTATGATTTTTACCTGTGTAGAAAAGTATACGCTCAGTAGTTGTTGTTTTACCAGCATCTATGTGAGCCATTATTCCAAAGTTACGGAATTTTTCTAATGGATATTGTCTTGCCATTGTATCAATGTCCTCCTCTCAATTTATGGTAACTTAAATTCAACAAAACTGTTTTGGGAAACCAAAACAGCTTTGTATTAATATTAATATCTGTAATGAGCAAACGCTTTATTAGCTTCAGCCATTTTATGAGTATCTTCTCTCTTCTTAACAGCTGCTCCAGTATTGTTAGCTGCATCTAATATTTCTGCTGCTAATTTTTCTCTCATGTACTTTTCGCCTCTTTTTCTAGTAGCTGCAAGTAACCATCTTAAACCTAAAGTCTGTCTTCTTTCTGGTCTAACTTCTATTGGAACTTGGTAGTTAGCTCCACCTATTCTTCTTGCTTTTACTTCTAATAAAGGCATGATGTTGTTTAATGCATCTTCGAATACTTCCATAGCATCTCTACCTGATTTTTCAGCTATTATTTCGAAAGCGTCGTAGCATATTTTTTGAGCTACTCCTTTTTTACCATCAAGCATAACACCATTTATTAACTTTGTTACAACTTTTGAGTTGTACATTGGATCTGCTAATACATCTCTTTTTGCTATATGTCCTTTTCTTGGCACTTTTCTTCCCTCCTTAACATATTCAAATTTAAGTTCATCGGTACTCGACATAACTTTAAATGTGTCGTAAAGTGCTCGCTTCTAATCTATATAAACTATATTAAAATCTATCTAAACTTTGAAGTCACAGCACTTAAACTAAGTTCAAGCTCTAAAATAATTTAAATTATTTTTGCTTTGGTCTCTTAGCACCGTACTTAGATCTTCCTTGCATTCTGTTAGCTACTCCAGCTGAGTCTAAAGCTCCTCTTACTATGTGGTATCTAACACCAGGAAGGTCCTTTACTCTTCCACCTCTTATAAGAACAACGCTGTGCTCTTGTAAGTTATGGCCTACACCTGGAATGTAAGCAGTTACTTCGTATCCGTTAGTTAATCTAACTCTGGCAACTTTTCTTAAAGCTGAGTTAGGTTTCTTAGGAGTACTAGTTTTAACAACAGTACAAACTCCTCTTTTTTGTGGACACTCTTTAAGTGCTGGTGCAGTTGACTTAGAAACTAATGTTTTTCTGCCTTTTCTTACTAATTGACTTATAGTTGGCATACTTTCACCTCCTGATCATTATTATAACTATCTATATAAATATAAGATGTTAACTTATTTAAGTAATAATGCTGCAGCTGCTTTTACTTCTATACCGCAGATTTTACCAAGTTCTTTCATAGTATCGACATATTCTATATCGATTTTTTGATTTTTTGCTAAAGATTTTAAAGGATTTATTATCTCTATTTTTGCATCTTTCGCCAAATATAAAGTTTTTCCTTTTCCATCTTTTAAAAATTTTATTGATTGTTTAACACCAATAACCTTTTTCCCAAAAAGTCCGTCTACCATCTTTACCTCCTCTATAAAAACTGTTGAGATAAATTGAATTCTTACGAATTACGTAGACAAGTTAATCCTTTATGACTTTTTGCTATACATACAAAATGTATTTTATCATTTTAAAATAACCATGTCAATAAATTAATATTATTCTTCAATGGTATTTGCTAATTCATTTTCTATAATATTGCTATCTGTGTTAAGCTTAACAGATCTATACCTCATCATTCCTGTTCCAGCAGGTATTAACTTACCGATTATTACATTTTCTTTTAATCCTATTAATGGATCTATTTTTCCTTTAATAGCTGCATCAGTAAGAACTCTTGTTGTTTCTTGGAATGAAGCTGCTGATAAGAAACTGTCTGTTGCTAAAGCTGCTTTTGTTATACCTAATAGTACTTGCTCTCCTTTAGCTTTTTCTCCACCTAGAGCTTCAACTCTAGCATTTTCTTCGTGGAAATCAAACATATCTATCATTACACCTGGTAATAAATCAGTATCTCCTGACTCACTAACTTTTATCTTTCTAGTCATTTGTCTTACAACTACTTCTAAGTGCTTATCGTTAATATCAACCCCTTGAAGTCTGTAAACTTTTTGAACTTCTGAAAGTAAGTATTGTCTTGCTCCATCAACACCTTTGATTGCCATTATATCATGTGGATTAACTGATCCTTCTGTAATTTCATCTCCAGCTTCTATTGAATCACCATCATGTACTTTTATTCTTGAACCGAATGGTATGTCATAAGTGTATTCTTCACCGTTGTCTGCAATTACATATACTGTTTTCTTTTTCTTAGTTTCTTCAACTTTTACGCTTCCTGAAACTTCACTTACTATTGCTAATCCTTTTGGTTTTCTTGCTTCGAATAGCTCTTCAACCCTTGGAAGACCTTGAGTTATATCTGCTCCAGCAACTCCACCTGTATGGAATGTTCTCATTGTAAGCTGTGTTCCTGGCTCACCAATTGATTGAGCAGCAACTATACCAACAGCTTCTCCGATATTTATCTTATCTGCTGTTGCCATATTCATACCATAACATTTAGAACAAACTCCAACTTTAGCGTTACATGTAAATACTGATCTAATTTTTACTTTTTTAATTCCTGTATTAGCTATTTTAGCAGCTAATTCTGAATTCATGTAAGTATCTCTTTCAGCTAGAAGTTCACCTGTTTCTGGATGTAAAACATCTTCTGCAGTGTATCTACCTGTTAATCTTTCTTCAAGACCTTCTATACTTTCATTTCCTTCTTTTATTTCTGCAACATAAATACCTTCTGTTGTTCCACAATCTTCAGTTCTAACAATAACATCTTGGCTTACATCAACAAGTCTTCTTGTTAAGTATCCTGAGTCTGCAGTTTTAAGAGCTGTATCGGCATTACCTTTTCTAGCTCCGTGAGTTGATATGAAGTATTCTGACACATCAAGACCTTCTCTGAATGAAGCTCTGATTGGAAGTTCTAGAATTTTACCTGATGGACTAGCCATAAGTCCTCTCATCCCTGCCAGCTGTTTGATCTGTGATTTAGATCCTCTGGCTCCAGAGTCAGCCATCATGAATATTGGGTTAAATTTATCCAAGCTATCCATTAAGGCATTAGCAACTTCTTCTGTTGTATTAGTCCATTTTTCTATAACTCTTTCATATCTTTCATCTTCTGATATAAGACCTCTTCTATACATCTTTTCTATTTTTTCAACTGTTTGATCAGCTTCTTCTAGTAATTCGTATTTTCTCTTAGGTACTATCATATCAGATGCTGCAACTGTTACAGCTCCTATTGATGAGTAATGATATCCTGTTGCTTTTATATTATCTAACATTATAGATGTTTCTGTTGGTCCATATTTTTGGTAACATTTATCTATAAGTTTTCCTAATGATTTTTTAGTAATTAAGAAGTCAACTTCTAAATTAAACATTTCATCTGGGTTAGTTCTATCAACAAATCCTAAATCTTGAGGTACACATTCATTAAATATAACTTTACCAGGAGTAGTCTTTATTATTCCTGACTTTAATTCACCATCAATCATTCTAGTTACTTTAACATTTATTTTTGCATGAATTGCAACTTCTTTAAGTTGATAAGCCATAATAACTTCATCTAAACTTGAGAAATATTTACCTTCACCTTTTACATTCTCTTTATCCATAGTTAAGTAGTATGATCCAAGTACCATATCCTGAGTAGGTACACATACTGGCTTACCATCTGAAGGTTTCATTATATTTCCTGCTGCTAACATTAAAAATCTAGCTTCTGCTTGTGCTTCAACTGATAATGGTACGTGAACAGCCATTTGGTCTCCATCAAAGTCAGCGTTATATGCTGTACATACTAATGGATGAAGTTTTATTGCTCTTCCTTCAACTAAAACAGGTTGGAATGCTTGAATACCAAGTCTGTGTAGAGTAGGAGCACGGTTAAGTAAAACTGGATGATCTGCAATTACTTCTTCTAATACATCCCATACTTGAGGCATTACTCTCTCAACTAATCTCTTTGCATTCTTAATATTGTGAGATATTCCGTCTTCAACTAATTTTTTCATAACGAATGGCTTAAATAGTTCTAATGCCATCTCTTTAGGAAGACCACATTGATACATTTTTAATTCAGGTCCAACAACAATAACTGATCTTCCTGAATAGTCAACCCTCTTACCAAGAAGGTTTTGTCTGAATCTTCCCTGCTTACCTTTAAGCATATCTGATAATGATTTAAGAGGTCTATTTCCTGGACCTGTTACTGGTCTTCCTCTTCTACCATTATCTATAAGAGCATCAACAGCTTCTTGAAGCATTCTCTTTTCATTTCTTACGATTATATCAGGAGCTCCAAGATCTAATAACTTTTTAAGTCTGTTATTTCTGTTTATAACTCTTCTATATAAATCATTTAAGTCTGAAGTAGCAAATCTACCCCCATCTAATTGAACCATTGGTCTTAAATCTGGTGGTATTACAGGTATTACATCTACTATCATCCATTCTGGCTTATTGCCAGATTTTCTGAATGATTCTACAACTTCAAGTCTTCTAACTATTCTTACTTTCTTTTGTCCAGTACTTTGCTTTAATTCTTCTTTTAATTCAACTGATAATCTTTCTAATTCAATTTCAGCTAAAAGAGACTTAACAGCTTCAGCACCCATAGCTGCTTCAAAACTTTCTTCACCGTATTTATCACAAGCTTCTCTATATTCTTTTTCATTTAATAGTTGTTTCTTTAATAATCCAGTTTCTCTAGGATCTATTACAACATAAGAAGCAAAGTATAAAACTTTTTCTAATGATCTTGGTGACATATCAAGGATTAATCCCATTCTTGATGGTATTCCTTTAAAGTACCATATATGAGATACAGGAGCTGCTAATTCTATATGCCCCATTCTTTCTCTTCTTACTTTAGATTTTGTGACTTCAACTCCACATCTATCACAAACTACACCTTTATATCTTACTCTTTTATACTTTCCACAGTGACATTCCCAGTCTTTCATTGGTCCAAATATTCTTTCACAGAAAAGACCATCTCTTTCTGGTTTTAACGTTCTATAGTTAATTGTTTCAGGTTTTTTTACCTCACCTCTAGACCATTCTCTAATTTGCCCTGGAGATGCTAGCCCTATTTGTAAAGCATCAAAATTATTTAATTCAAACAAGGGTGTATCCTCCCTTCATATTAATGTATTAATAGATTAATATTCCTCTACTAAATTTAGTAGAGGAATATTTTTTTTTAGCTCCTACTGGGTTTGGGTTAGTAGGATTAACCCAATATATAATTACTCTTCGAAATCATCTAATTCTAAATCAGCATTGAAGTCTTCTAGATCTAAATTTTCATAATCTACATCTTCTTCTTCAGCTTCAACTTCTACATTATCAACGTATCCATCTTCACTAGCTACTTCTACTGGTAAAGAATCTTCAGTTCCTTCCATATTTACTTCTAAGTCATCTAATATTTCTTCAGAAATTTCTTTTAAAGTTACTTCTTCATGTGAATCATTTAATACTTTAACATCTAAGCATAATGCTTGAAGTTCTTTAATAAGAACCTTAAATGATTCTGGAACACCTGGTTCAGGTATATTTTCACCTTTTACAATAGCTTCGTAAGTCTTAACTCTTCCTACAACGTCATCTGATTTTACTGTTAAGATTTCTTGAAGTGTATGAGCAGCACCATATGCTTCTAATGCCCAAACCTCCATCTCACCAAATCTTTGACCACCAAATTGAGCTTTACCTCCAAGTGGTTGTTGAGTAACTAATGAGTAAGGACCTGTTGATCTAGCATGTATCTTATCGTCAACTAAGTGAGCAAGTTTTAAGATATACATTATACCAACTGTTACACGGCTATCGAACTCTTCACCAGTTCTTCCGTCTCTTAATACTGTTTTACCATCTGCATTATATCCAGCTTCCTCTAAGTGCTTTTCTATATCTTCTTCAGTAGCACCATCAAATACTGGAGTAGCAATATGCCATCCTAATGCACTTGCAGCCCAACCTAAGTGAACTTCAAGAACCTGACCGATGTTCATACGAGATGGAACCCCTAGTGGGTTTAAGCAGATTTGAAGTGGTCTACCATCTGGTAAGAATGGCATATCTTCTTCTGGTAATACTCTTGAGATAACCCCTTTATTACCGTGACGTCCTGCCATCTTATCTCCAACAGAGATTTTTCTCTTTTGAGCTATATAACATCTTACAAGCTCATTAACTCCTGGTGGAAGTTCATCTCCATTTTCTCTAGTAAATACTTTTACATCTACTATAATACCAGCTTCTCCGTGAGGAACTCTTAATGAAGTATCTCTAACTTCTCTAGCTTTCTCTCCGAATATAGCTCTAAGTAATCTTTCTTCAGCAGTAAGTTCAGTTTCTCCTTTTGGTGTTACTTTACCAACTAAGATATCTCCTGATCTTACTTCGGCACCAATTCTTATGATACCTCTTTCATCTATATCTTTAAGAGTATCTTCACTTACGTTTGGAATATCTCTTGTTATTTCTTCTGGTCCTAATTTAGTGTCTCTAGCTTCACATTCATACTCTTCTATATGGATTGATGTAAATACGTCTTCTCTAACTAATTCTTCTGAAATTAGCATCGCATCCTCGTAGTTATATCCTTCCCAAGTAATGAATCCCATTCTGATGTTTTTACCTAAAGCTATTTCTCCTAAATCAGTTGATGGTCCATCAGATAATACTTGACCTTTAGTTACTTTTTCACCTTTATCAACTATTGGTCTTTGATTTATACATGTACCTTGGTTACTTCTCTTGAATTTAAGAAGTCTGTATACATCTGTACCACCATCTGAATCTCTAGTTATTCTAACTTCGTTAGCACTTACATAACTAACTACCCCAGCATTTTTAGCTTTTGGTAAAACTCCTGAGTCAACAGCTGCTCTGTACTCTATTCCAGTACCAACTATTGGAGCTTGTGGTTTTAATAATGGAACTGCTTGACGTTGCATGTTTGATCCCATAAGTGCTCTTGATGCGTCGTCGTTCTCTAAGAATGGTATCATAGCTGTTGCTACTGATACTAATTGTCTTGGAGATACATCCATTAAATCAACATCTTCTTTAGGAACTATTAAAACTTCTTCTTGAGCTCTTACAGTTACCTTAGAATCAACAAATCTACCTTCTTCATCTATAGGCTCATTTGCCTTAGCTACAAGATATTGATCTTCTTCATCTGCTGTAAAGTATCTAATTTCTTTAGTTACAATACCTGTTTCTTTATCTACAATTCTATATGGTGTTTCTATAAATCCATATTCATTTACTCTAGCATAAGTTGCTAATGAGTTTATAAGTCCTATGTTTGGTCCTTCTGGTGTTTCTATAGGACACATTCTTCCATAGTGAGAATGGTGAACGTCTCTTACTTCGAAACCAGCTCTTTCTCTTGAAAGACCTCCAGGTCCTAAGGCTGATAATCTTCTCTTATGAGTTAATTCTGAAAGTGGATTAGTTTGATCCATGAATTGTGATAATTGTGAACTTCCAAAGAATTCTTTTATAGCCGCTGCTACTGGTCTTATGTTAATTAATTGTTGTGGTGTAATTGCTTCTTGGTCTTGAATAGTCATTCTTTCTTTAACTACTCTTTCCATTCTTGATAAACCAATTCTAAATTGATTTTGAAGAAGCTCACCAACACTTCTTAGTCTTCTATTTCCTAAATGGTCTATATCATCAACAACACCGATACCATAAGCTAAGCCCATTTCGTAACTTATTGTTGCAAATATATCATCTTTGATTATATGCTTTGGTATAAGTTTGTTTATGTTCTTTTTAATCTCTTCTTTTATTTCTTCATCTGATGAACAGTTCTCTAAGATTTCTTTTAATGTAGGGTAGTGAACTGCTTCTTTTATATTAAGCTCTTCTACATCAAAGTTTACATGTTTAGCAAGGTCAACAAAGTGGTTACCAATTACTCTGATAACTCTGTCTTCTACTAAAACATCTACTGAATTTATTCCTAGATTTTGTATTTCTTCAGCTTTAACTCTTGATATTTTTTCACCTTTAGCTACTAAGATTTCTCCTGTAGATGGATCAACTATATCTTCAGCAGAGATTTTGTTAGCTATTCTTAAATTTATAGCTAATTTTTTGTTAAATTTATATCTACCAACTTTTGATAAGTCATATCTCTTTGCATCGAAGAATAAAGAATCTATTAATGAAATCGCACTTTCAACTGTAGGTGGTTCACCTGGTCTTAGTCTTTTATAGATTTCAAGTAAAGCTTCTTCTCTTGTCTTCGTATTATCTTTTTCTATACTAGCTTTTAATCTTTCTTCTTCTCCAAAGTAATCTAATAATTCTTGATCACTTCCAAAGCCCATAGCTCTAGCTAAAATACTTATAGGAAGTTTTCTTGTCTTATCGATTCTTACATATATTATATCGTTAGAATCTGTTTCATATTCTAACCATGCACCTCTGTTAGGAATAACAGTTGAGGAGAATAATTTTTTACCTGTTTTATCAACTGAATAATTGTAATAAACACCAGGTGATCTTACTAATTGAGAAACAATAACTCTTTCGGCTCCATTTATTATGAACGTTCCTTGTTCAGTCATTAATGGGAAATCTCCCATAAATACCTCTTGTTCTTTTATTTCTCCTGTTTCTTCGTTTTGTAATCTTACAGTCACTTTTAATGGTGCTGCATAAGTAGAATCTCTTTCTTTACACTCTTCTACTGTATACTTGATATTTTCCATATCAAGATTATAACCGACAAACTCTAAAACTAGGTTTCCAGTGAAGTTTGCAATAGGATTAATATCATTAAAAACCTCTTGTAAACCAGCTTCTAAAAACCATTTGTAAGAGTCTAGCTGAACTTCTATTAAATTTGGCATTTCAGCTACATCTTTAACTTTAGCAAAGCTCATTCTCGTTCTTTTTCCAACTTGGACAGGATGTACCATCAACATTCACCCCTCGTATAAACTAAAATAACCAAAAGCGCACTTTCCCTAAGGACTTTTTCACTTTCGGACTGCATACAATATCATCTTTTTAGTATATCCATATTTTCTTATTTTATTCAAAAATTTTCTATAGAATATACTTATTCATAATGAATAATACATTAAATTATAGTACCATAGGTATAGCTTCCTGTCAACTAACCTATTTAAATTTATTTTAAGAATATTTTAGAAAAAAAAGAGGCACTTTAAAGTACCTCTTTTATTTTGAATTTCAAAGATTAAAATAATTTAAATTATTTTAATTCGATTTCAGCTCCAACTTCAGCTAATTTAGCTTTCATGTCTTCAGCTTCTTCTTTAGCTACGCCTTCTTTAATAGTTTTTGGAGCTCCATCAACTATTTCTTTAGCTTCTTTTAATCCTAATCCAGTTATTTCTCTAACAACTTTGATTACTTTGATTTTGTTAGCTCCAGCGTTTGTTAATACTACGTCGAACTCTGATTTTTCTTCAGCAGCTCCACCTGCAACAGCAGCACCTGCAACAGCTACAGGAGCAGCAGCGCTTACTCCAAACTCTTCTTCACAAGCAGTTACTAATTCGTTTAATTCTAAAACAGTCATACCTTTGATAGCTTCTATGATTTGTTCTTTTGTCATTTTTTCGCACCTCCGAAAATATTTCTCATATTTTTATTATTTTTTATTTACTAATTATTCAGCAGATTCTGCCTCTTTTTTATCTTTAATTGCATTTAATAAGTATGCAAGATTTGATAATGGAGACTTGATGCTTCCAAGAAGTTTTGCAATAAGAACTTCCTTTGAAGGGATATCTGCAATTTTCTTGATCATGTCTTGATCGTAAACTATTCCGTCTACTATACCAGCTTTTAATTCTAAAGCTTTATGATCTTTAGCGAAGTTGTTAAGAACTCTAGCTGGAGCAGTAGCATCTTCGTAACCGAATGCTATTGATACTGGTCCTTCTAAGTATTCTAAGATTCCTTCGTGTCCTAATTCTTTAGCTGCTAATGTTACTAAAGTATTTTTGTATACTCTGTATTCTATACCAGCTTCTCTTAGGTTCTTTCTTAATTCTGTATCTTGTTCTACAGTTAAACCTTGATAGTTTGTAAGTACAACAGCTTGTGCTTTTTCCATTTTTTCTTTGATTTCAGCAACTTTAGCTTCTTTTAGTTGTCTATTCTTGTTCACTGTGTCCACCTCCTCACAGTTAAAAACTGCTTTATATATTAAGAAAAGTCTTCCCGTAGACAGAGGAAGACTTTATAGATATATATCTCAAAATCCCTCGGTAGGTTGTTTACGTTATGCCTCAGCACCTACTGTCTACGGAAACTTTTATTCACTTTTTCAACAAGATTTATTATAATAACATAATTCTCTTGTGTCAAGCTTTTTTATTAAAATTAATCTAAAACTTTTGTTGGGTTGATTCTAGCTCCAGGCCCCATTGTAGCAGAAACTGAAACTGATTTAATGTATTGTCCTTTAGCAGCAGCTGGTTTAGCTTTTACTATAGCATCCATTAATGTTTTAAAGTTTTCAACTAATTTTTCTTCACCAAATGATTTTTTACCAATTGGGCAGTGAACTATAGCAGTTTTGTCAACTCTATATTCAACTTTACCTGCTTTTATGTCTGATATAGCATTAGCTACATCAAATGTTACTGTACCTGATTTTGGGTTTGGCATTAATCCTTTAGGTCCTAAAACTCTACCTAATCTACCAACTATACCCATCATATCTGGTGTTGCAACTACTACATCAAAATCAAACCAGTTTTCACCTTGGATTTTTTGTAGTAAGTCTTCTGCTCCAACATAATCAGCTCCAGCTTCTTTAGCTTCGTTAGCTTTATCACCTTTAGCGAACACTAAAACTCTTACAGTTTTACCTGTTCCGTGTGGAAGTACTACTGCACCTCTTACTTGTTGGTCAGCATGTCTTGGGTCTACTCCTAATCTTACATGCAATTCGATAGTTTCATCAAATTTAGCTTTTGCAGTTTTTACAGCAAGTTCTAATGCTTCTGCTGGAGTATATAATGCATTTTTATCAACTAATTTTGCACTTTCAACATATTTTTTTCCCATTATTAATCCTCCTTTGTGGTATTAACGGCCTTGACCTCCCACCGATTCTGTAAATTATTATTACTCTGTTATAGTAACTCCCATACTTCTTGCAGTACCTTCGATCATCTTCATTGCTGCTTCGATGTTAGCTGCATTTAAGTCTGGCATTTTTGTTTCAGCTATTTTCTTAACTTGCTCTTTAGTTAAGCTTCCTACTTTAGTTCTGTTTGGAACACCTGATCCGCTTTGAAGTCCTAATTCTTTCTTAATTAAAACAGCAGCTGGTGGTGTTTTTAGTATGAAACTAAATGATCTGTCTTGATATACAGTTATTACAACTGGTATTATTAATCCAGCTTGATTTGAAGTTTTTGCATTAAATTCTTTACAGAATCCCATGATGTTTACACCATGTTGACCTAAAGCTGGTCCTACTGGTGGTGCTGGTGTCGCTTTCCCTGCAGGAAGTTGAAGTTTTATCATTCCTGTTACTTTCTTAGCCATGAGTATTTTCCTCCTATACTGTGGTAATTTCGGACTTACGCCCTCCCACTTGATTAAGACGTTAGTCTGATTTTTTAATCTATTTTTTCTACTTGATTAAAATCAAGCTCGGCAAGAGTTTCTCTTCCGAACATATCAACTAAGGCTTTCACCTTATTTTTTTCAGGGTATATTTCTTGGATAGTTGCCATA
Source organism: uncultured Sarcina sp. (assembly GCA_963557775.1). Taxonomy (GTDB): domain Bacteria; phylum Bacillota; class Clostridia; order Clostridiales; family Clostridiaceae; genus Sarcina. The sequence continues at coordinate 13,944 of CAUWDH010000057.1, forward strand.
AATCCGCTTATTGCTCCAGAAATAACCTTAACTGATTCTCCTACCTCCAAGTCTACTTCTACAAGAGCATCTTGAACTCCCATAGTTTCAATCTCTTCATCGGTAAGAGGAACTGGTTTTGATCCAGGTCCTACGAACCCAGTAACTCCTCTTGTGTTTCTTACAACATACCAAGAGTCATCTGTCATAACCATTTTAATTAATACATATCCTGGGAATTTCTTTTTGTAGGTAACCTTCATCTTACCATCCTTTTCCTCCATGCACTCTTCCATAGGAATTTGCATATTAGGAATTAGATGTTGTAAGTTTCTGTTTTCTATTGTTTTTTCAATAGTTGCTTTCACCTTATTTTCATAACCAGAATAAGTGTGTACTACGTACCATTTTGCTTCTTCACTCATATTAATTTTCAGGCGCACTAAGGCCTTCAAACCTCCCTTTTTTCTTCTTAAAGTTTGAATATAAATTCAAAGAGGTTTTTAAACACAAAATCTACAACACCTACTAAAATCGAAACCGCAATAGCTATGGCTATAACTGCAGCTATGGATTTTTTAGTTTCTTCTTTAGAAGGCCAAGTTATTTTTTTAACTTCTGCCTTAACCTCTCTAAGAAATCTAATAGGACCTACTGCCTTTGTAGAATCCTTTGATCTATCATTTGCAGCCATTTATTTCACATCCTTAACACCCTATGAGTAATGTTTTACTACTTAGTTTCTCTATGAAGAGTATGTTTCTTACAGAATTTGCAATATTTGTTCATTTCGATTCTGTTAGGATCATTTTTCTTATTCTTCATTGAGTTGTAATTTCTTTGCTTGCATTCAGTACATGCTAAAGTTACTTTTACTCTCACGTTCAGCACCTCCAGTTTTCCTATATATAAAGCTTCAAAAGCTTTATCAACTTTGATTTTATTGCATTATAACACTATCATAAAACTGTAATCATGTCAACAAATCTTGACTATGTAAAGGACTAGGTTATGAACCCAGTCCTTCATCCATTTTATGCAATAGTCATTAACTGTAATAATCTATATTAAGCTTCTACCTTAGTAACAACTCCTGATCCTACAGTTCTTCCACCTTCTCT
>CAUWDH010000058.1:0-14902 GCA_963557775.1 uncultured Sarcina sp.
CATACAAAAAAACTCTATATAGAATTGTTTTTACACAAATCTATATAGAGTCTCGATAAACAGCCTTACTTTTGTAAAGTTTGACTAAGTATTCAGGTGGAATTTTGATTCCATCTGAATTAAACACTTTAAAATGTATTCCTTTATCTTCATAGATAGCCATACAAAAAAGAGGATGTATCCCTAATTGGGTACATCCTCTTTTTTTATTTATTTAAATTTACAACGTCTGCTGTACTTCTTGTTCTTTTAACTACTTTATGATTGTTGTTAGTATTATTATTTTGTTTTGCTAATGAACCTAAAACTTGTCCATTTGGACTTACATATATAGTTGATATATAGTTATTGCTATTTATTGAACCATTATACACTTGAACTGCATAGAATGTACTTCCATTACTTTCTGTAGTGTTATTCATATCTATATTATAAACTAAACTTCCACTATTAACTTGTCCATTTAAATACTCACTAGCTATAGTAGCAACCTCTTCTTTTATTTGTGAGTTATTTTGTTTTTTACTTTGAGCATTACTATTATTAAAAGCATTTCCATTTAATATAGTACCATTAGTGCTTATATAACAATGTGTTGTATTAGCTTCTCCGTTACTTGAATTAGTTGTATGAATATAGACACTATAATAATTTACTCCATCTTTATTATAAGTTTGATTCATATCCATTGACATTGTACTTCCCTCTGTATCAGGGTTTGTCCAGAAGTTTGCTTTAACTATATTATAAATTTCGTTATATATTTGTGAGTTACTAACATTATTTTTTGCACTTGTGTTATTTTCATGGTGTACAGGACCACTTAATAATACATTATTACTTCCAGCTGTTACATTAGCATTTGCCTTACTACTTGCTGTTGCACTAGCCTCTGAACTACTTTTTGTTGTATTAGTAGTTGAAGTACTATTTGCTGTTGCACTTGCAGTTGAACTACTATTTGCTGTTGCAGTTGAGTTGCTGCTTGCTGTTACTTCTGCTTTTGAAGTGCTTTTTGCTGTTGCACTTGCAGATGAATTACTACTTGCTTCAACTTTGTTTGTAGAATTATTTTTTGTTGAAGCACTATTTACAGTATCTACAACTTTAGTAATAGCTTTAGCAGTAGCACTTGCTACTTCTTTACTTCCCTTTTTAGCTACTGAACTATTACTTGAAGTTGCTTTATTTACAGTAGCATTGTTGCTTACTGTTGAATTTCCAGTACTACTTCCATTGCTTACTGCATTAATTATAGATGGAGCTACATATTCTGAATAAACAAACCCTGTTACTCCATTAGCATTTATTTTATACCATTGTCCTTCTTTTCCAATTATTTTAAAGCTATTACCATTTAATAAGTGACCTATAGTATTTGAATCCATTGTTGCAGCTGCTCTTATTCTTAAATTAGAACTTACATTTATAACTTGTCCATTTCCTTTTAAAATTGATAATGGATCATTTACTCCACTTTCAATAAATTGAACATTAGCTGCATTTATATATCCTGATTCTCCTGTTTCTTGAACAGTAACTCTGTACCAATTACCATCTTGTCCTTGAACAGTTAACATCTCTCCAGCTGATAAATATCCTACTAAATTACTTTTTACTGAACTAGATCCCATTAATGCTAAAGATCCATTTCCATTAATTACTACAGCTGTTCCTGTAGTTTGAGGATTTTGAGCATTATTAGTAGTTGTAGCTTGTGCATTACTAACCTTATTTGTATCATGATTATTATTTTGTGTTAATAAAACCTCATTATTGTTAGAGTTATCTTTAGCTACTGTTCCTTGTGACACCATTCCTGCCCCTACTGTTGTTGCTACTGCTGTAAATGCAAATATAGATGCCAAAGTTTTTTTCTTCATTATCCTGCCTCCTAAATCTTATAGACTTGTTTCTATGCTTTTCTTATCTTGCATTATATTTCTTTGTCTTTTTTATTTCAACGTTTCTTTATTGATATTTTCATATTTTTTATCAAGTTTATATAATTATTTATTAATTAATTTAATATTTTTTTAATAATTTTCTTATCATTTCTTTTTATATTGACCTATGATAAAATATTTAATCCTTAAAAAACTTAATATTTTTTATTCTAATTTAAGGAAATTTGTTGATTTTATTACTAAATTATAATATTTTCCTTGCATATTCTATAATTTAACCTTTTTTGATTCTCTTTCCAATAGCTTTGTTTTGAGTTGAACCTTGATTTAAATTATTAGAACTTTTACCAATTGTTTTACTATAAGTATTTATAACATTTCCATAAGGACTTACGTAAATAATATCTCCCTCTTCTATACTTTGTCCACCAGGATATATTGGATTGTTAGACCACACATTAACTTGGTAATACCTAACATCATCTCTAACTATACTCTTATTTAAATTACAGTTAAAACTATACATAGAATTTCCTGTACTCTGACTCATGTATTCCATAGCTATTTTACTTATTACATTTTTTCTTTCATTATAAGTTAAATTTATATTATTATTTTCTTCAAAGCTATTTCCAGATAATATCTTTCCATTAGTACTTATATAATAATGATCTATATTTGTTTTTTCACCACTATTTATACTGTATAAATAAACACTATAAAAGCTATTACCATCTTTTTTATACACATTTCCCATATCCATAGTCATAGTTCTTTGATTTTCTGTAGGTGTTGTCCAAATTTTAGCTTTAACTATATCAAATATTCTGTTGTATAAATTAGTTTCAGCTTCATTGAAATTATTGCGTTCTTTATAATTATTAATATTTATAGGAAACTCTTCATTACTTCCTTTATTAACATTCTCATTGAAGGCTAAAACTTCTTTATTATATATATTTGCATTTTCACAATTATAAGCTGTATTGCTTGTAGGTTCAAATAAAATTAATTTTCCATTTTCAATATAAAAAATCATTTCATTATTACTTCCAAAACTATTTAATCCATAAGGATTATTTTTAGCATTATTATTTCCTGCTACTACAAGCTCTGTTAATGTACTTCCTTCAAGACCTATTTCTGCTGGATTATAACCATAGTTTTTTTCGAAATCAGTAGCGCTTTGCTTTTTTATTTCATAACTAGGATTAACTATATTATAATTCATAGAACCAGGTATATTTTCCATTGAAAATAACTTTTTACTCATAGTAAAACTATGTCCTATAGTAGCATTTTCTCTCCCATAAGAATAATTTGGTCCTAAAATACTACTAACAGTATAATTTCCAAAATACTTCTCTGCTTCTAAGGAATTTTCGTTGACTGACAATAATTTTTTATTAGCTGTACTACTATTTTTTATTTTATTATTAGAATTACTATTAGATTCAACATTAGATTCTATATATTCAAAATAAACAAATCCTTTTATTCCATTACAATCTACTTCATACCATTCTCCTTGCTTACCAACTATCTGTAGTTTAGCTCCATTATGTAAAGTAGATATTACTTTTGAATTCATAGTTGCCTTTTCTCTTATTCTAACATCAGTAGTAACATTTATTACAGTTCCTTTTTCTTTTAAACTTTCTAAAGAACTATTAACACCACTTTCAATGATTTCAGTGTTTTTTGCATTTATGTATCCAGTTGCACCTGTTTCCTGTACAACTACCTTATAATAATCTCCAACCTTAGCTTCTATAGTTAACATTTCTCCAACAGATAAATAACTACTAATTTTATCATTATTAAGATCACTCTTTAAAACTAAAGAATTATCACCATTTATGACAACTGCATATTTATTAGTATTTTCTGCTGTAGAATTAGATAATAATACATCATTTTTAGATTTTTTTACTGCCCCTTTGTAAGCAGTAGCACTTGTTCCTATGGATGTAGCCACAGCTGCTACTGCAATCAAAGAAGCTACACTTCTTTTTTTCATAGTTTCACTCCTAGTTTTTTTCATTTGTTGTCATTTTAATTCTAACATAGAAAATTATATCTAGGGCAATTTAATCTAAAATACCATTAATTTCCCCCAATAATTTTTCCATTAACTCCATCTATATAAACAAAAGCCTCTTCTCCAGCATCGTTTTTTAACCTTGCTACCCATGCTGTAATTGCATAATTAGCACTTTCATAATCATCACTTATATAATTAGTATTAGGAACTACTATTTGCTTTTCCATTTCTCCACTATAATTAAATCCTTTTAATTTATTAAATGAAGAAATAGACTTTTCAGCCTCTTTCTTTTCTATTATATTTTTATTTTTATCAACAACATTAGGTAAATTATTAATAGTTATTTTACTAATAGTTCCATCCTTCTTATTTAAAACCATATTCACAGATTCATATTTAGAATATAAATTACTGTCATATTGTTTCTCCCAAACAACATTATAATAATCATCACCTAAGTTTTCGCTTTTTCTTATTTCATAGCTACTTGGACAACCTAATATATTATAATATTCAGAAGCTTTATTAATAAGTTCTTCTTCTGTTAAAACTGCATCCTCTTCACTAACATTAGCCTCAACAGCAATAGAAACTAATTCTCCTGTGTTTTCATTTAATTGAATATTTCCTCTACTAAAAATCAAATCATAATTATATCCATTACCAAAAGTACTCTTTTCATTTGTTACATCTATAGGCTCTCCTAAATCTAAATCTAATCTTTCAACTATAGAAAATGCACTTTTTTCTAATTCTTCATCAGAAATCTGCTCCTTATTTTCAGAAATTACTTCTTTATAGAAGGTAGACTTATTATTAAGATTTTTTCCTAAATTAATCTTAGAAACTCTAGTAAAATAGAATATCCCTCCAAAAATCCCTAGTAATATAACTAAAAAAATAACTATATATAATTTCTTAATTCTAACAACCAATATATAATCTCTCCTTTCCTAAGTTCAAATATTATATATTATGTAGTATTAGAATTAATTATTACTATAGTTATTTATTTAGCACTCTATTAACTATTTATTTATATTTTTATCTGCATTTTTCTCTGATTTCTTCATTACTATTCTCATACTAATATAAAAGAATATTCCCCAAAATCCACCTGTACAAACACCTATTATTAATGCATTTACTATTCCTTTATGCAAAGCTCCTATGCTCATAAATCCTCCAAAGAAAATTGAACCATATAGACATCTTAACCTAAAATTATTTAAATTAGTATTTTTATTTTTTACTTTATTTATTTTATCTAAATTAGTTAAAAATAAGCCCCTTTTAACTACCATTATAAAAAAATAAAATGCTGGAATCATTACTGTCATAAATCCTATTAAAGTAAGCTTACTAAATTCTATTAACCCACTTGCTGAATTAATATTATAAATCCCTTTAACATTAGTATAAAAAGTTATAAGAAAATCTACAAATAGTACTATAGCCATAGCTATGTAATAACTTTCTCTAAAAATCCTATTTCTAAATTCCAATAAAAACTCATCTTTTCCTCTAAATACCTCAAAAAGTTTCAGCTTATTATTTGTTATTTTTATTAAAATAAAACTATTGCAAATTACTAAAGTTAAAAATATACTCCAAAAATCCCACATCTTAAATTCCCCTATAAATATTAAAGGAATTGACATAAGAGAAAGTATTTCCATAAGTAAATAACAATAAAAAAATAACTTATCAGTTTCCTTAAGTATTCTTTCATCTACATTTTTATAATTATTTTTAAACAATCTAAATATCATATTTATTCCTCCCAAAACAAATCATCCAAGGTCTTATCTAATGCTTTACAAATAGCTATACAAAGTTTAATAGTTGGGTTGTACTTTCCCAATTCAATCATACTAATAGTTTGTCTAGCTACATTAACAAGATTTGCAAGTTCTTCTTGAGATAAATCCTTTTCCACTCTAGCTATTTTCATTTTTATATTTTTCATTTGTTTTACCCTTCATTTATATTTATATTTTCAATAAATTACCTTAATTATATGTTTATAAGTCAAAAAGTTAAATATATATGACATTAATTATTTATAAAGTTAAAAATATTATTGCTAAAAATAAACAAAAATATAGACCTTACAATTATAAAAAATTGCAAAGTCTTTCAATTTATTAATAAAAATTAAAATATTATAGTTATATATGAAATATTAATATTGATAAAAACAGCTACCTCCAATAAACTCTCTTAATATAGAATTTTCTGGAACCTTAGAAAAATCTATATCTTCAAAGAAATTTAAAAATGCTTTTAATCTCTTTGCTTCATGATAAACATCACTACTTTCCTCAATTTTTTCTAATTCCTTTATTGCTAAATTTTTTAACACACATAACTCATATACTAAATTAGAATTAAACATTACATCTGCATTTTCTTGAAATACAAAGATATTTTTCTTTTCTCCTCTTTTAATTGAGGGCCACATTTTTAATGTTTGCTCACAACCATAACCTCTTGATAAATAATCTCTCACTATTCTTCTTATTTTTCTAACATCTGTGGTTAAGATTCTATTATGATTATCTAAGTTCAGTTGAGTTAAAGCAGATATATATATTTTAAATTTAGATTTTTCTTCAATTTCTCTTGTTAATTCATCGTTTAATCCATGTATTCCTTCTATTATAACTACTCCATTTTTAGGTAACTTCAAATTATTATTAGTCCATTCCCTTGTTCCTGTTTTAAAATTATAAGTTGGAATACAAGCTTCTTCCCCTCTCAAAATTGCCTTAATATTTTCATTAAATAAATTTATATCTAAAGCTGTTAAAGCTTCATAATCTGGATTTCCATCTTCTCCTACTGGGGTTTTATCTCTATCTATAAAATAATCATCTAAAGATATCATTATAGGCATAAGACCATTAACTCTAAGCTGCACTGCCAATCTTTTTGTAAAAGTAGTTTTTCCTGAAGATGAAGGCCCTGCAACAAGAATTACTCTAGCATCCTTTCTATCATCTATCATATCTGCAATTTGCGCTATCTTTTTCTCATGTAAAGCTTCCGAAATTCTTATTAAATCTTCTGCCTCTCCTTTTAATATTTTTTTATTTAGAGCTCCAACGTCAGAAACCTCCAATATATTTAACCAATTTTGAGATTCCTTAAATATATTAAAAAGTTTTGGACTAGGTAAGAAATCAATGGTTTTAGTTGGTGCCTTATAGTTAGGATACAAAAGTAAAAATCCATCATTATAATATGCAACATCAAAATACTTTAATATTCCTGTACTGTATGCCATAGTTCCATAAAAATAATCATATCTATCATCTATTTTATATAAGCTTATATTTTCACTTTTAAACTCTTCTAAGAGCCTAACCTTATCTTCCATACCATAAGATTTGAAAATCTCTATACCTTCTAATCTAGATATTTTATGTTTTTCAATTCTATAATTAGCCTTAATTATTTCTTTCATTCTTTTCTTTATTAGTTCTATATCATCTTCTATTAATGATTTTTCTTTGATTATACTTCCATAAATCCCAAATCCTATAGCGTGTTCTATAATTACCTTTGCATCTTTAAAAATATCTAGAACTGCTTTTATAAAAATAAATTGCAAAGTTCTTATATATGTTGGCATGGCTTCTCTATTATCTATTCTTATAAATTCAAAACTTTCATTTTCTTTTATATATGAATTAAGCTCATAATATCTCTCTCCCTGCCTTGCTAAAACTATAGGAATTTCATCATTTATATAATCTTCATCAAGTAAATCTCCAAACTTAATCAATTCTTCTGAATTATTCTTTCCTTGTAGTTTTTTCAAAATTTCACCTTCTTTTAGATAAATATATTTAAGCTTTAATCTCTTTATATAGTATATAAAATTTATTAAAAAAAGATAATAAAATTTCTTATTTTTTCACATCCTATAACCATAAGATTTATTTTCCTTAAATTAAATCTTATTTTAACCTAAAATTTACTTTCTACACTAGAAATATCATCTTATATTCAAAGGATGTTTTTAACATGTTAATTCTTATAATAAGAACTATAATTTTATACTTTTTTTCTGTTTTAATAATACGACTTATGGGCAAAAGACAAATTGGTGAACTTCAACCACATGAACTTGTTATGACTTTTATGATTTCAGACTTGGCTTCTCTTTCTATGCAAGATATGAGATTCCCATTATTATTAGCTATTTTACCTATGGCAACTCTCCTTGTTACGAAGGTAATATTAACAGAAATAGAACTGAGAAGTTCTTTTGTTAGAAAGCTAATGGATGGAAAGCCAGATGTAATAATAAGAAATGGTGAAATAGTTCCTGAAGTTATGAAAAGACAAAAATTAAATATATATGATATTTTAGAGGAAGTTAGAGAAAAGGGAATCTTAGATTTAAATGAAATAGAATATGCTATTCTAGAAAACAATGGTGATATTTCTATATTTACAAAAGATGAATTTTCATTAGTTCAAAAAAAAGACTTAGATATTAAATCTGATGAAAAAAATCTCCCTTATATTCTTGTATTTGATGGTAAAGTTCAAAAAGATTCTTTAAAATCCTTAAAAAAAGATGTTCATTGGTTAATGTTAGAGTTAAAGAAAAAGGATATTTCAACTATTAATAATTTATATCTTGTTATATTAACATCAAAAAATGAATTATATATTCAAAATAAGTTACCAAAAAACGGAGATTAAATTTAAATGAAAAAAACAATAATTTCACTTTTTATTTTTATTTCTATTTTTTCTTTTGCAATTTACTCCCATTATTATCTTCTTAAAGTTGGAAATAACATAGTTATTAAATGCTCTGAAATCGAAACAATACTAAAAAAAACTTCTTTAAAAGAAGAAGATAATATAAATAATCCTATATGGAAAAAATTAAATTCTAAATCAATAGATTTAGAAAACTACATTTATAATAACTACAATATGTTATCTTTATATCTAAATCATGAAAGATTAGACATTATAATAGGTGAACTTGCAAGGTTAAAACAATATACAATTAATGGTGATTTAAAAGAAAGTTTATCTACAATAGCCTTTATTAAAAGTTATACTAGTACTATAATTAAAGAAGAAGATATTAATTTAAGAAATATTTTTTAAATCCTTTTCATTTATACATAATAAAATTATTTATAATTAAAAAATACATATTATTAATTAAAATTATATTTTACTATAGAAATTATAATAAATTTAGTTTATAATAAAGTTACAAGGGAACTAGTCCCACTGGGTACTATTTAGTCCCACACAGTAAGTTTTTCAATTTTGAAAGGTGGTATTCACAATGGCATTAGTAACTACAAAGGAAATGTTCAAGAAAGCTTATGAAGGCGGATATGCTATAGGAGCTTTCAATATAAATGATATGGAAATAATTCAAGGTATAGTTAATGGCGCAAAAGCTAAAAACTCACCAGTTATATTACAATGTTCTACAGGAGCTTTAAAATATGCTGGAGCTAAATATTTAAAAGCAATGGTTGATGCTGCTATAGAAGAAACAGGATTAGATATTGCTTTACACTTAGACCACGGTCCAAACATAGAAGCAGTTAAAGAAGTTATAGATGCTGGATTTACTTCAGTTATGTTTGATGGTTCACACTACGAATATGAAGAAAACGTAAGATTAACTAAAGAAGTTGTTGACTACGCTCACGCTAGAGGAGTTGTTGTTGAAGCTGAACTTGGAGTATTAGCTGGAGTTGAAGATGATGTTGTTGCTGATTCTCACATCTATACTGATCCAGATCAAGCTGTTGATTTCGTTAACAGAACTGGTGTTGACTCATTAGCTATCGCTATCGGAACATCTCACGGAGCAGTTAAGTTCCCACCAGATGCTAAACCAGAATTAAAATTCGATATATTAGAAGAAATTCAAAGAAAATTACCAGGATTCCCAATAGTTCTTCATGGAGCTTCAGCTGTTGATCCTGCAACTGTTGCTACTTGCAATGAATTTGGTGGAAATATAGCTAATGCTAAAGGTATCCCAGTTGAAATGTTAAGAAAAGCATCATCAATGGCTGTTTGTAAAATAAACATGGATACAGATATAAGATTAGCTATGACTGCTGCTATAAGAAAAACTTTCGGAGAAAAACCAGAAGTATTCGATCCAAGAAACTACTTAGGAGCTGCTAGAACAGAAATCCAAAAATTAGTTGAAAACAAAATCGATACAATCTTAGGTTCAGAAAACGGAATGAACTAATATTAAAAGGACTGCCTAAAAGCAGTCCTTTTTCACTTAAAATTATTTTGTCATTCTATCTTTCATGTCTCCTACTTTATCACTTACTTTATCCATAGCTTTTTTAATCATATTATCATTGTCACCTTTATGGCCTCTGTTTGATCTGTTTTCTTTATTTTGTTCGTTCATTCTACTCACACCTTTCCTTAAAATATATATTAAATTTTACCTATAACCAATATTTGTAATACTAAGTTCTCTAAAACTAACGCTAAACAAATATATCATTAGATAACTACAACTAAACTTTAACAAGAGTCAAAACTCTATTTCAATCAAACTTTAGTTATAAATTTAATACATTAATAGTATCTTCCCAACAGTAAAATATATTCTATGTATTTATTATCAACCTATACTACAAATAGATGAAAAGTAAAATAATAAAAATATATATCCATTTATTTGTATATTACAAAAGTCTATAAACCTACAGATATTACTCTTGAAAAATATTTTAGTAATAATAAAAAAATTATAAATTTAATATATTATATATTGAAATTATTATGTTAAGTGATATAATTTACATATAATGGAAAATAATAAAGGAGGATATAATTTTGTTAACAGATAATATAAAAGTAAAAAGATATATTGGACATAACTCCTGCGAAGGTTCACTTTCCATAAAAAACGGATTAATAACCTTTATACCAAAAGAATTTGTATGGGAATCACTAAGATTTCAATTTTTAATAAAAGACTTATCTTCTGTAAAACTTTATGATATATTTACTGTAAAATCTTATACTAAGGAATATTTATCTTCTAAAGCTTTAAACTTAAAAACAAAAACAGGTTCCCAATACATTATTGGAAACCCAAATATAGAAGGGTTACTTAATTTATTTAAAATAATTTAGCACTTTGCTAATTAATCTTAATTTATTATAAAAAACATATAACTAAAAAAAATATAAACTTCTAGAATTGAAAGTCAATATAAACAAAATTTTTAATTCATAGTAAAAGAGGATGTATCAAACTACAGATACATCCTTTCTGCTTTTTACCTAACTATATAGGTTCATCATTTGTGACCATTCACTTATGTAAAGAAGTCCTAATACTAGTTTAATAGTCACAGCATTTTGTAGCTATATAGCTATATTGGCAGATAAAAAACATTTAAAAGTAATTTGAACTTTACACCACTCACCTTTTTCTTCTCCTACAAAAACCTTTTCTCCCCTCTTTAAAAAATCTATTACACTCACTGAATTATTTTTCTTCTGAAATATCTTTAGTTGTAGGACTGTTTATTACTTTTCCTTCATAATCAAATCTTGATCCGTGACATGGACAATCCCATGTTAATTCATCTCTATTCCATTGAAGTTCACATCCCATATGTGTACAAATTGCTGATACAATAAAAGCTTTACCATCAGCATCCTTATAAACTCCAACCTTTTCTCCATTATATTCAATAATTTCAGCATCCCCATTTTTAATATGTTCTATATCCCCACTTGAAATAGATATTTTTTTTGTAATAAGATTTTTAGCTAATTTACTCATATCTTTTGTCATATTCTTTACTGATGCTGTAAAATCAAATCTCTTTGGAGAGAATATTTCTGAAAACTCATTTTCTTTTCCTAATATCATATCTGATATTATCATAGCTGCTACCATAGCACTTGTCATTCCCCATTTATTAAATCCTGTTATAGCATACACATTAGACATTTCATCTGAAGCCTTTCCTATGTAAGGTATTCCATCTACAGTCATACAATCTTGAGCAGACCAATGATACTTTTCTCTTGCTTCTGGAAATAAGTCCTTTGCAACTTTCCTTAAAGCATCATAACTTCCACCTTCCTTGTTTTCTCCAGTTCTTTGTCTTATTCCACCTAATAATAGTAAGTCTTTATAAGTTCTAAAAGAATATCCTTTTTTATTAGCATCTATGTACATTCCATCAATATCTCCTGCACCTTCTAAGGCTAAAACATAGGATCTTTCTTGATGCATTTGTAAGAAATGATACCCACCTTCAGTTTTTATAATTGGATAATGAGTTGCCACTACTATATGATTTGCTGTTATCTCTCCCTTATCAGTAACTACTAAGTTCTCCTTAACTTCTAAGGCTCTAGTATTTTCATATATAGTTAAGTCTTCTGAAATACTCTTTAAGAGTTTAAGTGGATTAACTTGCCCTTGATTATTAAACTTAATAGCTCCCTTAACATTAAAAGGAAGATCAAGGTTTTCCACAAACTCTGCATTAATTCCAAGCTTATTAGCTGCCTCTACTTCTTCCTTAATTACATCAACCTTATCTACAGAATAGACATAGGCTGCCTTTTCTTCAAAATCACAATCTATTTTTTTCCCTTCAATAAGTTCTTTATATTTTTTTATAGCAAGTTCATTTGCTTTTGCATACTGCCTAGCCTTTTCTTCACCAAACTCTGATATTAGCTTATGATAAATTAAGTCATGTTGGGATGTTACTTTTGCTGTAGTATTTTTAGTATTTCCGCCTGCTATTCTACCTTTATCAATTAAAACTACATCTTTCCCCTGTTCTTTTAATAAATATGCTGTTACTAGCCCTGCTACTCCAGCTCCAATAATTAAAATGTCAGTTTTTATATCCTTATTTAAAGATTCTCTCTTTTCTAATTTACAGCTTTCGCTCCATACTGATTCCATAAAATCACCTCAGTTTTAGTATTTCACCTTATCTATTCATATAACAAAAATATTACTTCATATTTTTATAAATATTTCCACTAAAAATACAACTATATCTTTCTTTAACTAATTATATAAATAAAACAACTCTTTCTTACAATTTATCAAAGATAAATTTTATTCAAGAAAAAGTTGTTTATTCACTTTACCTAGTTTATTTTACTTTTTAATATTCCCTAACTCTAATTGCAATATTCCCTTATTTGATCTATATCTTTATCTCCTCTTCCAGAAATATTTATTATTATAATATCATCCTTTTTAGTGGTTGGTACATACTTAGTAGCATAAGCCACAGCATGTGAGCTTTCTATAGCTGGAATTATTCCTTCTAGCTTTGATAATAACTTAAACCCTTCTACTGCTTCTTTGTCTGTTATTGAATAATAATGAGCTCTTCCTGTTTTACTTAAAAATGAATGTTCTGGTCCAACTCCTGGGTAATCAAGTCCTGCTGATATGGAGTAAGCTTCCTTAACTTCACCCTTTTCATCAACAAGACAAAGTGTATCCATACCATGAACTATAGTTTCAACCCCTTTAGTTATTGTAGCTGCATGTCTTTCTGTATCTATTCCCTCTCCTGCTGCTTCTACTCCTATAAGCTCAACATCTTTATTTTCTATAAATGCTGCAAAAGCTCCTATAGCATTACTTCCACCACCAACACAAGCTATTATTGCTTTTGGCAAATTCCCTTCCGCTTTTAATATTTGTTCCTTTACTTCCTCACTTATTATTTTTTGAAATTCCTTTACCATTGTAGGATAAGGATGTGGACCTACTGCTGAACCTAATACATAAAAAGAATCTTTAGCTTCATCTACATAAGCTTTTAATGCTGCATCTACAGCTTCCTTTAAAGTTTTGGTTCCATCTGTAACAGGAATAACCTTAGCCCCTAGAAGCTCCATCTTGAAAACATTAAGTTCTTGTCTTTTTACATCAACTTCTCCCATATAAATTTCACATTCCATTCCCATAAGTGCTGCCACTGTTGCAGTTGCTACACCATGTTGTCCTGCTCCTGTTTCAGCTATAACCTTCTTCTTGCCTAACCTTTTTGCTATAAGCATTTGCCCTATAACATTATTTATTTTATGAGCACCAGTATGGTTTAAATCTTCTCTCTTTAAATAAACCTTACCTCCTCCTAAATACTCAGTTAATCTTTTTGCATAATATAGAGGTGATGGTCTACCAACATAATTATTTAAATAATACATATATTCATTTTTAAACTCTTCATCATCCTTGTACTTGTAAAATGCCTCTTCTACTTCCTTCAATGCATTTTTAATTTCCTCTGGTACATATTGTCCACCAAAATTTCCATAATAACCTTTCATAATAAATCATCCTCCACTTTTATTTTAGTTAAAATCTTTGGAAGAATAAGCCATTGGTAGCAAAGTAAAAAGAATATTTGCATAAAAAAAACACTACATCCCTTCCTTGGGACGATAGTGTCGTGGTGCCACCCAAATTCAACCTCTATAGATATGTAATCTATAGTTGTTCTTATTCTCTCAAATACGGAGCCTTAGCTCGATATTCTACCCCTATAACCTGAGGACAGGACTTAGGCTACTCCCTTAGAGTTTCACCCTCGCATCTCATGAACCCATTTCACCATAAGAGTTATACTGTGCATTCCACCAAACCACAGCTCGCTGTACTAACCTACTTATAGCTACTTCTTTCAATCAAAGATTTTACTATTTATTATATTATATTACCATTTAATCACTTTTGATACATTTAAATTTATTTTATCATTACACTTTTTAATATTTATACTCTTTAATAAACACAGACTTAATTCAAATAAATATCCAGTAGCTTAGCTAGTGGTTTTTCTAATACCCTATAAGGGCACAGCACTGGCTACGCCTTAAGGCGTTCAAAAATCCGTCAGCCGCACTTCTTCTGTTA
>CAUWDH010000059.1:0-13616 GCA_963557775.1 uncultured Sarcina sp.
AAATGTAGCCTAGTAAAATTCGATTTTTTGTGTCTAAGATATTGACATAAGTCCATATCTACTTAAAAAGTTACTCTCTTAAATTGAATAAGACTGCTTCAAAGCGATAGTTAATCATCTTTAAAACAGTCTTATTACTTTTATGTTACCTTATTAAATTTTTAGAAAAACTCAAAGTGTATACTATCTTTTTCAACACCTAATTCTAATAAAGAATTTTGTACAAGTTCAGTAAATCCTTTATTTCCACAGAAATAAAAATCTCCATCTAAAGGTAAATTTTCAGCCATCCATTCTTTTGTCATACGACCTTTTTTATCAAAATCTTTTCCTTCTATTTCACCTTCTAAAGGTCTTGTAAAGAATATATTAGCATTTATTAAACCTTTTTCTCTATATTCTTTTATATCCTTTAAGAAACATTCTACTTTCATATTTCTTAATGAATAGACAAAATAAATATTATCTCTAGTTCCAACAACATCATATAACATAGATAGTACAGGAGTCACTCCAATTCCACCACCTAATAAAACTAAAGGTTTCTTTGTATTTTCTTTATTTAATGTAAAAAGTCCTTTTGGTGGAGTTACTTCTAAAATATCTCCTTCATTTATATTATTTAATAAGTAATTAGTCATTTTTCCGCCTTCAACTAATTTTATACTTACTCTATAATAATCTTCATTTGGTTTCATTGATAAGCTATACATTCTTATAACTTTTTTCATTTCTTCATCTTCACTCTTTACCTTTATGCCTATAAATTGTCCTGCCTTTGGTAAAACAACTTTACTTCCATCTGTTGGTTCTAAATAAAGAGTAAATATTTCTTCACTCTCTATTACCTTTTTCTTTACTGTAAAATCCTTAAATCCCTTCCAAGGCTCTACAGTGCTTTCAACTTCTACAACTTGCTCTTTATTCATAGTAACTCACCTCTCTACCATTCACTTGTTCTCAAACTATAAGATGTAATACTTTATTAAATTAACTAAGACTTAATTCAGATAAAGTTTAACTTTATCTGAATTTTAGTCAAAGTTATCTATAGATATCTATCTACTTATTTCTTACTTATAAAAAATTAAAACAGACACTAATTATTAAATAAAACATTTAACCTTAATGTAAATTAAGAACTATACCCTTTGGTCTTGACATTGATTCAATTGAATTTCTAATACCTTGAGTTCCCATACCTGATGATTTAACTCCTAAGAATGGGAAATGGTCTGGTCCTCTTTCAGTTTTATTATTCACTTGAACTGTACCAACTTGTAATTTTAATGCAACTTCAAATGCTCTATCAACATCTTTAGTAAACACTGATGATTGTAATCCATATTCAGATTCATTAGCTAATTTAATAGCTTCTTCTAAAGATTTAACTCTTATTATTGGTAAAACTGGACCGAATGGTTCTTCCCATGCTAATCTCATATCTGTTGTTACATAATCAAATAAAGTAGGATAAATTATATTAGCTTCTCTATGTCCACCAGTAAGTAATTTTGCACCTTTTGCTTTTGCATCTTCAATAAGACCTTCTACATAATCAGCAGCTTTACTATCTATTAAAGGTACTATATCAGCATCTGGAATTGATACTGGGTTACCAATTTTAAGACCTTTCATTTTTTCACCTATTTTTTCAACTAGTTTATCTGCTACTTCTTCTAAAACTAATACTCTCTTAATAGCTGTACATCTTTGACCTGAATATGAAAATGCACCTGAAACTATATTTTCAGCTGTTAAATCTAAGTCAGCATCTTCCAAAACTATAGCTGCATCCTTACCACCTAGTTCCATTAATAATGGTTTCATTTCTGTTATATTAGAAATTCTTCTACCTACTTCTGTACTTCCTGTGAAGTTTATAAAATTAACATCTTTATGACATACACAATAATCTCCAATTTCACTTCCTTTACCAGTTACAGTATTTAAAACACCTGCTGGAAGCCCTGCTTTATGGAATATTTCAGTTAAATAAATACCACTTAAAGCCCCTTGTGTTGCTGGTTTAAATACTACTGTATTACCAGCCATTATAGCTGGTCCAATTTTTGAAGCTGCTAAATTAACTGGATAGTTAAAAGGAGATATTGCTAAAACTGTTCCAAGAGGTTCTCTTATTACCATAGTTAATTTATTTTTCTTAAATCCTGGGAACTTATCTCCTAAAATACTCTTACCTTCCATTGATTTAGCTACATCTGCTGTAAATCTTAATAAATCAGCAGTTCTAACTACTTCACCTATAGCACTATTTTTAGATTTTGCAACCTCTTTAGCTAAAAGAGTTCCAAATTCTTCTTTGCATTCAATTAATAAATCTGAAACCTTATAAAGAATTTCTGCTTTTTCATTAACTGGAACTGCTGCCCACTCTTCTTGTTTTTCTTTAGATATTTCCATAACACGATCAATATCACCTTGGCTCATTGCCACAACTTTACCTAATACTGATCCATCTATAGGTGAATGAATTTCTATAAATTTTTCATTTTGTCTTTCATATTCTTTTCCATTTACTATATTCCTGTAAATCTTAGTCATAATAAAATTCCTCCTAAAAAAAGTCTAGCTATATAAACTTAAGAACAATTTTAAAAGAAATTTATTTTATCATAACTATTACTAAACAGGCTTGACCTCTATCTATAACAATTTAATTACTCTATATCATCTGATTGGTAATATTGATCATAAAATAATTATTTTCTTAAGTTGTTGTCCTTGACACTAGCATATAACTTTAAGAAAAATTATTAAACTATTTCAAATAATAAGATTAGTTATATTTTTAGCATTCATCTTCATATTTTATACATAATTAATTCATTCTTTCGTAAAATTTAATTGTTTTATGTATATTTATAGAAAAAAGTATAATTTCTTAACCTTTCTTTATATTTTTTAACTTTTGCAATATTAACAATACTTCAACCATTTTTTTAATATATTTTTAAATTATTAAGCAATATTTTTTTATATATTAAATAAAAATTTTAGAAACTATCTAAAAAAAATTGTATTAACTTAGTTATAATTAATACAATTTTTATAATTATAATATTTTATTTTATAGTTAAAAATTCTAATGCTATTCTCTATTAAATTACAAACGAAAGTATATTTAATAAATAAATTATCATCACACTTCCTATTGCAACTTTAAGCAAGCTTTTTCCTTTATAAGCTAAGATTATTCCCATAATTGCTCCAATTACTGAAAATGCCACATTACTTGTACTATATATTATACTTGGAAATGTCATTGCCCCTAAAACGCAATAAGGCATATAATACAATACTGATTTAATATAGTTAGATTCTATTTTCCAATTTATCATTAATGGAATAACTCTTGGAATATAAGTAACTACAGCTAAAATTATTAAAGATATGGTTAAATACATTATTCTTCCTCCTTAACTGGTTTTAATTTAGCCATAATTATAGCTCCACCTATAGAACATATTATTATTGAAAATCCACTAGATATGTTCTTTAACACTGGTAGATAAAAAAATCCTATACTCATTAAAGATGAAATTACAACAGCCTTTAGTACAGCATTGTCTTTTTTACTTGCTGGAATTATTATAGCTAAAAACATTCCATATAACGCTATTCCTAAAGAATCTTGTAATTTTTCTGGCATAAAAGCTGTACTAATAGCTCCAATAAATGTTCCTAAAGCCCAGCCTAAATAAGGACATGTCATTAATCCTAACATGAATTTATAACTTAATTCCCCTCTCTCAAGAGCTGCTAATGCATAGGTCTCATCTGTTATTCCAAAACTTAAGAGCATTCTCTTCAATAAAGAAACCTTCTCTAATCTTTGTGAAATAGCAAAAGACATTAAAGAATATCTTATATTTATAATAAATGTTGTTAATGCAAGCTCTATATATATTGCATTATTAAGTATTAACTCAACACCAGCAAATTGCCCTGCTGAAGTTAAATTAGTCATAGATATTAACAGTGCTGTGCTAACATCTAATCCTCCTCTCACAGCTAGCATTCCAAAGGTTATAGATACTGATATGTATCCAAGACCAATAGGTATTCCCCTCTTAAATCCCTCTTTAAAATTATTAACTTTCTTTATGCTCTCAATTCCTTCCATAATTATACTACTCCTCAATTCCTAAATATAATTATAATATTACTATTATTTTCCATTAAAATAAAGTTTATTTCTTTGATTTATTGATTATTTTCTCCATTTCAATCTAACTTTAATATATTTATTAGATAAACGTAGACTTAATTTAGGTGGATTTTTGACTAAATTTCTAAAAGTATAAGCCTATTTATCTATTTCTCATAGATATAAGAGTATTCTATCCCCTGTTTATTAGATAAAATATGCTTTTAAAGTAAGTATAAATTTTTCAAAATACGAAAAAATATTTATTAGAGTTCAATATAAAATTTAAATTTTAACCATAAAAAAGATATTTTAGGAGGATGTTTCTATGAAAAAAAGATCTATAAGTTGTTTGGCCACATAAAGCAAATATAGCTGGAAATATGCATGGTGGCGAAGTCATGAAAATAATGGATTCAACTGCTTATGCTTCATCAAGAAGATATGCTAATAGCAATACAGTAACAGCAAGAGTTGATGAATTAGAATTTCATCTTCCTATTTTTATCGGTGACCTTCTTACTTGCACTGCACAAGTTGTTTATGTTGGTAAATCTTCAATGCAAGTTAAAGTCGTTGTTGAAGTAGAGAGCTTAGAATGCGTGGGGGTCTGTAGAAGAAATAGAGCCTTAACTGCTTATTTTACTATGGTTTCTTTAGATGAAAATGGAAAACCAAAATTTGTTCCTGAATTAATAATTGAAACGGATGAAGAAAAATTAGCTTATGAGGAAGGAAAAGAAAGATATGAACGTCAAAAATATAAAAAATAGGTATTATAAAAGCATAAAACTAATATCTAATCTTAGAATCACCATAATAAACTTAATTAAAAATTTTTCTTTTTCTAAAAAAAAGATAGGAGTATATTCAATTGGAATTCTAATATTAATAATTGGAATTAATATTAATGAAGCATTCGCAATCAATTTAAAGAAAGTTCCAATAATAAGTGGGATTATTAATATAATTGATTTTACTAATTATAAAATTGAATCCATAAACCAAACTGGAAATATTTCCATACCTAAAATAGTAGGATTAACAAATAAAGAATTAGAATTTACCCTTAATAAAGAATTTGAAAAAGAAGGAAAAGAATTATTTAATAAAATAATTAATAACAAAGGAAAAATATATATCTCTTCTGATTATGACATTATAATAAATAATGATAAATATATGGTATTAAAAATTACTACAGAAGAAATAGAAGCTTCTGGATACAATACTGTAAAATATTATACTATAGACAAAAAAAATAATACTGTATTATCACTAAAAGGAATTTTTGCCGGTACAAACTATATTGATGTAATTTCTGAAAACATAAAAGAACAAATGAAAAATGAAATGAAAAAAGATCCTCAAAAAATATATTTTATAGATGATGATTCTATTAACTTTGATAACTTTGATAACTTTAATAAAATAAAAGAAAATCAAAACTTCTATATAAATGCTAAAGGTGAACTAGTTATATCATTTAACGAATATGAAGTATCTCCAGGATATATGGGTATTGTAGAATTTACTATACCAAACGATATTATTAATAATATCAAATAAAATTTAAAAAGGAGGGAAATTTCCCCTCCTTTTTTACATAATAAGTTTATCTACAAACTACTTTTCATTTAATTATTTAACTAAATTACCATGTTTATAAACCATTAAAGGTTTTTGAATTGTTTTTATGTCTAGTAAAGGATTTTCACTTAATACAATAAAATCAGCAAACTTACCTTTTTCTATTGTACCATAATTATCATTTATCCCCAAAAGTTCTGCTGAATTTTTGGTTGATGCTTTTATTGCATCAATTTCGCTCATTCCACATTGAACCATTAATTCAAGTTCTATAGCACTCTCTCCAAATTTATTTCCTGGAACCCCTGAATCTGTTCCCATTGCTATTTTAACTCCAGCATCATAAGCTCTTTTAAAATTAGCTTTTTGATGCTCAAATAACATCATTGCCTTTTCATAACCTTCTTTTTTAGCAAAACTATTTTCTTCGCCAGCTTTTATTATACTATAAGAGGCTTTAAGTGTTGGAACTAAGTATGTACCATTTTGCAACATCATACTTATACACTCTTCATCCATTAAAGAGCCATGTTCTATGCTATCTACTCCAGCTAAAATTGAGTTTTTTATAGCCATTATACTATGTGAATGTGTAGCAACTTTCTTTCTTGCTTTATGAGCTTCGATTACAGCAGCTTTTATTTCTTCTTCATTAAATTGATAAGTTGTTACATCATTCCCTGGTGTCAAAGCTCCACCTGATGCAGCTATTTTAATAAAATCTGCTCCCATTTTTATAGCTTCCCTTGTAGCTTTTCTAACTTCATCTTCTCCATCTGCTTCTCTACCTATAAAATGCATATGTCCTCCTGTCATAGTTATTACTTGTCCACAACATTGCATTCCTGGTCCCTTTATATATCCCATTTTTAATAAGTCTCTTAACTTTATATCATAACCATTAATTGCTCCAACGTCTCTTATATAAGTAACACCTGATTTCAATAAAGATTCTAAATTTTTCATAGCTATTGCTGTTAGAAATACTGGATTATTTATAGTTATCATTGGATTTATTTTTCCACTAGTTTCTACAAAACTATGAACATGGCAATCTATAATTCCCGGAATTACATATTTTCCTTTTAAATCTATAACTTCAACGTTATTTTCTACTTCTATATCTTTTCCTATATACTCTATTTTATCATCTAGAACTAATAAATTAGTTTTTTCTATAATTTCCTTTCCTGTTCCATCAATTAAATTCAAGTTTTTAAAGTAACATTTCATAAAATCACCTTTTCTTTAATAATTATCAAGTTACATTAATAACATTACCTTTTTAATACCTATATTTTTAATATATATACTCCTTTAATTTTATTAATACAACCTGTAATTAAATATTAAATTATCTTATTATATATGTCTAATACTTGTAATAATCATAATTTCTTTAATAAGCTGCTTTTTTTATAAATTAACTATTATAGTTTATAATCCTTTAAATAAAAATTCCTTTAGCTTTCTTTAAGTAGTAATTTAATAAAATTATTTTTTTATATTTTATTACTTTTATCAACAAACTATAGAAAATCATACTATATATATTATGAAAATTTATAATTTTAGGAGGGACATATATGAGTAAAAAAGTTTTTATTGATCCCGGTCATGGTGGTAATGATAGTGGTGCTGTTGGAATAAATAATTTATTTGAAAAAACAATCACTTTACAAATTTCAAAAAAAATAGAGGCTTTATTAAAAGCTCAAGGTTTAACAGTTAAATTAAGTAGAAATACAGATACAACTTTATCATTATCTGATAGAACTATAATGGCAAATAATTGGGGGGCTGATTGCTTTGTATCAATTCATTGCAATTCCTTTAATGGTAATGCTAAAGGGGTTGAAACCTACTCCTATACCTCTAATACCTCTGATTTAGCTTCTGCTATTCACTCTGAAATCTTAAAAACAAAAGCATTTACAACTAATAGAGGTACTAAAACAGCTAATTTTTATGTTATTAGAAAAAGTAACATGAGGTCATCTTTAGTAGAACTAGCTTTCATAGATAATAAAGAAGATGTTGATATACTTTTAAATAAACAAGATATCTTAGCTTTGGCTATAGCAAAAGGAATATGCAAATACCTTAAAATAGAATACAAACCTATTGATAATACTCCTACTCCTGCTCCACCTCCTGTATCAGATAGTAATACTTTTTACAGAGTGGTTTGTGGTTCATTTACAAATAAAATTTATGCAGAAGAGCAACTAGAAGAGTTAAAAGCTAAAGGTTTTAGTGATTCCTTTATAACAATTTATGAGAAAAAATAATATGCTATAAAAATAATTATTTTCAGTATATTATTGAATTTAAATTAAAATAATCTATTCTGAGAGGATGTATGAAATTATAAATACATCCTCTTTATCTTTTATCTAATAATTAACATTTATTTTAATTCATAAACAGTTAAATTTATTCAAGTTAATTATTTGTAAATTTTATTTAAACATTGCATTAATTTTTATTTGGTAATATAATATTAATTGATAAGATATTATCAATAATTAAATAATTATATATAGGAGAAAATTATGAATAACTCAACAACAAAAAATAGCTTAGCAAGAAATCTTACATCAGCTGGATTGCTATTAGCTATAGGACTAATTTTACCACATTTTTTTACAGCTTTCGGTAGAGAAATGGGGACTATTTTTTCACCAATGGATTTAACAGTATTACTAGGTGGACTTATATTAGGTTGGAGATATGGACTAGTTCTAGGTATTATTACCCCTATGATATCTACCTTTTTAACAGGTATGCCACCATTCCCAATTGCCTTAACTATGTTATTCCAATTAGGAGTAATGGGACTTATAACTGGGTTACTTAGAAACAAAATAAATAGTTTCTTTAACTTAATTATTGCAGAGATTATAGGTAATTTACTTTATTCTTGCCTATTTGTAATATTTATGGGACTTCCTACACATAAGTTCTTCCACTTACTTTTTGTAGTTTTTGTTATAGGGTTACCTGGAATAATACTACAATGGATTATAGTCCCTTATTTACATAGAGTTTTAAAGAAAGCTGGTGTTTATAATGGATAAAATGAAAGATTTTTTTAATAATTTAGCTGAAGATTGGGACAACCATTCAAAAGGAGATCCTGAAAAAATAGAAAGTATTCTACAAATAGCAGAACTTAAAGATAATTCAAAAATTTTAGATATTGCTTGTGGTACTGGTGTTTTAGAAGAGTTTTTATTATCTCATAATCCAAACTCAATTTTAGCTGTAGACTTATCTGAAAAAATGATAGAAAAAGCTAAAAGTAAATATGATGATTCTAGAATAAAATTTTTATGTGAAAATATATTTAATATAAAAGATGAGAAATTCGATTTTATAATTATATATAATGCATTCCCTCATTTTTTAGAACCTGAAAAATTTATTAGTCATATTTCAACACTATTAAATAAAGATGGGCAATTTGTAATTTGTCATGGTATGGGAAGAAAGCCTTTAAATAATCACCATAAAAGAACTGCTAATGAAATTTCATTAGGACTTAAGCCTGCTTCAGAAGTAGCCGAATTAATCCGCCCTTTCTTTACTATTAAAAATATAACAGATGAAGAGCATATTTATATAGTATATGGAATAAAAAAATAACTGTTTATTAACTTATTAAATAAAAAGACTATTTTAATTGAGAAAACTTTCTCTTTTAAAATAGTCCTTTTTCTGTATATCACTTTTTAAAATTTTGAGCTAACTCTAATTTTCTATTTTAATGTTTACTTTATAAAAAAATCAATTATATAATCAAATTAAATTGTGACTTGTAACTTGGTAAAAATAAAAAAATGTTAATTGTGAAATGTGTAAAACTTAATGTTACTCTCAAATTTAATTTCATTAAAATATTTTAAGTGATATACTCTATATAAAACTATGCCTAAAAGACATAGAATACACATGCTATAAATTAATTATTTCCTTTGAATTATAACCATCAATTATGGCTTCATATTTATTAGCTAAAATTCTTAACTTGTCTCTTTCTTTTACTATATTATTAACATCATAATTTAAATCAGACTTCTCATAGTAATAATTTTCGCTATTTTGAATATCTATTCTTTTTATTGATGGTCTTATTTTTATTAATCCTTCTAGAAACTCCATTCTATGTCTTATAGATCTTAATTCAGCAAGAATATCTAAAACACTTCTTTTCTCGCCATCAAATTCTATTACTTTCTGTGAATTATAATTTTGAAGAATTAACTTTAATCTAACTATTTCTTCTTCTAAGATTTTTATTTCATTGAATAAAGAGGCAAATTTATCTCCAGTATCATTTATAATTTGCTCACTCTTATCTGGCAAAATATGCTTAACTGTTTTATAGTATTCTCTAAGTTCATTAGTTTTAGAATATAAATCAGCTTCTTTATCATTAATAGTCATTCTTAATTCTTTTAGACTTTTAATAAAAATCACTTCCTCTTTATAATTTGTATTTTATGTTACTTTAAAATTCAATATATGTCAACATGTAACTATAAAACCTTTCTATCAAATTTAAAATTATTTATCTTTTTCTTATTGCTTAGAAACTTTCTTCTCTTTCTATATTATAAATATATTTTCAGTCAAACTATATAAAAATTAATTATAAATACTTTAATATTTAATCAATAATATTATAAAAGTAAAATAATATTATTGATATCTATATGTTATAAAAAAATGTAGTATTTTTTATAAAAATGAGATAGTTTTAAGGAAAATTACGGATTAAAATAAAGTCATAAAGAGACTTGTTAATTTTTTAACCAATATTTAATACTCAAAATTTAAATTGACATCTTAGGAGGTTTTAAAATGGATTATAAATTTTTTATGCCACAAACTAGTTTAATGGGACCAAATTGCCTTGAAACTGCAGGTACAGAAATAGCAAAGTTAGGATTTAAAAATTGCCTTATAGTAACAGATAAAGTTCTTAATAAAATAGGTTTAGTTTCTAAAGTAACTAGAATATTAGAAGAAAATAATATTGTATTTAGTATATATGATGAAACTTCCCCTAACCCTACAGTAACAAATGTTAATAACGGATTAAAGAAATTAAAAGAAAATAATTGTGATTTTATAATTTCTTTAGGTGGAGGTTCTGCTCACGATTGTTCTAAAGGAATTGCTCTACTTGCTACAAACGGTGGTGAAATAAAAGATTATGAAGGGATAGATAAATCTAAAAAACCTCAATTACCATTAGTTAGTATAAACACTACTGCTGGTACAGGTAGTGAAATGACTTTATTTGCTATCATAACTGATGAAGAAAGACATATTAAAATGGCTTTAGTTGATAAACATTTAACACCTATGATAGCTGTTAACGATCCTCTTTTAATGGTTGCTATGCCTAAATCATTAACTGCTGCAACAGGTATGGATGCTTTAACTCACTCTATTGAAGCTTATGTTTCAACTATAGCTACTCCTATTACAGATGCTTGTGCTGAAAAATCAATTGAAATTATAAGCAAATACTTAATAAAAGCTGTTGAAAATGGCGAAGATATTGAAGCTAGAGATATGATGGCTTATGCTGAATATCTTGGAGGAATGGCATTTAACAATGCATCACTTGGATATGTTCATGCAATGGCTCATCAATTAGGTGGATTTTATAATTTACCTCATGGAGTATGTAATGCTATTTTATTACCTCATGTTCAAGAATTCAACAGTGCTGTATCTGCTGAAAGATTAACTAAAATTGCTAAAATATTAGGTGGAAATATAGATGGGTTATCACCACAAGAAGGTTCTGCTCTATGCATAAAATTAATAAAAGAATTATCAAATAAAGTTGGAATTCCAAGTGGCCTTGAAGAACTTGGCGTTAAAGAATCTGATTTTGAAGTTCTTGCTACTAATGCATTAAAAGATGCTTGTGCCTTAACAAACCCTAGAAAAGGTAGCAAAGAAGAAATTATGGCTATTTACAAATCAGCAATGTAATATCTAAAAAGGATATTTTAATATATTATAATTAATTTAATAATAGAGACTACATCTTTATAAAGCAAAATTTCAATAAACCTTTTAAAGAAGTAGTCTCTTCAATATTAATCTCTACATTTTTTAAACATTTCTTTTACATATTCAATTCCAATTCCATATGCTCCACCATGTTCCCTTATAACTTTAGTTACAGCATCATAAGTTTCTTTATTATTCCAATCTCTTTGGAATTCTAATAAAACTGATTGCCAAGTTACCATTTTAGCTTTATATTGCATCATTCTATTAATAGCCATTTTATGTGCTTCTTTTGAGCTACCTGCACTAGCATCAGTAACAACATATACTTCATATCCATCAGAAATTGCAGATAAAGTAGGGAATGTTATACAAACTTCAGTCCATAATCCTGCTATAATTAATTTTTTTCTACCAGTTTCACAAACTGCTCGTCTTACTCTTTCATCTTCCCAAGCATTTAAAGTTGAGCGATTTATAGGAACTTGTCTAGGACATAATTCTTGAATTTTTGAATAAATAGGTCCTGAAAATTCTTTTTCTGCAACAGTAGTTAATATTACAGGAACATTAAATATTTTTGCTGCTTTTACTAATCCTACAATATTATTCATTACTTTTAGTCTTGGCTTATCTTCCACCCCAAAAAACATTTGTGGTTGCGCATCTATAATAAGTATAGTCACATCACAAGGATCTAACAAACACTCTCTATATGCTCGTTTAGATACTTTCTTTTTACTTCTTAAGTATTCATCTTCTCTATAATTTTCTTCATTTCCTATAAAATTTAAAAATTCATCAGGGTATATTATTTCCAAATTAAATCATCCTCTATAATTTTTTCCTCCTTCTATATATATGCATTTGTTTTATAAAATTCTAATAATATAATTTAAATTTACTATTTAAATAGAAAAAAGGAACCCTTTCTTATAGGTCCCTCTAAAACTTATCTAATATAATGATAAAAATCACTTTTATAAAGTGTAAATATAAATTAAATTAAATTTATATTTTTCACTCTACAGGGTGATATTTTTTTACCAAAGATCTGTACTATATTCAGGTAAAGCCTTTAGTATTTGTCCTCTTTTTACAGTAAAGTACATATTATTTAATTTCATCATTAAATACTCACCTTTTGAATTTGATTCTAATACTTTATCTTCTTTTTTCACCTTAGAAATTAATACTCTTCCATTTTCAGCAATACTATATTCTACATCTAATTTTAATCCATTAACATTTAAAATCATTTTCTCTTCTCCTCATTTGTAAATCTTATAAAATAAATATTTTTATCATTACTCTTTATAGAGATTATATGCTATTTTCACTAAAAAGTATATATTTCCTTAACAAAATAATCAAGCTTCTTATATCTTTAAAGAATATCTATTAAAATACTAAATGTAAACAATAACAATAGTAATTTTTTTAACTTTACTTATTTTATTTTATAAACGTAGAGTTAATTTTAGATAGAATTTTAATTTCACTTTATTATTTAATATTTATTCTTTAACCCCCCTTAAAGACTATCTTATAATATTGCTTAATCTTATTACGCTAAAGAATTTAAATATAATATAAAAATTAAAGCAATTATGTTTATTATACGATAATTACATAGAGCAATATTTTCATAGATTATAAATTGCTTACTAGAAATTAAAAACAAAAGTTTATTAAATAATTTTTCTAAAATTATTTAATAAACTATATCTATAATATTCTAAACTTAATAGATATAAGTGTTAGATAAATTATTTTATTCTTTAAAGAGGTTATAAATGCGTTTAGTTCCAATTGAAGC
>CAUWDH010000060.1:0-12581 GCA_963557775.1 uncultured Sarcina sp.
AATGTAGCCTAGTAAAGTTCAATTTTTTGTGTCCAAGATATTGACATAAGTCCAGTTTTTTCGGATTTCTTACTTCTTATTAAATTTAATTGATTATACATTTCAGTTAAATCCATAAATGAAAATTCCTCTTCCCCAAATGTTTCCATAGATATGAAGGTACTATTTGCAAAAATATTAGTACGAATAATAGCTTCTTCCGCTTCTACCATTAACTTAATTTTATTGAAATCTTCTTTTCTAGGGAACATAATAGAAATAATAATCCCTAGTATCTCTACAAATTTATCATTCATAGTACTTTGAGCTTGTAAGTATTCATCATAACCATATCTAGAAATACTAATATTTATTTCTGTGGGCATTTCACTATTATGTTTTATATCTATATTAAACTTCTCTTCTTCTAATAAATTTATATTTATTTTTATGTTTCCTACAATTGACATTAATTGAATGTTTATTCCAGTTCCTAAAAAACACTCAATCGTCGCCAATATAGATGATGCAAACTCAATGGCAAAAGGAGAATTAGTAGTTTTAACTTCAAAAAGACATCCTAATACTCTTGATCGTAGATTTATTTGCTCTTCAAAACCATACCAAGGTTCATTTTTTAGCTCTTGCAGTACAGGTTGATTTTTCCATTTGTCTATAAAATCATCAAATACTTCTTTATCTCCATTAAATGATGTCAACATTTCATCATTATAATAACCTAATTGATATTCTACAGCAACTTTTGAAAAATATAAATTTCTATCATTAAAATATCCTGCTAGCTTTCCAATACTATCTAATTTTTCGAATGATGTTCTAAATATTTGTATTGCAATAATATAGTCATAACTTTCCTCTTTGTTATTTAATTTTTTAGGATATATATTCTCAAAAATTTGCTCTAAACAATGAAATTGTGCTGAATACATAATTCTTCCAAGTTTTAATTCAACATACTTCAAATGATTCACTGATATAATTAATGCAGGACTGGTTTCACCTTGCTTTATATATTGATTAAAACATAAACAAAAACTATATAAATAAAAATTTCTTGCTGACCAAAATAAACCTATTTTCTCAAATAATTCTCCCATTTCTAATATTGTAAGAATAAGATTATCCTTATTAGCTTCATTGTAAAATCTTCTTAATGTCCTACTAAAATATGAAATAGATTCATATGGTTTTGTATCTTTTAGTGAATGTCCTCTTTTTGCAAGCATTCTCCCAATTTCGCCATCTTTATTTTCTTCTCCCATTCGTTCAACAACTAATTCAAATAATTCATTATATCTTTTGGCATTCTCATATAATTTATTTTCTTGTATTATTCTACTTATAGAATATAACTCAATTGCCAAACTTCTTTTACTTTTTTTTATAATTTCAATATAATCATTTACAATGTTGTTTATATCATCTCCTAAAAACACTCTTATTAACTGATATGCATTTTTTGCCTGCAAAATAGTATTTGGTTTTGTCTTATCTGACATAAACTGCTCATATTTATCAACTATTTTCTTTGTATGCTGATCAATATCAATTTTAAATCCTTCCATTTTTAAAGCATTTAAATTAATCCACAAAATAATTAATTTTTCAAATCCATATATACTCTCTTCTTCTAGTACAAGTTTTTCTAGATCACTATATAACTCATAAAACTTTCTCTCATCTGTGTACCACCAATATATTGTCCAAGCACAGTCATATATGCACTTTATATTTTCATTTTTATTTCCATATTCATTTGTTAATCTCTTATACCTATCAATTAGTCCTAGAATTTCATGTTCGTTTAGCTCTAGTTCTCTTCCCAATTCAATACTTTTACTTGCTAATGGCACTATTTCAGAAATTTTTAATTCTGTTGGCTTTGAAAGTTTTTCCTCAATTTTCTTTAATTCAGCCTGTCTGTGATAATCATTTTTTCCTATAATTTTTTTGTCTAATAAATTTTCAGATAAATTAAAACTATTTACTGCTATTAACTTATTACTATCCTTAGCAAATACTTTATCTAACAACCAATTTTTATCAAATATACGTATATCTATATTATGGATATTACGAAATTCATCCTCTTTCTGAGAACGTTTCTTATCTGAGATATATTGATTTGATAAAAAGAAAATTTTTGTATATCCTCTTCCTTCTTCTTCATTAACTTTTACTATTTTTTCAACATCAGACTTAAATTTTCCACTCCATTCTTTCTTAGCACTTATAGCAAAAGCCCATCTTTCTGTCCCTGCTTTATTCCCATTTCCATAAAACCATGTTTCTGTTAATACCTCTGATACAGGATAAGTTTCACTATCTACTTTGCTATCTCCTCCACCAGTTGGACCAGTTTGCGTTAATAAGTTAGGACATAGTTCTGCCTCAATAATTTTTTGACAAAATTGTTCAAATTCTTTTTCCTGACTTCTACTTGAAACAGTACTTAAATAATAATCCATAAAGTCTTTATCCAACTGAGCTTTTTGAGTTATTATTGAATCAGAAAATTGTTCTGGATGCATTTTCTTAAATACTTCTTTTTGTCTACTCATCTCTCTCACTTACTCCCATCTTTTTATATAATATAGATTTTAATTACATATAAGAATTTACCCATATTATTTCTTACACTGCTAAATTACCTTATATTATATCAAAAGAATATGGACCAATCTATTTCTTTGTATCATTAAAATAAGTCAAACCACTTTATCAAATTATTTTATACTATCTCATAAATTTTTAATTTCTATAGAGTTTGTTATAATTATGCCTCTGAAAATTCTATATATTTTACTTTTTTTTCAATTATATAAAATTTTATTTTAATATTTTTTATATAAAAATAAAAATCAAATATATAAATTCAATGTCTATTTTCATAATTAATCACTTTATTTTAAATTTATTATTTCCACACTCCATGTAGGTTGCAATTCAAATTTATATATAAAGTATACCTTTTCTCCACCTTCATGTAATAAATCTTATAAAATATATTTTTTTATTTCAATAAAAAAGTCATTTGTATATCAAATGACTTTTTAATGTGATTATAGATTTTATTTTTTACTATCTATACATTTATGATTCATTAGGACCTATAAAACCAAATACCTCACCTTCTTCAACCTCAAAAGAAATATTATCTAAAACTATTTTATCCTTAAATCTTTTTGTTACATTTTTAATTTTAATTATTGCCATAAAAAAACACCCCCAAAAGCTTATAATCATATCTTAATCTAAGCTTTGAAGGTATTCTATAACTTAAAGTAATTATCTTAAGTGACTTAAGTCACTTTTTAAGTCACTATTCCATTTTTAAAAGCAAATATTGCTATTTGGGTTCTATCTCTAAGTTGCAATTTAGATAATATATTGGTTATATTATTCTTTATTGTTCCCTCTGATAAATATAATTTTTCTGCAATTTCTTTATTACTATAGCCTTTTGCAATTTCTTCGATTATTTTAACTTCTCTTTCCTGTAATAAAAATTTATTTTCATTGAACTCCTTTTTATTAATTCCTTCTAATATTTTATTAGCTATTTTAGGATTAACAACAACGTTTCCACTATATGCACTCTTTATTCCATTATATATAAGGTCATGGGAACTATCCTTAAGCAAATATCCAGAGGCACCATAACTTAATGCTTCATGAATATATTCATTATCCTCGAAAGTTGTTCGTATTAAAACTCTTATATCATGAAAATATTCCTTTAATAATCTAGTTCCTTGAACCCATTACATTTATCCATTCTCACATCCATAAGTACAACATCAACTTCATTTTCTTTACAAAACTCTAGAGCTTCATATCCATTAGATGCAAGACCTATAACCTCAATATCATCATAAGTTGAAAGTATTATTTTAAGTCCCTCTCTAATTAATTTTTCATCATCAACAATTAATAATTTCAAAAAAATCTCCCCTTAGTTCCATTCATAGTTGCGATTTATAGCCAATTTTATTTTAAACCTATTTCCTTTTGAAGTAGAAATCTTTAATTCCCCTTCTATTTCCCTACTTCTTTCCTCTATACCTTTTAATCCTACGCCATTATAAATAATTTTATCACATCCAAGTCCATTATCTTCAATTAAAAGCACCAATCCTTCATCAGAAAAATTCATAATAACTCTTATCTCTGTAGCCTTTCCATGTTTTAAAGAATTACTTAGAGCTTCTTGTATTATTCTATAAATAGCATTACTTAATTTATAATTTAATGACCATCTATTTTTTGATATTTTATATATAATTTTTACATTTGTCATCTTTTCAAAATTCTTTAAAAGCTCTTCTATCTTGAATATAGCTTCCACTTCATTATATTCATCTGGCTTTAATTCTTTTATGGCTTTTCTTACGTTATCAAGACTATCTTTTATAAATTCTCTTAAATTACAAGCAATATCTTCAATAGAACTTTTTTCTTTATTAGCTATTCTTTCAATAGCACTCAATTGTATCATTGTAGTAGAGAGTGCATGTCCTACATTATCATGAATTTCTCTAGAAATTCTATTTCTTTCTTTTAAAATAGCCAACTCCTCTATAGAACTTGCATAATTCTCCAAATTTTTATTAGCTATTCTAAGTTCTTTCTCTGTTCCTCTTAATTTATCATAAAGAAGTTGTGCACTTACTTTCCTCTTACTCTCCTTATATAAATACAACATAATTAAAACTATTAAAAAAAAATGCAGTATTATTTAATATAGCAGAAAATCCTTCTTTAAAAGAAATTGAAATATTAGAAATAAAGCATAAAATTAAAAGAATTATTGAATTCTTAAATTCTAATATAATAAAACAATCTATCACTACTGGTAATAAATATAAAGTAATATTCCCATAAAAAAATATGCTAATATAACTAGCCATTCCAATTTCTAAAATCATAGAAAAATAACTATATTTTTCACTTAAATAAAAAAGTCTCAATTGATTATTTATTACGAAAAAAGCTATAAATATAATTGAAAGAGCACTAACAACTGAACTTTTAAATAAAATTTCCATAGCTATAAAAATTAACATTAAATATCTAATTATAATAAATTCTTTCTCTTTTTTTCATAGCTTATAAACATCCCCACTCCCTACCCTATATTCTAGATATAATGTTATTATATCATTTTATTACTTTATATTTATTATTATATTAACTTTTATATAAATCACTTTAATTTTTACATATAAATTTAACAATTATATTATTTAAAATATTATATTTACCTATTTAACTTATTATATAATATGGTAAAATTTACTTATATGAATTTTTATTTATCATTGTATAAGAGAGGTTTTTTATGAAAAAAAATAAATGTCCTTATTGCAACAAAATCTTAACTTACGATAAAGATTATTGTAATGAGTACTGTAAAAATAAATATATAAATTTCATTAATTATATACAAAAATATTCTAAATTACTTATAGCCACTATTATATTAGTCTGTATATCAACATTTTTATGTGCTTTAATCTCCATTCCAAGCAAAGCTTTAGGAGAAAAGATTCTTTCCTTTACCTTTATGCTTTTTGGAGTAATTATTATTGTATTTCCTTTTTCTCCCCCTGAAACTTTTAAATATTTAGGAGTACGACTATCTACAAGAATAACTCGTATTTTAGGCCTTATTGTTTTTCTTTTTGGACTTTTCTTTCAATATTCTTAAATTAATGTATTTTTAAAATATAATTTATCTGATAGCTATAGCTAAGCATTCAAATGGAGTCAAAATAAATCTACATTTATATTTATGAATAAAGAATATGCAATGAAAATTTCCCCTTATAAAAAACAATATAATAATAACAACTTTCATATGTATTATATTTGAAATTTAAATTGTAATTTGTATATTTGTCGAATAACTAAAGGCTATAATACTTCTATCTCATATAATTTAGAAGTATTATAGCCTCATTTATTATTTCAACTTATTCAACATTTATTATGTAATACTTTGTATATTACACAGTATTGTATTACACAATATAATATTTAACTATTTTCACCTAAAGTATTTCCTTAACAACACATTCTAGTAAATCCCAACTTTCTTTTAATTGAACTATATCTATAAAAATATCTCTATTTAAAATATATTCTTTAAGAGTGTTAAATTTAAATATTCCTTTATTCCTCTTTAATAATTCTTCTAAAAAAGCCTCATCCTCTAAAGTTAACCTATCTTTTCTTTTTAAATCCAATATTATACTTTTTAAATTCTCTATCAAATCTAAATCATTTTCTTCTACACTTAAGTTTAAATTATTCTTTTCAATATATTTTAATACTATTTTCTCTAAAAACATTCTAAATAAAATTTCAACTGAATTAGAGTATCTCTTTATATCTAATGTTTTAAGTTCTTTATATATAGCTCCTATTGATTTATCTATTATTCTTACATTAAAATCACTTGGTATAAGATATCTTCTTTTTTCCCTATTGTTTTTTGATGTATTTAAAACTATATCTTTATTTTTTATTTTATCTCCTATCTCTTTAATATTATTTTTTTTCTCCATTCTATTTAAAATATTAAAATCTTTTAATGTCATTTGCTCAGTATCGCATTCTATCTTTTTATTATTCTTTGTATCAGTAATAGTTAAAGAACCAACTTCAATATCACTATTACTATAAGAAGGTAATTGATTTTCTAAAAATCCTTCTATATATGTTAATCTATTTTCTTTAGTAGAGATATTATTTCTTCTAAATACTCCATTTAAAATATCATAAAGGATTTTACTTAATCCTTTAGATAATTCTTCCTCAGGAACTATTCTATAAAATTTTTTGTTTTTAAGTGTTAATCCTATAGTTTCTCTAACATGTGGGTCATCTAATAATCTTGATAATTGACTTATTTTTATATCATCTAATTGTATCTTCAAATTTTCATCGTAATACTTAGATTCCTTCACATAATCTAATATTCCATATATTCTACTTATCTTACTATTTTCATTAATAAAATTTTGTTTTCGTTCCTTGCTCCATCCAAGAATTCCAACCCCAGAATTTTCTCCTGTATGCCTTATCTTAATCCATCTATTTGCCTCTAATCGACTATCAAATAAAATAGCATTAATCTCCTTTATCTCTCTAGCTGAATTCTTGCTTAATATTACAGAAAGTTTATTTGCAAATTTACTATCTATATCTGCATATAAATCAAGATCATTTATTAACTTAATAGCTGTAACACGTCTATTTCCTTCCAAAACAACATAATTTTCTCCTTCTTCTACAACTATAATTAACTCTGAAGGATTTACTCCATTCTCTACTATATCTTCTATGAGATTTAAAAGTTTTTCCTGTTGTCTTAATATTATATTTTTTATAGCATCATATTCACACTCTACCCATTGATATCTTGGATTCTCCTTATTTATTATTAACTTTTTTATATTAACATTAATAAACTTGTATCCCATAATAAAACCCCTAACTAAAATTATATTCTTTATATTATATATAATACCAAAAAATGGTAATTTGTAATATATATTTTTTAATATTTTTATTTTTTTCCTTATTTTAATAGAAAATACATATAATTCTACAAGTTTATCCTTAATAATCCTTTAATGTAAAAAATAGATTACATCAAAATAAGAAAATGTAATCTATTAACTATTGTTTAATATGTAATTTATTTTTCAATATAACTCATTATTTGTTCTGTATATTTCACTTCTTTCTCTATGTTATTTTTAAATCTCCTCAAAATTTTTTCACCTTCTTCATAAGCAAAATTATATTCTTCCTTTGTAATTTCTTTATTATTCAATGCTTCTAAAAGCTCATCTTCATCTACTAAAGTCATAGACCCATCTCTAAATATAACAACATCTAAAAACAAATCATCATAATAAGGAATTCCATTTTCTTCTATACCTTGTTCTTTTAATATATCAACATACCATTCTGTTAAGTATTTATTTTCATCATATATAGCTATAATAGAATACTTCTCTCCTTTTGGTAACCACTGAACCCATCTATGACCATTTTTTAAAACACATCTATCTTTACCACAAATATTAACTACAGTAGTTTTTTCTACTTCTTTTAAATCTAATATTGAAATATAGCCTGTAAAAAACTCATCATCTATATATTTTATAATTACTTCTTTTTGTAAAATTGTTTTTACTTCATCTCTATTTAACCATTTTCTTTTTATCATAATAACTCCTTTTCATCTAATAGATAGAGGCTGTAATGCTCCTATGTTCTAAAGAAAACTCCACTCCCATTGCTTACTGAGTAAGTTTCTATAAATAAACCAAGATTTAGATCTTCATTTAAGTAAGAAATAAACAGCTTTACCTTCGACTAAGTATTCAGATGGAGTCAAAACTCCATCTGAATTAAATAAATCTATGTTTATATCTTATGTAGTTGTTCTATAAAAAAATAAACGTAAAACCCTTCCTATAATGGTGTAGATTTTACGCTTTTACGTATTATTTATATAAATTATCTTCTAATATTCTTTTTACTATTAAGCCAATATTTACTTCTCTTGTATCCATATTAACATCTATAATTCTATCAGGAAATGTTACTTCTACACATTCTATAGGATTAC
This sequence comes from uncultured Sarcina sp., assembly GCA_963557775.1. Taxonomy (GTDB): domain Bacteria; phylum Bacillota; class Clostridia; order Clostridiales; family Clostridiaceae; genus Sarcina. The sequence goes on from CAUWDH010000060.1 coordinate 8,648, forward strand.
CATTTTCATCACTTGTTATAACATCCCAGCTTATAATAGAATCCATAATTTCTTTTTTAGTAGCCATCAAGAAATCCTCCAATTCATAAATATATTAATATTTATTATATTATTAAATTCTACAAATTTCAAATTTTAATTGAAAACTTATTTGATAGCTATCACTAAATGTTCAGATGAAGTCAAAACCCTACCTAAATTAAGTCTACATTTATAGATTCTATCACATTTATTTAATATAATTTCGAATTTTTAAGACTTAAAAAAAATAAATATAATAATATAACAGCTATTACATTTTAGATAAGTCACAATACTATCTAAAATTTAGTTTAAATTTATTTTCTTTTATGTAAAGCTTTATATAAATTAACTAAATATAATTAAACTTGTATAAAATATATAATATTAATTATTTGGGGGACAAAATGAAAAATAAAAATGTATTTATAATAACTTTATTTACTTTAATAACCTTAGGTGCCTTAGCTACCTTTGCTAATAAGCAAATATTTAATAATAAAAAATCCTCTAATCTAATCAAAGTAAATAGTGCTGAAACAAAGGAAGAAAAAAGTGAGCCTAAACTTACTCCATCTGAATTAAAAGAAATGGAAATTGAAACTATAAAAAATTCAATTTTTAATAATATAGGCAATTATGAAGATAATATAGCTGTTTATTATGAAAACCTACAAACTGGCACAACCTATTCTTTAAATGATCAAAAATATTTTAAAGGCGCTAGTGTTCGTAAATTAGGTAATGTAATGAGTATTGCTGATTTAATACAAGAAGGTAAATTAAATAAAAATAAACTTATAAGCTATAATCCTAAAACTGATTATGAAGAGGGGACTGGAATATTGCAAAATCAGAAAAAAATAAATCCTATTTCAGTTGAAAAAGCCATTGAATTATCTATAACACATTCTGATAATATCGCAGCTAGAATGCTTGGAAAAATTGGAGGCTATGCAGGACCTTATTATGAAAAAATAACAAAAAAAACAGCTGATAATAGAACCTTAACAGCTAATCAAGTTGGTATACTATTAAAAAGACTTTATGATAACCCTGATAACAACCCAACTTATGAAAATATTATAAATCATTTAAAAAATACTATTTTTCATGATAGATTAGATAAATATTTACCTTATGATAAAGTAGCTCATAAAATAGGAACAAATTACGGTTATTATCATGATGCTGGTATAGTTTACTGTGATAATGTTAATTATATATTAGTAATCTTAACTGAAAATATAGGTGAAACTCCTGTTATAAACGGAGAAAAAAATAAAGTTATTTTAAAAGATAATTCTAATGCTGCTTGTGAAACTATAGCAAATATTTCAAAGGATATATATTCACAATTAAATTCCATATATAATTAAATTGCTACACCTATAATAGGTGTAGTTTTTTAATGTAATTTTACATTTCAAATTTGCCTTAATAACTATCTCTTCTTATTTTTCTCACTTCTTATAACTTTACTAAATATTACACTAAAATACCTATGACCATCTTACCTTTATTATTTTTTATTACTTTATTAATTATATAGTTACTAACTTTACGGATATAATCATAATACAATTTTCTTAGTTTTTATGTAAGAATTATTGCTTCAAACTATTTATTAATTGTTTTAATCTATTTTCATAAGCATTTAGTAACCTTTCTTCAATTTGAGTTAATTCATCACTTCTTATAGCTTTATTTATTCCATCTCCAACTTTTGCATCTTTAATATAAAAGAATATAAACCTTAAGTAATGTCTATTTGCTAAAATATTTCTATCATTATAATACTTCACCAAATCATTTATTAATTCAATTGTAAATCCAGCTCTTATTTGGCCTATTATATATCCATATACCTGAATTTCACAATATATAATAATCTTTTTATATACTTCTACTAATTCATCTAAAATAAGTACACCATGAATTTCTCCTATATAAAATCTTATTATTTCTAAAATAACTACATTTATCATAGGGTTTATATTAACTCTATAATTTTCATAATAATTTACTATGAAATCTTTAAACATCATAGCAATTCCATAATCCTCTATTACATATTTGCTATCTGAAACATTAGGAAGAATTTCTATTATATTCTTACAAAAATTAAGTAATTCTATATCATCATAAACCTCATCATATCCTTCAATACAAACTTCTAAATATAATTTTATTAAGTTTATATCTTCATCATTATATAAATATTTAATTGAGCCCCTTGATGTTAATATTTTAAGTATACTTAAAGGCACTAATCTTTCTAGTATTGGTATTCGCTCTAAAATAAATTCTTCTTCTAAATCCTTTGAATCTAAACTTATAAATTCATTTATATATAATTTATCCAATAACTTAAATCTTTTCGTATATTCTTGCATAACTCTATGATGATATCCATAAAGTAAGTCTAGATCACTTAAAGTATCTTCTTTTAAATATAATATTTGAAATATTCTTCTTTTCATTTAATTCATCTCCCAAAAATATATATTTATATTATTTACCTTTAATAAGATAATATTCTTTATTTATCATAATAAATGGAGATATATGAAAATTTTAATGAAAAAAATAAAAGGATATATCTATAATTTTGATATATCCACTTTACATATAAATATAAACCAATCCTATGAAATTTTTACTCCATATGAATACTTATCTAAAAGTATGAGGCTGTTTATCTTCTACTTAAGTGACTATGTTATAGGAACTTACTCAGCAAACAACGCAAGTGTAGTTTCCTTTATAGATAAAAATATTACAACCTCTAGCTATCAGATAAACTATAACTCAATTCTTTATTAAATTTAAATCTATTTATAAGTATATTAACTTACCAATGTCCTGTTTTTTTCTTCTCCTCAAAAACTGCTGCAATTATATAAATTGTTAATGCTACTCCACTTAACACCAATATAAAATTATTTGAAAAACTTTTATTAGCATAAGGAATAATAAATAAAATACATGTCGCTACTAAAGCTAATATTTTTACATTTTTCCAGTTAACAAATTTCATTATTACCACCTTATCTTAATTCTTTTTACCAACTTATTCTAGTTTTATTTCCTTCTCTATCTTCTTCTAATGAATATCCTTCTTCTATTAAATAGTCCCTAACTTCTTCTATAGGAATAAAATTAACATCTATAGCTCTTTCTAAATCAACATTATTAAATAATTTTAATATGCTTTCAAATTGTTCATCTATGATATCTTTTCTACGATTATAATATCTTTCAGTCATTTGTTTTGCAGAAGGAATTATTCCTCTAAATTTTCTTAATTCATTAACAATAATTTCTTCATTTATTTGATTTCCATCATCTTGATGTTTCTCTTCACTTTCTTCTTCCTGTTCCTCTTCATTTTCTTTATATTCCTCTTCGTATTCTTCCCCATTTTCATTAAGTTCTAAATACTCTATTTCATCTTCCTCTTCTTTAACTTCACAATATAAAAATGGAATAATAAATAGTAATATATCTACCTTTTTATAGAAATCACTATTTTCTTCTAATATTAACGTACCTGAATCATAATTATTAATTAATTCATACCCTCTATAACTCTTATGTTCCTTTACTACCTCAAGAATTCTATCACTATTTAATTCTATTTTATCTTTTATATCACTTGTCATTTCTCTAATTATTTCTTTAGTTATATAATATAGATTTTCTTTTTTTCTTAAAGCTAAAGATAAAATTGTTGATTTTACTAAAGCCCTTTCTTCTTTAGTCAATCCATTTTCTCTTGATTCTATTAACTCTTCTGCCATATATGAGAAAACTTTATATCTAGCTTTCTTAAATTTCTCTATATAAAATTCCTCTTTAAATAAAGAATCTAATTCCTCAATATTAATATTAACTAAACTATATGTATCTA
>CAUWDH010000061.1:0-12445 GCA_963557775.1 uncultured Sarcina sp.
TTGGAGCCGCTTCATGATGTTGTGTTGAAACCGCTTCATGATGTTGTGTTGGAGCCGCTTCATGATGTTGTTTTGGAGCTGCTTCATGATGTTGTGTTGGAGCTGCTTCATGATGTTGTTTTGGAGCTGCTTCATGATGTTGTGTTGGAGCTGCTTCATGATGTTGTGTTGGAGCTGCTTCATGATGTTGTGTTGGAACCGCTTCATGATGTTGTGTTGGAGCCGCTTCATGATGTTGTGTTGGAGCTGCTTCATGATGTTGTGTTGAAACCGCTTCATGATGTTGTGTTGAAGCCGCTTCATGATGTTGTGTTGGAGCTGCTTCATGATGTTGTGTTGGAGCTACTTCATGATGTTGTGCATTGTCTCTTACATCTCCTGCTTTTGCTTGATTATCTTTCTTATTTTGATTCACAGCCATTCTGATTTGAGCTGGTTGTTGTATACTTGAATTTTGTATCATTTGTTACACTTCCTTTTTATCCTAATTGTTAATCGTGTAGCTAAAATATATAACAATTTAGATATTAAGTAAAGATAAGTAAATTCACTTTTTTTTTAAAATTTATATACCTTTATAAAATTTAATTAAATAATTATTATATTTTTCCATTTTTTTATTAATTATTGATATTTTTTTTTAAATATTAATATTTATTTAATAACATATTAAATTTCTTTGAACTAAATGTTAATAATATATGAATAAACTGTTTATATTTTATTAACTTAGATATTTACTAAAATTATAATGTGTACTATAAAAGCATTATTTTGGTATAATATATATAATATTTAAAATAAAGTAAGTTCTTTAGTTATAATTTTCTTTTTAAACTAACTATTTTTATACATTTTGATACTTGTTAACCAAATAATAATCTATTATAATGTACAAATGTATAATCATAACTAAATTATTAAATATCAAATATTAATGAAAAGGAGATTTAAAATTGAAAAAAAGTAATATAAACAAAATTATAATTGCAATTATTTTTATAATTCTTGTTGCATTAGGCATAACAGCTGTTAATGTATTTACTACTACGAAAAAAACAGCAGAAGATAAAACAGTAACTATTACTATAGAAGATCAAGTAAATCATAAAACAATTATGGACAAGAAGACTTTCCAAACTAATGCCACTACATTAAAAGAATTTTTAAAAGAAAATAAAGATACTTTAAAGGTTGAGACAACTGATGAAGCACCTTATGGAACTCTTCTTCTTGGATTAGAAGGACTTAAAACTACCGATATGAATAAGGGTCCATGGTGGATATATTCATTTTCTTCACCTTCTGAAAAACTAGATTATAAAGTTGGTTTAGCTCCTGCCATTGACAAAATAAATCTTGGAAAACAAAATTATATGACTTTTGTTTTCACAGATAGTTATTAATATGAGTGCTAAAGAACTTACTAGAGTAGCTGTTCTCGCAGCTATTCTATATTGTATCTATTTTTTAGGTTCATTTTTTATGTATGTAGAATTAGTTGGATTTATAGTTCTCCTTTATGGAGTTTCCTTAAATAAAAAAACAGCATATCTTGCTGCTTTAGTTTTTACCTTTTTGGTTATGCTAACAAGAGGAATTGCTCCATGGAGCTTTATGTATGTAGTTGTTTTTCCACAATATACTCTTATATATCACTTTTTATCCAAACTAACTAAATCTGAATACATTTATGCAATAGTTGGATTTATTTTATCCTTTATGACAGGAACAATAATAGAAATACCTTATATATTAATGACAGGAATGGTAGGACAATCTTTAATAACATATTTAATACTTGGCTTTCAAGTTTCTTTAGGAAATGCTGCTTGTACTTTCTTAGCAACACTTTTCTTATTAAAACCATTAAGGTCATTATTACAAAAAGTTAATAAATAAAAAAATAGTGAGATATATTAAATTCTTTTAATTATCTCACTATTTTTTATTATCCTACTTTTTCTTTTTATAATTCAATTTCTATTTCAAATAATATTCTATTTTCCTCTGTTGTCATCTTATATTCCATATTGGGATGTTTATCTAATATACTTTTTACTATATACAATCCTAAACCACTACCACCTGTTTTTCTATTTCTTGATTTTTCTAACCTATAGAAAGGGTCAAATATCTTCTTAATTTCTTCTTCATTAATATTATCACCTATATTTTCTACAAGCAAAGTTGCCTTTTCTTTTTTATTTAATGTAACTATTATATCTGTATTATCTTTAGAATACTTAATAGCATTATTTATTATATTATCTAAAACTCTTTTTATAAGTTTTACATCTCCATATATATTAATGTTGCTTTCTATATTCTTTTTTAAATTTAATCCTCTATTGCCTAAATGAAAATTTTGATTTTCTATAGTCTTATCTAATAATTCAGATAAATTGAGTTTTTCCATCTCTACTTTAAAAGCATCACTTTCATACTTATTTAAAGTTAAGATTTCCTCTACTAATCCTCTCATCTCTCCTATTACTTCGTAACTCTTTCTTAAATATTTATCTCTATCTTTAAAAGAGCCTATATTATATATCATTCCTTCTAATTGACCACTTACTATAGTTATAGGTGATTTTAATTCATGTGATATAGTTGCTATAAAATCTCTACGTTTCTTTTCTTCTATCCTTTCCTTTTCTATATCACTTAAAAGCTTTTTATTACTTTCCTCTAAATTTCTTATACTCTCTTCTAAGCTATCACTCATATTATTTAAACTTCTAGACAATTCACCAAGTTCATCTTCTCCAACTATATCTATTTTTTTTGAAAAATCTAACTTTGCCATTGCCTTTGCCGTTTCATTTATCTTTAAAAGTGGTCTTCCTATTAATCTAGAATATATATAAAAGCTTCCCATAGCCATAATTATTGTTATAATCACAACAATTGGTAAAAATAAAATAAGAACTTCTCCACTTTCTTTAACTGGCATCATAGGAATTCTTATTTCTATATTTAACTTTTCATTTAATGGTTGTGAATAAGCTTTCATTTCAGCAACCTTTCCACTTAATCCAAATCTTTCTTGAACTATATTTCCATCAGTTAAAAGAAGTTTACTATTACCTAGTTCATTGAAAAATCCATCTGTAACCATTAATATATTTCCTCTACCATCCTTAACTAATATACCTATATTATTGCAAAAAGCTAATACACTCAATTCATTATTTAACTCTACTAAACTATTATTAGCCGGATTACTTATTGCATTTTGAATTGCATCTTCAGTTTTAGTCAACTTATAAAATGAATATACCTTCGGAAATGCTGCATATAAACAACTGTATATTAATATAGTACTTATTATTATAATAGTAGATGAGCCTATAAATATTTTTTTAGTTATACCTAACTTATTCCACCTGTTTTTCAAGTACATATCCCACTCCTTTTATAGTTTTTATATAACTAGGGTCAATTTTTTTTCTAATATTCTTTATATGAGCATCAACAACTCTCATTTCCCCAAAATAATCATAACCCCATACTTTGTCCATTAGCATTTCTCTAGTTATTACTCTTGGATAAAATTCAATAAGATTTTTTAATATATTAAATTCTTTTAAAGTTAATTCTATTTCTTCTCCATCAAAAATTGCTTTGTAAGTTTCCTCATTTAATTTTAATTTTTCAAAAACTAATTCTTCTTTACTTTCATCTTTTTCTTCATAGCTTTCAGCTCTTCTAAGCACAGCTTCTACTCTTCTTATTAAAATATTGAATGAAAATGGCTTAGTTATAAAATCATCACATTCTAATTCAAATCCTTTTATTTCATCCTGTTCTTCTCCTAAAGCTGTTAAAAATATTATAGGTGTTTTACTTATTTTTCTTACCATTTTACAAAGAGAATAACCATCCATATTAGGCATCATTACATCCATTATTATTAGGTCATAATTCTCTTCTTTTACTTTGTTATATCCTTGAACACCATCATTTGCTGTATGTACTTCATAATCTTGTGCCTTTAAAAATTCACTTATAAGTTCTTGTATTTGTATATCATCTTCTACTACTAGTATTTTTTTCATTAGTATCTCCTCCAACTCATTCCTTAATCACTTCTCAAATTTTTACTCTACCTAAAATTTATCTAATATTCTTACGCTACAATACGCCTATCTTTTACACATAGATTATCTTCACACTCTAGATAGGTTTAACTTATTATTTAAATGAAGTAAAACTCCATTTGAATGAATCTAATTCTATTATAAACTAAGTAAAAAAACCTATCTATAACTTATTTAACTCTCTAAATCAAAAAACACTATGATGGATATCTCCTTTATCATAGTGCTTTACAAGTTACAATTTAAAATTTTGAACTTCTAACTAAATTTATCTAAATATTTTTGCTTGCATAAAAAGAAAATCTTTAACTAAAAATGCAGATTGAAAATTTAATTTAACTAAGTCTAATTAAAAATTACTAACTCAACACAATCAAATCACAACTAAAATTAACAACTAAACAATGGAGAATAATTAGATTTATTTGTTAAACTAAAATTTTCAATCTTTATATGATTTTTAGTTTTGTACTTACTAACAATTCCTTTTAGAATTCTTACAAGACTTATATTAATGTATCTAAATATAATTCTAGTGAATCCATTGTGAATTTTAAATGAATATATTAAATTTTTTACTTGTTTATCGTAAACTTCAAATCAACAAAATAATATACTTTCCTTATTATTTTAGAAATTTTTCACTTCATAATTTACTCTCTATAGACATTAATTCAATAGCTTCTACACTACTAAATTATATTTAATTTATCTCTTTTCTATATCTATCATAATCCCTAATTACTGTTAATATAAAAGGACCATACTTATTAAGCTTATTTTCCCCAAGTCCCTTTATCTTTGATAACTCTTCCTTAGTTCTAGGACAGTTATTTACTATTTCTATTAAAAGATTATCTGTAAATATTATGTAAGGTTTTACCCCTTCTCTTCTTGATAAATCTTTTCTCAAAATTCTGAATCTCTTAAACAATTCTTGATCTAAACAAAGATCTGTACTTTTTTCTTCTAATTTTATTAATACTTTCTCTTTTCCTTTTAAAACATCTAATGATTTTTCATTCAATTTCATCATTGAATAGGTTTTTTCTTTTCTAGACAAATACCCTTGCTTTATAAGTTCTGAAATTATATCTCTTATTAAAGTTCCAGAATACTCTTTCATTATGGCAAAAGTAGATAATTCATAATATTTTCTTTCTTCTATTTTAGGACCTCTTATTCCTCTAAGTATATCCACTAAAACACTTTCTCCTACCTCTTCCTTAGTTCTGTAAATACAAGATAGAATTTTTTGCGCTTCAATAGTCATATCCCTTACTTCTTCATTTTTAAAACAATTACTACAACTATTACAATAGTCCTTAGTATTTTCCTCTCCAAAATAATTCATAATAAAATATTTAAAACAGCCTTCGTACTCACAAAACTCTATAAATTTCTGTAATTTTCTTAATTCTATTTCTCGTCTCTGAATTTCAATAGAAGAATTTATAAGATATTCAACTGAATATATATCTTCCCTATTATATAAAAGGTGGCAGTGTGCTTTTTTTCCATCTCTTCCTGCCCTTCCTATTTCTTGATAATAACTTTCTATATTTTTAGCCATAGTAAAATGTATAATAAAAGAAATATTAGATTTATCTATTCCCATTCCAAAAGCATTAGTAGCTATCATTATATCTATATTATCATTTAAAAATTCCTCTTGATTAAAATTTCTTTCTTTTATAGACATTTTTCCGTGATATTTTCCTACATTATAACCTTTATCTTTTAAATACTCATATAATCCATCTACTTCTTTAGTTGTTAAACAATATATTATACCAAAATTATTATTATTTTCTTTTATAAAATCTGTTACAAATTCTAATTTATCTTCCTCTTTATGAACATATATTTGGAGATTTTCTCTATTTGGATTTCCTTTATATATAAAAGGTTTTTTTAAATTTAAAAGCTTTATAGAATCTTCTAAAACTTGCTTTGTTGCTGTAGCTGTAAATGCTGTTACTATAGGTCTTTTGGGTAAACTTTTTATAAAATTTCCTATATTTAAATAACTTTTTCTAAAATCATGCCCCCAAATTGAAACACAATGTGCCTCATCTATAGCTATTTGACTTATATCTATTTTTCCTATTTTCTTTGTAAAGATTTCGCTTTCTAGTCTTTCTGGAGCTATATATAATATTTTTATTTCTCCAAAATAAGCTCTTTTCAATATTTCATCTATTTCTTCTAGTGAAAGCCCTCCATGTATATATTCTGAACTAATACCTATAGTTTTTAAATCATCTACCTGATCTTTCATTAAAGATACAAGTGGACTTATAACTATAGTTAACCCATGAAAAAGTAGAGCTGGAATCTGATAACAAATTGATTTTCCACCACCAGTAGGTAAAACACAAAAACAATCTTTTCCACTTATTACTTTAGAAATAACTTCATATTGTCCTTCTTTAAAGGAACTATATCCATAAAATTTATTAAGTAAAATAGTTTCTCTATTCAAACTCTCACCTCCACATGCTTTGTAATATACCTATTGTAACATAATTATAATGTAATTTTTATCTTAAGTGCAATTTTTAATTATATAAAAAAATTAAGGTCATATCAAAAAACCTATGAATAATTCTATCCATCTTTATCTTTGATATAACCTTAATTCTAATTATAAAAATAACTTTCTAAGAGGTTTATGTACAATTTCCATATTATCACCATTTAATAAAAACCCTACTGGTAATGCCATTATAATAAAATGGTTGATACAGATTATTGTAAATAATCCAATGCCAATTGTGTATAATATTAAAAATAAACCTTCTATTATTAAAGTTGTTTTATTCTTCTTTATAAAAACTTTATCTAAATAAATTTTGTTCTCCCTAAATACATTTAAAATAATTACAGTTTCTGAAAAAATACGATTATCATATAAAAAATCTTTAACTCCACAAAATAATAACACTAGTTTTAAATACCACTTTATTGTTATTACTTTCTTACCTATTAAATTATTTTCTGTTTTGCTTCTTACTGTAAATGTTCTAAATGAAATGTCATTATTAATATGTACTGCTACTAATGCCCCTAATGCTATTAATAGTATAGATAATATTAACTTATCACTACCTCCTAAATACTGAAAACTGACTAAATTCATAATTCCGACAATAAATATTATTGTTAATGAACATTTCGATATTGCCAGAATATACTTTAATGAATTAAATTTTTTAATCATATGTTTTACTCCCTCTATTTATTCATTAATCTAAATAAATGAGTACTAGACCAAAGTATCTATTTGTTTAAATTAAAGAATTCCTATCCTATTAGAAATTAACCAACAATCCCCCAAAGTCTCAATGTGCCATATCCTTTTTTTTACTACAATAATTTTATATTTTCTTATTAAAATTTACAAAGAAAAATAAATACTCTATTATCAAGATTATTATTCATATATTTAAATATTATTTCTAAAATAAATTCAAATAATTATAAATTTGCAATTATAAACTTATTTGATTAATGTTTTTATAAAAATATTACATAAAATGAAACTTACTTCAAAGACAACTTTTTTAACTAAATTATATATTCATAAATTTTAATTTAATTCAATTAACTATAAAATTTATAAGTTATTAAAATGTTATAAATATTAACTATAACAGAAAACTTCATAATAAATACATTATCTTTACAATTATTTGATTTGTTATTACTTTAACATTAGTGTATATTTACCTATGGTATATAAAGTAAAATTTATACTTAAATAACTGAAAAAATATTATTTTAAGGAGGATTTTAAATTGTTTCTTACGTTACTAATTTTTTTCACTTTTTTCAATTTTATAATATTTAAATTTAATATATTAAACTTAAAAAAGTTTTCAAAATCAGTATTTACTTTCTTAACTTTATCATTAACAATCACTTTGCTTGCAGGTTGTAGCAATGTGAATGAATCAAAAATAAAAGCAAATGAAAACATAAATAATAATGTAAATCATAATGCTATTTCCCATAATAATACTACTTCAAAAAGCTCTATCCATTTTATAGATACAGGAAACAGCGATGCTATTTTAATTACTGGAGAAAAAAATGTTTTAATTGATGGTGCTGATAATGATGATGAAGGCTCTTTAGTTTCTTATTTAAATAAGCAAGGAATTAAAACTTTAGATTATATAATTGCTACACATCCAGATGCTGACCACATAGGTGCTCTTGATGCTGTAATTAAAAATATAGATGTAAAAAATCTTTTAGTTGCAAATGGTAGTAAAGATACTAAAACTTATAAGGATTTTATAAATGCTGCTGCTGATAAAAAACTATCACCTAGTATTCCTATTGATGGCAAAAAATTTGAACTTGGAAATAATTCTTATATGATGTTATTTAATAGTAATGGTGGCTCTGATGCTAATGAGCAATCCTTAGTTACTCTTTATGTAAATGGAAATGATAAACTTTTATTTATGGGTGATGCTGGAGAAGAAACTGAACATGAAATATTAAATAAACTTGAAGATGTTGATTTAGTAAAAATTGGACACCATGGATCAAGAACAAGTACTAGTACAGAATTATTAAATAAAGTTAATCCAGAATTTGCAGTTATAACTGTTGGTAAAGAAAATTCCTATGGTCATCCTCATATTGAAACCATGGAAAAACTTAAATCTAAAAACTTAAAACTACATAGAACTGATCAATGTGGCACTATAGTTTTCACTTCAACTGGTAATGGATTAAAAACTAAATGCAAAGAAGCTAACTATGAATCAGGTAAAAAGAAAAATAGTGAGGAAATAAAAAAACAAGAAAGTTCAATAACTTCAAAGGAAGATAATAATACTACTAATACTAATAATAGTAGTAAAGAAACTCAAAATTCTCTTAATAAAGATAATAAAAATGAAAGTTCTAAAAAACCAGCTTCTAAAACAGTATATCTTTCTGCTACAGGTAGTAAATATCATTCTATAAATAATTGTGGTAAAATGAACCCAAATACTTCTAAATCTGTATCATTAGAGTCTGTTATAGGAAAATATAACCCTTGTTCTAAATGTAACTAGTAATACCATCAGTATAGCAACTTAGACAATTTTATTATATGTTGATATACTTATATTTGTAATATTATGTACAAATTAAACAAAAGATAAGTAAGGATGGTGAATTTTATGCTTTTATCACATGGTATAAAATATATTTCCGAAAATCAATTATTTTTAGGAATGTTTTTCTTTAGCCTATTCTGGGCATGTCTAGTTAATATTGCTGGAACAAAACTTTTAACATCAATGGGAAAAACTGAAATAAAGGCTAGCTTTGTTATAACAATAGGTTTATCAATTTGCTTCTCTTTATTTGCAGTATTTACAACATACGGTGTTTTAGGTAGTTATAATTCTTGGGATTATTTGTTCCCTTCAATGGTAACATTAGTAGCACCTATTATATTTGAAGCATATTTCGTAGTATTAGGAGCTACAAGAAAAAATATAGAAGAAAACTAAAAAAGGAGCTGTTAATCAGCTCCTTAATTCATCTAATAAGCAGATAAAAGACAACAGGATGTATCAGTAATTTGATACATCCTTTTTTTTTAATTTATTACCATGGTGAATATGTTATTCCACCACCAAAGCCTCTATTCTTTGAATTTACATAAAGTGCCATTGTACTTGTTGCATATGGTGCTATCCATATGAATCCAATTCCTAGTGTTATTATTCCTACTATTGCCCAACCTACAAAACTTAACCAAAGATAAGCTGCACTCCAAAAATTCCTTTTAACTATTTTTAAAGAAGTTTTTAAAGCATCCTCAAAGCTTATCCCATGATTTTGTGCTATTAAAAATCCTGCTGGAAATACAAATATAAACACCACAAAGACTTCTATAAAGAATAATATTACGAAAATTGCTGATATAGCAAGATTTGAAGATGTTACTTCTGCTATTTGTAATATAATAAATCCAATAACAGACATCATCATAAAATCAACTACTACAATTCCTAAAAACCTTAAATATTGTCTCCAATGAACAATACATTCTATATATGATATTTTTCTTTTACTTGTCATTAAAGTAGAACAATATTTTATAAAACATAATACAAAATATGGCTGTATTATAAATACCACAACTACTATTAACCATCTAAGTATATTTGAAGAAAAAGGCTTATATAAATCGTAGTTATCAAATATTCCAATAGCTTTTATATTTAATCCTTGCAATATTAAAAAAGGAATTACCGCAAATACTAAAGACGCTCCTATAACATTTATCCAGTTTCCCTTCAAAATCTCTAATGATTGATTTTTTAATTTACTTATCCTCATTTCGGTTAAAGCCCCTTTTTATATAAATTTCAAAATTATTTACTTAACTTTTAAAATTGCCTGTACTTATCAAGTATAAAATCCCATTAAATTATTGTCAAATTAAAAATCATTAAAAAAAGTAATAAAAATGCTCTAATCTTCCTACAACTACAATAAACTAATAATTTCAAAATTTATCTAATAAGTATTATTCTAAATAATTGTATTTTTACAACACCTACATTATTTAAAATCTTCCTTCTATTCTTTATATATGGTAAGATTATTATCTATTGAAATAAAGTATATAAGATTTAAGTTACATTATAATATTTAAACAAAAAACTCTTTATTTCAAGATTATAATATTATGTATAAAATACTTAAATATGCATAATCTAGTATTGTAACAGGGAAGTATTCTCTCTAGTTACTAAAGAAGCCTTTAATAAAATTTATAAACTGACACTTCCTAAAATATTAAAGGCTTCAACTCATCTGATTAAAGCTTCAAATCTTCTGTAAATCAGTTACCAAATATTCCAATATCATAATATAAATAAATTATTAAAAAATTCTTCATTTAATTATACATTATATATCCATATTAACTATTATTAAACTATTTTTCATATACAATTACTTTTTTTCAATTTCGTTAATAAAATTAAAATTTACAAAAACCCTTCTATAAAAAAAATTTTATGATATAATTATTTTCTAGAAATACTAATTAAATTTAAATAGATTTATAACAAAAGATTTAAAGATAAATTTTGGGAGGTTACTTGATGATAAAGCTTATTGTAACAGATATGGATGGAACTTTACTTAATGAAAAGGAAGAACTTAATAAAGAGTTCCTTAATGTATTTAAAGAATTAAGAAATAAAGATATTCTTTTTGCTGTAGCTAGTGGAAGACAAAGAAAAAATCTCGAGCTTAAATTTAATGATATAAAAGATGATTTAATAATGCTTTTTGAAAATGGTAGCTGTGGTTCCCTTAATGGAACAAACATATACAGAAGTGAGCTCGATAAAACTATCGTACATAAACTTATAGACATTGGTAGAAAAAATTCTCATAACATGCTTCTATGTACTGAGGATATGACATATATTGAAAACGTAAATGAAGAATTTATACTTGAACTAAGAAAATATTATGAGGATATTACTTTTGTAAATGATCTAAAAGAAATAGACAAGCCTGTAGTTAAATTTACTATATTTGATCCTAAAGGCGCTAAAGAAAACTCCTTTAAAATTTACAACGAATTAGTTGGCAAAAAAGTTAAAGTTTCTATATCTACAATAAAATGGCTACATATTATAAATAAAGAAGTTAGTAAGGGATTTGGAGTTCAAGCTTTACAAAATCACTTTAACATAAGCCCAGAGGAAACAATGGTATTTGGTGATGGACATAATGACTTAGAAATGATTACTTCTGCAAAATATTCTTATGCTATGGAAAATGCTATAGAAGAATTAAAAGAATTAGCTTTTGGTATCGCTCCATCTAACAATAATAATGGTGTTTTAGAAATAATAAAAAAAGAAGTTCTTACTGAAAAACCAGTTATAGAAAATATAGCTGAGTCAGAAACCATAAAAGAATCTATCCCTATGGAGGAAAGTACAATAGAAAATTCTGAAACTAAAGTAGTTGAGAAAAAAAATATTGAAGAAGCTCCTATAGGGAAGAAGACTAAAACTCCTGCAAAGAAAAAGGTTGAGAAAAAAGTTACTACTGAAAAGAAAGTTGTTGTTTCAGAAGAACCATCAAATAATGATTTTGATGACTTCGATTTATTTGAAGAAAAGCATCCATTTGATGATGAAAGCCTAGAAGAAAAACTTTTAGCTATACTTGGCTAGTAGTATCAAATCAGTTTCTTAATTTATTTGATAGCTAGATATAGCAATGCTCCTAGGAGATAAACAGAGAGACTGGATATTTTTGTGTAAATAATATTTTATTATTGAAATAATACTGGA
>CAUWDH010000062.1:0-12069 GCA_963557775.1 uncultured Sarcina sp.
AGGCAACGCACTTTGACTGCGTCATGCGCAGGTTCGAATCCTGCTATCCCAGCCAAATGGTTCACTAGCTCAGTCGGTAGAGCACATGACTTTTAATCATGGTGTCCGGGGTTCGATTCCCCGGTGAGCCACCAATTTAATAAATTTTATGATGCAGATGTGGCGAAATTGGCAGACGCACTAGACTTAGGATCTAGCGCCCTAGGCGTATGGGTTCGACTCCCTTCATCTGCACCAGTTCTGCGGGAGTGGCTCAATGGTAGAGCGTCACCTTGCCAAGGTGAATGTTGCGGGTTCGAGTCCCGTCTCTCGCTCCAATATGCGGGTGTAGTTCAATGGTAGAACACCAGCCTTCCAAGCTGGATACCCGGGTTCGATTCCCGGTACCCGCTCCAACAAGAGATGACTTTTTGTTATCTCTTTTTTTTTCTAAGTTTTTAATATATAAAAATATATAAAATTATCACGTGCACCTATAGCTCAGCTGGATAGAGTAGTGGACTTCGAATCCAAAGGTCGTGAGTTCGAATCTCACTAGGTGCACCATAAAGTGTTGAAAATACTAGGTTTATTAATTTTAAACTTAGTGTTTTTTATTAATAACACAATAAAGTAAAACAACTTACTTTCAGAAGAAAATAAACTTTTAAAAATCAAATGTTTTTAACTATAAATATTATATGGTGGTTGATGCAACTTGTTATCCAAGTAGTAGAATTACCATAACACAGATAAGTATTAATAGTTAATTTGTTATAGATATAGCTATCTCCGAAGGAGTAATCTTTTCTACAGTACCTAGAATTAGTTGTTAGTAATTTACAGAGTGGTACTACACTTTCTTTTTTTTAATATCATCATCTAAATTTCCTTTAAGTAATAAATATCTATCGAGAATAGTATGTTTAATATTGAAGTACTTCTTAGGTCAAAATAGAGAAATGTGGTTTCCTTAAGTGGAAATATATAAATGGATAGAAAAAAATAAGTTGATATATAATATACAATTAATATGAATATAATAAGTAGAATTTATTAGAAAATAATAAATTTGCGTACATTGACATAGAACTTAAGTAGAAGTATTCTAATGTTGTAAAATGAATTTAATTAATTTTACAAGAATTTTCGTTGTATATTAAAGAATTTTGTTAAGAAATAGCTATTTTACAATACCATAATTTAGTGTTGTGAAATAGTTTCTTTTATTTTAGTCATAATTTTTATGTATGATAGCTAAAGGTTATAAAAATACTCTTTAGTTAAATGTAGAAGTAGATTAAAATAATTTTAAATCTGTATTTTTTTATTAAATATAATGGGGGAGCTTTTGAAAGTGGATTTAATAGGTTAAAGTTTGCTTTTGATGTAACTCCTAAAAAGAATAGGTGATAATTTGGAAGTTTTAAATAATGAAAAAATTAATATTAGTATTGTATCTCCTTATAGTGAGATGACTGATTATTTTAATAATCTTAAAGATAAAAGAATTAGTATTAAAGTAGAAACTATTAATAATAAACAAGAAATTAAGAAGTTTATAAAGGAAAATGAACCTAATACTGATGTTTTTTTAAGTGGTGGTTCAAGTGTTAATTTTATTAGAGAAAATACCAACATACCAGTTGTCGATATTAAGATAAGCAATTTTGACTTAATAAAGGCTATAAATAGCATAAAAATAACTGAGAGCACTCAAATAGTTTGTTTATCTTATTATAAAGATATTTTTGATTTAGAAGAAATTAAAAGCATATTTAAGCTTAAGAAGGATATTTTGCAAATAAAATATGTTCGTCCAGAGGATATTAAAGATTCTCTAAAAAGAGCTAAGGAACTTGGAGGTAATTTAGTTGTTGGTGGTGGATGTACTGAAATATATAGTAAGACATTATCTCTTAAAAATGTATTATTAAAATCTAGTGATGAAGCCATGAATAAGGCAATTGAAGATGCTATAAATATTTTTAATGTTAGAAAAAAAGAAATTGAAAAAAATGTGAAGCTTAATACTATTTTAAATTTCATAAAACAGGGAATTATTGTGACAGATATAAATAATAAGGTTACTATTTGTAATACTGAAGCTGCAAAGATTTTAAATTTAAGTAAGGATGAAATTTTAGATAAAGATATTACAAATATTTTAGATATGACTGCAAATTCAGCAGAATCATTTGGTGATGGTATTATAAATATTAATGGAAAGATGGTTGCAACAAGTACTAGAGAAATAAAAATAAATGATAATTTAATTGGAAGAGTTAATTCTTTAGATAAAGCTTCAACTATTCAAAAGTTAGAAAGAAAAATAAGAAACAATAATCATAAAAAGGGTCTTATTGCTAAATATAATTTTGATAATATTATAACTAAAGATAAAAATATGGAGAAAATAAAAAAGATGGCAATGAAATATGCTGCTACTGATGCAACTATTTTAATTTATGGAGAATCAGGAACTGGAAAAGAGTTATTTGCACAAAGCATACATAATCAAAGCAATAGACGTGATTGGCCTTTTGTTGCTGTAAATTGTGGAGCTATTAATGAAAATTTATTGGAAAGTGAACTTTTTGGATATGATAAAGGTGCATTTACTGGAGCAAACAAAGAAGGGAAAATTGGACTTTTTGAACTTGCACATAAAGGAACAATTTTTTTAGATGAAATTGGAGAACTTCCTTTAAATCTTCAAGCTAGTCTTTTAAGAGTTATACAAGAAAAAGAAGTTATGAGAGTTGGAAGTAATGAAATCACACCTATTGATATTAGAATAGTTTGTGCAACCAATAAAGACTTAAGAGAAGAAGTTTTAAAAGGGAGATTTAGAGAAGATTTATATTATAGATTAAATGTTTTTAATATAAGTGTACCAGCTTTAAGAGACAGAAGAGCTGATATTCCTTTAATTTCAAATGAACTTTTAAATAGATTTGATATTTATAATAAGAAAAAAATTATAGAAATCATTAAAAAAGCTCCTAGTAATTATCCATGGAGAGGAAATATTAGAGAGCTTGAAAATGTAGTTATGAGATTATCATTAATGGTAGAATTTGATGATTTTGATATGGAAAATATTGATTATAAATCTTTTATAGATGGCATAGGAACTTGCGAACACAAATATAATTTTAAAATTAATATGGATAATAATTTAAAAGACATAATAAAAGAAGTTGAATTTAAAGTTATCAATAAACTTTTAGAGGATGGATATACAGTAGAAGAAATTTTAGATAAGCTTGAAATTAGTAGAGCAAGTTATATGAGAAAAAAGTCTCAAGTATGATATAAGAAGTCTCACAATTGAGACTTTTTATATCATATTTTTTCTTTATATTTATAAAAAAAGCTTTTAAGCTATTTCTAATAGTCTTTTTTTAGTTGGCATGAAATATGCTTTAATTAATTTTCAGAATAACAAATAAATTTAATTGTAATTATAGGAGGTAATTGAAATGAAAATAACTATAGGAGATTATTTATTAAATAGATTAAAAGAGTTTAATATAAAGCATATTTATGGAGTTCCTGGAGACTATAACTTATTATTTTTAGATCACATTGAAGATATGGACGGAATTGAATGGGTTGGTAATTGTAATGAGCTTAATGGTTCTTATGCAGCTGATGGATATGCTAGAGTTAATGGTATATCAGCTTTAGTAACAACTTTTGGAGTTGGAGAACTTAGTGCTATAAATGGAATAGCTGGTGCTTATGCAGAAGATGTTCCAATAGTTAAAATTACAGGTATACCATCAATGAGTATTATGAATAATAGCTCAAAATATGTTCATCATTCTTTAGGAGATGGACAATATTATAAATTTTATAATATGTTTAAAGAAGTTACATGTGCTCAAACTATTTTAAGTGAAATAAATGCAGCAAGAGAAATAGATAGAGTATTAACTGAATGTTATATAACTAAAAAACCTGTTTATATAGGACTTCCTTTTGATATTGTTGATAAAGAAATAGAAGTTTCAGGAGAAAAGTTAAATATTGATATTAGTACTAATAAAGAAACATTAAAAGAATTTATAAAAGATGTAAAAGAATTAGTTTCAAAATCTAAAGGAGAAATGGTTCTTGCAGATTATGAAGTAGATAGATGTAATCTTAGCTTAGAAGCTAGAAATTTTGTTAAAGTTACAGGTCTTCCTGTAAGTACAACAAGTATGGGTAAAAGTGCAGTCAATGAATATTGTGATAACTTTGTTGGAATTTACAATGGGGTTTTAAGTTCTGATTCAGTGAAAGAAGCTATGAACACATCAGATGTAGCATTTTTCCTTGGTGTTAAGCTTAGTGATTTTACTACAGCTTGTTTTAATTTAGTACATGAAAATATAACAGCTATAGAAATACATGCATTATATTCAAAAATTGGAGAAAAAATATATGCTAATATTTTAATGAAAGACGTATTACATGCTCTTTTAAATAATGATATTAATTTTAAACACAAATTTAAAGCTGAAGCTAAGAGAGCTACAGAATATAAACCAGAAAAAAATAAAAAATTAACACAAGAAAGATTTTATCAATGTATTGAAAGTATTTTAGAAAAAGGAGACATACTTTTAGCTGAAACTGGAACAGCATTTTCAGGAGCAACTTCTGTTAGAATTCCTGAGAACTCAAAATTTATAGGACAACCTTTATGGGCTTCTATTGGATATACTCTTCCTGCACTTTTAGGTTCTCAAATGGCAGATAGAAATAGGAGAAATATACTTGTTATTGGTGATGGTTCATTTCAATTAACAGTACAAGAAGTGTCAACTATGATAAGAGAAGACTTACATCCAATAATATTTGTTATTAATAATGATGGTTATACAATTGAAAAACTTATACATGGACCAGAAAGAAAATATAATGAAATAAATATGTGGGATTATAAGAATATTGTAAATATATTCGATTTGAATAAAGAAAAATCAATTTCATGTAGAGTTGAAACAGAAGAAGATTTAATGGATGCTATAAATCTTGCTAATAAAAATAAAGATAAACTTGCCTTTATAGAACTTGTGATGGATAGTAAAGATGCTCCAAATTCACTTAAAAGACTTGGTGGATTATTATCAAAAGTTAATGGATATTAATTTGTATTAAGTAGTTTTTTGAAATTTTAATAATGTTTTTTAATTAGGATAGAGTGTTTAATTATTTAAATATTCTATCCTAATTATTTTTTATATAATATTTTATATTTATTTTTAAAGTTATATTAATGAATAGAAAAGTAGATATTTAATTTCTAAATTATATATACTTTTGATTTATTATTTTATGTTAATTAAAAATAAGTAAAAAATAGCTGTCTTAAATACATAATTGTATTAGACAGCTTGATTTATTACTTTTATAAAAAATTAATTTCTAAAAATTTTTTATTATAAAGATTTAATTTTTTCATTTAGTTCAATGTCTAAATCTGATTTATTAACAGATATATCTTTTATATTTAATCCTTTAATTTCTTGAGGATTAATTGTTATATCACCATTATTTTTGTCAATGTGAATATAATTATTACTTCTTAATTTATCAAATATTAAACTTTTAGGTATGGATATAAATCCAACTTTACCACCATCATAATGAAGTACAGCAGAGCCATCTTCTGATTTAACACTAAAATTGATTTTAGCTTGTGATGGAATATTATTTAGTTTACCTGTTACATAAACAACTAAATGATTATTGTTATCTGTTGCAACTTTTAATCCAGTAATATATTTAGTTGCAGTTGGTGACTTAGAAACAGCATAAGCTGCTAAGTTTGTAAGTTCACTTGAATTAAGCTTAACATTTGATGTAGCACTTACTCCATTTTTATTTATTTTAATATCTGAAGGAATAAATTTTTTAGCAATAGCAACTGTATCTACATGTACTGTTCCATTTACTGGTGTTGTCTCAACTTTAGGTCTAAATGACACAAAATAAATTCCGATAACTGCAATAATTAATATTATAATTATAGATATTAAACCTATTAATATTTTTTTGCCTTTTCCCATTATATGCACCTCGTTAAATTTTCATTTGTTATATAATTTAGTATAAAGGTCATTATTAGAGAATACAATTACTTTTTGAATACAGTTTTCTTTATAAATTATTAAAATATAAAACTTAATAAGATACAAGTTTAAATTTTACATATAAAAAAGAGAGCTATATAACTCTCTTTTTTATGAATAAATTATAAGTCTTATTTTAAATTAATAATAAATAAAGTGTAGAAGTAATTTATCTATTTTTATTACGTCTACTTTCTTGGAACTCTTGAAGTATACTTGGTTCTCTATATATAGCTATAAGACTTCTTCCCGCATATTGGAAACCTAGTAAAAGAACTATTAAAAGGGACCCCTTTGCTAATAAAGCGTAAGATGTATGCATTAAAGAAAATCTAAAAACTTCTCTTAAAGATAATCCGATTAATATAAAGATAATAGAAATTGCTCCTCCTTTTTGATAAAGGATTCCATCTTCTTTTTTGTAGAATTTTATGAAGAATCCAGATACTATACCTATAATTAAGAATAAAGCACATAACATTGTTAATACGGGTATATACATACTTAAATTCCCATTTAAATTTTTTAAGTCACTATAACCTATAAATATAAGAATAATAGGAGTAATTATGTATGATTTTCCTTTAACAGGTTTTTCTTTATATTGAGAGTATAATATATATATTATAGCAGCTAGTGCAATTAAAATTGGTGTATAGTTATTACTCATATTTTTCTCCTTTTGTTGCTTAAATAATTATAAAATGATTTATTTAATAGCTGACATCTACAAATTAGATGTAAATTTCTAAATAATTTTTATTAGGATTCAGATAAATGTAAACTTAATTTTATCTGTTAAGTATTAGTTTATGAATTAATTATATGAAAAGTATGTAATAAAAAATAGTTACTAAAGTAATATATAAAGTAATTATTTTAAATTTTAATAGAGTATTAAGTATGTAAAACTAAGATTAAGGAATTTAAGAAAACAATCTATGATTGAAATGGTGAATTTTGAATTAAACATATCTTTATTGGGTAAATTAAATCATATGAATAAACTTAAAGGAGTTGAAATACTTTATGAATCCATTTGAAGAAAAACCTATGGACTTAGAATCATCATTTCAAAGTTGGGGTGAATTATATCCTAAACAATATAATACTGAAGAAGTTGACCCTTATACTAAAACACGTATAATTCTTATGAATGGTACAGAATTTGAGGCAAACTGGTTTTCACACCAATTTTCAAGACATTGTCCAGATAACGAGTTAAGAAGAGCTATAGCTGCTACTAGAAGAGTTGAAAAACAACAACAAATGAAAATAAGTAATTTAAGACCTTTAGATGAATCTATTTTAGAAACAACAATAAGTTACGAACAATTAGCAGTAGACTTAACTTGTGCCTTAGCAAAACGTGAAAAAGATGAGTATGTAAAGGCATCCTTAGATTTTGCACTACTTGAAGATTTTGACCATCTATATAGATATTCAGATTTATTAGAAATGGATCAAGGAGTAAAAGCTGAAAAACTTGTTGGTCATTATACAGAGTTAATGCCAGCTAGACCAACTATTGCTCATCATAGACATCCTTATGATACTATTGAAAGATTTGTTGATTTTAAAACTGCTGATTTATTAACAAAATTAAATATAAATATAATAACAGCAGCTGAACAACAAACAATGAACTATTATATGAATGTAAGTTCATTATATAAAAATGATATAGGAAGAAAATTATATTTAGAAATAGGTTTAGTTGAAGAGGAGCATGTTACACAATATGCAAGTCTTAAAGACACTAGATGTACATGGTTAGAAGAATTATTAATGCATGATTATACAGAAGCATATCTTTATTATTCTTGTTATAAAACAGAAACAGATGAATATATTAAGAAAATATGGGAAGAAAGTTTTATGCAAGAAGTAGGACATTTACATAAGGCAGCAGAACTTCTTAAAAAATACGAAGGTAAAGAGTGGCAAGAAGTTATACCTGACGGTACATTCCCAGAGTTACTTGAATTAAAATCTAATAAAGAATATGTAAGAGACGTAATGAAAACAGTAAATATCACAGCTGATAAGGAAGATTATATAGATGTTTCAAAATTAGATAAGAATTCAAGATTTTATAAATATCAAGAAAAAACTAATAAAAGCTTAGACGAAGTTGTTAGTCATACTGTAATAGAAAAATACATAGACAAAAATGGTGAAGATTATAGATTCCAAGAAGGAGCACATCCAATAAAAGAACTTGATGACAGAAAACATGATAATACTGAAATTGGAAGAATAAAAGACCAAATGTAAATTATAGGTTTAGATATAAGCTATAAGAAAGTTTAATTAAGTTATATATAATGACTCCATATAAAGATATATACATTTTTATATGGAGTTTTTTTATTTAGAATAAAATATTAAGATTTTTATAAATGAAATTTTATAAGTATATTAGTCAAAAAAGTTTTTATAGAAAAATTATATGTTAAGGGAACAGACTATGAAATGATGTATATATTATTAATAAGAAGCAAAAGGAGTTGAATTTTATATGAATCCGTTTGAAGAAAAGCCTATTAGTTTAGAATCATCATTTCAAAGTTGGTGTGAATTATATCCTAGACAATATAATAAAGAGGAAGTTGATCCTTATACTAAAACACGTATAATTCTTATGAATGGTGCTGAATTTGAAGCAAATTGGTTTTCACATCAATTTTCAAGACATTGCACTAACAATGATTTAAGGAGAGAACTAGCTAGAACAAGAAGAATTGAAAAACAACAACAAATGAAGATAAGTAATTTAAGACCTTTAAATGAAACTATCTTAGAAACAACAATAAGTTACGAACAATTAGCAGTAGATTTGACTTGTGCTTTAGCAAAGAGTGAAAGAGATAAATATGTAAAGGCATCTTTGGATTTTGCATTACTTGAAGACTTTGACCATCTATATAGATATGCAGATTTATTAGAAATGGATCAAGGAGTTAAAGCAGAAAATCTTGTTGGTCATTATACAGAAATAATGCCAGGAAGACCAACTATTGCTCACCATAGACATCCTTATGATACTATTGAAAGATTTGTTGATTTTAGAACTGCTGATTTACTAACCAAATTAAATATAAATATAATAACAGCAGCAGAGCAACAAACAATGAACTATTATATGAATGTAAGTTCATTATATAAAAATGATTTAGGTAGAAAATTGTATTTAGAAATAGGTTTAGTTGAAGAGGAACATGTAACTCAATATGAGAGTCTTAAGGATACTAGAAGCACATGGTTAGAAGAGTTATTAATGCATGAATATGTTGAATGTTATCTTTATTATTCTTGTTATAAAACAGAACCAGATAGATATATAAGAAGGTTATGGGAAGAAAACTTTATACTAGAAGTAGCTCATTTGCATAAGGCTGTAGAACTTCTTAAAAAGTATGAAGGAAAGGATTGGCAACAGGTTATACCTGATGGAAGATTCCCAAATATACTTGAATTAAAACCAAATAAAGAATATATAAGAAACGTAATGAAAACAGTAAATATAACAGCAGATAGAGAAGGGTATATTGATGTTGGAAATTTAGATAGAGATGCAGATTTTTATAGGTACCAAAGAAAAACTAATAGGAGTTTAGATGAAGTTGTTAGTCATACTGTAATAGAAAAGTATATTTGTGAAAATGGAAAAGATTACAGATATCAAGAAGGACCACATCCAATAAAGGAACTTAATAATAGAAGGCATGATAACACTGATGTAGGAAGAATAAGAAGATAATATTATATATTAGAGCGCTAAGTTTATAAGTAAACTAGTGCTCTTTCTTTATAAATATTGTATTTTTTTTATTAAAATACTCAAACTAAAATATACTAAAATTTTAGGAGTTGAATAATATGTTTAATGGAAATAAGAAAGAGGATAAGTTTTATGTCAAACTTAAAGAACAAGCTAATAATATAGTAGAAGGAGCAAAAGTATTACAGCAATATGTCAATGATATAGAAAATTCAACTGTATATGCACAACAGATAAAAGAAATAGAGAATAAGGGGGATAAAATAGTTCATTCTATTATAGAGTTATTAAATAATAGCTTTGTTACTCCTATAGATAGAGAAGATATTTACATGGTTACTAAAAGAATGGACGACATAATAGATAATATAGAAACTATAGTTCATAGATTTATTATGTTTAATATAGTTTCATCAACTGAAGAGTCAAAGATATTTATTAATTTAGTAATTAGGGCAGTTAAAGAAATAGAAATACTTATGTCTTCTTTATCTTATATGAATAAATCTAAGGAAGGAAGAATTATAAGTGAAAAGATAATTGAAATAAACAAAATAGAAAATGAAGGAGATTTATTTTTTAGAGAAGTAGTAAGTTCTTTATTTAGAAATAAAAATATTGAAGTTTTAGATGTGATTAAGTGGAAGGATATATATCAAGTATTTGAAAATACTTTAGATGCCTGTGAGAATGTAGCAAATATAATAGGAGGAGTGGTAACAAAGCATGCGTAGTACTTTAATATTAATGATAATTATAGTTGTTCTTGCTCTAATATTTGATTTTACTAATGGGTTCCATGATACAGCTACTGTAGTAGCAACGACAATAGCCACAAGAGCTTTAAGTCCTAGAAAGGCAATAATTATGTGTGCTATATTCAATTTCATAGGAGCTTTTACAAGTACAGCAGTTGCAAAAACTGTGGGAGATGGCATAGTAGATGGTACTAAAATGCCCCTTTGGATAATTATGTGTGTACTTTTAGCAGCTATAATATGGAATATATTTACTTGGTATTTTGGGGTTCCTACTAGTTCAACTGGAGCAATTATAGGTGCTTTAGTAGGCGGTGGAATTGCAATGACAAATAATTTTAAAGAAGTTGGATGGTGGATACTAATTAATAAATTTGTTATATGGATATTTATATCTCCAATAATAGGTTTTACAGTAGGATATATATTAATTTATATTTTAAAAATAGTATTTAAAAATGCTAATTTGAGAAGAACTAATAGATTTTTTCAAAAGTCTCAAATATTTTCTGGTGCATTAATAGCATTGAACCATGGAGCTAATGATTCACAAAAATCTATGGGAATAATAACAATGTCTTTAGTGAGTGGCGGTTTTTTAGGAGCTTTTAATGTTCCCAATTGGGTTATATTTGCATGCGCTTCTGCTATGGGACTCGGAACTATGGGAGGTGGAAAAAGAATTATAAAAACAATGGGTAGTAAGGTGACTAAAATAGATCCTCTTGGAGGGTTTGTAGCACAAATAGGGTCTGCTCTTGTTTTAGCTGTAGCAACTAATCTTCATGCTCCAGTAAGTACAACGCAAGTTATGGCAAGTTCAATTATGGGAACAGGATCTCAAAAAAGTTTTAAAAGAGTAAATTGGAGTGTTGCAAAAGACATGGGGTTATCATGGATAATAACCATACCATCAGCAGGAATATTATGTTACATACTTGTTCAAATAGGAAAATTTATAATATATATGAATGGGATATTTTACTAGAAACTGTTTAAATTAAGTATTAAAAATATAGATTTCTATAGTATTTTGTAGAAAGCTATATTTTTTTTGTTTTTATAAGGTTAAAAAATGGAATAAATAATATAAAAGTTAATATTATAAACATAAAGGTAGACTTAATTCAGATAGAGTTTTGACTCTATCTGAATATTTAGTCGTCGCTATTAGATAAAAACTCTTAAATAAAAGGAAAACATATCCTAGTGTATCTATTATAGAAAAAGATAGAAATATAAAGAAAAAGGGAGTAAATAGCTTATAAATGATATAGATAAGAATTAGAATTAGATTTAATCATTTATTTAGTGATAAAATAAATTTCGTTGTCAGGGGAACTTGTTAAACAAGTAAAACTGATAAGGTCTTTGAAAATTAAACAGAGTAATTTATATAAACCAGCAATTCTTTTATGTT
>CAUWDH010000063.1:0-11624 GCA_963557775.1 uncultured Sarcina sp.
AAAGCAAAAAAGAAAGTGAGATTATATAATGAAAATAGATAAAACAGAGGAAAGTACTGCTTTACAAGAAGTTGAGCTTATTAATGAAGATGAAAATAAAATTATAGATAGAGATGATAATACAATAAAAGCAAGTGATTTTTTTGTAGAAATAAATATCCTTGAATCACCTATCTTTTCTTTTGGGAGAAAGAAAACAATGAAAAAAGCAACTGAGTTATTAAAAAACGAGGAAGTTAGTAAAGAAGCTAAAGAGATTTTGAATAGTTTAACTAAGTCAGCAAAAGAGATGGAATGTGAATATATAAGATGGGATGATAGTAAAGGATTAAATCGAGAACTTCTTGCTTTAGCACCTATGGGTATGCCTAATGATTTTGCAATGGACGTGTTTATAGGATTGGTTGGTTTGTTTGTAATAAAAAATAGTCCTGTAGTTAAAAAAGAAAAAGTTTGGGATTTTCAAAATGCTTCTGTTGAATTTACATTTTATGAATTATGCAATTTTATTAATATACCAATCAATGGAGAAAATTATAAAAAGATAAGAAAAGCAATTAGACAATTAACAAATACTCAATATTATAGTTTAGGAAATGGAAGTGTCTATAATAAAAAAGGGGATAAGTATGAGATTAAAGGTGAAAAAGCTATTAGTTTATTAGGAGATGTTGATTTTACTTATTTTAGAGAACAAGAAAATAAACCTAATAAGAAGTTAGAGCGTGGAAATGCTTACTTTGGTGATTTGATTATGGAAAATATTAAACATGGGTTTATTCGGTTTTTAAAACAAGGAAAATATTTTACATTAAAAACTGGTTTAACAAGAAGGTTGTATTTATATCTGGAAAGTAATAAATATGATAAAAAGAAAGAGAGAATTTATATAAAAAGAAATTTTTCTACGTTAAAAACTAAAATTCCTATTAATTATACTTATAATTCTGAATTAAAACGTAAGATAAATAAAGCTTTAGAAAACTTAATTGTAAGTGGGACTATAAAAGGATATTTCTATGGAGATGAAGTTAAAATAAATGGAATTAAAGAAGAATGTATTTACATCTATTTTAAAGGAACACAAGCACAATTAATTAAGAGCTTAACCAAAGAGCCAGAAGTTAAAATTACCAAAAAAGATAAAGAAACAGAAGAATTGCAAGAAGATAGTGGATTAGTATTTCCAGAGAATATTCAACAAGAACTGGAGGATATTGGTATATCAACAGAAATGATACCTCTATTATTAAAAAAATATAGTAAGTACAAATTAGCAGAACATTTACTGTGGCTACAAGAAAAGAATAAGAATAAAAAGGCTAATTCATTAGCAGGTCTTTTTATGTTCTCTTTAAAAACAGAAAATATTGTTAAAAAAGAGTTCCCACACATTACAAAGTTCATTGAAGAATATAGAAATAAGACTGAGAATAAGAACATGGATGTTTCTGATATAGAAAATATATTTAGAAAATATAATGATGATAAACTAGAAGAATTTAAAAAAGAAGATGAAGCAGGATATGAAATGGCTGTTGAAATGACATTAGATTTGATGGAAGATTCTTATAAAGATAAAATTAAGAGAATGTCAGCAAACCTAATTAACTATTCTGGTGAAGAGTTAGATAAAAAAGTAGCTGAGATAGATAGATGGGAGCTATTTGGAACTGAAAAAGAAAAATCAGAAGTATTTAAAGAGGTACTAATAGAGCAAATAAGATTATACAAATTATTTGATGGATTCTTTAGCTTTAATGACTTTAAACAAAAATATGCAAATGGATTAATAAAGACTTCTTAATTGAGGTCTTTATATTTTTAAAATATTGACAAAAAAATAAAAATTATTATAATTAAAGTAGTGGTCTACTTTGTATTCTTTTTGAGGAATAGTAGTATGTTTATTTTAAAAAATATAAGTCACTACTTTGTATCAAAAAAAGTGAAAACTAGTGCCTTATTTCCCCATAGTACCTACTTTATATCAAAAAAAGTGAATAGTAGATACTAGGGGAGTACCTACTATTCATTAAAATTAGTACCGACTAGGGACGCTATAAGAAGACGAAAATACAAGAAGACTACGTATCTCTATTTTTCCCTATCGGTCAAATAGAGAAAAAAATTAAGGAGGGAAAACTGAATTGGATTTTATTAAAATAGAAAACAAGATATTTGATGTATATGAAAATGGAGAAGAAATAGAAGGTGAAAATATGGCTAATAAAAAATATAACTCTAAAAATGTACACTTATATATTATTTTATGTATGTGTAAAAGACCTTTAGGAGCTACAGTTTTAAATTTATCTATTATAGCAAATGAAATGAATATTAAATCAAACAGAAGGAACTTAGAAAACCTAAAAGAAAGATTATTTTATTTAGAAAAAGAAAATTTTATTAAAATAGACAAGTCAATAATGGATTTAGGGAAAAATGATTTATTTAACATAGAAATAATTACTGATAAAAAAGAAACTTTCACAAAGTTTTATAAATGGGATGTAAAGTTATTAAAACTTTTAACAACCAGTGATATTGTAGTTTATTATACTTTAAGAAGATATTATAACGAAAAAATAAAAAAGAGTTGGATTTCAATAGAAAGAATTAGTAATAGTTTGGGCATGAGTAGAAATACTGTTATGACCAGTATAAGAAAATTAAAAAGTATTAAATTAATAGAAATTTATAATCCTAGATTTGTATTAAAAGAGATAGATAATACAATAAGAAGAAGTAACAATGAGTATAGATTCTTAGAACCTTGTGATGAAATAGAAGAATTAATTGAAAAATATAATTATTCTATTAAAAATGGAATTCCTATGGAGGAAGAAAAAGAAACTTTAGATAAGAGCAATGATGAAAGTAAAAAAGAATTAGATTTATCAGACTATAATGTATGCCCATTTTAGAAAAAACAGAATAAGTACATATATAATTTCAAAAGAAATAGAGATAAATATATTAATTTGTATTTATCTCTATATTTTTTTATAAAAATAGAATAAATAAAAACTATTTAGTGAGATTTAATATCATTTTAAATGATTTAGAATAATATCAAATGAATTAAAATTAAATAAAATAATATCGAAAAAAATTCAGAAAAAACAATATTAATATAAAATAATAAATTAAATACAAATAAAATATATTTTTATGAAGTTATATTAATATAAATTAAGTTTCTGTTAAAATATTAGATATTTTTCTATTTTAATGTGAAATAGTTGATTTTTTTAGCAGTTGACATAATTTAGTATATATAGTAAGATGGGATTGTTTAAAAATTACATTAATTATTGGAGGAATGAAAAATATGGTTAAAAAAACAAGTGTGGCAACAAATAGTATAAATGTAGCAGTAGATACTGGATTCGGCTATGGATTAATGGTTTGCCCTAATAAGAAAGTAAAAGTATCAAGCTTTATTGAAGAAATTAAAGAGGAACAAGCTTTTGGATATGCTTCAAATATAAGCTATGATGATGTTATAAATGGAAAAAAATTAGTTATAAAATATATTAAAAAAGATGATGAAGGTAGAATAGTATATAAATATTTTATATTAGGTGAGTATTGTGAAAGTGTGTACACAGATAATAGTAGATTTGTAACAGATAATAGAGTAGGAGATGAAAAACATTTAATTCAACTTTTAAGTTTATTAGGTTTAGCAGTTGAGAAAACTTCTGATGTTAATGTTAATCTAGGAATGGGATTCCCAACTAAATTAAGACATGAGGAAGAGTTAATAATAAATTGGTTAACAGACAGGTTTGAATTTTCTTACTTATATAGTGAAGGTGAGTTAGCTAGAAATATTAATATAGAAAATGTTCTAACTTGTGGACAATCTATGGCTCCTATATTTATCTTACCAGAGGATGATTTTGAAAAAAATGTTTTATCTATGGACTTTGGACACAATACTAATGACTATTTATATTCTCAAGCAGGAAATAAACAGAATAGATATATGATAAACAAAAGAGGATTCAGACATAGATATAATGATATGGAAGATTTATTGCTTAGAAGATTTTATAAAATAACAAAAAATTTTAAAGAAAGCACAGTGCAACTTGCGTTGGAAACAGGAACTATTAAATTAAAAGATGGTGTACACAATGTTGAAGACTTACAAATAGAAGTATTAAGTAATTATGCAGATGAAATAAAAAAAGATTTAATAACTTATTATCAAGAAATTTTAGATGATGTAGAAATAATAATGTTATCTGGTGGAATAATTGAAAATGATAAATTTTACAAACTTTTAATTGAAAAAACTAAGGATATTCTTGGAGAAAGTATTGTAATAGATAGAAGAGAAGATGCTCAATGGAATGTAGTAAATGGTTTATATGAAATTTTGTTAGATGAATTTTAATGAGTAATAGACATACAGGGTAGGTGAAAATATGGAAACTAAAAAGAAGAAAAGTACAAAGAACCCTAATGAAATGGCAAGATTTAGCTGTGGATTTTATAATTATGATATAAATGATATAGTTTTACTTAATATTCTTAATGGTAAAGCTCCAAAACACTTAAGAGGAAATGAGATAAAGAAAATGGCATTGTCTTATTTAAAATCTCAAGAACCAGAATTGTTTAATGCAGTATATAAAGAAGTATCAAATATGATGGGGATATCAACTACTATAACAGGTATGCCTACAGAAATATTTGTACCTACTAAAATTGAGAAAAAAGAAACTACTGTGGGAATAGAAGATAATAATGTGGGAACAGGTGAAGATACCATTAAAGAAAATAAAGAATTAGTTACCACAATAAATGAAGATAAAGAAAGAATAAATGAAAAGGAATCAATTAAAAGAGAAGTTTTAATTGAAGAAGCTTCAAAGGAAATAGAAAAAGATGAAGAAGCTTCTGCTCCAGAAAAGGAAAATGTAGAAAAAACAGTTACTAGAACTAAAGGAAAAAAATCAGCGTTTTTAAAAAAATTAAAAAGTGATAATTAGAAAGTGGTCATATAAGACCACTTTTTTATTTTTAGGAAAAATATATAAAAATTGACTTGCCTATTTTCTTATGTTTTTATTAGGTTAAATTCACGCTAATTGATTGTAAGTTGTATTAGGGTATAGTAAGTGGTAATGATTAATTATCTTTAAAGAGAATTGAAATTATTTGACTACAATGAAAAATCCCTTTATAATAAGAGTGTAAAAAATAAAAAAAGATATATCTTTTTTCATTCTTTTATGTAATTTTTAACAACTTTTAACTAGAACAAGTATATCTTGTTCTTTTTTCTATTAAATTGACAAAAAAATAAAATTTTGATATAATTAATAAACGATAATACTTAGAATTAATTAAAATAAAATACAAAGGAGAAGATTTTATGTTACCAGTAAAAAACTTCTATGGGAAAATAGATGGTAAAACAATTTATGATTTCTCAAGAAGATTAAATTATGAATTAAAAACAACAGAGGAAAGATTAGCTTTAATTAAAGAGCTTTTATATAATGAAGATGGAAGTGTTCAAAAGTTTTTTGAAGAAGTTTTCACTCAAAAATTTGATTTAAAAAAAGAAGATATTACATATGATGAAGAGCTAGATGTAGATTTAAGTAAATTAAGCTATACTGGAGCTAATATAAGTCCAATAAAGCTTATATTAAGCACAGAAGATAATTTATATAGTGAAACAAACATAGCCAAGGAAATAGAAAGAATAACAAATTACATATTATTCAGCTTACCAAAAGAGCAACGTACAGAATATAAAATATATAAAGATGAACAGTTATTTAATAAAATGATTAAAGAGCAAAGCTTAGAAGGTGCTACAGATGGAGATACAGACCAATCTATTCACTTCCTAATGACTAATAACTCTAACTATAAGAACGCCATAGAGCAAAAGATAACTAAAGAAGATATAGAGCGAATACCAGAGCTTAAAGATTATGATAAAATGCTACAAGCAGTTAAATTTAAGCTACAAAAGATAGCTTTATTAGAAAAGTTATATGGCAAAACTAATAAATTTTCTAAATTAGAAGAAATAACTCATGATGATTTAGGTTTATTACATCAATATGGACTTGAAAAAGAAGATTTAAGTAAAGATTTATACAGAGATGAACAAAAAAATAAAACTTTATTACAAAAACAATCAGCTTTAATAAAAGAAGATATGATTATGATTAAAGACGCTAAATTAGGTACTATATATTTTAAACAACCACTTGCAGATAGTACAGAAATAGAATGGGATGAATTAGATTTCAGTAATGAAGAGCATATGAAAAATCTATTGAGAATACCCCCTAAAGGAATAGACTTACAACAAGATATGGTTTGTATGCAATATGATTTAGAAAAGCTTATAAAGGATTCTGAGCTATCTGAAAGAGATATAGAGATATTACATATGTATAGAGCAGGGTTAACACAAGAAATTATAGCTAAAAAGCTAGAAATAAAACAACCTGCTGTAATAAAATATTTAGATAAAATAGTTAAAAATATAATTGATACATATAATAAACAATATCAAGACTGGTATTATTTAAACATAGAAAAAGGCACATATAAGACTTGTTCAAAGTGTGGAGAAGTTAAAATTTTAAATAAAGAGAATTTTTCTCAAAGAAAAAATGGGAACTATTATAATTACTGCAAAGAGTGCGATAAAAAGTCTAAAAAATAGACAAAAAAATAAAAGTGCAGAAAATAGGTTATAAAAAGTCCGAATAAACTGTTAATAATAAGTGTAAGGGAATGAGGTGCTAAAAAACCTTAATTCCCTTATAAAAATTACATATGAATTTTAAAGAGAAATCTGGAGGAAAAAATTATGACTAAAAAAGAATTAATCAAAAATGTAGCAGAAAGTTTAGAAATGACACAAAAAGAAGTGTCAGCAGTAATTGATAACGTATTAGAAACTATTGTTGTAGCAGTTTCAGAAGGTGAAGAAATCAGAATATCTGGTTTTGGTAAATTTGAAAGAGCTGTTCAAAAAGGTAGAGAAGGTATTATCAATATGGGTTCAAGAGCAGGAGAAACTTACAAAACAGATGATAAATTTGTTCCAAAATTCAAACCTGCAAAAGAATTTAAAGAAACTGTTTCTGCTAAGTAATAAGCCAGAAATAAAATTGTATAGGGAGTGAAAATTCACTCCTATTTATGGACTAGTAGCTCAGTGGTTAGAGCACTCGGCTGTTAACCGATAGGTCGTAGGTTCAAATCCTACCTAGTTCGCCACCAAAGCCTGTATAATTACTTCGGAGTTATACTAAACGACCAGATAGTGGCGTATCTGGAATATTATATGGAAGGTTACTCAAGTGGCTAAAAGAGGACAGTTTGCTAAACTGTTAGATGGGTGTAAAAAGCTCATGCGTGGGTTCGAATCCCATACCTTCTTCCATTACACTTAATTTTTTAAGTGTAGATGACATTTTTAAATTATACTCCTTTTCAAAAAATTAAAAACAACAACTTTTTAGAGCAGATTATTTTCTGCTCATATATGAGGAAGTCTGC
The DNA here is from genome assembly GCA_963557775.1 of uncultured Sarcina sp. GTDB lineage: Bacteria > Bacillota > Clostridia > Clostridiales > Clostridiaceae > Sarcina. The sequence goes on from CAUWDH010000063.1 coordinate 7,552, forward strand.
TAAGTAAGCAACTTTTAAAGTAATATTGGTGCAAATCCAATCTTCCTCAATATCATTGATTTTAAGTCTTTCTTTGATAAGTGGTCTTAAATGTCTTTGTTCTTTCAATGAAATAAATAAATTCTCAATTCTCTCCTTTTAACTTAAAGAGCTACAGAACGGTATGGTAGCTCTTTTCTTCATGTGTCTTAAGCTTTGGAAGGTGAAGCATACTTAAGTAGAGAAACAGGTTCAAATCCTGTAAGGCACTTCAATACAAAATTTAATTTTCAGAGAGATTTAGTGGCTTAACACAGATAGTATTCAGTGATGGATATAAAGATAATTTAACAAATTATCACCTAGAAATAGGTCAATTTAAGCAATGCAGATATGCAAAAGAGTTCAGTTCAGCACAGAATTGGAAATTCCTATACTGACCTAAGAGAGTAAGCCTTATCGGTGACAAGCGTTGAGGTAAGGTTATGATGTGGTAATCATAGTACTCTGCACCAAACTTAGTAATTTAGGACATATAACTGCAAGGATATTAGTTCGAGCTTTACTAGTAAGAGCGTTATCCAGTTATATGAGTGAAATGTGGTAAGCATTATAACTTATATAACCGTTGAGTAGGCTAGTAACTGAAAGACAGAAAGGTGTGTAGTATTCCGTAGTACAAAATATTATGGAGCTACTAAAGTAGTACATCTTTAGTTAGAATGTGGCTATTTTTAGAATTAAACGAATACTTAATTTTGCTATACATACTGATGGATATCAAAATATACTAAAATAATCAAACAAGTTAAATGAGAAAATCTACTTTCTCATACAACGAAAGCAACTTAATCCTTGCCTTATGATTCAAAATAAGAAGTAAGGGATTGAATAGTTTCTCAAAAGCTATTTAATTTTTATGATTATAATGCACTTAAAGGTTAGCTCCCTTGAACTGCTAGATATAGTAGAAAGAATTTATAACATAGAGTAGTTGTATGATAGACTGTGGTCAGCTAAACAGTATAAACTAAGCAGTTGTGATAATTACTTATAATGCTTTTCTAAGGTTATAAGTGGATACGAGCAGAAACAATAATGGCTCAAAAGATTATTGAAAATAAGAGGTAATCTCACTCTTATAAAAAAAAGTTCAATCTAGCAGTGTCACGAATAGCTTCAAATAATAAATTGTTAGCAATATTACTAACATAATTATACTTAACTATTAGAGTGACTACTGCTTGTTTTAATATAAGGGAATAGTTTAATTGGTAAAACAATAATCTCCAAAATTATAGTTTGAGGTTCAAACCCTTGTTCCCTTGCCAAGAATAATTATCTTATAAGAATATGTGTATTATTTATAAAAAACTACTTTCTTCTAATGTGTTAGAAGAAGAGCAATAAAGCCGAAGGGTGAAGGTAATACATTCTTTAAAGATACAGTAGTTGATTTTTAATCAATAAATTATAGGTTTGATTCCTGTATGAAGTTTATCGGTGTAGTATTTATATACTACGGGCTTACTATTTAGTCTTGAGGTACTTATGCAAGTAAAATAGAAAAAACATATAAAAATCAATATCATCTATTTGCAACTCTATAAGAGAATAATAGTTTTATGTTTTATAAACTTAATGTTTATGGGTATTGATATTAATATAAGGTGAGGTGTCCGAGTGGTTAAAGGAAGCAGACTGTAAATCTGTTGTCGAAAGGCTACGTTGGTTCAAATCCAACTCTCACCACCATTAAAAGTATGATTTTAAACAAATAAGAGAAAAAGTAAAAGAGAAATGGAGTGATTTCTTGTGGCAACAAGTACAAATAATTTAAAATTTTCAAAAGCAACTATAACATTTGAAGATGGAGAAGTAATGATAACAGAATATTTAAAAGATGAAACAAAAACTTACAATCTTTTAGAATGTTTAAGAGAATTTGAAAATGTAGATGGTATAGCATTAACTATTCAAAAAAATAGAGAGTTACCATCCGAATAATGAACATTTGTAAGCAAGAGAAAGAAAAAGATTTTGAATATAAGGTAAGACTTTGTATTGCAAAATTGAATAGAGAAATAGACTTAGACTGGTCTGAAATGGTAGAGTTATTAAGACTAGACTGTAGTTCTGACCATTTACGTAAACTTAGCTATGGATATAAAGAATATTATGATTTTATTCAAGAAAATCCTAGCGTATGTAATGAAGAAGCTATACTAAAGGAAATAGAAGAAAAAACCTTAAGTCTTGAAAAAGAAAAAATAAAATTCCAAGACCAACGAAGAGAATTACGAAAATTAATTAGAGAATCAGCTAGATGGGAACATTTAGAGGAAACAATAGATAAAAGTATAATGGAATTATCTAAAATGAAACCTCTTCATATCAGAAAAGAAGATAAAGTTTTTGAATGTATTTTAGATAATGAATTAGTTGTAATGTTATCTGATTGGCACTATGGATTAGAATGTGATAATCACTGGAATACTTTTAATAAAGATGTATTTAATCTTAGAATAGAAAAATTAATACATAAAATAATACAAGTATCTAAAACACATAGAGCAAGTGTATTAAATATATTTTCATTAGGAGATATGGTAAATGGATTAATTCACACTACAACTAGAATTGCAAATTCAGAAGATGTTATAATGCAAACTCAAATAGTAGCAGAAACATTAAGTTATATGTGTAATTATTTAGCACCATATTTTGATGAAATAAATTTTTATAATGCTAATGGTAATCACGATAGAGTTACAGCTAATAAAAATGATAATTTAGATGAAGAAAGCTTTTCATATCTAATAAATTGGTTTATGAAAGCAAGACTAAAAGGTAATAAAAAAATAAAAATAAAAGATAATATATATGATAAAGGAATAATAGTGGCTGATATTTGTGGTCATACATTTTTTGGCGTACATGGAGATAAGGATAAGCCAGATAGTGCAATTAATGACTTAACAAATATGTTAAAGTTATTCCCTAGATTCATTTTAATGGGACATTATCATAGCAACTATGAGAAAAACAAAAAGGGTATAGATGTAATTGTAAATGGCTCTTTAAGTGGAGTTGACAGTTACGCAAAAGAGAAAAGATTAGTATCTCAACCTATGCAAAAAATATTAGTAATAAATAAGCATGGTAGAGAATGTACTTATGATGTAGAACTATAGTATCTTAATAAGAAATATCATTAGAAATACCTTCTGGTATTTCTAATTTAGGATATTATTATCCTAAATATCTAAGTCATATTTTTTCCAATGATACACATATGGGAGCATAATTTTTATGTTCCCACATTTTGAATTAAGGAAGTGCAAATATGGCAATTGTGAAAAAAACTTGTACGATGTGTGGAAAAGAAAAAAATCAAAAAGATTTTTATTTATCATATTCACCACTGTATAGAGAAAATGATAGAAGAGTTACAGTTTGCAAAGATTGTATGGTAACTTTATATGAAGCTCTTATGGAAGAATACCAAAGTGAAACTATAGCATTAAATAAAATATGCAATATGTTTGATACTTATTATAGTGAGAGAGCTTATAATACTGCTAAACAACAAGCTAAAAAGCAAGATAGTAGTATTGTTAAAATATATTTTCAAAAAATAAATTCTTTAGCACAATTTAAAGGGTACACTAGTAGAGATAGTGAAAATGTTGATTTGACTAAAGAAATTTCTAAAAGAGAAAATGTTAATATTGAAGATATAAAAGAAGATGATATAACAGGTGAAATATCACTAACAAAAGATGTAATAAGTCGTTGGGGATATGGACTTGAAAAAATGGATTATCTTATTTTAGAAAATTATTATCAAGAGTTGATAGAAGCTTATGAAAGCAAAACACCTACTCAAAAATGGTTATATCAAGACATTGCTCGTTCTAAGTTAGAAGCTGAAAAATGTAGAAGAAGAAGTGACCTTAAAGGTTATTCAGACATGATAAAAACAATTTCTATACAAATGGCAGACAGTAATATAAAACCAGTTCAAAAAAATGCTATTGGTGATGAAAATTCTGACTGCTGGGGGACATGGGTAAGAATGATAGAAGATAATG
>CAUWDH010000064.1:0-11233 GCA_963557775.1 uncultured Sarcina sp.
ATAAGATTTCACATAATGGAACTGTAGGATATGTTTCAGCAGATTATATTAGAGTAAATAGTGGTGAAAACAATAATAATGCAGGTTCAAGTGAAAAGTATGGAAAAGTAGTAAATATAAGTACAAAGCTTAATATTAGAAGAAGTCCAAGTACTTCATCTAGCATTGTTGGAACTTTAAGTAATAATACTAAAGTTATTATTTTAGAAAAAACAAATGGATGGTATAAGATATCATACAATGGAACAGTAGGATATGTTTCAGGTAGTTATTTAATGGAACTGTAAAAGAATAATAAAGGAGTATCTCTTAAAAGAAATTTTATTTCTAGAAGGAGATACTCCTTATTTTTTATTAAGTTGGTTTTTGATTGTATTAAAATATTTAACAGTAATTATTTAAAGGTATAAGATTACTTATCTATAATAAGATTAGAGATTTTAATTGTTAAGTAAAAAGACTATAATTATTTTACATAATGATTTACAATATATGTAATATTGAATTTAGGGAGGAAATATGTATAAAAGAGCTATAGTTTTATCTATAATATTATATGACAAAAATAAAAAATGGAGAGAAAGTTATTGAAGAATATTTAAATAATAATGGCTTTCAATTAGAGGAAAAGGATGGAGCAACATATAATTTTTCTAACAATAGAGGAGAAAAATTGGTTTTAGTTAAATCTGATATATTTAAAAAATATAGCACTTGGAAAGGTGAACTTTATATAGTAAATTTTTAAGGGAAAATAATGAAATAGTAATATTAAATACGGAGATAGTTATATAAGTACAAAAGGCTAAACCTATATAGATAAAAGTTAAAGAGGATGTATATGCAATTCCATACATCCTCTTTAATAATTTAAATTTTAAAAGAAATAGTTAATACAACTTCTTATGGGTATAGAAATTTATTTAGATGTTGATGCTAATTTAGTTAAAGCCAAATTAAGTTTGTAATTAGGATTTTGAGAAATAATTATTTTTTCTTCATTAGAGATTTTAAATTCCTTTGATGAAGTAAAGTTAAGATTTAAATTATTTCCAGAAAGGGTAGCTTCAACATCCCATTCAGTATTAGTAATAAGATTAGTAAGGGTACCTGTCCATTTATTATGATCAGTTCTACTTAAAATTCCACTAGCGTAGTCAATAGTATCTAAATCGTGATTATGATAGTGAGAATTTTCATCATCATCTTCAATATGAGATGCCTGAACAGTATAATGAATAGATATATCCTTATTAGATAATTTTTTTAAATCAGCATTGTATGTATCTTTAGAATTATTATTTATATATTGATATATACCATCAATATCCCCAGAACTATCAGTTGTTGTTTTATTATCAGAATTGATTACTTGGGAAGTAATTTTAGAATTTTCCTTTATACGATTATAAGTAGCAAAGCCAGCAAGAATTATCATAAGCACTACTACTGAAATAAATAATAATAAAAATTTTTTTCTTTTCATATAGTTACCCCATAAATTATAAAATTTTCTTATGTGCATTACAATAATCATACTATTTTTTTGTTAATATACTTTTAATCACTTGTAAATAAAGTGAAACTTAATGAATGATTGATTAATTGATGATTAATAATGGTAAATTAATTGTAAAACTATTACAATAATATATAAAATTAAACATAAATGGTATATAATAACATATAAAGAGGTTAATATATTTACATAATATATTAATCGACAATCTATTTTTAAGGAGTAAATTAAAGTGAGAGGAAAATTTTATCTGCGTTACGTTAAACAAAAACTCTTTTTATTTTTAATAGTTAATGTTATTTTAACAATTGCTTTTGAGGTAGTTGGTTTAAAATACAATGGATTTAGTATGTTGTTCTTTTTATCATTATCTTGTATTTTTGAATTTATAGCTATGTTGTTAGAAGCTGATTTTAGTAATTTTAATCTCTTCACTATTGAAACACTAAAGTCTGGAGGCTTTATGGGAACTTTAATAATGTTATTTTCAATAATTTTAAGAGATTTAATAAATACTTTTCCTATGTTATATGGTGTAATGATTGCTTTGTTTATAACTACTATTTTAGAAAAGGGTAAGAAAAGAACTAATAATAGATGGTGGAAAAGAGGAGATGAGAATGACTTTGATGAAGATGAAATAAATATATTTTGGAGGTTTAATACCAAATTTGAGCCAAAGTATAAAGGGAATATAGAGAAAATTAGATTTTATGAAGCTTTAGATTTTAAAGTGACTACCAGAGTAATATTTTTATTATTTATTTTATCTGAGTTAAAAATTAATGGGCAAGAGCTTTCTTTTAAATTTATTATGGTGATTATAGTAATTTATATTTTTATTGCAACAAAAGGTCTTTATTGCATAGATAAACATTTGAATACTCATGTAGAACTTGATGGAATTTGTACTGGAATAATAGAAAAGAATATTAGGAGACATGGTCCACCAAAATATATATATAAAATTAGTATAGTTAATTTTGAAAATAAAATTGAAAGAGTAATAAATGTTAAGGAAGATGATATTTTTAGGTTTAGTGAAGGGGGAGAAGTAACCTTAGTTTATGGAGCTATATCAAAAGGAGTAGTTATGGTTTACTAAAGGAAATATTTTATTTGATTTTATTTTAGTAAGTACATATGAATAAATTTAAACTATGTAAAGATTCTATTTAAAAATAGAGTACTTATATGGTTTTTTATTAGAGAGAGAAAAAATAGATTTTAAATAATTTAAAAAAATATGCATATATTAATAATAATTATATAGTAAAATATACTTTATAATATTTTTATATAAACTATATGGGAGAGGCTTTGAATTTGTTGGGTGACCATTTGGGGGGAAGCTATGATGGGAAAAAAGCTACAGTTAAGATTAGCAAAACAAAGATTTATTGTATTAGCTATTGTGGACATATTTATAATTTCATTAGTTAAATATAATTCTACTAATATTGAGGGATTAGTATTTTTAAATTTATGTGCTATTATTACGGGCATTACACATATAATCAATGAACTTTTAAATGGGTTTGAGCTATTTAATTTTAGAAATCTTCTTCATGTGATGTTACTTGGAGGAATTATAATGTTATCTTTATTGATACCAAGAAGTATTTTAAATAAATACTCTTTAGTAATTTTATTGTTGTTTTTTTCCGTAGTTGCAAATATGTTAGAAAAAGATGAAAGCTTAGAAAAAAAGGATTTAAACTCACGAATGGGAATTAATAAAGATTATAATATTAATTCAATAAATATATTTTGGAGATATAACTTAAAAAAAGGTGAAAAGTATAATGAAAAAGTATTAGAAAATTTTAAAGAAAGAAGAAAATTTGAAAGAGCTTTATATGGAGCATTTATTATTTTAATATTAATAGACTTTATGCCTCTAACACTATTTTATATAGTAATTGCTATATTAGGAATCGCTATAATTTTAAAGTCACCAATTGCCTATAATATAGATAAAAAATTTAAGAATTACTACAAGCTTGAGGGAGTGTGTATTGATAAAGTTGAAGTAAGAGTAAAAAGGGCAGAACCTTACTATATTGTTAGCATAGTAGATTTTAATAAAAAAATAGAAAAAATAGTGATAGTTAATGAAGAAGATATACATAGATTTAAAATTGGAAAAAAGAAAACCTTAGTTTATGGTGGAATTTCGAAAAAAATTGTAATGTGCAATTGAAAAGTAGATTGATATTACAGGGGGAGATTATGAATATAAAATATATAGAGACAAAGAAAGATATAAATAAAAAAATTAAACTATGTTTTAAGTTAAAGGTACCTGGATATGATTGTGGTAACTTTCTGAGAATTGCTGCAACTATAGTTTTTAAAATTAAATGTATTTTTGATAAAAGTTTTATCACTGAGAAAGAAGTTCAATTATTAGAGGATAAAATTGTAGTGAAGAGTAAAGACTTAGGCGAGTTTGTAGTTAATTATAAAGAAGTAGTTGAAATTAACGAAATTGAAGATGTAATAATTATTTCTAATACACTTAATCGACCTATTTGCATTTCTTATAAAGCTTTTAAAAATACTGAAGAAAGAATAGAATTCCTTAAAATATTAAAAGAAAAATGTGATTTTAAAATAAAGGAAAGACTAGAGAGATATGATAGTGGGATTATAAGTGAGGATAAAAAAGTTGAAGAATTAACAGAAGAAGAAAAGAGAGAACTAGCATTTAAGGGGAGTAATAATAAAAATAATTATATTAGGCTAACAAGAATAGGAACATATACAAATTTAGAGTGGAAATATAAAAGATTTTTAAATATAAATACTTTTTGTATAAGTGGAATTTTTTTAGCATTAGGAATTTATTTAACTGAAGAATATGGAATGAGTAGAATAATACTTATGGGCTTTTTAGGAATTTCTATAACTTTAGTATATTTAGTAAATAAATATGTATATAAAGAAAAAAATTTTATAACAAAAAAATTGAAAGAAGAGCTTGATGATGAAGTAACAACTGAATTTCTAATTGGTAATTCACAAATAATGTATAAAATAAATGAACAGGAAAAAATATATTCATTTGATAAAATTAAAGGCTTTGAGAAAAGGAGACTTTTCACAATAATAAGAGTTGAAGAAGAGGATGGAACAATTTTACCTATAACATTAAGCACAATCTCTAATATTCAGGGAAAAGCAAAGAAGTTAACAAATACAATAGAAGAAAAAACAAAAAATTTAGAAGGCGTTTTAATAGAAAAAGAAAAAATAAAAGTATGTAAAAGAAAATTAATAGGTTCAATGATAAGTTTCTTTATTCTTGGTGAGATACTAGGAGTATTTATCATTTATAAACTTTTATAATTAAAGATATATTCATAGAGGATGTAAAGTTTAAATAAAATAGTCCATAAATTCAATGTATAGCATTATTTTGATATAATGTTTATATAAAGGATTTAAGGACTATTTTTCATTTACTTATAAGAAATATAATATAGAATATTGAAGGAGAATACTATGAGTATTACTGACATAAAAGAAAGTTCAATAGATTTTAAAGAAGTTAAGGAATTATATAGAGCTAATGTGTCTGTAGGTGGAGACTTTAGAGGAAATCACTTATACAATAAGCTTAAAGACTGTTTTAAAAAAGCAGAAAGTATTGATATTATAGTTTCATTTTTGATGACATCTGGAGTAAAGCTAATTATTAATGATTTAAAGGATGCTATAGATAGAGGAGTTAATATAAGAATCCTATCAGGAAACTATTTAAATATAACACAACCTGAGGCTCTTTATATGTTGAGAGCTGAGTTAGGGAATAAGGTAAATTTAAGATTTTATAATAATAAGAATAGGAGTTTCCATCCAAAGTCATATATTTTTCATTATAGAAATGATTCAGATATATTTATTGGATCTTCAAATATTTCTAGGGGAGCATTAACAAGCTCTATAGAGTGGAATTATAGATTTAATAAAAACAGTAATAAAGAAGATTTTAATTTCTTTATGGATGAATTTAATAACTTATATAATAATCATTCAATTGAAGTAACAGATGAAGTTTTAAATAATTATGCTAAAACATGGGTTAGACCAAAAGTTTATAAGGATTTAGAAACTATAGGTGATTTTAAAGAAGAAAAAGTTGTAGATTTATTTGAGCCTAGAGGACCACAAATTGAAATTTTATATTCTCTTAATCAAAGTAGAGAAGAAGGCTTTGATAAAGGTTTGGTAGTTGCAGCGACAGGAGTAGGTAAAACTTACCTTTCTGCTTTTGATTCTATAAATTATAAAAGAGTTCTTTTTGTAGCACATAGGGAAGAGATAATAAAACAAGCTATGCAAAGTTTTAAAAATGTTAGACCAAAAGCTACATCAGGATTTTTTTATGCTGATAATAAAGAAAAAGATAAAGATTTAATTTTTGCTTTAGTACAAACTTTAGGAAAAGAAGAATATTTAAATGAAAGTTATTTTAAAAAAGATTATTTTGATTACATAGTAATAGATGAATTTCATCATGCTGCTTCAAAAAATTATCAAAGAATTATAGATTATTTTGAACCAAAATTCTTATTAGGATTAACAGCAACTCCAGAAAGATTAGATGGAAAAGATGTATTTGCCATTTGTGATTATAATTTAGTTTACGAAGTTATGTTAAAAGATGCTATAAATAGAGGTGCTTTAGTACCTTTCAAGTATTATGGAATATATGATGAAACAGTTAACTATGAGCATATAGAGTTCAAAAATGGAAAATATAATGAAAAGCAATTGGAAGAAGCATTAAATATAGGAGCTAGAGATGAACTTATTATAAAACATTATGAAAAGTATACTAGTAAAGCTGCTATTGGGTTTTGTTCTTCAAAAAGACATGCAGAACATATGGCAGAGGCTTTTAATAAAGCTAAAATACCAGCTTTAGCAGTTTATTCAGGGGAAAAAGGAGAGTTTTCAGAAGAAAGAGAAAAAGCTCTTAATAAATTAAGAAATGGTGAAATAAAAGTACTATTTGCAGTAGATATGTTTAATGAAGGATTGGATGTACCACAAATAGATTTAGTGATGTTTTTGAGACCTACAGAATCCCCAACTATTTTCTTGCAACAATTAGGAAGAGGTCTTAGAAAGGCAAAAGGAAAAGAGCATTTAATTGTACTTGATTTTATAGGTAATTATAAAAAAGCAAATTTAGCTCCATTTTTATTATCTGGTCAAAACTATGATAAGGTTAAAGCTAAAAAATCTAAAATTATGGAGTATGACTATCCAGAGGAATGTCAGGTAGATTTTGATTTCAAGTTAGTTGATATATTTAAAAGAATGGATGAAAGTCAATATAAAATAAAAGATTTAATAAAAGAAGAATTTTATAGAATCATGGAAGCAAATAAGGAAGTACCAACAAGAATAGAAATATTTAGAGCTATGGATGAAGATGTATATGCAAATATGAAAGGAAAATCTAAAGAAAACATATTTAAAGACTATTTAGGGTATTTAAGAGATAATGATTTATTAAATGAAGAGCAAAAGACTTTAATGGATACAAGAGCCTATGATTTTATAAATATGATAGAAACGACATCAATGAGCAAGTCTTATAAAGTACCTATATTATTAGCATTTTATAATAATGGAAATATAAAGATAGAAATAAATGATGATGATATTTATAAAAGTTTTAAAGAATTCTATACAAAGGGTTCAAATAAAGTTGATATGCTTAAAGATAAAGGAACAAGTAACTTTGAAAGTTGGGAAAAGAAAAATTATGTAAAACTAGCTAAAGATAATCCAGTAAAATATCTATGTAAAAGTCATAGTGATTTCTTTGAAGTAAATGAAGAAGGAAACATGATAGTAAAAGGAATAGAGGAATTCAAAGAAAATAAAGAATTTATAAAACAAATGAAAGATGCTATAGATTTAAGAATTGAACAATACTATCAAGATAGGTATGAAAAAAATAAATAAATCATAATTTGCATTTGACGGTTTAAGGGGGAAGCATCATGGGAAAGGAATATGAATACTACAAAAATATAGAAAGTGGAAACTTATCTAAAGGTATAGAAGTAAAAGTTAAACAAGGTAATATAAAGTATTATATTAAACATAAACTTTTAGATGTTATTGAATTGGATTATAAAAATTATCTGTATCATATAAAGAGAAAACATAAAGATATGGAAGTTCATTTAATATTTGAGATTTTAAATAATCCAGACTTTATATTTAAAACAGGTAAAAATACTAAAAAGAGATATTACTTTGAAAAAACTATTAATGGACAAAATTATAGAGTTGTTATTGTAAAAGAGGATAAAATTAAATTAATAAAAACAGCATACAAAGTAGAAGAAGAAAAAGAATTTACAATAAAACATGCATATTGTAGTTATAATAGGGAGCAAAGAGAAATTTATAAAGAAGAAGAGGAAATAAAAAGGAAAGAAGATATTGAATATTTTAAAAAGATATTCAATGTTATATAAACTGAGACTAAATTAAGATAGAACTTTAATATTATATGAGTTTTAGAGAAATTATCTAGTGATGTATATACAGATATTAATATAAGATAAGATTAAGGAGAATCAAAATGAAAAAATATAATAAATTAGTAAGAGATTTAATACCACAAATAATAGAAGCTGACGGGAAACAATGTGAATATGAAATAGCAACAAAAGAACAACATAAAGAGTTACTAGAAGAGAAATTAAAAGAAGAAGTTAACGAATATCTAGAAGATAAAAATCTAGAAGAATTAGCTGATGTAATGGAAGTATTATTTGCACTAGCAGAAAATTTAGGATATTCAGAAGATGATTTAATGAAGAAGAGAAAAGAAAAGGCAGAAGAAAGAGGGGGATTTAAAGAGGGAATAGTACTTAAAGAAGTTAAATAGAGCAAAAGAATGCCGCGCCTTCATCATGAAACTCTCGAAAATATAGAAATGTTTTATCGAGGGATTTTAATAGGTTGTTGAATAATTATTGTTTACTAATTTAAATAAATTATAGATTAGAATTAGTTATAAATTAAAATAAATGCTTAAAAATCGAGTGTATATAATAGACTGTGTAAATCTTAAAGTTAGAGATTTTGATGAAGTAACGGTTTATGGTCAACTTGATAGATAGGAGAATTTGAGCCTGTTGCTGTAAAAAAAGGAAAAAGTATTTTAAATACAGAAGATAAAATAATATTTAATAGTAAAGGAATAGAAATAGATCATTAGAAAGTATTTATCTAATTATATTTTTAGATGCTATACATTACAAGGGAAGAAGTGGTGCGAAGATAGTTAATAAAGTAGCTTATGTAATGAGGAGAATAAGTGTTAATGGGATAAAAGATGTTTTAGGTATATAGATTGGAGAGAATAAAAGTTCTAAATACTAGTTTAATGTTTTAAATGGGTTAAAAAATAGAGGTGTTCAAGATGTTCTATTAGCTTGTATAGATAGTTTGAAAGGATTTTCAGATGTATTATGAGTAGTATATCCTAATGTAGAAATTTAGAGATGTATAATACATCAAATAAGAATTTCAACAAGGATATATCTTATAGAGATAGAAAAGAATTTTGTAAGGATTTAAAGAAGTATGTACTTCTATAAACGAGGATACTGCTTTATCGGCATTAACTCATTTAGATTCTAAATTGGGAAATATATATTCTATAGCTATAAATTTTGGGAAAAATAATTGAGATGAATTAAATACTTTTTTTAATATTCAGAGGAAATATGTAGATTAATATATGCTACTAATACGATAGAGAGTTACTTAAAAAGGTTATAAAATCTAAGAGTATTTTCTCTAAAGATGATAGTTTATTAAAAATACCTTATTTTGTGACTCAATATATTTCTAATAAATGGATTTAAGTGGTAAGAAATTGGAGATATATACTAGATCAACTATATGTCTACTTCTGTGATCGAATAGACTTAAACCAAATGTAATAGTTTGTATTAAAAAGCTATCTTAGATGGATATCAGCTATTTTTCAAGAAACTTGTTCAAAATATAAAAAAGAAATAAAAATACTTAAAAATGTTCATATTTTCAAGGTAAAATTCATTGTATTCAATAAATTATTTAAACTTTATACAATTTTATTGATATATTTGTAAATCTTAAATTTATTAAACCATTGTTCTAGGAAGTTATTTATAGGCTCTTTGCAAATTAACTATGTTTTTAAATATTTAATGTATTTATATTATATTTGATTTTAGGTTTAAATAGTCTATTAGGAGTACTTCTTGAAAATATTATTGAAAGTTATATTTTAAGGGATTTTTTTATATATTATTAACTTCATTAATAAATCAATTAAACATTTTGGTATAATATTTTTTACCATAAAATACTAAATTTTTAAATTATATAGAATTTATATATTGAAAATAATTATTCTTTTAATACCATAATAGATTTTCCAAGTAATTCTTCATTGCATATATTAGATAATGATTTTATAGATTTAGAATTTCTTATATTTATAATTAGTAAGTACATTTAAATTTAGATTTTTAATTATTAGTAAAGAAGTTTTTATCAGTATAAGTATAATTGGATAAAATTGAAAAAAGGTTTATATATTTCATTTCATATATTAAAATGACTTTTTTATTTTAATAAATTTTATTCGTTTAATAGTTTAAATTAATGATAAATAGGACTTAATTACTAATAATATAATCAAAGAATTATAAAATTAAAAAATATATATAAATTTTAAAGATATTTTTCAAAAAATATATATTAAGAATGTATTTATATTTTATGGGATATATTGTATAATATGTGTATTAAAAGTACAAAAAATGGTTATAATTAAGGAGGACAAGTATGTCAAAGCAAGAAAAAGTTAAAGCTGGTTATTGGTCAATTGCAACTCAAAAACACCTTAAGGTATTTAGACAAGATAGCTCTAATATTGATGAATTTGATAATTTAGATTTAGCAGGAAAAACAGGAATGTTTTTGGGGACTATCAGAGGAAATAAGCAAATAGATAATATAAAAAAGTTAGAAAAGATGGCGAATACAGTTGGAATTAGACCAAAAGAATTGCATAGAATAATATTACCAGAATTAGAAGAAGGATCAGATAAAAAAGTAGAATTAATAAAAAACACTGTTGGTGATATTATTGGAATAGAAGAATATGTATTTACTAATAAGGAAGTTATGGAGATAACGGGAAATATATTTGAAAATCAAGGACCAAAAATAATTGAAAGAATAACTATTGAGACAATGGATCAAACAAAAAAAATACCTTATTTAGAAAGTGAAATTAAAGATATCTTAAACAAACAAGGATTTTTAGAAAAAGATATTAAAATATCATTAGCATTACAAGATCAATTTAATTTAATTAGTAAATTGAAAAAAGGAAAATCCGATGAATCTATTATAAGCAATGAGTACATATGGGGAACAAACCACGATAAAATTGCATTAGCTGTTTCAAGTATCGATTTTGGAAAAAGACAAACTTTAAAGGATATTATTGAAACAATACAAAATACTCAAGGATATCCATTAGAAATGTTAGATAACATAGATAAGGATTTATTGATTCTTGCACAAAAAACAGGTATGATAAATCCAACTACTATAATTTCTTCTAGGGGAATTAGAAAGGACTTTGGGTTTACACCCAATATCATGATTGATACA
>CAUWDH010000065.1:0-10209 GCA_963557775.1 uncultured Sarcina sp.
ACATGTTCAGCTGACCGATACTAATAGGTCGAGGGCTTGATCTAAAATATAGTTTCAACTAATATATATATAATTTTCAGAGAACAATTTAAATTATTCCGCAGTAGCTCAAGGGTGGAGCACTCGGCTGTTAACCGATAGGTTGGAGGTTCGAATCCTCTCTGCGGAGCCATTTTTTTAGAAGGTTTAAATAATATTTTAGAAATGAAATATTATTTAAACCTTTTTTATTATATAATAATATTTAAATATAGATTCAATTTAAGTAAAACTTTAATTAGAGTTGAATGTTTAGTTAAATTTAACTAAAACTACTGATATTTGAGTAAACAATTGATTTTTATTTTATATTATTATTTCTCAAATATGTTATAAATTTACTTTTTAATAATAGAGAAAATATAGTAAAATTAAATGAAGACTATAAAAATATAAGATTTAAAAAAAATTAAGTATTTTGAATAATTTTGTAATTAAAATAAAAGAAAATTTTATTAAATAAAAGGTATAATTAATATAAAGTGTATTTTTTATTACATTATATAATAGAAATAATATTAATTATTATCTTAAAGTGTGATTTAATTCAAATAGAGTTTTTGAATATAATTCACTTTAAATTTTAATGTAAATAATTAAAGTTTATAAATTAAAAAATTTATTTGAATTTTAATCAAGCTTAGCTAAGGTTGTAATGCTCTAAAAACCTAAGGGAATATCATTACAAGAATTAGCTATGAATTTAAGAGTGTATAATAATAATGGAGGTAGTTATAATGAAAATATTATTAGTTGAAGATGAAGAAAGTATAAGAGGTTTCTTAAGAATAAATTTTCAAAGGGAGAAGTTCACAGTAATAGAATGTGAAAGTGGAGAAGAAGGAATCAGAAAGGCAGCTATAGAGAAACCAGATGTGGCTATCTTAGATGTAATGTTACCAGGTATAGATGGTTTTACAGTATGTCAAGAACTTAGAGATAAGTTTCCTAATATGGGGATAATAATGCTTACTGCAAAAGGCGAGGATATGGATAAAATAATGGGATTACAATATGGTGCTGATGATTATGTTTTAAAACCATTTAATCCATTAGAAATAACTTTAAGGGTAAAAGCACTTATAAGAAGACTTGAAGAAGCTAAAGTTGAAGATGGAAATAATATAAAATCAGAAGAATTCTTATTAGACTTATATTCTCAAAGTTTATTTAAAAATGATGTAGAGATAGACGTCACACCAAAAGAATTTTTATTAATGAAGATATTTTTACAAAATCCAGGAAAAGCATTTACTAGAGATGAACTTTTAAATCTTGTTTGGGGAATTGACTTTTTTGGAGATCCAAAAATAGTAGATGTTAATATAAGAAGATTAAGGGCTAAAATTGAAGAAACTCCATCAAAACCAAAGTATATAGAAACTATATGGGGAACTGGTTACAGGTGGAAACGTTAGGAGAATTTCTATGAAAAGTATAAAAAGCAGGTTGATACAAAGTTTTTTACTTGTAGTTTCTTTAACTATACTTATTGTTTCAGCCATGTTTCTGATTTTTATAACTAGATATTATTATCAAGGAACAGAAGATATACTAAAAAATCAAGTTAAAACTGCAGCAGAATTTTATGAAAAATACTTATATGAAAATTCATTAGAAACTAATGTAAATAAAGACAAAGATATATTTTGGCAACAAACAGAGGCACAAGTACAAATATATAATAGTAAAGGTACTATATTAATGGATTCTGAGGGTGTAGATGCACATAATCCTGAAACACCTATTGATGTAAAAAAAGCTTTGACAGGTGAAGTTGGAGAATGGGTTGGACATGTAGAATATAGTAAAGACAAAGTTATGGCTATTTCTTATCCATTATATAGTAAAGGAAAAATTGTTGGTGCCGTAAGGTACATAACTTCTTTAGAGGTTGTTAATGAATTTATTTTAAAATTCGTATTAGTATTTATAGTAATAGGGTTCTCAGTTCTTATAATTGGTATAGGAATGAGTTACTTCCTAGCAAATAGTATAGTAAATCCTCTTAAAACTTTAACGGAAACATCAGAAGAAATTGCTAAGGGAAATCTTGATGTTAAAAATAAAATAGAGACAGAAGATGAAATAGGACAACTTGCTTATACTCTTAACTTTATGGCAGAAGAGCTTAAAAAGAGAGAACAATTAAAAAATGATTTTATATCATCAATATCTCATGAGTTAAGAACACCTCTTACATCTATTAAAGGATGGGCTATAACTTTAAATAATGAAAATACTGATAAGGAAATGTTACAAGTTGGCTTTGACATTATTGAAAAAGAAGCTGATAGATTAAGTAAAATGGTTGAAGAGTTATTAGACTTCTCTAAATTTGTTAGTGGAAGAATAGTAATTAAAGAAGAAGAAATAGATATGATTAAATTTATGAATTATCTAAAGTCTTATATGTCACCAAGGGCTGAAAGGGAACATAAAGAATTTATAGTTACTAGCCCAGAAGAAGAAATAAGAATTATGGGGGACTGGGATAGATTAAATCAAGTATTTATCAACTTAATAGATAATTCATTTAAGTTTACTGAAGAAAATGGAACTATAAGTGTAAAGTTAGTTAATGATAAAGACCATGTAATAATAGTTGTAGAGGATACTGGATGTGGAATAAGTAAAGAAGAATTACCTAAGGTAAAAGAAAAGTTCTTTAAAGGAAAGAATTCTAAATCTCAAAATGGTATAGGACTATCTATATGTGATGAGATAATTAAACTTCATAAAGGTTCATTTAATATAGAAAGTGAACTTAATGAAGGAACAACTATATCCATAGTATTACCTAAGGAGCGTATTGGAGAAGTGAAAGAAAGGATTTAAGGAATGAAAAAATTAATTGGGTTTATGCTTGTTATTATTAGTGCAATATCTCTTATGGGTTGTTTAGGAAATGATGAAGTAGGAGAGAATAAAATAAAAGCTCCAGCTTTAAATACAATGTCAGCTGAAGGTGTTTGGGAGATAGTAGAGGAATACACAGTAAAAGAAAATAACCAATTAGAAAAGGTAGAAAAAATAGAAAAACCTTTAGTAAGTATTTCAGCAAAAGAAGTAGATGTACAAAAAACAGAAATAGAAAATCCAAAGTTTAAATTTAAAAAGGTTGATAAGGAACAATATTTACCTAAAGAGTTTAATTCCATTATAAAAGGTATAAAGGAAGAAAATAAACTAATAGATGTTATTTCTATATCTGATAATACTAATTTGTATATTGATTTTATTAAAGAAAATGAAAATAGAGCTTATTTATATACTGTTGGTAAGCTTTTGGTTATTGAAAAAGTTGCAGAGAGTTCGAAGCATGAAACTAAAAGTAATATAGATAGTACTATTGTTAACCTTGAAAAGAAAAAAGGGCAAGATAGTGGTGTACTTTTAGGTATTAAGGAACCAGGAACTATATTAGAAGATGGGGAAATAAAGGAAGCTTCTTATAAAACTATATGGATTTATAGCGATGAAGGTAAAATACAAACTCCAAAAGTCATTGATGGACTTTTATTGCCAAGAGCTAATGGAGGTTTCTCTGATATAAATATGAGTAGTACTACAATTAAGGGTGAAAAAGTACAAAAGTTAAATGTAGTTAATCAGAATAAAAGTGGAAAAATAGAAGAAAATAAAAAACATACTAATAATATTTATAGAGAGATAACTTTTGTAGGAAAAGATTATATTGGATTACAATATTATGATGAATTAAATAAAGGTAATGTTTTTAACAAATATAAAATAATACCTGTAGATGGTATTGAAAATAACAAAGGGTTAAGTATCGAAGATTTATATGGAGAAAAAGGCATAGAAGCTTATACAAATAGTAGAAAGAAGTTTATTTCTACTAAAGAACCTGAGTTTAAAGAAAATTATGATATTGAAAAAATGGATATGGATAATATAACTATGAAAAGAAAAAATGGGAAGTGGGTAGTTGAAGGAAATTTAAATTCAAGAGCTCTAGGAGTAGAAGATACTGAATTTGATTTAGATTTAGTGGCTACTGGAACATTAGTGAATTGGGATAGCTTGCCTTTAAGTTGGAATAATATAAAAGAGTTAGCACCAAGTACTAAAGATACTGTTAGTTCACCAATTGGTGATTTTATGATTACGCTTAATGAAGATAGTTTAAATATCTATGATATATCTAATTTAGAGAATATAGGTAAACCTATAATGGTATATCCTATAAAAACAGGTAGTTCAATAGTTATGAGTGAATGGGCAACTGGAGATGAGTTTGTAACTGCATGGGATAAGGTTGTTGATTCGAAGAGAAAATAATATAATTAAGATAAGAAATATAAAAAGGGCTGTTTATATACAGCCCTTTTTTATAGAGAGAGGTGCATTATATGAAAAAAATAAATTGTGTTGGGTTAGGATGTCCTATACCTGTTATTAATACTAAAAAATATTTTGATGGAATAGAAGAAGGAGAAGCTGAAGTTATTGTAGATAATGAAGTTTCTAAAAGTAATGTAGAAAAATTTTCTAAAAATAGTGGTTTTGATGTTGAAGTAAAAAATAATGATGGTCAATTTAGTTTATTTATAAAAAAATCATTAGGAAATAATAAAGAGGATAAAACAGACGAAAAGAATTTTGTTATTGTAATTTCAAGTAATGAATTTGGAAATGGAGACCCTGTCCTTGGAAAAACTTTAATGAAAAGTTATATTTATGCCTTAACAGAAGCAGAAGAAAAACCTAAAAATCTTATATTTTTAAATTCTGGAGTTAATTTAACTGTAACTGAGTCTAATGTTCTAGAATCTTTAGAAGCTTTAAAAAACAGTGGAACAAATATATATAGCTGTGGAGCTTGTTTAGATTTTTATGGATTAACTGATAAAGTAGCTATTGGTGAAATAACTAATATGTATGCAATTGTTGATATGATGAATAAGGCAGATAAAGTTATAAAATTATAATTAGGATGAATACTTTACTTTATTTTTTATTATTGTCATGAGGAGGTGAATTAGTTGTATTAATCTTCAAAGATTTTCTAGATTAAAGAAATATATTTGATTTAGTTATAGAATGATTTTATGCAACTATAATAATGGTGGATTATCATATAGTAATAATTGGTGGAGGACCAGCAGGAATAGCAGCAGCTATAGAAGCAAAAAAATATAATAATTCTTTAAAGATTTTATTGTTAGAACGTGAGGAAATGCTAGGAGGGGCATTAAATCAATGTGTACATTGTGGCTTTGAGGATGAATTTCATAAAGACCCTATTTCTGGGACAGAATATATTCAGGAATTTGTTGATGAGCTTATGGATTTAGGAATTGAATATAAGTTAGACACCACAGTCCTTTCAATATCAGAGGATAAAGTTATAAGTTATGTTAATCCTAAAGAGGCTATGAAAGAGATAAAAGCGAAAGTTGTTATTATAACTACAGGAATAAGGGAACTATTTTCAGGAAATATAAGTATTCCTCTTAATAAATTCACAGGAATATATACAGTAGGAACAGCTCATAAATTTGTAAATGCAAGGGGATATTTACCAGGAAAAGAAATAGTTATTTTAGGAAGTAGTGATTCAACTTTAATTATTGCCAGAAGACTTTTAGTAGAGGGAGCAAAAATAAAAGCAATAATTGAAAGTTCTAAAGAGCTTAGAGCTAAAGTAGAATCATCAAGAAGAATAGTGGAAGATTTTAATATTCCAGTCCTTTATGGTTATAGAGTTGGTGAAGTTATAGGAAATGAAAGAATAGAAGGAGTTATAGTTGAGCATATTGAAGAAAATTTCAATGAAGAATGCTGTGAACTTAATGAAATTCAATGTGATTGTCTTTTAATTTCAGTTAATTTTTTACCAGAAAAGGAACTTGGTGATAAAATAGGTCTTAACATAAATAAAGAAACTTTAGGTATAGAAGTAGATGAGAAATATAGAACTAATTTAGATGGTATCTTTGCAGCAGGTGGGGTAACAAAAGGCTATGGTGCAGCAAATGTTTGTATAAATGAAGGAAAGATAGCAGGAATAGAAGCTTGTAAGTACTGCTTAGATAAATAAATGAATTTGATAAGAATAAATTAGATAAAATATAAAAGAGGATAAATTAGCATTAAGCTAACTTATCCTTTAAAATATTAAAAACAAATTCATTTCCTAAATCATTAAAGTGTATGCCATCTGAATAATATTGAGGATCAGTAGGCATAAGGTCAGATAAGTCTATGAATTGTATATCTTTTTCTCTTGAAAGATTTATAAGCAATGACTTAAGAGTATTAAGAAGTTCTTCAGCTTTATCATAATCTACTTTTTTATCCCAACGTTCAAAAGCTAACTCTTTTACTATTTTTGGCGGGAATAATATTATAGGTGTTATTCCGTTTGTTATTGCTTCAGAAACCATTAAATCTATATTCTTAAATACATTTTTCATAGTACGATTAAGTAATGCATCATTAGTTCCACACATTATTATTACTTTTGAAGTATCTTCTTTTTTTACATCTCTTGAGAATCTAGATAATATACCAGAAGAAGTATCTCCAATAACTCCTTTGTTTACCGTAGGTACATTTAAGGAATCTTGTAGCATTGATACCCAACACTTTGATGGATTAACTCCGTAACCTTTAGTTAATGAATCACCTATACAAACTATATTCATTTTTACACTACCTTTCTCTTCTAAAAAGTCTTACTTAAACATTGTCTACATATATTTGTTTTTCCTTTGTTTGCTGTCACGAATTCTCCGGATATTACTGTTTTGTTGCATAAATCACAAGTGATTTTATTAGAATTAGCATTTTCAATTATTTTTTTTGATTTTACATTATTATTATTAACCAATTTAGTAGAATTATATAATACTTTTTCTCTAGGATTTTCTAGTTCTTTTATATTATAGATGATATCATAAGAGCTTTCACCAAATAACTCTAGTTCAAATCTAGGATTTTCTTTATCATAAAATTCTTCAATAATTATCTTTCTAATCTGTTTGTCATTAACTATTATTCCGCTTTTTTCAATTCCATCAAAAATACTTTTTGTTATGTTACTAGTATCTGGATGTCTTTTTTCACTTTTATAAAAAACTTTTAATAAAGCAATTAAAGATTCTTCTAGTAAAACATCAGGGTTTTGAACTTTAGCTTTATAAGATATTTCTTCTTCATAATTAGCATACCTATCATGGCTTTTACCAGTATTTGAAGGTAAAATAGCTCTGCCTTGTTTATTGTGAAGTTTAAAATTTGATTTAGTAATAGGAGAACCATCCACTACTATTTTAGCATAGGATTTAATCATATAAACCTCCTAATATTAAAGTTTAGTTAAAATTTATTTAATTTATAATTTTATATGTGTAATATTATTGTACTAAATTTTAATAAACTAAGCACTAGTTAAAGGACTATATTTCATAAAGAGAGAGTTTTACAATGGAGTTATGCTTTAGAAGGGGAGAAATGCTTATGATTTTAGTTGAATGTAAAAAATCTATAAAGTATAATATAATGATTAAGAAATTCATATAGAATGAGGTAATAAGTATGGAGAAAAAAGTAATTCTAGCTATTGAAAGTAGCTGTGATGAAACATCTGCAGCTGTTGTTGTAAATGGAAGAGAGGTACTTTCAAATATAATTTTATCCCAAATAGATACACATAAGAAATTTGGAGGAGTTGTTCCAGAGGTAGCTTCAAGAATGCATATAGAAGCAATAAATGCTGTTGTCGAAGAAGCTTTAAAGGAAGCAAAAGTCACTTTAAATGATATTGATGCTGTAGGTGTTACATATGGTCCGGGACTTGTCGGAGCACTTTTAGTTGGGCTTCAATATGCTAAGGGCTTAGCTTATGCTATAAAAAAACCTTTAGTAGGAGTTAATCATATAGAAGGACATATTAGTGCAAATTTTATATGTCATAAGGATTTAAAACCACCATTTATTTGTTTAGTGGTTTCAGGAGGACATACTTTTATAGTTCATGTAAAGGATTATGGAAGCTATGAGATTTTAGGAGAAACTAGAGATGATGCAGCTGGAGAGGCTTTTGATAAAGTTGCGAGAGCCTTAGGTCTTGGATATCCTGGTGGCCCTAAAATAGATAAGTTAGCTAAAGAAGGAAATAGTACTGCTATAAAATTCCCTAAGGCTAGTTTTCATGATAATAGTTTAGATTTTTCATTCAGTGGTGTTAAATCAGCAGTGCTTAATTATTTAAACAAAGCTGAAATGAAAGGTGAAGAAGTTAACAAAGCTGATGTTGCAGCTAGTTTCCAAAGAGCTGTAGTAGAAGTTTTAACTGATAATGTTATAAAGGTTTGTAAAGAAAAGAAAGTTGATAAGATTGCTATTGCAGGTGGAGTTGCATCTAATTCAGCTTTAAGAGAAAATCTTATAAAAGAAGCAAAAAAAATAGGTGTAGAAATATTACATCCAACTGCTATTTTATGTACAGATAATGCTGCCATGATAGGAAGTGCTGCTTATTATGAGCTAATGAAAGGAAATACTTCAGATTTTAACCTAAATGCAAAACCAAATCTTAGATTAGGTCAATAGTGTTAACAGCAATAGATATGTTTTAATAAATTATTAACAAAAAATGTCATAATAATGCCATATTCATAAATTATTATATAAATAAATAGTGTAAGATTGTTTTGGAGGGGTATTTATGAGCGATTTTAACAATAATGAATTTAATAATAATTTCAATGAAAATAATTATGGTTACGAGACAAATAATAAGAAAAATAAGAAACCTAAAAAAGCTATTGCAGGAGTAGTTTCTTTAGCTATAGCATCATCTTTAATAGGAGGAATTGCTGGTGGTACAGGGGTGTATACAGTTCTTAGAGATAGAGACGATGTAAAGGAATCAGTTAAGACTGAGCAGAAAATTTCCACAGGAGAAAATTCTATAGTTGAGACTGGAAGTACTAATAATACAGCAAGTGTTGTAAAAAAAGTAGCACCAGCTGTTGTTGGAGTTTCTACTAAGAGTATAGTATCAAATGGATTTTTCAATGTACAGGAACAAGAGGGCATTGGCTCAGGATTTATAATAGATAAGGAAGGAAAAGTTATAACTAATTATCACGTTATACAAGGTGCTAGTGAAGTTAAGGTTATTTTAAGCACTGGTGAAGAGGTTAATGCAAAGGTTATTAACTCAGATTCTAAAATGGATGTAGCCTTATTACAAATCACTGATAAAAATGTTAAGTTACCAGGTATTGCAGAGCTTGGAGATTCATCTAAAGTATCATCAGGGGAAGATGTAATAGCTATAGGAAATCCTTTAGGTAAAGAATTTAGTTCAACTGTAACAAAAGGAATAGTAAGTTCAGCAAATAGAAAGATTAGTGTGGATGGAAGCAAAGATAATATAGTAGATTATATACAAACAGATGCTGCTATAAATCCAGGTAATAGTGGAGGGCCTCTTATAAATTCAGCAGGACAGGTTATAGGAATTAATACAGCTAAAAAGGTTGGAGAAGAAATTGAAGGAATAGGATTCTCTATACCTATCAATAAGGTAAAAGATAAGCTTGATGTTTTATCTAAACCAGAGCTTAAAATAGGAATATCAGGTAGAGATGTTACTGAGGAAATAATAAAAGCTCAAGAACTTAGAGGTAATAAATTAGAAAAAGGTATTTACGTTGTAGAGGTTGAAGCATTTAGTCCAGCTGAAAAAGCAGGAATTAAAGCTGGTGATTTAATTGTATCTTTTAATGGAAAAAATATTGAAAGTATTCAAGAACTTAATGAATTAAAGGGTAAATTAAATGCTAAGGACATTGTTAAAGTTGGAATAATAAGAGAAGGAAAAAAATTGAATTTAGAGCTTACTTTAGTAACAAAATAAGCTTTAAATATTTATTAAGGGACTATCTTAAAAAGGGATGTAATTCCTATTTGGAGATAGCCCCTTTATCTTGAAATATCATAATGTTATTTGAATTTTTTCATATATTACTTATATGTGGAGAAGAATTTCATTATCAGACACCTCATTTATTTTTAATCTATATATAGATAAAACCTTATTATATTAAAATAATAATAGTATTTTACTTATATACGATAAGTTTTTATAATAAAGATGTAGAAATCATTAAAAATAAAAATTAGTTTTAA
>CAUWDH010000066.1:0-9477 GCA_963557775.1 uncultured Sarcina sp.
GGAGAAGCTAACGCTTCAATACCAACTTGTCAACCAGAATTATTAAGAAATATGTTTGGTACTTGTGGCAAAACTATTGGATCAACTTGTATTTCATTCGTATCACAATATGCTTATGACCATGATATAAAAGGACAATTAGGATTAGACAGAATAGTTCTTCCTGTAAGAGGAATTAGAAACTTAACTAAGAAAGACATGAAATTTAACGATCAAATGCCTGAGTTAGAAGTAGATCCACAAACTTATGATGTTACAGTTAATGGTGAACTTATCACTTGTGATCCTGCTGAAGTTCTACCAATGGCTCAAAGATACTTCTTATTCTAGTAGATAAGATTTGGAGGAATATAAATGATTTTAAATGAGTTTTTTGGAAACATAAAAGACTTAGATAATATAAGTCATTATCATATTGAAACTGTAATCCTTGATAAACCAATGGAGTGCAACAACTTTAAGATTACCTCTGACCATAATCATGAATATGAAATCTCTATTCCAAATAGAAAACTACAAGATGGAGATATTATATTAAAGGATGGTCATAATCTAGTAGTTGTATCTATAGCCACTGATGAAGTTTTAGTTATTAAACCTAAAACAATGATAGAGATGGGAGAAATAGCTCATTCACTTGGTAATAGACATTTACCAGCTCAATTTAAGCATGGAAAAATGTTATTGCAATGTAATAGTAGAATAGAAGAAATATTAAAATCAAGTAATATAGAATATTCAAAAGAAAAGGTTAGTTTAGATAAGCCTTTTAGAAGCATTGATACTGGGCATATTCACTAATTATAAGATACTTGTTTATCTCCAACTAATAAAGGTAGAGTATTACAGATATTATGATCAAATAAACTTATTTAAAACATAGACTCAATTCAAATGAAATTTTGATTTCATCTCAATGCTTTTTCAAACTTCCCTAGAAGTGTGAGGCTGTTTATTTTCCTCTTTGTAGAAGATAGACATATTTCCCCCTTTAGCTATGAGATAAACTAAAACACTTAGAATAAACTAAACCAAAAGAGATGTATGTTAACCATACATCTCTTTTTATATAATAAAGCTAAATTATTTTCCACAACACTTTTTGTATTTTTTACCACTACCACATGGACATGGATCGTTTCTACCTACTTTAGGTTCTTTAACGATAGTTTTTGATTTTTTGTATGCTACTTCGATTTCAACCCTCTTCTCTTCTGAGAATATTCCATCCCATTGAGGTAAAGTATATAGATAATCTGCTTTAGCATCTAGCATGTTGAAGTATAATTTTTCGAAATCTATATCTAAAACTAATTCAGTATTAGCTTCAACTTTTTCTAAATCATATTCTGATTTTAAGCTATCATTGATTCCATCAACGAATCCCATAATGAATTCTACACTTGCATTATATTCTTTTGCTAAATCTTCTATTGTTGTTTTCTTAACTTCTTTTGAAGCTAATAAATCTTTGTATATTCTTGTTTCTATATCGCTATATTCATTCCAGAATGCATCTTCACCTTTAGTTCTAACATAATCAACTACCATATCTGTCCATTGCTTATATAAACTCATCTTTTATCTTCCTCTCTCTCAAAAAAATCTTAATTTGATTATAATAATATAATTCTATATTTTCAATATTTTACTTAATTATTTAACTTCGTATTTTGAAGTTTTATCACAATAACTACATTTTTCAGTGATATTCTCTATAAATTCAGGTGATTTTTCATATTCATTTATTATTTCTTCTATAGCTATTTCTACATGATCTAAGCATGAAAAAATTATTTCACTTGATTCCATATATGTATTTCCCTCCTAGATGATAAATACATTAAGTCCATTTTAAATTCTAATAAAGTTACTTGGGTTATTACGTTGTGCTACAGTAAGTTTTAAATCCTTATCTAAAACTATGCCTTTAGCATTTAATATGTTA
Source organism: uncultured Sarcina sp. (assembly GCA_963557775.1). Classification (GTDB taxonomy): domain Bacteria; phylum Bacillota; class Clostridia; order Clostridiales; family Clostridiaceae; genus Sarcina. The sequence goes on from CAUWDH010000066.1 coordinate 1,949, forward strand.
CTTACTGATTTATGTGCTAATTCTGGAACATTGTTAGTATTACTTAAATGTCCTAAAATTATATTCTTAAAGCTATTATTCTTCATTATTTCTACTATGGCATTACCACAATCTTCATTGCATAGATGTCCTCTTTCACTTAACACCCTTCTTTTTAATTCATAGGGATAAGGTCCAAATTTCAACATTTCTACATCATGATTTGCTTCTAATAAAATTATTTCTGAATCTATGACGTTTTGCCTTATTTCTTCTGTGAATGTTCCTATATCTGTTACTATACTCGCACTTTTACCTTCCGCTCTTACCGTATACCCCATAGATGATATTGAATCATGAGGAGTATTAAATGCTTGTATTTCTAAATCATCAATTGTAACTAATGATCTTTTTCCTATAACTTTTATATTCTTCTCACTTATTTTTCCTAAACTTTTTTCCATAGCTTCCCAAGTTAGCTCATTTGCATAAATAGGAATATCAAATTTTCTTGAAATTATTCCAGCACCTTTAATATGGTCTATATGTTCATGTGTAATGAATATGCCTTTTATTAACTTTGGACTTTCTCCTATTATATCTAAGGCTTCTATTATCTTTTTCCCTGACAATCCAGCATCAATTAAAACCCTATTGTTTTCTGATCCAACTAATATGCTGTTTCCACTACTACCACTGTATAATGAACAAAAAATCATGTCTTCTCAACCCCAATATACTAATTAATGTCTTCTTTCTATTTTAGCACCTAACTTATTGAATTTATCTTCAATATGAGGGTATCCTCTATCTATGTGTTCTATATCTCTTATTTCTGTTTCACCTTCTGCTACTAAACCAGCTATAACCATTGCTGCTCCAGCTCTTAAATCAGTAGCTACTACAGAAGCTCCTTTTAATTTTTCAACACCTGTTATATGAGCTATTGTTCCTTCAACTTCTATATTCGCACCCATTTTTATTAATTCAATAGCATGCTTTTGTCTTGTTTCCCAAATGCTTTCAACTATAGTACTTTGCCCTGGTACAGTAGTTAAAAGTGCTGACATTGGTTGTTGAACATCTGTTGGAAATCCAGGATACGGTGCAGTTTTTATATTAACTCCGTTTAAAGGTCCATCAACATATACTCTAACAGTATCGTCACCTTCTTCTACTTTAACACCCATTTCTAAAAGTTTAGCACTTATTGATTCTAAATGTTTAGGGATAACATTTGTTAATGTTACATCTCCTCTTGTTGCTGCAGCCGCTATCATAAATGTTCCTGCTTCTATTTGGTCTGGTACAACACTATAATTACATCCTACAAGTTCTTTAACTCCTTGGATTCTTATTACGTCTGTACCTGCTCCTTTAATGTTAGCACCCATTGTGTTTAAGAAGTTTGCTACATCAACTACATGTGGCTCTCTAGCAACATTTTCTAAAACAGTAGTTCCTTCTGCTAATGTAGCAGCTATCATAACATTAATAGTTGCTCCTACGCTTACTACATCAAAGAAAATATTAGCACCTACTAATTTTTCAGCTTCTACTACAACAGCTCCATCTTTGATTTCAACATTAGCTCCTAATGCTTCAAATCCTTTTATATGTTGGTCTATTGGTCTTTCTCCAATAGGACATCCTCCGGGTAATTCTACTTTTGCTTTCTTAAATCTTGCTAAAAGTGAACCTATAAAATAATAAGATGCTCTCATTCTTCTTACATCTTCTGTACATGCATCTGTATTACTTAAATTTTCTGAATCTATTTCTAATGTGTTAGGTCCTAATTTTGAAACTTTAACACCTAAGCTTCCTAAGATTCTTTCATGACAATGTATATCTTCTATATCAGGTACATTGTCTATTACACATTTTCCTTTGCTTGCTAATATAGCAGCTGGTAGTATTGCTACGGCTGCATTTTTTGCTCCATTTATTTCTACAAGCCCGTTAAGAGCATTGCCTCCTCTAACGATTAATCTTTCCATCCATTTCACCCTTACTATCTATAATTTTGTAAAATAGTTCCTATATATATCATTTTCCAATTATTTCATTTCTTATTCTTTTATTTCAGTTTTTTATAAATATCTTTTTTATTTTAAAGCATATTTATGGTGATTACAATGTTTTTTCATAACCACCCATGTATACCATTATAACAATAATAAGTCAATATTAAAAGCAATTTTTTAATAGGTATATGGAACAATTTTTGTTAAATTAAAAAATTGAAGCAAAAAATTTTTTTATATTTTCTTTAACATCTTTAATTTGTTTTATAGATTGTTAATATGTTATAATTTAATAAATGGTATTTAAAGTTTGATTTAAGTGAGGTTTAAAAATGAAATATTATTTAGTAGCATTATTTGATAACAATTCAAATGAACAAATTGCTCCTATAAAACGTGATTTATCAAAAAAATATAGATTACCTAAGCAACAGGTTTACTCACATATTGTTTTAAAAACTTTTGATAGCCCAAATATAGAAAAGCTAGACGAGGTTTTAATTAAAATGTTTAAACCTTATAAAAAGTTCAAAGTTGAACTAACAGGTGATATATTTTCTTATGAAAATTCACCTAAGAACCTTAATTTAAAAATTGAAAATAAAGGTTACATAAAAAAAATATCTAGGTCTTTAAATGATATGTTAAAATTATATGGTTTTAATGTTAGAGATGAACGTAACCAACTTTCTATTTCGTTAAATAACTCTTTTATGTCTAGAGACTTAAAAAAGGATTTCAATAATAATATAATTTTCAAAGGAAATCATCAATTTGAAACTTTAAAAATAGATAGAGTTGAGCTTTGGAAAATATCAAATAAAAAAGAGGCAATTGTTAAAAGTTATATTTTTCGTAATTATTAAAAAGGAGCTGATTTGATGCAGCTCCTTTTTAATATTCCTTTTGAATATATTATCCTTTTATTTATCCTTTTCTTAATATTTGGTATTTATTTTTTTGTAGTCGTTTTCTCCACTTTAAATTTTTCTTAATATTGTTTAAAATAGTTAAAGGATTTATTTTTCTAAATAAGGACTTATTTTTTAAATATAAAATAGGGGGATCTACTAAATGAAATTGAACTACTTTTTTACTTATCAAAAACAACTAAACGAAAGAATTTTAATAAATCAAAATTTAAACGACTATAAAATAACAGCTAGAATGCATTTAGCTCTTCAAGTTAACATAAGCGAATTAGCTAACGAAACAAAATGTTTTGTTTACTGGGATAATGTAACACCATCAATCTCTAGGGATATTATTTTAGAAAAATACATTAATTGCTTAAATCATATTTTCACTATTGGTTTAGATAGAAAGTACACTGATATTGATGAAATAGCTATAGAAAGAAGTTCTCTTTGTTTAAGTGATCAATTTTTAAACTTATTTGTAGACATAAATGATTTACGTACATCACCATCTAAAGATCATTATTCCACATTACTAGAAGATTTCTTTGCTTTAGGTTTAAGCTTAGGACTTTCTTTAGATGTAATTAAAGATACATTTTTTAATAAGGATATTTTTGAAGTAGCTCTATCTTAAAATAGAGCTACTTCAAAAGTTTTTTCCCTCATTATCTTAAGTTTTATTTGATAATCTAATTTCTCTTTTAAAACTTTTCTAAAAACTCATCTCTTATTAACTTTCATTTTATATCACAAAAAAAACTCAATTCATATAATATATAGAAAGTACTATAGGAGTTTTAAACCATGTTCTTCAGTGAAAAAAAACTTTCTAGAGACCTTAGTTTACTATTAAAAAAAGATCTCCTTACATCCTATAGAGTAATTATTGAATTAAAAAATAAAAATATACTTATTGATGATATTATAAAAAGACTTAAAGGAGTCTTAATAAATAATATAAATTCTATTGGATTAGTTTCTGCACAACTTACTCCTTTTGCAATTAAAAGGTTAATAGAGTATCCTGATATTAAATTTGTTTCTCTTGATGAATATTGTTTTTTATGTGGTTTAAGTTTAACTACAGCAAACAAAGCAAGTTTTAGGCAATATTCTACATTAACAGGTAAAGGAATTTCTATAGCACTATTAGATAGTGGAGCATTTCCTCATCCAGATTTAATATCTCCTCAAAATAAAATTGCAGAATTCCATGATTTAATAAATGAATGTAAGTATCCTTATGATGATAATGGACATGGCACAGCCTTAGCTTCTCTTCTTTGTGGAAGTGGAATAAGCTCTAGGTTTCTTTATAAAGGAATTGCTGAAAATTCTAATCTTATAATTTATAAAGTATTTAATAAGCTAGGTCGAGCATATTTATCTGATATTTTCTACACTCTTGATTCTATAATTACTCAAATTAAAAATGGAACCATAATAAAACTACTTTTACTTCCATTTGAAAATTTTTCTACTAATCTAAAACATATAGATTACTTCAATGAATTATTATCAATTTTAATTTCCTTAGGCTCAATACCTATAATGCCTATTGGTAGCAACAGTAATTCTTATAATAGTATTTCAGGATTAGCTTTAAATAGTAATAGTATTCTAGTTGGAGGTTTAGAAAATATGTCTAGTACTCCCGTTGCTTATAGTTTTTCATCTTGTGGTTCAAAAAAAATTGCTCCTTTAGTTTCCTTTTGTTGTAGTAATATTATTTGTGCCAATACCGATCCTAATTATATATCAGAAAGAAACTCTATTAAGCTCTATCCACATAAATTAAAAGATAATTATAAAACATTATCAGGAACTTCTGTTTCCTCTACTTATCTTTGCGGACTTTGCGCTTTGTTATTAGAAAAATATCCAGAATATAATTTCAATGATGTTAAGTCTAAAATTGAATTATGTTCTCAAGAAATTGAGGGTTTAGATTTTAATCATATTGGAAGAGGAACCTTAAATTTAGAAGAATTTTTGAAATAATCTAATTAAAAGCCAAAATATAGGGTTGATTAAAAAACAGCTCTATATTTTTTTAAATTAAATTAATAAATTTTTCCTTATTTCACATAATAATGTTTGTTGAGTGTTAAAAATCTCTCTGATATAATGGTTAAAGACGGTTTTAAACATATATAATTTTAAGAAAGGTAGCAAATATTATGAGTGCTTTTTTATTAAAAAACTCAGGCCTTGATTTTACGCCTATTAGTAACATATTTATAGAAAAATATATGACCAAGGCTAGAGGTGAATTTGTAAAGGTATATATACTTTTACTTAAATGTAGTATTAGTGGTGAACCTGGAATAAGTTCATCAATTCTTGCTGCTAAACTTAATTTACTAGAATCTGAAATAAACAATGCATTAAAATATTGGAATGATGAAGGGGTCATAAAATTAATCCCTATTGATAAAATGAACAACTTCAATATAGAATTTGTTAATTTAGCTGAAAATTATGATCCAAAAGGTGAAAAATTAGATTTATTAAGTGCTTTAGACAATAAAAATACTAAAGAAATGTTAAAGGAAATTGAAATTTTGCTTGGAAGAACTTTATCTTCAAAAGAAATGATCACTTATTTATCTTGGGAAACAGAACTAGGATTCTCTCTTGAATTAATCCTTTTCCTTATAGAATATTGTGTATCTAAAAATAAAAAAAATGCTAGCTACATAGAAAAAGTTGCTCTTGCTTGGCATGATTCAGGAATTAAAACTATTGAAGAAGCAAATAGACAAATAGCTAACACTGAAGATAAATGGGTAAAAATAAGAGAAGTTCTTAATTACTTAGGAATAAAAAATACAGATATAATGAAACCACAACAGGATATGATTGAAAAGTGGCTTATTGACTATAATTTCTCTACAGAAGTTATATTAAGAGCTTGTAAAATCTGTTCAGAGCGTTTAAATAGGGCTGATTTTAAGTATATAGATGGTATTTTAAGAAAATGGAATGAAGCGGGTTATAAAACTTTAGAAGATATTTTATCTAAAGATACTCAAAAACAAAATAACTTCAATAAACAAAACAATTTCAAACAGCAATCTACTAAAGCAGTTAAAACTCTTAGATTTTCTAATTATGATCAAAGGGATATTGATTATGATGCAATAGAAGATGAATTGTTGGGGTGGGATGATTAATGATTAAAAGCTATAAAAGTGAGTTAATGGACTATTACGAAAATATTCGTAAATCTGAAAAAAATAACTTACATAAAAGAAAAAAAGAAATTGAAGAAAATCACCCTGAAATAATTAAGATGGATAATGAAATAGGTAAACTTTCAGTAAAGCTATCATTAACAGTAATGAAAAATTCTCCTGATAAGGATAAAGAAATATTAAAAATTAAAGATAAGATAGAAAGTCTTAGAGAACAAAAATGTGAAGCCTTAGTTGCTAAGGGTTATGATATGTTTTACTTAAATCTTAATTATAGGTGTGATAAATGTAAAGATACTGGTTATATTGGTATAAATAAATGTACTTGTTACAGTAAAAATCTTATTAACATATATTATAAAAAATCTAATATAGAAAAACTATTACAATCAAATAACTTCAATAACTTTGATCTTGATAAATTTAGAAAAGTTGCTATAGATGGAGAATCTATGTCTCCTTATGAAAATATGCAAAGAAATTATGATAGAATTCAAAATTCTTATCTTAATAATTTTGATAGTAATAACATGAATCTATTGTTTTTCGGTAATTCTGGAACTGGAAAGTCATTTTTCTCCCATTGCATAGCAAAATATTTAATGGATAAGGGTTTTTTAGTTGTTTATAGAACTGCTGATGAATTATTAAAAACACTTAATGAATTACGTTTTAGCAAAGATAAAAGTTCTACTTTAAAGGATTTAGAAACACTTTTATATGACTGTGACTTACTTATAATAGATGATTTAGGTACTGAGTTAATATCAGATTATAATGTCACAGAATTTTTTACATTTTTAAATAAAAAATTATTAAATAATAAAAAAATGCTTATTTCAACTAATTTTTCATTAAATAGAATTAAGGAAAATTATGATGAACGTATTAGTTCTAGATTACTAGGTAATTTTACACCTATTAAATTTTTTGGTGATGATATTAGAGTTGAATCAAAAAGAAAAAAAAGAACACATTAATTTGTGTTCTTTTTTATTTCTTAATTTAGATAGTTATATCAATGATAGATTTTTCTAAGTTTTTTACTTTAAATATAAAAAAAGTCTTCAAATATTGAAGACTTTGGCGACTCAGAAGGGGCTCGAACCCTCGACCTCCGGCGTGACAGGCCGGCACTCTAACCAAGCTGAGCTACTGAGCCAAATATGGTGGTCGCAACAGGGATCGAACCTGTGACCCCCTGCTTGTAAGGCAGGTGCTCTCCCAGCTGAGCTATGCGACCTTATTTGGTGACCCCTAGGGGAATCGAACCCCTGTTACCACCGTGAAAGGGTGGTGTCTTAACCGCTTGACCAAGGGGCCTTACTGGTTTTTAAATATTAAATTTAAAATGGAGCTGACAATCGGAATCGAACCGATAACCTGCTGATTACAAGTCAGCTGCT
>CAUWDH010000067.1:0-9100 GCA_963557775.1 uncultured Sarcina sp.
TATCATAAGGGATGGCTTTTTTATTTTACAAATTTTGTTTATTCAACAACCTAATTATAATTAAAAAAGGACTGTATCAAATCAGCACCTTTTATAAATGTATTTTTCATCTGCTTAGATAGCTATATAGATACAAAATGATGAACCCATATAGTTAGATAAAAAGGTAGAGAGGATGTATCTGTAATTTGATACATCCTCTAATAAATCATAGAATATTATTTTGATTTAGTTATAATTTATCTATTAAATATGTAAATATTTAATGGAATTGTTTCTAGTAGGCTTCAACAAATAGCTCAAAATATCCTTGAGGATGAGCACAAGCTGGACAACTAATAGAGGCTTCTTCTCCTTCATAGATATATCCACAATTTAAGCATTTCCATAATACAGGTTTTTCTTTTTTAAATACAGAATTTTCTTCTATATTTTTAGCTAGTTTCGAATATCTAATTTCATGTCTTCTTTCAACTTTAGAGATTTCATCAAAAACAAAAGCTATCTCTGGAATCCTTCTTCTCTTGCTACTTGTGCGAAAGTTGGATATAATTCTGTCCATTCTTCATTTTCACCAGTGGCAGCAGCTTTTAAATTTGATAATGTATCTTCGTGAAGTGATATAGGATATGATGCTGTTATTTCTATAGCTTCATCTTTAAAATCATCCCTTAGAAATTTATAAAATCTTTTAGCATGTTCTTTCTCTTGTTCGGCAGTTTCCATAAATATATTTGAAATTTGAATATAGCCTTGTTTTCTTGCTATGTTTGCATAATAAGTATATCTAGTTCTAGCTTGACTCTCTCCTGCGAAGGATTTCATTAAATTTTCAGCTGTTTTTGTATTTTTTAAACTTTTCATAAGTACCTCCTAATTTTATAATTTATTTTATAACGAGTATTTATAGTATCAATAAGTATTATTTTCTTTTAATCTAGGAGAATTTTAATTTTATAAAGAATATAATTCTCCTAGACTTATAAAAAAGTATTAATAAATTAAATTATCTAGGCATAGTAGCTTTAACTCTTTCTTCCTGTGACATTTTTGAAAGTGATTTAACTTTTTCAATATCTAATCCAAGACCATTTGCTACTCTTGTGCCGTAATCAGAATCTACTTTATAGAATAAGGCAGTTTGTCTATATTGAATTACTTCTAAAGCACCACCTAGATTATTAACAATGTTTGAAATTAAATTAGTTCTTTCTTGATCTGTTAATGTTTTTCTATAAAATACACCAGCTTGTACAAAATCTACATCTTCTGTTTGAACCTTATGCCTAGCAATAATACCATTGACTTCTATTGCTGGAGGAGTAAATATTTCATCTGGTTTTACCTTTTCAAAACTATTTGGATAGTAATTTAATGATGATCCACCGTTATTAAAAGTAGCATATCCATCTCTTTGTTTTGTATGGAATAGGCATTTAGGTGCATTTATTGGTAATTGTTCATGATTAACTCCAAGTCTATATCTATGAGCATCTTCATAAGCAAATAATCTACCTTGTAATAACTTATCAGGTGAAGGTCCTATACCTGGCACAAAAGTACTTGGTGCAAAACCAACTTGTTCAACTTCTTCAAAATAATTTTCAGGATTTTTGTTTAATACAAGTTTTCCAACGGGTATTAATGGAAAATCTTTTGTATACCACACTTTTGTAATATCAAATGGATCAAATTCATAATTTTTAGCTTCCTCGTTTGTCATGATTTGAACATATAGTGTCCAGCTTGGGAAGTCACCTTTTTCTATGCTATTATATAAATCTTCTATAGCGTGATCGGGATTTTTAGCTGCCATTTCTTGAGCTTCTTTAGCTGTAAAGTTTTTTCTTCCTAAATCTGATTTAAAATGATATTTAACCCATACATATTCATTTTTTTCGTTGTACCACATGTAAGTATGGCTTGAGAATCCGTGCATATGCCTTAAAGTTCTAGGTGTACCTGAATCACTAAATAACCATGTTACTTGGTGAATTGATTCTGGTGTTAATGATAAAAAGTCCCAGAACATATTAGGATCCTTTAAGTGAGTTTTAGGATTTCTTTTTTGTGTATGAATAAAGTCAGGAAATTTTATAGCATCTCTTATGAAAAATACGGGTGTGTTATTACCCACCATATCATAGTTACCATCTTCTGTATAAAATTTTAATGCAAATCCTCTAGGATCTCTTAAAGAATCAGCTGAACCTGATTCACCACCAACAGTTGATAATCTTGCAAACACTTCTGTTTTCTTTCCAACTTCACTTAAAAATTTAGCTTTTGTATATTTTGATAAATCATTTGTAACTTCAAAATAACCATGAGCTCCAGCTCCTTTAGCATGAACAACTCTTTCTGGAATTCTTTCTCTTGTAAAGTGTGCTAATTTTTCAATTAGATGATTATCTTGAATTACTCCATAACCTTCTGATGTAGTCATTGATTGATTGTCATTTGAAACTGGCATACCTGTAGTTGTTGTGAATCTTTCTTTTTCCATATTTGCTCTCTCCTTTTTATTAAATTTTTATAAATTTTGCTTTTGAGAAATAATAATAATTAATATTTATTGATAATTATTAATTAATAAGTGTAATATATTAGTTAATAATTTATTACAAACGATTTAAAAGAATTTATTTTATAAAAAATATTGAAATTATTAAAAATATAGTAATAAAGCAGACAGGTTTTAAAAAGTAGTTTTATTAATTTAATATTTTTATTAAATCAATAAATTTATTTTTGATTTATAATATGCTTTAATTACTTTTTTGGCATGAAAATTTTACTCAGATTTACTTTATAGATAATGATGATTTAAATTTAAAATATGTTATTATATTTAAGAAAATAAATTTAAATTTATAAAATTTTATTTGATGAATTAAGTTTAGGTTTATTAAATTAAGATTTAAATAACTGAGATAAATTAGTCTCATTAACAGAGGATAAATTAAAAAAATTTAGTTTTATTAGCTAAATAGAAAGGGACACTTTATGTATGAACAAACACAATTAGATTTAGGATTTTTTGATTCTATAGATTATAAAGATAGTCATGAAAAGAATAAGAGTAGTAAAATTATAAATAGTATATTAGAACGTAAGGATGATTTTATAGAACATAAGTTAGTTACTAATGGGGAAGAGAGTAATTTTTTATTTGAGCTTAAGGAAGCATTTAAAAATTGCAAGAAGTTTTATTTTAGTGTTGCCTTTATAAATTTTTCAGGATTACAATTGATTTTAGATCAATTAAAGGAAATGGAGAATAATAGGGTTAAGGGAACTATAGTAACTTCAACATATTTGAATTTCACTCAGTCAACAGCTTTAAGAAAATTAAATAATTTTGAAAATATAGATTTAAGAATATTTATAACTGATGAAAAATTAAGAGGCTTTCACACAAAAGTTTACATATTTGAATATGAGGAATTTTATAAAATATATATTGGTTCTTCAAATTTAACTCAAAGTGCTTTAAAAAGTAATGAAGAATGGAATATAAGAATAATAAGCAAAAAGGATCAGCCTTTTATCAAGGAAGTTATGGATACTTATTGCAAACTTCTTCAAGAGTGTCATAAAGTTGATGAAGAATTTATAAATGATTATGAAAGTTTCTTAAAAGAAATTAAAAAAGGAGTATCAATAGAAAAAAGCAAAAGTTTTTTATTAAAATATGAAAAAGTAAGCCCTAATATTATGCAAAGCAATGCTTTAGAAAACTTATATAGATTAAGAAAACATGGGGAAAAAAGAAGTCTTGTTATTGCAGCTACTGGTACAGGAAAAACTTATATGTCTGCTTTTGATGTTAAAAAATTTAACCCTAAGAGGATGCTTTTTATTGTACATAGAGAAGATATTCTTAGAAAGGCTATGACTGATTATGAAAAAATAATGCCAGAAAAAACTTTTGGATTGTTTACAGGGAATATAAAGGAAAATGAGAAAGATTATATTTTTGCTACAATTCAAAGTATATCAACTCACTATGAAGAATTTAAGAAGGATGATTTTGATTATATAGTTATAGATGAAGCTCATCATAGTGCATCAGAAAGTTATAAGTGTGTTATAGATTACTTTGAACCTAAATTCTTGCTTGGTATGACAGCAACCCCTGAAAGAACAGAAGGAACAGATATATTTTCTATTTTTCATAATAATGTTGCTTTAGAAGTAAGACTAAATGAAGCTTTAGAAAAAAACTTAGTGGTACCTTTTCACTATTTTGGAATAACGGATATAGATTTAGTGGACTATAGTGGTATAGATATTAATGATATTGGAAAAGTATCAAAACTTCTTGAAATTAATGAAAGAGTAGACTTCATTATAGAAAAGATGAATTTCTATGGCTTTGATGGATATAAAAGAAAAGCTGTTGGATTTTGTGCTAATGTAGAACATGCAGAATATATGGCTAAAGAGTTTAATAAGAGAGGTATAAAAAGCACTGCTTTAACAGGAAGTGATTCAATAAGTAAAAGACAAAAGGAAATAGCTAAACTAGAAGATGATAATGATGATTTAGAAGTAATCTTTACTGTTGATTTATTTAATGAAGGAATAGATATACCAGCTATAAATTTAGTTTTAATGCTTAGACCAACTCAGTCTTCTATTATTTTTATACAGCAATTGGGAAGAGGACTTAGAAAATATAAAGAAAAAGAATTTTTAACGGTATTAGATTTCATAGGGAATTATAATAAAGCTTTTCAAATTGCTATAGCCCTAAATGGTGCAAAATATTACGATAAAGAAAGCTTAAAGGTATCAATAAAAACGGATTTTTCTAATATACCAGGATGTACAAATATTCAAATGGATGAAATAGCCAAAGAAAGGATATTAAATCAAATAGATAGAGAAAATTTCAATGCAATGAAATACTTAAAAGAAGAGTATAATGAATTTAAGAAGATTAATGGTGGAAGAGTAGTAAACTTATTAACAGATTATTTCATCTTCGAAGGTGCTCCAAATCCACTTAAGTTCATAAATGCTGTCCCTAATAAGAGTTATCTAGGATTTTTAGAAAAGGTTGAAAGAAATTTTGAAGATTTGAGTCTTTTAAAAAATGAAAAATTTAAGCTAGTTTTAAAAGATATTACAGCAAAGTTACCTTTAAAAAGACCTTTTGAATTTATTATAATTAGATACCTTATAAAGAATGGAATAGCCACAAGAGAAGAGCTTAAAAATGATATAGAAAAGTATATAGAATTTATAGACGAAGAAACTTTTTCTTATACTATTGAATGTTTAAGAGGTGATTATCATAGTAAAAAGGAAAGTAATTTTAATTTTATAGAGGACCTTGGAGAAAAAATAATTCTTGCTCCAGAAATTAAAGAAGTTGTTCAAGAAGAAAAATTTAAATTATATATAGAGGATTGTATAAATTATGGATTATTAGCTTATGAAAGAGAATTTGGAACAGAGAACTATGGAATGCCTTTTCTTAAATTATATAGTCAATATACAAGAGATGATGTTGTAAGAATGTCTAATGCTACAAAGAAGTTTGGTGGATATGGAATGGGTGGTCTTAAAACTAACGGTAATGATTGGTATATGTTTGTTGGAATGGAAAAAGAGAAGGATATAAAGGAAAGCATAAATCATGAAAATGAATTTATAGGAAGAGATATTTTTGTGTGGCAAAGTAGAAATACAACAACAATAGAGTCAGAAGCAGGACAAAAACTTATAAATAATGTGAAAGAAAATGTTAATATGCATTTATTTGTAAGAAAATATAGAGAAATTGATGGAGTAGTAGAACCTTATATATATATGGGTATGGGGGATACAGTTTATTACGAAGGAGAAAAGCCTATAACTGTACATCTTAAATTAAGAAATAAAGTTCCAATGAAAATATACAATGAATTAAAGTAAATTTATTTAATATAAATAAATTTGCTAATTTTCTTTTAATAGGTATATAATATATATATACAGTGTGTAGTTTTGATAACGTAAATCCAGTTGTCAGAACTACACATTTTTTTATCAAAAAATAATAAAAATGATATTTAAATTTTTTAGAACAAGATGAGTAAATATTATCATAGGAGTTATAAATGTTAATTTTTAATATTTTAAAATTTATATAAGGGAAGTGCAAATTATGTTTAATGTAAATGATTATATAATTTATGGTGGAAGTGGTGTATGTAAAATATTGGATATATGCCGTTCACCATTAAAAAATGGAGAAGATAAAAAACAATATTATAAGCTAAAACAAATATATGAAGGAAAAAGCATTATATATACCCCTATTGATAATAATAGAATTATAATGAGAAAAATAGTTTCAGAGAAAGAAGCAAAGAAATTAATAAATGAAATTAATAAAATAGAAACTACGTTTTTTGATGATAATAATAGAGAGGAAGAATGTAAAACCGCTATAAATACTTGTGATTGTAAAGAATTGATGAAAGTGTGTAGAAGCTTATATTTAATAAAAGAAAAACAATTAGAAATAGGAAAAAAACTTTCAAGTACTGATAATAAATATCTAAAAATAGCAAAGGAGCTTTTACTTGGTGAATTTTCAATTTCTCTTAACAAATCTAAAGAGCAGGTTGAACAGTTAATAATAGATAGAACAAAGTATAATCATAATTAAATAATAAGAAGAATTAAATAAATAAAGAAGAAGTGATATAATATTAAGTGTAAAAGTAAAATTCAAGTGCTTGGATTAATTACACTTAAAGGAGTGATTAACTTATGATCAAAGGTATTTTTAAGGAGTTTTCTTTAAAAAACTTAAATTTAAAAAATAGAGTAATTATGGCGCCTATGTGTATGTATATGGCTGAAAATGACGGAATAGTTAATGATTTTCATTATGTTCACTATATAACTAGAGCTATAGGTGGTGTTTCTGCTATAATTCTTGAAGCGACTGCTGTTGAACCAAGAGGAAGAATTAGTGATAAGGATTTAGGAATTTGGGATGATAAGCATATTGAAGGATTAAAAAAGGTAGTAGAAGGTATTAAAAAGTATGGAGTATATGCGGGAATACAATTAGGGCATGCTGGAAGAAAGTGTTCTGTAGAAAGTGAAACTATAATAGGACCATCAGCTATAGCTTTTAGTAATGAATATAAAGAACCTGTAGAAATGACTAAGAAGGAAATGGAAGAAGTTAAAGTAGCTTTTAGAGAAGGGGCAAGAAGAGCTTTAGAAGCTGGTTTTGATTTTATAGAAATCCATGGTGCACATGGATATTTACTTTCAGAGTTTTTATCTCCTTTATCTAATAAAAGAAAAGATGAGTATGGTGGAAGTATTGAAAATAGAACTAGGTTTATTGTTGAAGTAATAAAAGAGATTAAAAAAGTTTGGCCAGAGGATAAAGTACTTGCACTTAGAGTTTCAGCAAAAGATTACGTAGAAGGTGGAAATACTAAAGTAGAAATGGCTAAAATAATAGATATAGTTAAAAAAGAAGGTATAGATTTAGTTAATGTAAGTACTGGAGCAGTTGTTTCAGATGTCATTATAAATGCTTATCCTGGATATCAAGTTCCAGAAGCTGAATATATAAAAGAAAATTGTAATATTCCAGTTATAGCAGGAGGATTAATTACAACAGGAGATCAAGGCACTGAAATAATAGAAAATAATAGAGCAGATTTAATATTCTTAGGAAGAGTTTTATTAAGAGATCCTTATTGGGTTTTAAATGAAGCTAAGAAAAGAAATATAAAATTAGATTACTTACCTTCAGCTTACGAAAGAGGAATATAATTATAGAGTGAAAAGCTATGAGATAACTTTGACTAAGTATTCAGATGGAGTTAAAACTCCACCTGAATTAAGTCTAGGTTTATATTTAGAGGAAATGTATCAAAATTGCAAGATACATTTTCTTTTTTTATAGCTGAAATTTAATTACAAATTCATAATAAGTCAATATCTTTTATGTATAATTTTACCTGAGTATAATAAATTTAAGAGGTGGATGATGAAAAGTAAAAAGTTAGTGTTAATATGTACAGCTACTTTGATTGGTATGAGTACTTTATTCGTATCTTGTGGAAATGAAAAAACTGTATCTAAAAAGATAGAGTCAGTAGGAAAGGTTGAAAGCCAAGATGGACAAGAAAATAAGGATAAAGAACAGGTAGAGAATCTTAAAAATAATGTAGAAAATAAAGAAGAAAAAGTAGATTTTAGTAAATATTCAGATGAATTTTTGGTGAACTTTTTAAATGAAGGAACAGAAGTACTTAAAAGTGGAATAGAGTGTGACCGTGGAAAGTTAGAATATTTTGATGATAAAGAGGCATGTTATAATGAGCTTGTAAGAGGAAAAGAAAGTATAAAAAAGAGACAAGAGCTTATAAATAAATATTACGCTCCTGGAGTATATGAAGAGGAGTACATAGATAAAGATGGGAAAACTTATTTGAAAAATTGGTATTATGAAGATCATATGCCTTACGAGTTTCATAGTGTTAAATCACGTGAAGTTACAGGAAATAATAGTTTAAAGGTGAGATTTAATGTTAGTTTTCTTTATGGCTATCCTGTAATTGATAAAAATATAAAGACAGTTGAGTTTAAAGAAGTTAATGGAGAACTTAAAGCAGCATCATATTTTGAAGAAAGAAGTATGATTAATGCCATAGAAAACAAGGATGAATCAAAGCCTTGTTTAGATGATAAACAGAAAGAGTTTTTTGATTATGTTAATAAAAATTTAGATGGTATTTTAAAGGATGACCAAATTATAAGTGGTATATCTGAAAGATATTATGATGAGGGGACAGATAGTAAATATTATGGAGTATCTATTACAGAGCCAACTCAAAGTGCTGTTTGCTATTTTGTAAATACAAAGAATGGATCTATATATGGACATTATGAAGGTAGATTTGTAGTAGCCCCTAAACAATAAAGAAACTATATAAGCACAATAAAAATATAGTAAAAGTAAGAACTATCTCAAGGGAATAAAAGTTTTTTTCTTGAGATAGTTTTATTGTATTATATGAGACTCTATATAGATTTGTGTAAAAACAATTCTATATAGAGTTTTTTTTGTATG
>CAUWDH010000068.1:0-8143 GCA_963557775.1 uncultured Sarcina sp.
CCAGTATTATTTCAATAATAAAATATTATTTACACAAAAATATCCAGTCTCTCTTATTTGTAAATAAAGGTTCCTGAATAAATTTGATTTGTTCTTGTGCCTGGTTTAATTTCGCCATTTATTGAATATATATTATTTCCTTCAATAACTAGACCTGCTCCACAAGGTGCATTGAAAGGTATTTTTCCTATACTTGTCCATTGATTGATTTTAGAATCATATATTAAAATTTGTTTATTCCAGTTAAATTCAAAAGGATCTGCTCCAAAATAAGCCTCTCTAAAATTAGCTAACTCTTTATCTTTTAAAGAGCCTAATTTATCTACTGCATTATCGTAAATTTTTTTATTAAATCCACCTATAACAAGCATTTTTTCTTCATCTAATTTAACAGAATTAGCTCCAAGAAGAGAAATTTCTTCATCTCCAATTTTTACATCAGCAATTTTACTCCATGAATTATTTTTTATATCATATTTATATCCATCTGTATAAGCAATTTTGTCACCACCACTAAAGATATAAATATTATCACCTAGTGCTTGAGCTACAGCTTGATTTCTAGTAGCTTCACCTGGAATATCTGCTAATTGCGTTGTTTTACCTGTTTCAATGTCAAATTTATAAAATTTATTAGTTGCTGTTCCATTTTGTTTTCCAAGTCCAGTATAGATAAATTTACCATGTTTTACTGAAATTCCATCAGCAAGAGTGAAAGGTAAATTACCTATATGCTTTTTGCTTATTTCACCTTTATCATTAGCTGTAATAAGGATAATATTATCAGCTTCTTTTTCATTAGAACTTCCACCAATGTAATAAATTCCTTCATCACTAGTTATTGAATTGCCATAACCAATTTCATAATCTAAAGTTGTATGGCTTACTTGAGTAAGTTTACCATTTTCAGGTTTTAATACATAAATATCTGGATATAATACTTTTTTTCCACCTTTTAAAGCTGATTCTTTTGGAAAATTCGCTCCACCACCAACAATAATAAAACCATTTGACTTACCAGCAAGAATACCAGCAGTACCAATATTTTTTGTATGTCCCTTTTGTGCTTCTAATTCTCCACCTTGTTCCCAAAGAATTTTATTTACCTCTTTTTTTACTGTTGAATTATCAACCTTAGAAGTTGTATCACTAGTACAACTAACAAAAATTAATGATATACCCACCATAGTTAGTATAGTTTTTAATACTTTTCCCATACTTTTTACCTCACAAAATATTTATAAATTTAGATTTAGTTTAAATAGAATTAACTCTATTTCTATACTTTATAATATTTTGATGAAAACGTTTTTATTCTTTAATATAATAAATTTTTTATTTAGACTAATAAAATTAAGAATTATTATTGATGTTAATAGTTAGTTTTTGAAGAGAAATTGAGAATAAAAAATTTAATTAATGTATAAAATGATTTTAAAGTTATTTATTCTAGTAAATAAGAAAGAACTTAAAGTGAGAAATAATTAATTTAATTATCTAGATTAGTAAATTAATAAAGTAATAAAGTAGCTGCCTTTTATACATAATAAATAGTATTATAGACAGTTACTTTAAATTATAATTCGAATAAATAATATTTTATAATTGAATAAATGAAATATATAAGAATAATTAGTTCTGCACAATAAACACAAATATTAGCCAAACTCATATTGTTATACCTCCCAAATAAAGTTAAATTTAAGCTAGAGTCAGTAATTCTGAATCTAATTTTAGCTATTATATGAATTTATTTATTGTATACCTATAGTATAATTGAATTAGTTCAAATAAAATTTATAAAAAGTTTACAAAAAAGAAACATATAAATAATAAGATTAAATTTATTTAATTTTTATTTAAAATACATAAGAGAAAACGTTTGTATTATATTAAATTAATAAAATATTAAAATGAAAGTATGAAAATTTATATTTTTGATTTTAAAAGGTTGTTAAAATTAAAAAAACAATATAAAATCTTATTTATACATTTATCGATAAATTATAGTTTATTTTAGTTAAATGATGAGAAAAGCTTTAAATATTTTCGATTTTGATTGAAATAAACGAAAATAAAAAACATTTTATTTCTAGAGTATTATGGAATTTTTATATAAAAAAACTAAAGAGAAAGAGTTGGATTAAATTTATGAATTTTTACAAGGTACTTACACCATTCCAAAAATTCTTTCTTATATTTTTCTTAATAACAGGTATATTATCATTCTTTCAACCAGTACTTATGGGACAAGGTTCTTTTGGTAGCGTATTTACAGTAATAGGGATTATTGGACTTATATCTACTATTTCAGGAATTTTTACATGTATATATCAAGCTAGAGCAAGCTTAAGTTGTTATTTTTGGTGGATATTAAATACTATAACTTATGCTATAGTAGCTTTACATGGAGCTTTATATGGACAGTTCATTCAAAATATAATTTTCTTATTACCTCTTGAGATAATAGGCTTTATAGCTTGGAAAAGAAATATTCAAACAAGTGTACATGGAGAAATTGATGTTGAAAGATTTACAGCAAAACATTGGATTTTTTCAATTATAGGGTTAGCTATAGCTTGGGTAGTTTACGCATATTTCTTAATTGAATTACCAGCTATATTTAAAATTTTATTTAATATGAAAATTTCAGCAGACCCATCATACATAATGGATTCATTTACAGCAGTAATGACAATCTATGCAGTATGGTTAACATCAAAAAGATATTTAGAGCAATGGTACTTCTGGTTTTTATCAAACTTAGGGTAATACTATTTATAGAATCAATGATAAAATCTGGAACAGTTTCAGTAAATGATTTATCAGGTGCTTTAGTATGGATTCAATTTGGTACTAGTGCAATATACGGTTATATTTGTTGGAGAAAATTATATAAAGCAAGACAACATTCATAGCAATAATAAAATTATAATATATAATATTTATAAAAGTTATTTAAGAAAAAAATAAGATTGAAATATATATTGGATTTTATTCAATATATGAAGAGTAGCTAAGAAAGAAGGGACTTCTTAACTACTCTTTCCTAAAAAAATTCATTAAATTTAAGAAGTAGGAAGTTTATAAAACTTTATAAAAACTTCTAGTTAATATATTTAAATAAAATATGTTAACTGGAAGTTTTTATTTTGTTTATCTCATAGATTGGATTTATAATACTTTTATCTTTTTAAGGAGAAGAGAAATGATATTATGTTATAAAATAAAAAGGACTATCCTTAAAGAAAAATTTTATTTCCTTTGATAGTCCTATATTATCTAGGATATTTTAAATTATATCAGCTAAAGTATATTTAGAGAATTCTTGAAAAAATTTTTCTAAGGAAGATGAAATTATAGGATTTAACTTGCAAATATTTCCCTTACAAAGAGAGCAATTATTATTTTCACCAAAACATTCTACTAAGTTTAGGTTATCTTCTGTTATTTTTAATATGCTTCCAAGATTTATTAAGGAAGGTGATATGCCAAGTTTTAATCCACCATTTCGTCCTTTTATAGATATAATGTATTCAGTTTTAGCTAATTTATTTATTATTTTTTTTAAATGGTGTTCAGAAATATTTAAATTTTTAGCTATTTCATCTATAGTACATAATTTATTTTCATTTTCAGCTAAATATATTAAAGCTCTGAATGAGTAATCTGTAAATTTTGATAATTGCATTCAAAAAGCCCTCCTATTAAAGAATTTAATTCTTTTTTATATTATAAGTTATTTTTTTTAAAATACAAATTAAAATAAAAAGAGTATTTTACTTGCACATTTTATTTTTATATGTTAATATAATATTAACGTAAAATTAATGTTAATTAAGAGTAATTATTGTTTAATACTTTATATAGAAGGAGAATGTGTTATGCTAGATCAAAAAACAAGAGATATAGTAAAAAGTACAGTTCCTGTATTAAAAGAGCATGGTGTTGAAATAACAAAAGAATTTTATAAAAATTTATTTGCAGAACATCCAGAAATAAAATCAATGTTTGATATGGGAAAACAAAAATCAGGAGAACAACCAAAAGCTTTAGCTATGGCTGTTTTAGCAGCTGCACAAAACATAGATAATTTAGAAGTTATGTTACCAGCAGTTAAGAAAATAGGTCAAGTACATGTAAATACAAAAGTTAAACCAGAACATTATCCAATAGTTGGTGAAGGGCTATTAAAAGCTATAAAAATTGTATTAGGTGATGCAGCAACAGATGAGATAATGGAAGCTTGGGAAAAAGCTTATGGAGAAATAGCAAAAGTATTTATAGATGTAGAAGCCAAAATGTACGAAGAAAATAAATAAAAATATTAATTTGTAATGTACAAAAAGTAATACCTCAATATTAAAAAATATACGAAATAACAAACAACAAACAACAACATGAACCACTTAATAGAGAAAATGACTATTAGGTGGTTCTTTTTTTTATAAATATGAAAATATATAATTATAAATGTATTATGAATAATGTTTAATGTATAAATGAAAATTATTTTATATGAAATTTGCCTATTTATATAAAATAAAATTATTTTGTCATTTATATAGCGTATTGCTATATAAGTTTGAGAATTAAAATCGTAAAAGTAACACTGCAAAGAAAAAATATTCTCAAAAATAGTCATTTATAAGTCATATAAAACAATGGAGTTGTTTCTAAAAAACAGCTCCATTGTTTTATATTATGTGGAATCTTTAAAGAAAAAGTTTGGTATAATTAAATTAAGATTAAAATTTAATATAAGAAATATAATGGAGAGAGAGGTGATTTACTTGATTTTTTCTAATTTGAAATTTAATGAAAATGAACCTATATATCTTCAAATAGAAGCTCATATAAAAGATATGATAAGCAAGGGACTTATGCCAAAAGGAAGTAAGTTACCATCAACTAGAGATTTAAGCAATAGAATAAAGGTTAGTAGAAATTCTGTAGTTTTAGCCTATGAGAATTTAGAAGCTGATGGAATTGTTTATACTTTAAAAGGAAAAGGAACTTTCGTAAGTAATGATATAAAAGAGACTTTAAAAGATGATCAATCGTGGAAAATAAATTGGGACAATAAAATAAATAAATATGCTAAAAGAGCAGATGAATTAGATATTGTAAAATCAGAAATACCATGGAGTAAGGGATTAATATCCTTTAAAAGCATATCACCACCAGGTGAATTGTTTGATATGGATGAATTTAAAAAGGCGTTTTTAGATAGATTATCCATAGAAGAAGATAAAATTTTAAATTATGGTTATGCTAATGGATATAAACCGCTAATAAACTATCTTTTAAGTTACATGAAAGATAAGGGAGTGGATATTTCTCAAAAGGAAGTATTAATTACAAATGGGTTTACTGAAGGGCTAGAAATAGTTTTAGATAGTTTTACTAATGAAGGAGATAAAATCATTTGTGAAAATCCAACTCATAATACAGCCATAAAAATAATGAAGGTTCATGGCATTGATATTGTTGGTGTAAAAATGGACAAGGATGGCATAAATTTAGATGATTTAAATAAGAAAATAAAGGATAATAATATAAAATTTGCCTATATTACACCATCTTATCATAATCCTACAGGAATTGTGATGAGACCAGGAAAGCGATATGAACTTTATAATATATTAAAAGAAAATAATATTCCTTTGATTGAGGATGGATTTAATGAAGAACTTTTGTATGAATCATCTCATATAAGTCCAATAGCAGCACTAGATGGAAATAGTAATGGTGTTATTTATATAGGAAGTTTTTCAAAAATACTTTTTCCAGGAATGAGAATTGGTTGGGTAATTGCTGATAAAAAAGTTATAGATATATTAACTAGTGTTAAGAGATGTAAGAATATACACACATCATTTTTAGATCAAGGTATATTGTATGAATATTTAAAAAGAGGCGCTTTAGAAAAGCATATAAAAAAAGTAAGGAAGCACTATAAAGACAAATATGAATTTGTAATAAAGTGTATAGAGAAATATATGGATGTAGAATTTGTATTAGGAGAAGGGGGGTTTCATGTATTTGTTGGATTAAAAGGGATTAATTCTAGAGAACTGTTAGAACAATGTTATAAAAAATCTGTTATCTTTATGCCGGGAGATATATTTTATGTAGATAGTTCAGGAAATAATACATTAAGACTAGGATTTTCTAGATTAACATTTAAAGAAATAGAAGAGGGAATAAAAATTATAGGAGAAACTATAAATGAGTTAAGTAAAAAGAGATAGTAGATAGACCTTGGTGAAGTAATAAGAGTTATTTTACCAAGGTTTATTTTATTTAAAATAAAAAAGTATTGAAATAGTAAATAAAATTTTGAACGTGATAACTTGTTTTAAAATAAGAATATTATTGGTTATCTTTTCCAGGATAACTATTTAAGGGAGGAAAGTATTATATATTAATGATATAAATAGATTTAAATTTGAAAATAAGTTTAATTATATTAAAAATAGTATTAAAATGAAATATTATTATCTTATCAAATTATTTAGAAAAATATATATAAAATAAAATTAAAAGAGGTTAGAAATTGATTAATTACTAATAATAAGTTAAATTTATTGATAAACAGATAATTAAATGACAATATGAAATAAAAATAGTAATATTTTTATCGTTTAGAGATTAAAAGGAGAAAAATAATATTATTGTAATAGTTATTTTAAAAGAGTAATATAATATAAGTTTAAAAATTAGATACAATTCAACAGAACAGAAGATTAACATGTAAAAAAACAAAAGGAGGAACGCAAAAATGCCTTTTAATAAAAAAATATTAGCATTAGTAGTTGCAACAACGGCAGCAATGGCAGTTGGAACTAATGTTCATATGGAATTGAATGAAAATAATAATAATTCGCAAAATAAAGAATTAAAAGTAAATAATGAAAAGTTGCTAGTTGGTAGCAATAATGAAGAAAATTCTAATGCAATAAATGATTCAGATACTATAGTTATGGCTGGAAATGGAAAAGCTTATACTGATTTACAAAATATTAAGTTTAATTTAAATGGGGTACCTGTATCAGGAAAAACTATTACTGTAACTGATAATAGTGGTAATTTTATTGGTGGAGGAATACTTTCTAATGGAGTAGTACCAGTTTCTCAATTATCAGAAGGTCAAACTACTTTAGGAAGAAAAAATATAATTATTAAAGTTCAAGGATGCAAAGAGCCAATTGTAATAAAAAATAAAATGATAGGTATGTTAAATTATGAGGTAACTAAGGTAAGCGGTTTAAAACCAGGAGAAACTTATACCATAAATTCATATCCAGCTGCACAAAATCAAACAGTAACAGCTAATAGTAATGGTGATGTATTTATCAAAAGGGATAATTCATATTCTTATATTAATTTATGTAAAGATGGAAAAGTAGTTAAGTCATTACCTGGAATGGGACCTATATCAGGTGATAATGAAGAATATACAATACCAAGCTTAAAAAGTATACAAACAACTATATTACCATACTTTGTTATAGGTAAGGGAGATATAATAATAAATTTAGGAACAGTAAATAGAATATTTGTTAATAGTGATGAAAAAGTAATAAAGAAGGATACATTTACTGGAGAAGTGGGAACTAGCATACAAAAAGCGGACATTCCTAAGGGATATGAAGTGAAAAGTGTTACTGTAGAGGAAAATGGAAAGGTTATTTCAGGAAAGTTAGATCCGACAAGTATAGGGAATTCAAAAATAACTGTAATTTATCACTTAGAAAAGAAAAAGCAATATGGAAATGCAGCAATAAAAGTAATTGATAGTGTAACAAAGCAACCGTTAGGAAATGCAAAGGTAACTTACAATGGTAAGACTTACACAACTAATGCAAAAGGTGAAGTAACAATATCAGGTATAACTCCAGGAGATATAACAGTTGATGGTTCAGATGATAATTATCAAAATGGAAGTACTAAAGTAGAAGTACCTCCAAATGGTCAAGGAACGGGAACAATTTCATTAACACCGGATAATGGAACTGTAACTATAAAAGTTGTTGATAGCAAGACTGGAAATTCTTTATCAGGAGCTACTGTAAATATAAATGGTCAAACATTGCATACAAACTCAAATGGAGAAGTACAAGTAAGTAATGTAAAACCA
>CAUWDH010000069.1:0-7547 GCA_963557775.1 uncultured Sarcina sp.
TCCAGTTGCAAGACTTGCAGCAGCTCAAGCAAAGGTAAATAATAAGTAATCTCTATATTATTGAAAAATCTTTAATAGAAAAATTATAATATAGAGTAAAAGATAATGAACTGTCTCAAAATGAATAATATTTATTAAGCAGATAGTAAAAATAAAAATTAAATTTTTTAAAGAAAAAAATATACTCCCTTTATAGTAAAAGTTTTTATTATTTCAACTGTATACTATAAAGGGAGTATTTATTGAGGAGAGTTTTTCATTTATATTTTTGTATTGTTTTAGTATCTCACTTAAATTTATTTTATCTATTATTAGTCCTACTGTATATTAAAAAATTATCAATCTAAGAAAAACAAACATATACCTTGAGATAATTTTTATAAATTAACTTAATGTAAGGAGTTTGTAAGAAGTTATATGTAAAATACAGGGTATAAAGAGAAAAAAATGGGAGGTAAGGAAAATGAGTATTTTAAAAACAAATAATTTAATTAAGATATACGGAAATGGAGTTAATATAGTTAGAGCTTTAGATAATGTCAATATAGATATAAATGAAGGAGAATTTGTTGCAATTATAGGAACATCTGGAAGTGGTAAATCAACTTTATTAAACATGCTAGGAGGTCTTGATAAACCAACTAATGGAGAGGTTGTTATATCAAATAGAAACCTTAATAATATGAAAGATGAAGAACTTACCATTTTCAGAAGACGAAATATAGGATTTATATTTCAAAATTATAATTTAGTACCTATTTTAAATGTTTATGAAAATATTGTATTACCAATAGAATTAGATGGAGTAAAAATAGATAATCATTATATTGATTCAATAATAGATACACTAGGGTTAAGGAAAAAATTAAATAATATGCCTAATAATCTTTCAGGGGGACAACAACAAAGAGTTGCTATAGCAAGAGCGCTTGCAACTAAGCCTGCTATTATTTTAGCTGATGAACCAACTGGAAATCTTGATAGTAAGACCAGCCTTGATGTTATAGGATTATTGAAAGTAACTAGCAAAAAATTCAATCAAACTATTGTTATGATTACTCATAATGAAGAAATAGCTCAAATGGCAGATAGAATTATAAGAATAGAAGATGGAAAGGTTACTGTAGGAGGTAGGGCTTAATGAAGTTTGAAAATAATAATAATAAAGTCGTTAAAAAACTTACAGATGCATCTTTAAGAGCAAATAAGATTAGAAATATATTTGCTATAATTGCTATAGTCTTAACTACCTTTATGATTTCTTCTGTTTTTAGTATAGGATTAAGTTTTATGCAAAATTATAAAACTATGCAGTTAAGGATGGAGGGAAATACTTCTAATGTAGCTCTTAGTAAAGTAACGAAAAAACAATTAGAAGAAATTAAAAAATTAGGGGTTTTTAAATCTATTGGCTATGAAATAAATGTTGGTAAAGTAAATTTACCTAATTCAAATAACAATAAAATCAATGTATATATGCAATATTATAGTGATGAAGATTGGAATAAACAAATTAAACCATGCATAAGTGATATTGAGGGTGAGTATCCAACTAAAGAAAATGAGATTATGATGTCAAGGAGAGCTTTAGAATTTTTAGGATTAGATAAAACTAAAATAGGAGATGAAATTACTTTTTCTTATAATATAAAAAATAAAGAGAAAAGTGAGAAGTTTATATTAAGTGGAATTTATACGAATTATGCTTATGCAGAGGATACAGGATATATATTAGTGTCTAAAGAGTTTATAGATAAAAATAATTTATCATTAGAAAAAGACGGAAGATTATATATGACTGTTAAAAATAAATACAAGACAACTATTGAAAATACTTTAAAAGAAAAAATAACTTTAAATTCAGGGCAAGAATTTAAATTTAAAGGTAATTTAAATGAGGATTCTTTAAAATTTTCATTTAAAGTAATTACTTTAGTTTTAATTATAACTATATTTCTTGTTTTAAGTGGATATTTGCTTGTTTATAATATTATGTATATTTCGGTAATTAAAGATATTAATTTTTATGGGTTATTAAAAACTATAGGTACTTCTCCAAGACAAATAAGAAAAATAGTAAAAGGACAAATTTTAAAATTATCTGTGGTAGGAATTTCTATAGGATTAATTTTAGGGGGGCTAGTTTCATTTGGAATAGTTCCACTTGCTATTAAGAATTTTTTTAATGGTACTATGGCTAGTGCTATGTCTAATAAAGTTTCTTTTAATCCTATAATTTTTATAGGTGCATCTTTATTTTCATTTTTAACAGTGTTATTAAGTTGTAAGAAACCAGCAAAAATAGCAAGTAGTATTTCGCCAACAGAAGCTGTAAGGTATACAGGAAGTATATCTAAGAAGCAAAAGAATATTAGAATGTCTACTAATGGTGGGAAATTGTACAAGATGGCTTGGTATAATATTTTTAGAGATAAAAAGAGAGCTGTTGTAGTATTTTTATCATTATTTATGGGGATATTAACTTTTCTTAGTGTGAATACTTTTGTAAAAAGCATTGATGTTGATAATTATATTAAGAAATATATGAAAAGTGACTTTCAAATTGAAGATAATCAAATAAGTGGAAAATTGACTGATGATGATATTAAAAGTATAAAAAATATGAAAGGAGTAACTAAAGTTGCTTCCAACAAATTAGCAAAGATGAATATTGATTTAAACAATGGTGTTTTTATAGATGTAATAAAAGAAAGTTTGAAAAGTGGTGGAATGAATGAGGGAGAGGTAGATGAAGTTATAGAATCTATGAAGAAAAACTTAAATAGTAGTTCTACTTGGATTGTTGGTGTTACTGATAAAGAAGTTGAAGATTATAATAAGAATACAAAAAATAAAATAAATTTAAAAGATTTTAAAGCAGGAAAAATAGCTTTGATTAAAGAACCATATGGGAAAAATTTTTCTTATGATTACAATAAATTAAATGGAAAGTCATTAGATTTACAATCAATAGAAAAAGAAGAAAAGAGAACATTTTCTATGGTTGTAGCTGATGATAAAGAGGAGATACTAACAGGATGGGCAATACCAAAACTACCATGGATGCCTGTTATTTATATAAGTATTGATACTTTAGAAGAAATAAATAATAAACTTGCTAATTATATGTTGTATATAGATGTAGAACCAAGTTATGAAAGCAGTGTAAAAAAACAATTGGAGAATTTAACAAGTATAACAGGAACCTGGTTAAGTTCAAAAACAGAGAAAATAGAAGGTATTAAAAATATGAAAATGACTGTAAATATTTTGGGTGGAGGTATTTCGTTAATACTTATTTTAATAGGTGTATTAAATTATATAAATGTGATGATAACAGGTATAAATACTAGACTTAAAGAATTAGCTATCTTAGAAAGTATAGGTATGACGAAGAAACAAATCAACAAAGTACTAACTTATGAGGGATTATACTATGCAACAATAACTAGTATTTTTATATTAACTATAGGGCTAGGAGTGATATATGGAGTTTCAATATTATCAAAATCTATAGCAGATTATGCTACTTTTGTATTTCCAGTAATTCCATTAGTAGTTTTAATAATTTTTATATATTTAGTATGTTCAATAACACCAAGTATAGTATTCAAAGTAAGTAGCAAAAAAACTGTCATAGAAAGACTTCGAGAAATAGAAAATTAAATATTTATAGTAGGAAGGAATATTATAGCTTCCTAGTTATTGTGAAAA
Source organism: uncultured Sarcina sp. (assembly GCA_963557775.1). Taxonomy (GTDB): domain Bacteria; phylum Bacillota; class Clostridia; order Clostridiales; family Clostridiaceae; genus Sarcina. The sequence continues at coordinate 3,715 of CAUWDH010000069.1, forward strand.
TAGAAAAAATAGGGATATCTATAGGTATTCCTATTTTCTTTGATATAATTATTATATAGGGGGGGGTTAGAGATGAAAAAAATTTTAATTGTAGAAGATGATAGGTTACTTAATAAAGGGGTTTCATTTGCATTAAAAAAGGAAGGATATGAAGTTATATCAGCATATTCAAGATATGAAGCAATGCAAAGTATTTTAAATGAAAAAATAGATTTTTTACTTTTAGATATCAATTTACCAGATGGTAATGGGTTAAATTTATGTAAGGAAATAAGAGAAAAAAGAGAATTTCCTATTGTATTTTTTACAGCAAATGACACTGAAGAAGATATGATTAAAGGCTTTGAGGGAGGGTGTGATGACTATATAGCAAAGCCTTTTTCCATAGAGTTACTTAAACATAAGATTAATGCAATTCTTCGAAGAAAAGAACAGGTAAACAAGGATATCTTTGAGTATAAAAATTTAAAAGTAGATTTTAGAAGCATGAAAGTTTGTGTTAATAATAAAGATATTAATTTAACTGCCACTGAATTCAAATTGTTAGAACTTTTTGTGAAAAATAGAGGGAACGTAATTACTAAAGAAAGGATTTTAGAGAAGATTTGGGACAATAATGGGAACTTTGTTGATGAGAATACTCTCAGCGTTAACATAAGACGGCTCAGAAAGAAAATAGAAAAGGATCCTAAAAGTCCAGAATATATAATTACTGTATTTGGTGTGGGGTATAGTTTTGGAAAATAAGTTTATGGATATAGAATTTAATAAAATAAGTAAAGTGTTTAGATTTTGTGTTATATTTTTAGTAATTGCATTAAGTATTTTAGTTTATTTTTTAGAAGGAAATTTATTTATATCAATAGTAATAGTAGGTATTTCTTTTTTTATAGTTGTTGAGTTTTTTCTTTATGAAAAGTTATATAAAAGGCATATGGAAAGTAATTTTAAAAAATTATCTAATATGCTAACATCTATTATAGATATGCAAGAAGAAGAGATATTTTCAACAGTAGAAGATAGTATTTTAGGAAAATTGCAATTCCAAACCAATAAGTTAATTAATATATTAAAGAATCAAAATAAGCGAATAGAAAATGAAAAAAGTGAAATTAAATCATTAATTTCAGATATAGCTCATCAATTGAAAACGCCTTTAACTAATTTAAGAATGTACGGAGAATTCTTACAGGATGAAAATTTAAGTGAAGACGAAAGAAAAGAATTTAATGAAATAATTTTATTATCATTAAATAGGTTAAGCTTTTTAATTGAAAGTATGATAAAGATGTCTAGACTAGAAAGCGGAGTAATACAATTGAAGCCAGAATTAGCACCATTAAATGAGACGTTGTTTAATGCTTTAAAGAATGTACAAAAAAAGGCGAAAGATAAAAATATAAATATTGAAATTCAAAAGTTAGAACAAGTTAATATAATCCATGATAAAAAATGGACAAGTGAAGCTATATTTAATGTTATAGAAAATGCAGTAAAATATACAAAAAGTAACGGAATGATAAGGATAAAAATTATAAATTATGAAATATTTTCAAGAATAGATATTGAAGATAATGGAATGGGAATAAGTGAAGAAGAGTTACCAAAAATATTTACTAGATTTTATCGTGGTCAAAATGTTACAGAGGAAGAGGGGATAGGTATAGGTTTATATTTGACAAGAGAAATTATATCTAGACAAGGTGGATATATTAAGGTTTCTTCTAATGAAAAGGGAACAATTTTTTCTTTATTCTTTAAAAAGGACATTTGATAGATAGATTAATTTAACATGTTTAGAATGAAATAAATTAAAATTTAACTATAGAGCTTAAACCTTAATTTAAATTAAGTAATAAGTTATTATATAGATTAAGCACCTTGTTCTGCTTTATATACTTGGGCATTAGTTGCTGATGGAACAGGGAATATAGGAGCTAAATAATGTTCTTGGGCAACATAAATACGGCCTGTAAGTGATATATAAAATGGTTCATTTGGTTCATATTCAACTTCATAATAAGTTTCACCATTTATAATTTTTGTGTTGCTTAAGTTTATTGTTATATTTTTAGTAAAGTTATTTAAATTATTATTTAAAATATTATTATTTGTTCCAGAAATACAAGTGCTATCAGCATAGGTAATTGCTATCTTTCTTAACATGTTGCTTATATCATTTGAAGTTAAATTATTAGGGGTATTTGGATTAAATGATACTTGTCCATTTAAAAATTCATTAAAAGATATTTTATTACCATATTTATTCATAAACCCAATAAAGTTCTCTTGGGAAAAATTATCAGATTTATTTGGGAAAGGTGGAACTCCAGCCATGAAATAATTAGTTTCTGGTATAGTATTATTGAATATAGCGTAATATTTTTCCCCATTAACTATAGAATAATAGTCTGGATTTATTATTAAAGTTGCTGAGCCAGAACCAAAAAAATAGCTTTCAGATTTGCATATATTGTAAATTGTATTTAATTGATCATTAGTAAAGTTAGATGAAACAGTAAAAGGGGTAATATTAGTACTATTAGTAGAATTGCTTCCAGTGTTATGAGCAATAGTATTATTGTTAGTATCTAAGTTATTTTTACTTGTTGAGTTACTAACAGGACTAGATTGTAGATTATTAGTCGTATTAGCATTTTGATTAGAATTGTTAATAGAACTGTTATTTTGTTGTGAATTGTTAGTTGAGTTGTTGTTTTGTGTTGTTACAGTTCCATTACTATTACTATTAAAGTTTTGATTGTTTTCCTTTGATGCAGCATAAGCATAAGAACCACCAAATGCAATAATAGCTAATGTTATTAATGATATTATAGCTTTTTTCATTTTTATTTCTCCTTTGTTTAAAATACCGAAGTAAATTATAGCATATTTGTAAGTAGTATGCATTTATTTTTATGAATAGTTTAAATTAAGACAAATTAACTAAGAAGTTTTATTCTATAATAGTTAGAAGAAATTTCTTAACATTAGCTACTATGATATAATAAAGCTATTAATTTTAGGGAGCGTGGAACTAGTTATGATAAGGAAATTAGAAAATAAAGATGTAGATAAAATAATGACTATATGGAAAGAAAGTACCATAAAGGCGCATGATTTTATTGATAAACAATATTGGGAAGATAACTATGAAACTGTAAAAAATATATATTTACCAATGTCAGAGACTTTTTTATATGTTGACCAGGATAATATAAAGGGGTTTATCAGTATAATAGAGAATGAATTTATAGGAGCTTTATTTATAGATGTAAATTATCAAGGAGAAGGAATTGGAAGTAAATTAATAGACTACGTAACTGAAAAATATGGAGAGTTAAAATTAGCTGTTTATAAAGACAATGAAAGAGCAGTTAAATTTTACAAAAATAAAGGGTTTAAAGTAATTAAAGAACAAGAAAGTGAAGATTCTAATTTTAAAGAATATATAATGAAAAAATATTAAATTAATATTAAATTTAGGAAGTGACAAATATGAAGAAATGTTTATTTTGTGGTAAAGACTTAGAAAATGATTACTTATCAAATAAGGTAGGATATTTTTGTAATGAGGAACATTTTGATAAGTACCTAGAATCCTTGTCAGATGAAGAGTATGTTAGAATTCAAAATTCTTTTTGTGTTTGTAGTGATGATTAATTTTCATTGTATTATTAAAAGCTCCTTTCTAAGTAACTAAAATATTGTCTAGATACTTAGAAAGGAGTATTGATTTTTTAGAATATTAAAGACTATATGTAGATTTGTGTAAAATAGAGAGACTGGATATTTTTGTGTAAATAATATTTTATTATTGAAATAATACTGGA
>CAUWDH010000070.1:0-7486 GCA_963557775.1 uncultured Sarcina sp.
ATTTATAAAAAAAATAATACAGTATTAACACTTTTGGTGTCAATACTGTTAAGTTATAAAGCTATTTTATTTCATTTTCTATTTTTTCAATCTTTTTAATACATTTTTCAATTCTCTCTTTAGAATATTTTAATGCGGATTCTAAGTCAATTCTTAGATAAGCTAAACTTCTCATCTGATTTGTTAATGCAGTTGTAACTTCTAAAACTTCTTCTAATTCGAACTTTAACTCATTTAATTCATCTATCTTATCCATTTTAAATGCTCCTTTGCAATTTAGAATCTATAACTTAATCTATAAAATGTATCGTATATTTTGTAAAGCATGTCTCTAGCTAACTTAAAACATTATAATATTTAGAAAAACTTTTCAATATCATTCTATATTTATAAAATTATATAAACATGTGCTGTAATAGTCCTTTTTTCCATTGTCTTAAATCTTCAAACTTCTTTTTTTCTTCTTCTATTATAGCATCTATATTAGCTAAAAAGTCAGCTATCCTAGTTTGTTCTTCTAAGCAAGGAATATAAATATTTATTTTCATTAATTCAGTTTTTGAAATATTATACCTAGTTGATCCTTGTGCTAATATTGATATTTTTCTTCTAATTTTAGGACTTCTAAAAAAATAGCCCATAAAAGTATAATTAATTCTATCAAAACTATTTAATCTAAATCCAAAGCAAAAACTATTTAAGTATAAATTTTCTATCTCTTTATCACAAACTGAAGCCATGCCAACTTCTTCTGGAGTTTCAGATGATGCAGTAAATAAAATATCACCTTTTAAAACTTTATTTTGCTTTTCATTTTTATTAATATCAACTAAATCAATCATATTAATATTCATCTTTATATTTTTAAATACATTCATATATGTAATATACTTACCTACTCCAAAACCAAAATCTTCTTTTGTTTTTCCTGATAACCCACTATAGGTAGCCCCTAAATCACCTAATTTACTTTCTTCCCACTCTGGATAATCATAACCATTCTCATCTTTAAATCTTATTTCTTGTTTAAAGATTTTCTGCAGCATTCCTTTTTTATATAATTCTAAATCACTTACTTTTCCATCTTGTTCTTCTATTAAACTATCTAATATAGTAAAGAAGTTAGCTATTCGTTCTTGTTCTTCTAAACTTGGCATAAAAAATTTAAAATTATTCATTTGTTCCAAATTTAAATTTGGTTGAGCTCCAACTGAAATATTTGACTCAATATATTTTTTCATTATCTTAGATGTAAGTATATTTAATATAAATTTATTATTTATGTCATCTTTCAATCTAATTATACTTAAAGCTTGATTAGTATTCGCAGGTAAAATATTTTTGCTAACAATTGCAACTTTTCCAATAGTAGCTCCTGCAATAGCAAATAATATATCATTTTCTTGTAGAATAGACCTTTTTAACTCCGTTCTATGTATGTCTTTATCTATAAATAAACATTTTGACTTTTCAACATTATTACCTGAAATTGATTCAATCTTTATAAAATTAACACCACTTTCAGAAAATTTTTTAGGAGTTGTTCCTTTTGTTATTAAACTACATATATTACCTAACCTTTTTTCTTCCCATTCATCACTAAACTCTTTAAATCTTAATTTTGGTACATTCCTATTCATTTTCTGCACCACCTTATAGTCCAAGCTCTTCTAGTTGCTTATTTAATTCTTGATATAGTCCGTTTATTTTTGTTTCTCTCTCTTTAAGTCTTGATTGAACATCTACTATATCAATCTCTTCTTCTTCTTCAAATGTATCTACATATCTTGGTATGTTTAAGTTATAATCATTCTCTTTTATTCCTTCCATTGTTGCTACATATGAATATTTATCAATAGTTTCTCTATTTTTATATGTTTCTATAATTTTATCTACATCACTATTTCTTAGTACGTTTTGATTTTTACCTTTTTCAAATTCATTTGATGCATCTATGAATAATATATTTTCGCTGTTTGTTCTGTTCTTTTTGAATACTAATATTACAGTTGGTATTGATGTTCCAAAGAATATATTCGCAGGAAGCCCTATAATAGCGTCTAAGACGTTTCTTTGTTCTATAAGGTGCTTTCTTATCACTCCCTCTGCTGCTCCTCTAAAAAGCACTCCATGAGGTAATACAACTGCCATAGTTCCATTCTCATCTAATTGATGTATCATATGTTGTACAAATGCAAAATCTGCTTTTGATTTAGGTGCTAATTTTCCATAGGCTGAAAATCTCTCATCATCTAAGAACTTAGCATCTGCTGTCCAATTAGCTGAATATGGTGGATTAGCTACTATTGCTTCAAACTTTAATCCTCTATGCTTAGGTTCTTCTAATGTATCATCATTTTTAATATCAAATCTTGTGTAACTTACTCCGTGTAATAGCATATTCATTCTTGCAAGATTATAAGTTGTTGATGTTTTTTCTTGTCCATAGAACATTCTTACCTTAGCTTCTTTTGCAACTCTTAATAAAAGTGAACCTGAACCACAAGTTGGGTCATACACATTTTTTAAATCAGTTTTACCCATAGTAACTATCTTTGCAAGTATTTTAGACACTTGTTGAGGTGTATAAAACTCTCCTGCCTTCTTACCTGCATTAGCTGCAAACTGCCCTATAAGATACTCGTAGGCATCTCCAAGTATATCTATTTCACTATCATCAAATCTAAAGTCTATTTGTGATATATTCCCCATAACCTTAGCTATTAAAGAACTTCTTGATTTAACATCTTTACCAAGCTTAGTTGACTTTAAATCCATATCATCAAATAAATGGTCAAATTCCTCTTCACTAGAATGTCCAATTGTTGATTCAGTAATATTATTAATAGCTGCTTCTAAAACCTCTATATCAAAATCTCCTGTTTCAATTGTAGCTAAAAGTTTATTAAATAAGAATTTAGGCTCTATAAAGTATCCTATATCACTAACAAGTTCCTCTTGTAGTCCTTCTCTATACTCTTCATCTTCCCAAGCCTTTTCATATCTTATATTATCTTCTTCTAAAAGCTTATTTGCTCTACTTTCAACATTCTCTGATAAATATCTGTAAAATATAAGACCAAGTATATAGTTTTTAAACTCACTTGCCTCCATATTTCCTCTTAAATCATTAGCTATATTCCATAAACTAGCTTGTAATTGAGCTTGTTGCTCTCTTTGCATTTCTGATGTACTCATATTATTTTGTCCTCACTCTCATTAAAACTTTAAATAGTATTTATATCTTAAAAAGTAAATTTACTAACATGATTTACTATGAATGATTTTATTTTTTCTGTTAATTTTCTTTTTTTTAAGAAAGTCCCTGAAACAGTATCTTTAATTTTAGCACCATCTATTAAATTAGAATACTCATATTCAGTTATAAATGCTTTTACTTTCTCGCCTTCAAGTTCTACTTCTTTTGAAAACTCAACTATGTCATCAACTCTTTTATCTTCTATAAACTTATTAAATAATTCATCTATAGAGTCATCTTTAGTTGCTTTTGGTACTACTTTATCAAGAAACTCTCTTAAAATATCTGCTTTTAGTCTTAAATTATCATTGTCAGCATTATCAAGTAATTTTTTAATCTTAGCAACATCAGCTTTAACCTTATCATCAGTATCAAAATTAATATTTCTTATAAGATTTAAAATATATGCTACATTAATCTTATCTGTTTGCATAAGCTCTATACAAAAATCTATATCTACAAGTATAGAAACTTTCTCCGAATTCTTAACAGCATCATATATTCTAAAATATTTACTTTTATAATCCTCATAAGTTTGGGCTGACATTCCAAGATCTTCTTCGTTAAATTCAAACTCTGTAAATGTCTTTAGTTTTGTAAGTTGCTTAGTTAAATCTCTAAAAGCTTCAACAAAAGACTTTTTCATATTTTCATCTTGTATATCATCTATTGACTCAACTGTTGGTGCTATCTCATAAAGTTCTTTTAACTTCTCTTTAAATAAATTCATATAATGCTCATAATCCTGCATTAATACCACATCTGTATTATCAGTATTTGAGAATAAGCATATTGCATCATCAACATCCTTTTTAAGATTTCTATAACAAACTACATTACCATATGGCTTTGTAGCGTCATATACTCTATTAGTTCTTGAGAATGCTTGTATTAACCCATGATATTTTAAATTTTTATCTACATATAGTGTGTTAAGTGGCTTACTATCAAATCCTGTAAGAAACATATTAACAACTAAAACTATATCTATCTCAGCATTTTTCATTCTATTTGATAAGTCTTTAAAATATCCTTGGAAGGTATCTGTTGAATACTCAAGATTTTCTTCTGGATATAACCTATTATAATCAGCTATAATCCTTTCAAGACTATCTCTTGAATGTTCCTCTTTACCTTCTAAATCTTCATTATCTTGGAATGTATAAACCCCTGCTATTTTTAAATTGTGATTTATCTTTTTAAATGCATCATAATATTTTATAAGTGCTGGAATACTTTGAACTGTAAATATAGAACAGAACTTTCTCCCTGCTGTTTTATTATCATGATTTGCTACTATATGATTTGCAATCATATCAATTCTTTCATCAGCCATAAATACTTCTTCTTTATCTATTGCTCTTATTCTCTCATCATCATATTCATTAACCTCGCCATCAAATGTTTTAATATATTCGACTGAAAAACCTAATACATTTCCATCATTAATAGCATCTTTTATAAGATAAGTGTGTAAGCATTTTTGAAATATATCTGCTGTTGTTCTACCATCTTGACTCTTATTTTCTTCAAGTCTTGGTGTTCCTGTAAAGCCAAAGTACTGTGCATTAACAAAATGCTTATTAATAGCTGTGTGCATCTCACCAAATTGACTTCTATGACACTCGTCTATGATAAATACTACTTTCTCTTGCTTGTATTTTTCCATTCTTCCTGCATACTTCTCTGCTGCTAAAAGTCTTGCAAGCTTTTGAATAGTAGTAACTATAAGTCTTTTATTTATATCTTCTATCTGCTTAATTAAAGTTCCAACACTATCAGTTGTATCTACACAGTCTTTTTCAAACTTATTGAATTCCTCAACTGTCTGAGAATCAAGGTCTTTTCTATCTATTAAGAAAAAAACCTTCTTGATATTATCTTGATCGGCAAGAAGTTGACTTGCTTTAAATGATGTAAGTGTTTTACCTGAACCTGTTGTGTGCCAAATGTAACCATTGTTATTAGTTTCATTAACTCTCTTCATAAGTTCTTCAACAGCATAAATCTGATAAGGTCTCATAACCATTAAACTTTTTTCAGATTCTTTTAATATCATGTATCTAGCAATAATATTATTAAGTCTATATCTATCTAAAAATGATTCTGTAAAATGACTTAAATTAGTAATCCTTTTATTCTTTTCATCACTCCAAAAGAATGTAAAATCATACTTAATCTCCTTATCACTATTAGCATAATACTTAGTATCTACTCCATTTGTAATGATAAAGCATTGTATATATCTGTATAAGCCTTTAAATGAATGTTTCCTATATCGCTCTATTTGGTTAAATGCTTCTTTAAAATCCTTACCTCTTCTTTTTAATTCAATTTGCACCATAGGAATACCATTTATAAGAATATTAACATCATATCTATTCTTATACTTACCCTCCATAGTTACTTGATTTGTAACTTGGAATATATTCTTGTGCCAGTCCTTACTATCAAAAAATTCTATATATATGCTTGTCCCATTTTCTCTTTCAAGCACAAATTTATCTCTAAAAATCTTAGAACTATCAAATATACTCTTACCCTCTAAATGGTTCATAATTCTAATAAACTCTTTATCAGTAAGCTTTATACCTTGTAATTTCCTTTCATTAAATTTATTAAGCTGCTCTCTAAAGTTAACCTTTAAAGCATCTTCATCTGGAATAGTCACCATACTATACCCTTGCTTCTGTAATTGAGCTATAAGAAGTGCTTCAAGTTCGTGTTCTGATTGATATGTCATATATCTTCCTCCTAAGATTTCTAAAAAGTGCAAAGCACCACACATTTATAAAGACGACGTTTCGTGATACCTTTTTTTAAATATTCCAATAACGTTTTATTGTAGCAATACCCTTATTAAGTTGTATAGCAATTTCTTTTTGCTTCAATCCTTGCTCTTTTAATTGTTTAATTTGTTTTATTAAATCTTGTTTTTGTTGTTCTCTACTTGTTAATCCTTCTTTATTTCTTCTTTTAACTTTTTTAGCTTCATTATCTTTAACTCTTCTTCTTTCATACTTAACTTGTGTACTTATTATTGTTTTAAGTTGTCTTTGCTCTTCTAATGTAATATCAAGCATTTCTATTATTGTCTCATTTTTGTACCAATAACCACCTTTATCTCTCATACCTTTTGATACTCTCTTAACTTCACCAGCTCTTAATCCCTGTTCATAAGCTAAGAATTTGTCTATTGCTTTAGGTACACATCTTAATATTGCATCTACTTCTGACTGTTTTAATGGCTCTGTAAACTTGTTGTTTAACTCGTTAACAAGTTGTGCAAGCTTCTCTTCATCTCTATGAGTAACCCCAAGCCAATAAGCGTACATATGCAATATCTTATTTCTGTAACCTGTTACTCTAAACTTTCTTATCTTACAAAGGTCTAATATATCTTCTGCTCTTATTATGTGTAATGTATAACTTGTAAAGAATTGCAACACCTTACTTTTAACTTTTTTATTATTAATCTTATTTTCTACTTCAACTTCTTTAAAAGCTTTAGGTTTCCATCTTAAATATTTCGCTCTTAGCTCATACATGCTATAGGTTATTTCATCATTCACTATCATAACTTTACACTCTGCACCATTCCTAGAGTTAATAGTATCAGGCAATCTTAATACTCTTGCTGCATCAACTGCCTTCTTATCTGCTCCTAAATCTTTTAATTGATAACATAAATAATCTTCAAGTTCTTGCCACGTTGCAATGGCTTGATAAGGAGCATGTTCGATTCTCCAATAAATATGAGCTCCTCTACCACTTGCTACTACCATAGTTGGTTCTGGAATCTTTCCCTCATTCACTAAATCCCAAGTTCTATATATTAAATCATTAAAGCTATATTCCTTATGGTCTAAATCTATATATAAAGCTCTAAATTGTCTAGTATTACTAGCTAATCTTCTTCCATTAAAAGTAGTATTTACAGATATAAAAGTATCTTTTTTACCTGTATACTCTTCTAAAGCATCAACTATTGTCATGCCTCTATAATTCTTGATATCAACTATTTTTTTGTTTTTTAATTGTATTATTTGTATATAACCCTCAATTTCTGTTGAATATAAATGCTCTACATAATGCTTATTAGTTAATTTTCTTGCTATACTGCTCATATATTTCCTTTCTAGGATAATACAAATCTCTGAAAGGAAATATTCTCTATTTACTTTTTATGTTCTTTTTGTTATCATAAAAACATAAAAATGTATAGAA
>CAUWDH010000071.1:0-6275 GCA_963557775.1 uncultured Sarcina sp.
GCAGTAGGTCCAAATAAATCTGAATAATGTTTTCTATCTATTTCAAAGCTCATTATCTTTTACCCCCTTCATCTAGGTATCCATCCACCTTATTATTAAGTCCATAAACTCTTCTTACTCCAGCAATATCTATTAAGTTAACTACTTTTTCATCACCTGGCTCGAATCTTACAGCTGTTCCAGCTGGAATATCTAATCTTTTGCCATAAGCTTTTTCTCTATCAAAGTCTAGAGAAGTATTAACTTCATAAAAGTGAAAGTGAGATCCAACCTGAATAGGTCTATCACCTGTATTTTTTACTTTTAAATCTGTGGATTCTCTGCCTAAGTTATATTGTATTGCTTCTTGTGCTAATTTGTATTCTCCTGGTATCATAATTCAAACCTCCTTAATTAGTGAATAGGATCATGAACAGTTACAAGTTTAGTACCATCTGGGAAAGTACATTCAACTTGAATTGCATGAATCATTTCTGGAATTCCTTCCATAACTTCATCTCTTTTTAAAATTCTTCTGCATTCATCCATTAAAGTCTCAACAGTTTTACCCTCTCTAGCACCTTCCATTATTGCATCTGTAATAAGTGCTACTGATTCAGGGTAGTTTAATTTGATTCCTTTAGCTAATCTTCTTCTAGCAACATCAGCTGCTACAACTATCATTAGCTTTTCTTGTTCTTTCATTGATAGTCTCATAGTAGTAATCTCCTTTGTATAAAAGTTCTAATAATAATTAAGTATTATTACTTGAGTTTATCTGATAGCTAGAGGTTATAAATTTAATTATATAAGCAATAGCAAATAACCTCATGCTTTAGATAACTTTAACTAAGTGTTCAGTAGAATTAAAATCTATCTGAATTAAATTTAAGATTATCTCGTAGGTATTCAATAAAATATAGGCATTGATAAATACCTAGAGTGATTGAAATTGACTATTTATGAATTAAATCTAATTTATAATAGTATTCACACAATAATATTTGTTTTTTTAGGGGAATATATGCATTGTAGAAAAAGAAAAATAAATTTCTTTGTAGAAAAATAAACTATTTATAAGAAAATTATTTTTTATATAAAAGATTATATAGAACTTTAGATAATATATTATATAAAACAAAAAGATTATCTCTAAGTAGGAGTTTATTCCAACTTGAGATAATCCTTTAAATATATTAAATACTATGAGTATGTTTATGTTCATCACAACCACAATGACAGCTTTGAGCATGAGCACTTGAATCATGATGGTGGTGAAGTGATTGATGACTATGTTTATGCTCTTCGCATCCACAATGACAACTTTGAGCGTGTTCACTAGAATCATGATGATGATGTAAATTATCATGACTATGTTTATGTTCATCGCATCCACAATGGCAAGTTTCACTATGTTCACTTACTTCATGGTGATGGTGAGTTTTTGTATGAGTATGCTTGTGTTCGTCACATCCGCAGTGGCAAACTTCAGCACTATGTTTATGTTCATCACAACCGCAATTGCAATTTTCATGAGTATGATTTAATTTTTTTGTTTCCATAATTAATACAACTCCTTATGTATAAAATCATTTATTTAGATAAATTTATTTCCTTTGTATGAATATAGGATAAAATAAGTTTTATATATTATCAATTAGAGTGATTTAACATTTTATCAACTGAAAAAATGTTAAATGATAATAAAGTCAATAAAAATAGAGATTTCTTGATGAAGTAATACAATAAAGTGATTAATTTTTAATTTAATATAAAAAATACACTTTTTTTAATAAATTATTTAATAAATATAGTTAAAAATATATTTTTAATTGATAATAAACTATCATTTAGTTAAATTAATATTAATTAAATTATAGAGTTTAATGAATAATTTTGCCAATATGAGTATGAAGAGAATAACGTAAAATCAATTGATTATATTATCAATTGATTTTACGTTATTAGGAGTGATTAATGGAGAAATAATTCAGTTGATGTAATATTATTTAGATATTATAATTATAAAAATAATGGAGGATTAATTTAAGTAGAAACTTAGGAGGAATTTTTGTGAGTGAAAATGGAGAGAAAGAAAAGATAAATGATAAAGAAATAGATAGTAAAGAAAAAACAGAATTAAGAAAAGCAAATCCATTAGTAATGAAAATTATAGTCATAGGGGGACTTTTCTTAATGGTAATACTTGTTACCATGCATTTTTGGGCAAAACCAACTACAGGAACAGAGGCACAAAAAAGAGTACAAACTGAAGCAGCAACAATTTATAGTGCAGCTCAAGCTAATGTTAATGCTGGAACATTAGTAACAAATAATCAAATTGTAACAAGTGAAGAATTTTCAGAATTACCTGTAACTATAGCAGTTAATGCATTATTCCAAGCAGGACAAATTCAGAGCCAAAGTGATGCTTCTGTATTAACAGGTGGGGGAGTTGATCCAACAATGTCACAATTACAAACTATAATAAATACTCCAGCTTATAAACTACAAGTAAATTCACAAGGGGATTTAACAGCTATACCAGAATCATCAAATTAAAAATAGTAAAAAAGCTCTATAAATCAAAATTTGTTATAATAAAATTCTAAAAGAGTTTTATTATAATGCTTGATTTTAGGGCTTATATTTTTAGTGATTTATAAGAACTTTATTAATAATAGAGAACATACGAAATGAGGATAGAATAATGAACATAACAATAGTTTCTGTTGGAAAACTAAAAGAAAAATACTTAAAGGATGCCATAAATGAGTATTCAAAAAGATTAACTAGATACTGTAAATTAAGTATAATAGAGCTTCCAGATGAAAAAACACCAGATAATGCTTCAGAAAAAGAAGAACTATTAATAAAAGAAAAAGAAGGACAATTGATACTATCAAAAATTAAAGAAAATTACTATGTAATAGCCATGGATTTAAAAGGAAAAGAAATAACATCAGAAGAATTCTCAAAACACCTAGATAACTGTGGCGTATTAGGAAACTCAAATATAGTATTTGTCATAGGAGGAAGCTTAGGACTTTCACAAGAAGTAATAAAAAGAGCAAACTATAAGCTTTGCTTCTCAAAAATGACATTTCCACATCAACTATTTAGAGTAATGCTTTTAGAACAAATATATAGAGCATTTAGAATAAGTAATAATGAACCGTACCATAAATAAATGAGGTTTTGGATAGAATTGGATATATAAATGGACGATAGGTGTGCTTTAATTTTTGCAATGAAACTTACAAAAATCTAAAGTTTGAATTTTTGTTGGGTATTTTAATTTTATTTATAGATTCTTCATTTTTCACTACTTGAGAAAATTAGAATTTGTTTTTCAGAATCTGTAGCATTGAAAAAATTTTTAAAATTATATATACTATAATTATACTAAAATATAAGCATAAAAAATATAAATGTAAAGGTGTTGTAAATATGCGCAAAGAGGTAATTTTTAATTAAATTAACTGAATAAGGATTATTTTTAAAAGTATATGAAAAATCTTGAATAACTCAAGGTTTATTTGTGGTAGAATCAATTATTGATAATATTGATATTACCATGTTTATTTGTGTACTCTAAAAATAATTAGTATTATAATGAGCATGTTACATCTTTATTTGCAGGATAGGAAAACCGTGTTCTAAACACGGTATTTTTATGTCTATTTTTGCTATATATAGATATGGTATAAGATTTTAATTTGAATAGCTTAATCATAAGTTATATAATTAAAGTTCTATATTTTATGTTTATATTTAGGTTATATGATTATGAGGCTGTAAGTGAATTATGTTCATTTACAGCTTTTTTTGTTTAAGGAGATTATTTTGATGATTTATATATTTAAATATGAAGATTATGAAAAACAAATAAATTTTTTTAAAAATACTAGGATGGTGATTATTAATGGTTAATAAACTTTCAGCATATAAAACTTATTTATTATTTTCAGCTATTACAGCAATGTGTTTTTCGTTAGTAGCTACAGTTATGATAGTGTATCACATTGAAATAGTTCATTTAAATCCACTTCAGCTTATACTTGTTGGAACTACTTTGGAATTAGCATGCTTTATATTTGAAATTCCTACAGGTATAGTTGCAGATGTGTATAGTCGTAAACTATCTATTGTTATTGGGGGAGTTTTAACAGGAGTGGGATTTATTTTAGAAGGTTCTATTTCTAGTTTTGTTTTCGTACTTGTAGCACAGATTGTATGGGGATTAGGGTCTACTTTTATCAGTGGCTCGCTTGAAGCTTGGATTGCGGAAGAAGAGAAGAATAAAGATTTAGATGAAATTTATATAAAGGGAGCACAAGCAGGGCAGATAGGAGCATTTATTGGAATAGTACTAAGCACTGTAATAGCTAATTTCTCTGTAAGGCTTCCTATTATAGTTAGTGGAGTTTTATTTATAATTCTTGCATTATTTTTATGGTTATATATGCCAGAAAATAATTTTAAACCATCTGCTCCTGGGGATTTAAATACATTCAAAAAGATGGTATATACATTTAAATCTGGTCTTAAATTTGTAAAAAGTAAATCTATAATTATGATTTTACTTGCAGTAACTTTATTTTATGGATTATCAAGTGAAGGTTATGATAGACTTTCTAATGCGCATTTTTTACAAGATACTACACTTCCTAAACTTGGAAACCTTAGTTCAGTGACTTGGTTTGGAATTTTTGGAATTTTAGGAATGATATTGAGCTTCATAGTAATGCATTTTATGGCAAAGAATCTTAAGAATGAGGATAATAGGAAAAATGGAAAACTATTATTATGCATAAATATACTTTATATATCGTCTATGTTGATATTTGCTCTTACAAGAAACTTTAGTTTAATGTTAATAGCTTATTTGGCAACAAATACCTTTAGAATTATAAATGAACCTATATTCAGTGCGTGGTTAAATGGGCATATAGATGATAATTCTAGAGCTACTGTGCTTTCTATAAATGGACAAATGAATTCCTTAGGTCAAATTTTAGGTGGACCGATTATAGGAATCATAGCTACAAATATTTCAGTAAGTATTGGTATAGTATGTACTTCATTATTAGTAGCACCAGTATTAGTGTTATATATTATTTCTATGATAATGGATAAAAAAATATCATGAATATAAGGGATTAAAAATGAAGATAATTTGATTGAACAATACAAGAAGGTTCGTAAATTTTTTGTAGAAATCTTCAAAAACACTTTTAAATTACAATATTAGAATTAGGTTAATTACTGTATTAAAAGATAAATTAAATATATATTATTAACTTAGAAAAACAAACTTTTACTTGTATTTATGTATACAAGTAAAAGTTTTTTACTTTCTTAGAAGGGAGAAATTTATAATGAAAAAGGTTTATTTAAAAAATCAATTAAAAGGATATCCTATAGAAGTAATCAGTAATGTTTTAGACGTCATTAATGTATTAGGTGAAAATTATGGAGCTAATAGAGATATAGAGAAAGATTTAGGAGGATATATAGTTATAGCAGAAAATATCGTTGTTATCGAAATGTTAAAGAAAGATAAGTTACAAGGTTTAATACCAGAATATACTGATATTATTGAATGTAAGGAAGGAGTTAATTGGACTTCTTCCTTATTTTTGCTTTCAAGTGATTATGCAATTGTAGTAGTAACAACAGAAGAACTTTCTAAGTTCCTATTAGAATAAATGGAGGTTAATTTAATGTGAGTAAGAATATAAAAGAGGATAAGATAATCAAGGAAACTAAGTATTGTAAGATAATAAATCAAGGAAAAGTTGGAGATGATGAATATACATATACAATAGAAAAGATATATATCAAGGAACTAAAAAGGAATGAAATAAGATTCTGTGTATATAAATCTACTAGAAGAGGTGATGAGACTTATATTCCAAGAAGTCTTGATGTAACTGAATTAGAGTTAATGGAGTTAATAAAGAAGTCCATTAAAGAGAAAGTATTTTCAGATGAATTCATAGAAATGTTGAAGCAAGAATTAAAATAGCTACTTAATTACAAGAAAAGTAATTAGGTAGCTTTAATTATTTTTAGGAGGATTAAGATGTTTAAGAAAGAGAGCAGATATATAACAAGAGGAGCTAATGAAAAGTTAGATTTAAGATTACAACTTATACTTTGGAGTATGATTGATAAATTGAATGAAGAGGGTAAGGAATTAGACTACTTACAAGTTTTCAAAGTAAGAAAATGTAAAGAAGGAATTGTAATTGAACATAGTCAAGAAGTTCCAGAGTATAAAGAAAAGTATG
>CAUWDH010000072.1:0-5415 GCA_963557775.1 uncultured Sarcina sp.
AGCACATGACTTTTAATCATGGTGTCCGGGGTTCGATTCCCCGGTGAGCCACCAAGCCTCTCTAAACTAGAGAGGCTTTTTATTAAGAAAAACTTGCTTAGCATTATTATAGAAACCATATAAATATAATTTATATGGTTTTTTTATTACTTAAAATAGAGGAGAAAAAGTGAAAATTGTAATTCATATGTTCTTTTTCTTATGAATAAAATCTGATACACTAATAGAGATGACAAAAGTAGATAGTTATAATTAGAAATTACAAATCGGAGGAAAGAGAAAGTGAAAAAATTAATAGCTCTATTTGTAGCTATACTAATCATAAGTACAGGTATAGCATGGTTCACTTCTAGTAGAAATAAAATGTTAAAAGAAGCAGTCTTATCAAAAGAAATAACTGTTTATTCTACTGTTAGTAACAATGAGATGCAATATATTGCAAATGAATTTAAACAGCAAACAGGAATAACTGTAAATTATCAAATTGTATCGAATCTACAGCAAGCTGTTGAAGAAAATAAAGGTAAAGTTGATTTTGTTTATGGTGGTAGTGCAAAAGAGCTTAACAGTATGGCTTCAGCAGGTTTATTAGAAAAAGCAAATTTTAACTTCGATGGTGATATAAGTCCATTATACAAAGATAGCAATGGATATTGGTATGGTACTAGTATAGAACCTATTGTGATGTTCTATAATCATATGTATATGTTACCAAAAGATGCTCCAAAAGCTTGGAGTGACTTAACAGTAGAAGGAAATAAGGGAAAAGTAATTCTTACACCTGATTATAGTAATTATATATCAAATATAATGGCATCAATGGATGCAGAGCATAATTCTAATGCTAATGAAATGTCAGGCCAACAATTTGAAAATGGATTAAAAACTAATGAAGCTGTTAGTACTACAAATATAACTGATTACACAAACAATATACTTAAAAATAAAGCAACACCAATTTCTTTTGCACCAATGAATGAGGTACAAGCGCTTATACAAGAAGGAAATCCTTTAACTATAGTTAATCCTAAAAATGGTTCTCCTTTAATGGTAGAAGGAGCTGCTATAGTAAATGGAACAAAGAATTTAAATGTAGCTAAATTATTTATGGAATTCGTAGCAGGACCAAAAACTCAATTACAACTTGCAACTAAATTTAATGTTATTCCAGTATCAAATAATGCTTTAAAATTTGCTCCAAGTTGGATGAAATCATTTAATAATATTAATATTGCTGAAAATGATTGGAATTTACTTAATGATGGGCAATTTGAGGCATATAATAAAAATAATCCTCAAGTAAATGATAATAAAGATAAAACTGATAATAAAAATCAAACTAAGGATAAAGCAAAAGAAGATAATAAAAATGCAAATGCAAAGAATCCAGCAGAAGATCCATTAAGTCAACCAAATGGTAGCATAGTTAATTTAAAACCAAATGCACCATTAACTTCAGTTCAAAAGCAAGAACAAGATGCATTAAATCAGTTACAACAACAACCTAGTAAAGTATTTACAATGACTTAAAGAAAAAAAGCACCTAGATTATAAAAGTAATCTAGGTGCTTTTTTATTTAAGTTTAATTAATGCTTTTAAATCTAACAATATAAATTTAAGAAAGTCTTTGATATTATTTAAGTCTTCTTTAAGAGTAGTTTCTTCATTATTACTAAAAAATCCATTTTGGTAACAAGTCATTACGAATAGGAAAATAGCTATATTTATAAAGATATCTTTAAAATCAGCTATAAATAAAGAGCCTACACCAATAAAATCTAAGCTTCCACCATAGAATAATTTATCTACAAGTGAACAAAAAGAACCTGCAAATATAAATATAAGACAACAATCAGCATAAAAACCTTTTATATTTTTACTTTTAAAATATCTATACAATTCTAAAAATATAAATAATGCTATAAAATTTATAAAAATTAAAATTGAAAAACTTATATTAGTTTTGAATCTTACATTTAGCCAAGAACCAGAGGTATTTATTATAGGGTTAAATGATAATGTTTTTGGAATTATGTAAAATTTAGAATCAAAGAAGTATAATTTTATAATTATTTTTGTAAGCTGATCTAATGCTATTAATAAGGTTGAAAATATTATAAGTTTTTTCTTCGAAATTCCATTGCGATATTTTAAATTTATCTTATAAAAATAAAAACCTATAAATAAAAGTGGAATTAATAAGATAAAATTAAATATTAAGGTGTTTAAATCATATAAATTCCCAGAAAATAATTCAAAGAGAACATATAAAAACCACATTGATGGAAGAATCAATACAGTAAGCAATTTTTCTTTGTTCATTGAAGCCCTCCTAATTTAAATCATAAGTAAATTTTACCATATATAAATAATTAAATTAAATAATAATTTTATGAAGTTTATGAACAGAATAGTTGCCTCATTGACATAATAATAAAAATATAGTATTTTTAGGAAAAGGAGGGATACCATGAGCGATGAAGTAAGAGATTATTATGACCAAAACTGTATTAATGAATTAAGAAGATTAGATGATCCTTATAATAGAATTGAATTTTTTAGTACTTTATATATAATAAAAAAATATTTTCCTGATAATGGAGTGATTTTTGATATTGGCTCAGGTCCAGGGCGATATTCAATCGAACTTTTAAAAAGAAATTATAAAGTAGCATTAATGGATATATCTCAAAATTCTATTACATTAGCTAAAAATCATATAGAGGAAAATGGATTAAAAGCAGATAAATATATATGTGGAGATGCTAGGAATCTTCAATATGAAATGGAAGATTCATATGATGGAATCTTATTATTAGGACCTATGTATCACATCACTAATAAAAAAGAGAGAATGAACCTATTAAAAGCATGTAGAAGAATATTAAAACCTAATGGAATTATAATTATAAGTTATTTAAATACATTAGGAGTTTTAAAAAATGGAGTTACTGATTTTTTTGAAGAATTTAGAGAATTAGATAATATCTATAAGTATTTTTATAGTAATTCATATGGAAAAGATGATTCTTTTACAGAGACTTATTTTTCAACACCGAAAGATGCTTTAAATGAAGTAGAGGAAAGTGGATTAGATATACTAAATTATGCAGGGGCTGAAAGCTTTTTAAGTGGTATGTCTAGTAAAGTAACTAGTCACTATTTAAATAACAGAGATATATACTTAAATATATTAAAAGTAGCTGCAGAAAAGTGCGAAATGGAAGAATTTAGAGATAATACAGAACATTTGTTAATAATAGCGAAAAAGTAATAAGGAAATAATATTATCAAATAGATTAATATAATTAAGTAAAGAAGGAGTTATAATGTTGATAATTTATGCAATATCAGATTCTATAGGAGAAACAGCACAACAGGTAGCAAAAGCAGCAGCAAGTCAGTTTAAAGAAGAAAAAGTTAAAGTTGAAAGAATACCATACGTAAAAACATTAGAAGATGTAGAAGAAGTTGTTGAGAAGGTTATAAAAGATGAAAAAGCTATGATTGTTTCTACTATAATTACTGTAAATCTAAGAGAATATTTAACTCAAAGATGTATAGCTAATAATATAAATATAATAAATGTATTAGGTCCTATAATAAATGTAGCATCTTCAATATTAAATGAATATCCAAATTATAATCCAGGAGCTATGTGGAAAACTGATGAGGTGTATTATTCTAGAATTGAAGCAATGGAGTTTGCTATGCAATATGATGATAGTAAGGATTATAGAGGGCTTAAAAATGCAGATGTAATCTTAATAGGTCTCTCTAGAACTTCTAAGACACCATTATGTATGTATTTAGCTAACAAAGGTATAAAGGCTATAAATATTCCTTTAATGCCGGAAGTAGGTATACCAGATGAATTATATAATATAGATCGAAGAAAAATATTTGGATTAACAATTGATCCATTTCAATTAATTGAGATAAGGAAAAAGAGATTGGATAAATTTCATAGAATATCTTCTGATATAAAATATGCATCAGATGAAAGAATATTAGAAGAATTAGATTTTGCAGATAGAATAATTAAAAAATTAGGATGTACTACAATAGATGTAACTCAAAGAGCTATAGAAGACACAGCATTAATTATAATGAATAAAATAAATAAGAAGATATAAAATAGGGGTCTTTTATTTATGAAAATAGGTTTAGTATTAGCAGGAGGAGGAGCAAGAGGGGCTTATCAAATAGGTATTTGGAAGGCTTTAAGAGAATTAAATATTGATAAACATATAAGTGTTGTATCTGGAACATCGATAGGAGCCTTGAATGCAATATTATTTATGCAAGGGGATTTAGAAGTTGCAGAAGAAATTTGGTATGAAATATCAATGGAAAAGATATTGCCTATAGATAATTTTGAATTATTTAAAAGAGGAGTAATGTTAACTTTAGGTGCTAAAAATATACCTTTTATAAAAAAATATATGCCAAGAGTATTAGAAGAGGGAAATGTTTCTAAAGAAGGAATAATAGAAGTTATAAATAAGTACTTAGATATTGAAAAAATAAAACGATCTAATATAGAATGTTATGCTACTTGTACAGAAGTAGATGAGTTAAAAGTTAAATATTTTAAATATAACGAGTATTCATTAGAAGAAATAAAAAAGATAATATTAGCTACATCAGCAATCCCAAGTATTTATGAGGCAGAAGAAATAAGTGGAAAAAAGTATTTAGATGGTGGGATGGTTGATAATATACCTGTGCAACCTGTTTATGGTACTGGATGTGACTTAATAATAATATCTTATTTATGTGAAACTGATTGTATAGATAAGGATAACTTCCCTAATACAAAAATAATAGAAATAAGATCTATGAATTGTGATGACGGTGGAGTTAAAGATGGGTTGTTAGATTTTAATAATAAGAGCATAAAAAAAAGAATAAACAAAGGATATGAGGATACAATTAATATTTTTGAACCTATAATGTTATTAAGTAATTTTTTAAATGATGTTAAAAGAGAAGAAAATAGTAATATATTTAATTTAAAAAAATCAATTAAAAATTTATTTAATAGTAAATAATATAAAGATACCAATAAAAACTTAATAAAATTGATATGTATACTTAATTTCAATAAGTATACATATCCTAGTGTATCTATATACAAAAATAAGAGAAAAACAAAGTAAAACTGTAAAAATACTTAAATATATTCAAAAAATGAAGAAAAATAATAAAATTTAAGTTTATTAACATGATATTATAAAAAACGTCGCTGAGGCAAACAAGTTAACAACTTAAAGTTTTGAAAAAGAAATTTTAAAAAAGTGTTGACATAATAAAGCTAAAGTGATAAGATAAGAAAGTCGCTTGAGGGCGACAGAGTAAAATGATATTTGAAAATTAAACAGACGAATTTATTATAAACCAGCAATTCTTTT
>CAUWDH010000073.1:0-4433 GCA_963557775.1 uncultured Sarcina sp.
TAATTATAATTATAAAGTAATATTTGATTAAAAAGTTAAAGTTAAAACTCAGTTTACACTTTAACTAAAACTACTTTAAAAAATAATAAAAATTATTATTTTAAATACATATATTTATAAAACTAAGGAGAAATTTAAATATGAATAATGAAGAAAAAAAATATAACCGTAAACAACCAGTAAATAAAAATACATGGATTCTGCTTATAATATTATCAATTGTTGTTATATGTATTGCAATATATCAAATAAATACACCTTCTAAAGGTGGTTCAGTTGATTATCTAACTATATTATTATCAGTAGTAGTAATTTTATCTAGCTTATTTAATATATTCAAAAAAAAGAAATAAAATTTATAGTTATAATAGCTAAATCACTTTATTACTATATAAAGGCTATACCATATATAGAAATTATCTTCTATATTAATATAGCCTTTTCATTTATTCACAGTGAATCATATTTTAATTTTTTATTTAACCTTTATATAAAACTTTTTCATTTATTTCTTCTATTGAGTTACATCCTGTTAATATCATAGCTGATTTTAACTCATTTTTAAGTGAACTTATATAATCTTTAACTCCATTAGCTCCATCTGCAAAAACTGCTGTTACAAAAGGTCTTCCAATTAAAACAGCATCAGCTCCAAGAACAATACATTTTAGTATATCTACTCCACTTCTAATACCACCATCTACTAATATCTTAATTTTTCCTTTTGCTACTTTTGCTATTTCTGGTAAAACCTCAACAGTTCCTGGTGTTTGATCTAAAACTCTACCACCATGATTTGAAACAACAATTGCATCCATTCCAGCTTCAATTGCATATAATGCATCTTCCTTTGTCATAACCCCTTTGAGTATAAAAGGAACATCAGTTTTTGACTTTATTTCTCTTAATTCTTCTATAGTTTTAGGTTCTACATCTTTTCCATGTAAAGCCATGGTTAAAAGTCCTGCTCCATCTATATCTATTCCCATAGCATATATATTAGCATCCTTTGCCATTTGCATCTTTTCAAAAATAACATTATTTTTTCTTGGTTTTATAAAAGCAATACCTTGTCCATCATGTTTTTTCAAGATTTCAAGATTTGTTATTAAACATTCATCTAAAGCTGTATCACCAACCATTGGATATATTCCAGCTTCTAAACATCCTTCAACCAATGATTCTATGTATTCTTCTTCTGTTACCATTCCACCCATATTTAATGAAATAGCTGTCATTGGTGCAGCAAAAAGTGGTAATTCCATTTTCTTTCCGAATAACTCAATTGTTGTATCTGGATTTTTTACATTATGAATTACTCTCATATTTATTTTTATATTTTCTAAAGCAGAAACATTTCTTTTAAAGGAATCTCCCATTCCCTTACCTCCTATGCCTGGAACCTCTCCAGCACAAGCAACTCCATTACAACTCTTACAAACTCTACAACTTCCATTATATAAAGTTCTAGCTTTTTTTAATTGTTCTTCATTCATCTTAATCATACACTCCAAATCTAAAAATAACATTTATCTTTATTATATCAAGTTTAATTAAAAATTCCATATATCCATTTAATATTATTAACTATTTGTGTAAATTTATAGTTTTTTTATTTTACAAATATTACGCATAAATAATAATTTTATCTTAATATAATTTATGATTTCTTATTCACTTTTCAACATATTCTAGAAAACATTATAAAAATGAACTTATATAAAATTAAAATTATATTTTTTACTGTATAATGTAAAAGTAAAAAATATATTACTGGAGGAAATAAAATGTATAACATAATTATGTTTATCTTATTGATACTAGGTTTTATAAACTTTATCTTTATGATAACTTTACTTTTTTTCGAAAAAAAGAACCCTGCATCAACTTGGGCATGGTTATTAATATTAGCATTTATACCCATCTTAGGTTTCATAGCATATTTATTTTGTGGACATGATATTAGTAAAGAAAAACTTTTTAAAAGAAAAATAATGGATGATAACATAAAAAATTCATACCTAAAAAAGCTAAAAACAACTACAACATTAAATGAAGTTTCCGAAGCTAATCAAGATGTAATTAGAATGAATTATGTAAACTGTAAATCACTTTACACTATAAATAATTCAGTTAGAGTAATATTTGATGGTAAAGAACTTTTTGACGATATGATTGCAGAGATAAAAAAAGCTAAGAATTTTATTCATGTAGAGTACTATATATTTAGAAGTGATTCAACAGGTTCTTTATTATTAGATGCTCTTTGTGAAAAAGCTAAAGAAGGTGTCCAAGTTAGGCTTCTTGTAGATGCTATGGGAAATAAAATTTCAAAAAATTATGAAAAAAAATTAGCTGCTGCTGGAGTAAAATTTGAAAAGTTCTTTCCAAATATTTTTGGAATATTCAATATAAGAATCAACTATAGAAATCATAGAAAATTTGTTCTAATTGATGGTCGTTACGGTTATCTTGGTGGCTTTAATGTAGGAAAAGAGTATAAAGGTGAAGGTCCCTTAGGCTATTGGAGAGATACTCATATGAAAATTACTGGAGAGGCCTTAAATGAAATCGAAGAAAGATTTATTTTAGATTGGACATACTGTACAAAGGAAAATCTAAGTCCTTCATTTGCCGAATATTTCAAAGAACATGAAGATATTGAGCTTGGACATAAGGTACCAATGCAAATAATATCATCTGGCCCTGACCACGAAGCAGAACACATAAAAAATACATATATGAAAATAATGAATAACGCAAAAAAAACTCTTTGTATACAAAGTCCCTACTTTGTTCCTGATTTGGCTATTATGGATTCATTAAAATTAGCAGCTTTGTCTGGAGTTGAAGTAAATTTAATGTTACCAGGTATCCCTGACAAAGTTTTTATTCCTTGGGTTGCAAACCCCTATATAGAGATCCTTTTAGAATATGGAGTTAATGTTTATCTATATGAAAGAGGTTTTTTACACGCTAAAACAATTGTAGCTGATTCAAGCATTTCAACTATTGGAACTGCTAATATGGATATAAGAAGTTTTGCTTTAAATTTTGAGACTAATGCTATAATGTATAGCAGTAAACTGGCTCTTCACTTAGAAGAAAAATTCTACAAAGATTTAAAAGATTGTAAAAAACTCACTCTTAAAGAATTTTCTAATCGTTCTAAAAAAATTAAATTTCTTGAATCTATTTTTAGACTTCTCTCACCTATTATGTAATTAAAAATACAAAAGGAGATTTATCTGCAATATTGATAAATCTCCTTTTACAATTCTCTTATTTACAAATTAACTTTTATATTTTACATATTTTCTATATAAATTACAAATAATAGTTATATCTTACAAACTACTTATTTCATATAATATATTAATAAAGTAATTATCTATGAATAAGCAATTTTAAATATTTTATTCACTAGGATATTTAAAATTATTAGTTCTTATATGAATATTTTAGTTTCAATGTCTAAAAATTAATTATAAGATTCTAAAAGGAGAAATTCTCATGAAAATAGGAATTGATTATGCTTACTACAATAAAGATAACCACAATATAAATTCTACAAAAATGCTTCTTAATCCTAAAGTTGTTTTAAATGAAATTGGTGAACTTCTAATAAAAAAACTAAAAGATTTTAATGTTGAAGTTGTCAATTGTTCACCTCCAGAAAATAGACCTCAAACTGACATGATAAATTCCACTATAGAACTTGGTAATAATTCAAACTTAGATTTATTTCTTTCAATAACTCTAAACACCTTTTCAGCTCCTACTAAGTACGGTACTGAAATTTTGATTAATTCTAAATCTGATATAAGTTATGAACTCTCAAAAAAAATTCAAAATAGACTACAAACCCTAGGTTATAGTAATAGAGGTATAATAAAAAATTCTACTCTTCCTTTAATAAACAAAATGAATTGTCCATCTTTACTCATTAAATGTTTCTTTATCACTAATCACTGGGAATGTAAACGTTATAACAAAGAACTAATAGTTGATGCTATCTTTAATTCTTTAATTAGTAAAGATGTTTTTTACAATACTACAAGTTTATCTAATTATTAATATTTTTAATATTAAATCTTTCAACAAAATAAAGATAATAAACTTAACCTCTAAATAACTTTTACTAAACATATGACTATAAATTAACTTCTAATTTATTACCACTTTCTAAAGGCTGTATCAACATACAAAAGCTATATCATTTTTTTGATACAGCCCTTAATTATTTTATCTCATAACTATGACTAAGTATTCAGATGGAGTCAAAACTCCACCTGAATTAAATCTACGTTTATACATTACATATTTATATTGAAAAATATTAAATCTTCTATTTCTTTAGCTTTAATTTTCTTTTTGTAAAATTCCATTGCTGGTATATTAGTCTTTAAGCAATTCCATTCTAGCATACAATA
>CAUWDH010000074.1:0-3604 GCA_963557775.1 uncultured Sarcina sp.
AGTATTGTTTAATGAATCTAATAAATTTTTTACTAAATCATTTCTTCTAAATTTAAGTATATCTTCAATACTTTTATCTAAGTCAATTTGGTTTTTCTTTAGCTTATACAATAAACTTACAATATTATCATTTTCTAAAATAAGTAATTTAGATATTTTTTCGAAGAGGTTTTCATCTGAACTGCTCACTATTCTATATATTAATAAAAATTTTAATATATTAAGTTCTTCTTCTTTTACTCTTAAAACTACATCACTATAGTCTATAGTTTTTAATGAAAATTCAATATATCCATAATCATTTTCATAATGTCTACTATATAATAATTCTAATTCACCATTTACACTTTCTATTTTATTAAGTATATCATTTATCATTTGAATACCACTCCTAAATTAAGTAAATTTCATCTTGTCTTGTTAATTATACTATTTCTAGAAGTTTTAATAAAGTTTATTCTTACAGTAAAATTTAATATTTTTTTTTCCTTTGTTAATAAATAGCTAATAACTATTTATTATACTTAATTTAGTAATATTTAAAATTAAGGGGGAATTAGTATCTTAGATACAAATAAAAAAACAACTAATATATTAAACTTGATACTTATTATAAGTTCTACAATTATAATATTTGCTGGTTACTTTTTTTTAACCAACGGAAAATCTTTATTAAGAACTAATAATTATACAAACTATGTTGGTGAAGTAACTAGAGTAATAGATAGTGAAAAAACTAGTGAAGGAATGATCTCTACTAGTGTAAGTGTAAAAATATTAAATAAAGATTTAAAAGGAGAAGAAGTTGTTGCATCTCAATTATCTGGTGGTATTCCTGGATATAATGAAAATCCAATAAATGTAGGAGATAAATTTGTAATTCATAAAACTGAGGACAGTATCTTTTTAGCTGATCACTATAGAATTAATGGATTATTCTTTTTAATTGCTTTATTTTTTATAGGTTTATTAGTTTTAGGTAAAATTAATGGATTAAAAACTATTATTTCTTTAACAATAACTTGCGGTTCTATTTTTATGTTATTTATTCCTTCTATTTTTGCTGGATATAATATTTATGTCACATCTATTTTAACAGCAGTTTTTATAATAATTACTACTTTGCCACTTGTAAGTGGATATACTAAAAAATCTCTGGCTGCTGCTGTAGGTTGCATAGGTGGCGTACTTGCTGTTTCATTGATAACATTATTAATGAATAAAGTTCTTAATTTAACAGGACTTTCTAGCCAAGATAGTATATTACTTTTAAATACAAGTGCTGCTATGAAATTACCTTCATTTGATTTAAAAGCTCTTACTTTTGCAGCCATTATATTAGGTGCACTAGGAGCTACTATGGATGTTGCTATTTCTATTGCTTCTTCTTTATTTGAATTTTGTAAAGAAGTAAAAGATGTTACCTTTAAAAAATCTCTTACATCTGGACTTATTATTGGAAAAGATATAATGGGAACTATGACTAATACTCTTATTTTAGCTTATATAGGTTCTTCTTTAACAACTATCTTATTACTTTTAATGTACGGAGGAGATTTTTCTGAAATACTTTCTAAAGAAATTATTTCAACAGAACTTTTACAATCACTTGCTGGAAGTATTGGAATGCTTTTAACAATCCCTATTACAGCTATAATTGCTAGCTATTTATATATAAAAGTAAAGAAAGTAAAAAGTGATAGAGAAATCTTGAATAATTAATGAAAAAAGGACTGAAAATCAGTCCTTTTTTATTACCAATCTACACCAATTGAATAATCTCCATCATTTTCTTCTAATATTACATCGTATCCCTTTTCCTTTAATACATTAACAATACCACTTTGATTGATAATTTCTAAAGGACTATGTTCTCCATCTTCATCATGATGAATATATTCTCCCAAATCATTTAAATAAATTGTTATAGCTTCTGCTATTGCATCATGTGACTCATATTTTCCTTCTGCTATTAATGAATCTATATCTTTAACATTAGGTAAATTGTTAATTCCTGCTTTTACTTCATCTATACTTGCCATATTAATGCTCCTTTTTTAGTGCTAATTTTAATCTTATTATACCCAAAATTCTCACTCTTTACTATACTAATACTATCATTTTAGATATTCTTCTTCACAAATACAAATCTTATCAAGTCTTTCTCTTAATTTTATTTCTTTTTTCTCACTAACCATTATATTAATTGTATCTCCAGCCATAATAATATCATCACCATTAGGTATTAAACTTTCTCCCTCCCTCTCTATTGATACTACTAAAGCATGTTCTACTAACTTTATTTCCTTTAACTTCTTCCCAACTATTGATGACCCCATTTCTACTATATAAGAAATTATTAAATCTTTATCACTTTCATTTGGAATTCCAGTTTGATTATGATACCTCATATTGAATAATGATTCATAAATAGGTTCATTTTTTAACAATTCAGCTGTTAAGTATGCTATTCCACATACTAAAGCTATAGCTCCAAACTCCGTAAATGATCCACTCATTTCACAAACTAAAATTAATCCTGTAATTGGAGCTCTTACTATTGATGCAAACATTGCTGCCATAGCAAATAAAATAAAGTTAATCATATAAACAGGATTCACTCCACAATATCTTATTGACACATTACCAAATATAACTCCTACTAATGAACCTAAAGTTAATAGGGGAAATAATATTCCTCCTGGTGTAGATGAACAGAAGCTAATCATTGAAAATGCAAACTTAGCTATTAAAAGAACTATAGCAATTTTTAGTGCCATTCCTGTAACTAATATGCTATTTATTAAAGAACATCCTCCACCTAAAACTTGTGGAAAACATATTCCAAAGAACATAGCACAAACAAAAGGTATCATCATTCTATATTTTATTGATATTTTTAGTTTGCTATATAACCCCATTGTTTTAACTAATGTTAAATTATATATGACCCCTGCAAATCCCATTATAATTCCTAAAACTATAAGGTATGGATAATCCTTTGCAGGCATAGGTTTTAAGATGCTTCCAAATAATATTGGCTGTTTCCCAAAAAATACCCAAGTTACCATATCTGATGATACAGATGCAGCTATTGCAGAAACAAATAAAATAGGAGTAAACTTTTTATGCACTTCCTCTAAAACGAACATTACTCCTGCAAAGGGAGCGTTAAAAGCTGCTGCAAGACCTGCACCGGCACCACTTGAAATTAAAAATCTTTTTTCTATTTTTAACCTTTTTGTTATTCTACCATATAAGTCTGCTACTGTAGCACCTAATTGAATTGATGGTCCTTCTATTCCTAGAGATAATCCAGATCCTATGGCTATAACTCCTCCAACAAACTTATAAATTAAAACCTTCACCGGAGATGGTTCCTTAAAATGACCGGTAAGTATACCTTCTATTTGGGGAATACCACTACCACTTATCATTGATTCATCTTTTACAAAACTACCTACAATATACCCCATTAACATTAGAACTACTATTCCTAAGATTATATAAAGTTTGTTTTCTCCCAAAAATCTATATATTTCATAAGTATACTTCATTACATGATCTAAAACCAATCTATATATTGATATAATAATTCCTGCTA
>CAUWDH010000075.1:0-2603 GCA_963557775.1 uncultured Sarcina sp.
GTGAAGGTAATGCAAGCATGAGAAACTTATTAGGAGGAAAGGGAGCTAACTTAGCAGAAATGACTAATTTAGGAATTCCAGTGCCTCAAGGTTTTACTGTAACAACAGAAGCTTGTAATAAGTATTATGAAGATGGTGGGAAAATTGATGATTCAATTATTGAAGAAATTTATAGTAAATTAGAAAAATTAGAAGAAATATCAGGGAAAAAATTTGGAAGCTTGGAAAACCCTTTATTAGTATCAGTAAGATCTGGTGCTAGAGCTTCTATGCCAGGAATGATGGATACAATTCTTAATTTAGGTTTAAATGATGATTCAGTAGAAGCTATGGCTAACTTAACAAATAATCCAAGATTTGCATATGACTCATATAGAAGATTTATTCAAATGTTTGCTGATGTAGTTATGGGTGTAGAAAAAAGATTATTTGAAAATCTTTTAGATGAAATGAAAGACGAAAAAGGATATAAATTCGATACAGACTTAACTGCTGATGATTTAAAGATATTAGTAGAAGAATTTAAAGATTTATATAAAAAAGAAAAAGGTGAAGAATTCCCAAGTAATCCAAAGGATCAATTAATAGAAGCTGTAAAAGCTGTGTTTAGATCATGGAATAATCCAAGAGCTATAGTTTACAGAAGACTTAATGATATACCAGGAGAGTGGGGAACGGCTGTTAACATTCAAGAAATGGTATTTGGAAACAAAGGGGAAACTTCAGGTACTGGAGTTGCTTTCTCAAGAAATCCAGCTACAGGAGAAACAGGAATTTATGGTGAATACTTAATGAATGCACAAGGTGAAGACGTTGTTGCAGGAATAAGAACACCTATGCCAATTTTTCAATTAGAAGAGCAAAATAAAGAAATTTATAATCAATTCATGGATATAGTTAATAAATTAGAAAAGCACTATAGAGACATGCAAGATATGGAATTTACTATAGAGGATGGTAAGTTATATTTCCTTCAAACTAGAAATGGTAAGAGAACGGCTCAAGCAGCTTTAAAGATTGCCGTTGATTTAGTTGAAGAAGGTATGCTTACTAAAGAAGAAGCTATATTAAAGGTTGAAGCAAAACAGTTAGATACATTGTTACATCCAAACTTTGATACAGCTTCAGTTAAAGAAGCAACTCCAATTGCAACAGGACTTCCAGCATCACCAGGAGCAGCTTGTGGTAAAATAGTATTTACTGCTGAAGATGCTAAAGTAAGACATGAAAATGGAGAAAAAGTAGTCTTAGTAAGACTTGAAACTTCACCAGAAGATATAGAAGGAATGATAGCTTCTGAAGGTATTTTAACAGTTAGAGGAGGAATGACTTCTCATGCAGCTGTTGTTGCCAGAGGAATGGGAACTTGCTGTGTAGCTGGTTGTGGAGAATTAAAGGTTGATGAAGAAGCTAAGACAGTTACTGTAAATGGTAAGGTTCTAACAGAAAATGATTATATTTCAATAGATGGTTCAACAGGAAAAGTATATGGAGAAGCATTAAAAACAGTTACTCCAGAAATAAGTGGACATTTTGCTACTTTCATGGGTTGGGCTGATGAAATAAGAACATTAAAGGTAAGAGCAAATGCTGATACTCCAAGAGATGCTAAACAAGCTGTTGATTTTGGTGCTGAAGGAATAGGTTTATGTAGAACTGAGCATATGTTCTTTGCAGAAGATAGAATAGCTGCAGTTAGAGAAATGATATTAGCTAAGGATGTTGAACAAAGAAAGAAAGCATTAGCTAAAATACTTCCAATGCAAAGAGAAGACTTTGTTGGAATATACGAAGCTTTAGAAGGAAGAGCAGCTACTATAAGATTCTTAGACCCACCACTACATGAATTCTTACCTACAGATCCTAAGGATATAGAAGCTTTAGCTAAGGAAATGAATTTAGAAGTAGAAGAAATTAATAATACTATAGCAAATTTACATGAGTTCAACCCAATGATGGGGCATAGAGGATGTAGATTATCAGTTTCTTATCCAGAAATAGCAGAAATGCAAACAAGAGCTGTAATTGAAGCTGCTATAGAAGTTAAACAAAATAAAGGATTTGATGTAGTTCCAGAAATTATGATTCCTTTAGTAGGAGAAATAAAAGAATTAAAGTATGTAAAAGAAGTAGTTTGTAATACAGCAAAAGAAGTTATGGATGAAAAAGGTGTAGAACTTGACTTTAAAGTTGGTACAATGATAGAAATACCAAGAGCTGCATTAACTGCTGATTTAATAGCAAAAGAAGCTGAGTTCTTCTCTTTTGGAACAAATGACTTAACTCAAATGACATTTGGTTTCTCAAGAGATGATGCAGGTAAATTCTTAAATGATTACTATGAAAAAGCTATTTATGAACAAGACCCATTTGCAAAGTTAGATCAAACTGGAGTAGGTTCATTAATGGAAATAGCAGTGCAAAGAGGTAGAAAAACTAGAGAAGATATTAAGTTAGGTATTTGTGGAGAACATGGAGGAGATCCAAGCTCTATAGAATTCTGTCATAAACTAGGATTAAATTATGTAAGTTGTTCACCATTTAGAGTTCCAGTTGCAAGACTTGCAGCAGCTCAAGCAAAGGTAAATAATAAGTAATCTCTA
>CAUWDH010000076.1:0-34886 GCA_963557775.1 uncultured Sarcina sp.
CTTCTACTACTGAATCTTCTTCACTACTTAATACATCGATAAGGCATATTTCATTGTGCCTAGGATGTTATATGTACTATAACGTAAAATGTGCTGAAAGTGTGCTAAATTTAAAACTATTCTAATGCTATAATTTATTTATACTCCTCTTAGAGTAAGAAAGGAGGTGTTAATATGGCTAGAAGAAGAACTAGAAGATGTTCAACTGTTAGACATCATAAAAAAAGAACTTCAAGAAAAACTTCACATAGAAGAAAACACTCTTCTAAAGGTAAGAAACATTTAAAAGTTGAAGTTAAAGTTCATCACAGATATTAATTAACACCTTTTTTCTAATGTTATCTTTATGTTTTTTTGACAATCCTCCTTTCGGTCCCAAGTATGGGACCTTTTTTATTGCAAAAAAATAAAGCCCTCCAAAGAGGGCAATGTTTTATCCTACTGGAACTAATTTTTTATTTAAAGTTTTTATTATATGTTCATCTACTAATCTTTGGTCATTATGAGTTTGTTTTATTTTAAACTCACTAATTACTTCTGATACTATCTTTCTTAATATATCTGCTTTTTCTGAATAATTAGCCGAAGTTACATTATCAATAGTTGTTGCTGCTACATCTATTATTTTCTTTATTGCTTCAACTTCTCCTGCATCGGCTGGATTTAAATCTTCAATTATATTACTTCCTAAATCTACTGTTTTTTCTACACTATTAATTGTTTTATCTATTGTAGGAATTTCTTTTACTACATTATTAATATGTTTCTTTAATGATCCTGTTAATTTAAAATGACTTAAAGCTACTGCAATAATAGTAACAATTATTTCAGAACCTTCTATAATTATATTTGAATTTAAATTTATCATAATCTCACTCCTAATTATTAATTATTATTATATTGATTAAATAAAAACATTTGTGACTCTGCTACTCTTCTTCTATATAGCCCTTCCAACTCTGTTCCATCACAGTAACTCCATGCTGTAAAATCAGGTTCAATTGTTGCATTATTATCACAAGTTTCAAAATTAGCTACTAAATCACTTCCCATTAATGCTCCAAATCCTAGATTATATGCAAAATCAACTAAAGCATCTAATTGATATTGAGTTAAATTATATTTACCTAAAGAATTTGAAATTTGTTGAGCTAAATTATTTAATGTTGTAGTTAACATATTTAATGCTTGTTGATATGTCACAGACTGAGGCTTTTCATTGTAGGTACAATCACCAAATCCTACTGTCCAATTTCCACCAGCATCTCGATATGGAGTTGAACTAAATCCTTCCCATGATGCAGTAAATTTAATTAAATCCTGTGAAACTGTTGAAGGCGTTTGAGAAACTTGAGTATACGCTTTATATACATATCCTTCTACTGGTTGAGAAATATGATACCAGTCTTTTGTTTCTCCCTGGATTTTAAATCTTTGACCAAAATCTAATACTCCAACAATATCACAGTTCTCATTACTCTCAGCTCTTATATTTAATCCACATGATGATGTTGCTGTTCCATATGCATAATTTAATGCTTCACTAGGGATATAAGCCCACTCTCCAAGCAGTTGATTACATATATTATACATATCATCTTCTAGTGCATCTGTCTGAATCCATGCTCCATTTGAATTACTATATATATATGTAGGAATTTTTGCAGGTAATAAAGAAAGAATAGACTTAATATCTATTCCATCTTTCATAATTTTAGTACAAACAATTTTACTCATATTTATCTCTCCTTTATTTTAAATGTAATTCTATTATGAATATTAATATAGATAGAATTGAACCTATAAAAGTTACACCTAGCCATTTTAAGGCTCCAATTAAACTATCTAACTTATCACATAAATTAGACAGCTTATCACTAAGCTTAATATTGCTACTTTCTAAGGACCTAATTCTATCTTCATGATCTTTCAATGTTTCTTTAAATTCTTCCATTAACCTTGTGCTACTCCTGTACCTGTAGTTGATTGTGTTTGTGAATGTTCATTATTATCTATTGTTTCTTTTTTTACTGTAGGTACTGGATAAGCTTGTCCTGTAATTTGTTGATATTGTTCTTCTGTTAATGCACCAGCTTGTACTAATTGTTCTAATTGCTCTGCATCCCATAATCCTAATTGATAAAATTCTTGTATTGTTTCAAAACTCATATTATTACCTCTTTCTTATTTTAAATTTATTTTTTTAATGACATTTCAAATAAAGCTGTTGATAAAGCTTTGATTTGCTTCTTTAGATTCATTGTGCTTAAAACATTTTCCATTACTCCTGTAGCTAATCCATTAGTTTGATGTTTTAGTTCTTCAGTCATCAAATCATTTTCCATAATAGCCTTAGCAAGTATTTGGTCTTCTGTATATGTTTTTTTCTTAACCCTCTTGGTTAGAATTAAGTCATTTATTGTAATTGTTTCTTTAAAACTTAAAGGATCACGTGAGAAACTAATATTATAATCATCTAACAATTTGCTTAATTCAAAAAACAATTCATCTTGTCCATTTATATATTTATAAGCATCATTATATATATTATCTTTAAGTTCTAAATTACATACATTAATAAGATATTTTATTTCAAATTTTTCATTAAATAAAATTAAGTTTTTCATTTATATCTCCTTTCATATTTAATTTAAAAGTATTGCTGTTGCTGTATATGTGTTTGGAGTATTTGAGTTAGAATTTGGAACTATATTTACATTGTTAATCAACAAAGTTTGAATTTCTGCATTTAGTGCAAGAGTAAATTCAGGATTTTGATTAACCATCATAGTTTGTAAGCCATTTATCCCAGCTAACCCATTAAGAGCTACCGATAAGCTTCCACTCCAATCTACATTATTTGAACATGGAATAAGTTCAACAGTAATAACTCCAATTCCACATTGTGGTGGTGCTGTGGCATTTACTACTCCTCCCATATTCATAGTCCAGTATTGAATATTGTAAGTTAAATATTCTCCTCCAGAGTTTGATACAGGTAATTGACCACTGAATACTGTTGGATTACTAGTTGCATTTCCCCCATTCCATATTTGTTCTCCATTTACTTGAAGTGCTCCTGCTTCTGAAAAATTAACATTTGCCCACATCTGTACTGTATCAGTTTCATTACTATTACTAACTGGTGTTATATTAAATATTCCATTGTTAGTAATGGCATTCTGTAATGTAAATGTATCTGTATTTACTTGAAGGTTCATTATGTTTTGCCCTTTACTATTTGCAAACGTAATAAACCCATTTTGTTCAGTAATATTTAATTCATCATTAACAGTCGCTATACTATTAAAGGTAGAATTCCCTTCAAATTGTGTATTGCACGTAACTTCTAACGTATCTGTTCCACTATTAACTGGAGTTACTGAAAATAACGCATTATTTGTCATTGCATTTTGCAACACAAAATTATTTCCACCATTACCTACATCAACTTGAATATACATTATATCTTTACCTTTACTATTCTGGAATGCTAAGCTTCCAGAGTCAGTGACTTGAACTGTATTGTTAAATGTAGCTGTCCCTTGAAAATTACTATTGCTTTCCATCTGTATATTAGAAAATACTTGCAATGTATCTATTCCAGTAGTTACTGGGGTAATAGAAAAAAATGCGTTATTTGTTATAGAATTCACTAGTTCAAAGGTGTCAGTATATACAGCAGCAGTAATAATGTGTTCCTTATTTGAATTATTAAAAAATACTGTACTACTTTCTGCAATATCAACATTATTATTAAAACTGTAATTTGACTCACATTGTACAGTATCAATTCCACTAGTAACAGGTGTAATAGTTGCAATATTATTACCAGTTTGTGTATTGCTTATACTAAATTCATTTCCATTTACTTGAGAGCATAGAATATTCTTTCCATTTTCATTTTGAAAATATAAATTTCCACTTTCGGTTATACTTACATTATTTTGAAACGTATTATTACAGTTCCAAAAAATATTATCTATCTCTGAACTCTGAGTTACAGGAGTCAAATAAAACAAAGAACTATTCGTCACTGTATTAAACATAGTAAACATCTTATTTTGTTCAGTTTCAAATCCTATAATACTTGTTCCACGTGAATTATTGAAATATAAACCATTATTATATCCAAAGGTCCAATTATTAGTTAATAATGGTGAACTACTAGCAGTTAAATACGTATTATCTAAACTAGCTATTTCTTCTTTAAGTTTTTCTATTTCTTCAATAGTGGCAATTGACTCATTTTCCCCAAATAAGCCTTTTATAATACCACATACACTTATATCTGCTCTAGTATCCGTAATATTCCCAGCAGTTATTTGAGTTGCACCAGCTTGCACTAATATAGTAGCTAACTGTAATTGATATATACCTGTTGTTCGTGTCAACGTAGGAGTAACTGGAGTACTACTTGGTACTCCATCGCAAGTTTTAATTAATATATTTCTTTCATTTAAATTCAACTCTAAAATTACTGATGTAATACGTGGATATGTAGCATTTGACATATTTATACTGACCTCAAGGGGCATTGTGTTTGCATACCTATATCCATTTATAAAAGCTGTTCCCATTGCAACTATTACATTCATTCCGGTACCAGCTTGTACTTGTAAACATGTTGATGGATTAATAGATACACCATTACTTAAAAATGTAGCAAAATAAGCTGCCCAATTTTCTGCATTATAAACTCTGTCATATGCACCATTAACAAGCTGTGCATTAAAAAAACTACTTTCTTGTGCCATATGTACCTCCTAAAATTCTTGATTTATTTTTTCTAATATTGTAGGTAAAGGATAACCAAATGTTAAGGAAATTTGTTGTCCTTGTACGCTCCAAGTTTCTGTTACTGCTGTTATAATAAGATTTTCATTTAAATCCCATTCTTTATTAATACAACTAATTTTATCTCCAACCGAAAAGTTAACTTTATATTTTAAGTCAGTATGCATATTTAACTTTCCAGCAAAATTCTTTGTTATTTCACTGGTTGCTAAATACTGCTCTCCAACAGCAGTCATAATTTTTTGATAATTACTTGATGTTAAGTCTAATTCCGCTCCGTTAATTGTAGGATTATCTCCACTTACCCCAACTTCAAATCTACTTAATCCTGTAGCTG
The DNA here is from genome assembly GCA_963557775.1 of uncultured Sarcina sp. GTDB lineage: Bacteria > Bacillota > Clostridia > Clostridiales > Clostridiaceae > Sarcina. The sequence goes on from CAUWDH010000076.1 coordinate 5,135, forward strand.
TTGTATCTCCTACAATAACCAATTCAGGAGTATTATTTTTCTCTAATGTTCCATATACATAAGCAACATTATTAAAATTAACATTAGTATGAGTAAATGTTTCTCCCATAATGTTGTTTAAATTACTAGAAAAGATAATAGGTATATTGCTTTCACTATTTCCTAATGCTAAATTTTCCCCTTGGAAGAGCTGAATAATATATATTTTTTCCTTAGGAGACATTAAAATTTCAATTCCTATATAAAATTGAGATAATAATGTTGTTAGTGCCGATGATAAACTTGAATATTCAGTTTGTGGTGAAAAAGTTGTATTGATGTTTATTTCTCCCTCACCTAACTGTAAATTAGGAATAGCTCTAACAGCATTACTTGGATTTATACATTCATTATTTAGTAGTTTAGCTACAATATTACTTACTGAATCGGTAATATTATAATTTTGTGTCAGTATTCTTTGCTTTAACCAAACAAATAGACTCTTACCTTGTATTTCTAAACTTTCTACACCTTTATTATTAACTTTAATCTGTCTATAAGTAATTACATAAGGTTCTAATATATAATTCGCTTTTTCTAAACCATTAGTAGTTGCCTTAGTAATTAAATTACCTACTTTTAATAAATTAATAGTATTAGCAGTAACAGGTACTGTTAATTCAAAAGTTCCAGCTTTAGAGAGATATTTTGTTATTTCTAAAGTTTCTATAGTGTCTATTATTCCTAATACATTGAAATTTGTATCCCAAATAGTAATATAAAAATCTTCTAATAAATTCATTAAAATACCCCCCAATAAGCTTGTGTATAAGTTACATTTACATTTAAATTTTCTTTATTTGCTGCATCAGCACATGAGTAAGTAAAAGTGTTTAATCCAGGTTGGAGCATTAACCAAGATGAAGTTTGAAAATCAAAATCTGATATTATATTTTCTCCATTAAGTGTTACACTCTTACTTCCGAATTCAGTTGTTATAGTTAATACATCACCTGGTTGCACTATTGTATTAATTCTTAATCTCTTACCATCTTGAACTCGGATTACTTCTGGATTTTCTATTGCTGCTAAACTTGTAATAGTAAAAGATATAGGTATTGGAACATTGCATTCATTATAAATATTAGTTAATGTATCATTATCCTTATGCCCATAAATAAATCCACTTTCAGGTATTGAAATAGGAAATTTAAATTCATTTACATATGGACTTAAAGAAACAATGGTAGGTTCTAAAGCATACCAAAGAGTATTGGGTGCTAATATATCTATAGAAAACTTCACAAAGTATCTATTGTTATTATCATGTCCTACTCCCCACTTAACTAAACTTTGACACTTCCCTGTCAGAGTAAACTTATTATCTAAAATTATTTTTATAGATGAAAAAGGGCTGGTTAAGTTTAATAAGATTTTTTTCTTATTACTTAAATCCAGCTCTGATTGACCTATTGCAGTTCCTGTAATATTAATTGTTCTTGAATTAACATTTGTAGAGTTAACATATTCCCCTATCTGCTTAATTGTTTTAGAGGTATTATGTTGTACTACACAATTATCATGTATTATTTCATTTAAAATAAAATTCTGTGTATCAAATGTTAAAGATACATTAGTATCTAAATTAATTAATTGTACTTCCATATTACCTCCTTAGTAAAATCCATTAGCTAATTTTCTACTAGCATCTATCATTTGTCTTTTTGCTTCAAATGGATCTATTGGCTCAGGACTATAAAAATTATATGTATTCCCACCAGCAACACCATTATTACCTTGCCTATAATTTTCTGCCTGTTCTGCTGTAAGGACCATCTCTCCTTTATGAAGTTCAGCTCTATATCCATCCCAAGGAACATATGCTAATCCAGTAGCATGAGAACCATCATTTCCCCAACTCGTAATATCACCTACAATATGACTAGCTGCATTACTTACACTATTCGCTAATGCATTAATTTTTCCTGAAATCCAGCTTGTTACATCTCCCCATGCATTAGTTAACCCTGTTAATAAGTCATTTATAATTGATTCACCTGCTGACATCATTGCACCACCTAAATTCTTTACATCTGTAACAATATCATTTACTGCTGTACTAAACCAATTACATAATCCATTCCAGCCTTGTTGAAAAACTCTAGTTGCAGATGAAATTAGTTGACCTATCGCATTCCCAAATGAACTTGCCATATTTCCTACATCATTCACAGGCCTTTCAACTGCCCCTGTAAACCAATTGCATAATGTATTCCAGCCTCTATCAAAACAATTAGTTGCATTACGAATTCCAGCTCCTATGTAATTTCCAAACCTATCTAACATACCCTCTACATATCTAGCTGGTCGCTCAACGCTAGTACTAAACCAATTACATAACGTATTCCATCCATTATCAAAAACTCGTCTTGCTGTATTTATTCCATTCTCTATATACCTACCGAATTTACCGAGCATTCTCGCTATATATTCAGCAGGTTTTTCAACATTAGTTGAGAACCATCCACATAAAGAACTCCATTTTTGACTAAATTCACGCTCTACATCTCCCATAGCATTTTCTGTATCAGTCTTCATTCTATTCCAAAGTCTTTCAAATCTATTTATAATATTTTCTCCAATTTGTTCTGCTTCTCTTCCCATATTTTCAAGTCTATGCACTACAGCACGAACTAAAGCTTCACTAATTTCTACTACTGCATTTTTACAATTTGTAATTAAATGAACAATAGAACGAGTTACACGTGCTACCCCTTGAGCAAATGGAGTATTTTCAATATCTCTAAGAATATTATGAAGTGATTTAGAGACACTCTGCGTAATATGATTCCAACTTTCTATAGTTGCAGTTTTACATTTATCCCAAGTATTTTTAATTGTTCTAAGTTGATTTTCATATATATTTTTTTGAGAATTCCACCAATTAGTTGCACTCTTCTTTAAAGAATTATAACCATTCTTCCATGACTGTTTTTGATTCCTCCACCAATTAATCGTACTATTCTTTAACGAATCATAACCATTTTCCCATGATCGTTTTTGAGTATTCCACCAATTCTCAATACTAGTTTTAATATCGTTTATACCTGTATGAAAGTCATTTTTTATATCTTTCCAAGTATTTAAAGTAGTTGTTCTAATTCCTCCCCAATTATGTTCCCAAGCCTCTCGCAACAGCACCACAGTTCCAATTAAAACTGTAATTGCTAAAATAATTGGGTCAGTTTCCATAATTAAACTAAACAATTCAAAAGCTTTTTGAGCTCCCCCTATAGCTAATTTTATTAAACCGAATGCTTCTACTACAGGTCCAGCAATTGTCAATAATCCTGCTATTGCCAATATACCATCTTTAGCCGGTTTAGATAAGTGTTCAAATTTCTCTGCTAAACGTCCAACATCTTTTGCTACAGTTAATACAACAGGCACTAATTGTTCTCCTAAAGTCTCTCCTACTTTCTCTAACTGAGCTTTAGTTTTCTCCCATTGCCCATAATTAGTTTGTAAGTCTTGTTTAGTAGTTCCAAATTGCTTATTTAATTCACTCTGAGCTAGTTTTAGTCTAACAGTTGCTTGTTGAACAGGTGTTAATTTTGAATATGCTTTATGATAACCTAATGCGGCTGCTTCAGCATTCTCTTTGCTTGTGCTAAAACTTAGCCCTAAAGATTTAAGCCCATAAGTTTGTCCTGCCATAGCTGCCAAACATGCTTGGGAAGCTGTTTCATAACTTATATTTCCTTGTGTTCCTAAATTAATATGTTGAGCTAACTGAGTATATCCTTCAGCTAATAAAGCAGCTTGTTTTTTATTAGCTCCAAGTGTTCGTGCACTCATTCCAAATTTTTCAGCTGTAGCTAAAGCTGCTCCTTGGGCTAATCCCATACTATTTACTGTATTTTTTGACCACTTGTCAACTTGAATAGAACTAGCCCCAAAAAGATGCTTCGTTACAGTCATTGCACTACTAGTTTTTAATCCTAACTCAAACATTTCTTCTCCAACTGTTCGAATTGGTGACATCATACTACTAATCATTTGCCCATTCCATAACGCATTTTGTCCTGATTCTAACATTTCTTTGCCAAATGATTCTGTTTCTTCTCTTGTAACTTCACTTCTTTCACCTAAGCCTGATACTTTTTCCTGTAAATCAAAAATTGAATTACTAAGTTCTTGACCTCTACTTGTTATTTCATCAAAATCTTCTCCAGTAATATCAAAAGTATTATCTAAACTTTCAACCTCTCTCATTACATTTGCAACTTCACTCTGCAATTCATCTAATTCGCCTAATGTTGATGTGATACCTTCTACAGTCAAATTCCCTTTAATATCTGCAATATACTTTAAAGAACCTAATGTTATTTCTAATCTACTCAATGTTGCTTTTAATTCATCTGCACTAGACATTGTTTCATCAAAACTACTACGCATTTCGCTAGTAGCACCTTCTGTACTTGATGCTAATCCTTCTAAATGACCTTGCAGTTCTTCAACTGTTGCTCCTAGAGATTGTAAAAATTCAATTTCTTGTTGTGTAAATGCTTGACTTTCTTCAATACTTTCACTTAAAGCATCTATTTTGCTCTCAAAATTACTGATATTACTATTAATTTCAACATTAAAACTTCTTGAAAGAGCATCCCTTAAATCTTCAGCCTGTTCTAAAATCTCTTGAATATTGCTTGTAATATGAATTGTTGAATCAATATCACCTAAGTTATCTTTTAACACACTTATTTCATCCATAATAGTGCTACTATCTATTGATAAATCAATTTTCCCATCAAGCTCACTAAGCTCATCCTTTAAATTACTTAGCTGATCAAATATATTATCAATATTTGAACTGATAGTTAAGTGTTCTGTCAAATCATCTAGTTCATCTTTCAAATTATTGCTTTCTTCTATAATTTGTGAAATATTACTATCTATATGAATTGTTGCATCCATATCCAGCAAATCTTCTTTTAAGACATTTATTTGTTCTAATACATTGTCAATATTTGAACTAATAGTAAGATTCTCTTTTAAATCTCCTAACCTCTCTGTTAAGTCATCAAATTGCTCTACTAAATTATCAATATTACTAGTAAACTCAATATTACTACTTAAATCTTCAAGGTTATCTTTTAAATCATTAATAGAAGATTCTAATTCTTCAAAAGCATCTAAATTAAATTCAATAGATCCACGTAAAGGAGCTAGTTCAACACTTGGATTTCCACTTCCCATATTTAATTACCTCCCTTCCATTTCTCTTTGTTTTCTTCTAATAGCTTGTACATCTGCTGTACTAGTTGTTAATTCTTTTAGAGTTTTTAAAAATTCTCTGCCCTGTTCACTTGTTTTTTGTTGATACAACCAAGCATCTCGTCTATAAAGCATAAATTTATAAAAGGGCAAGTTTTCTATTTCTAAAAAACTTAACCCCGTATAATCTTTAATATGTTTTATATCAGCAGTTACTACTCTAAACTCTTCTGACTGCTCCCATTCCTCTATATTGAAATATTTTTTAATAATAGCAGCTCTATGCTTTCGAGGAATAGGAATATCTAGTTTTTTTCAATTCCTCTAATTTGATTTATGATAAATTGAGTTAATGCTGTACTTTGATACGCATTTAAAACTTTTTCTAATTCATCAATCATAAAAACTTTACCATTAATATTAGTATTTAAATACATAGCTATTAATGTTAAATCTGCATTTTTCTGAACTTCTTTATCTTTTGATTTTGATATATCCTCAAATAACGCTATTAATTCATTTCTTAATTTATAAGTAATTGGAGGAATATTATATACCTTTCCTCCTAATGTTAAATCTGTATTCTTATTATATTCATCTAAATTTAATATTGTATCCATTATATTACCTCTTTTCTAATGATTTTAATTATTGAGCTTGAACTGTTTTATTTGTTGGATTTAAAGCATTCAACTCTGATTCACTAAAATCTTCTCTAAACTCAGCTAAGAAATTATTAAAGTATTGAATTCCTTGGATTTCAGCATCTATTGATGTCGCTTTGTCACCAAATTCAAATCCAAAACCATTCCCACCTTGACCTATCATGGTAAATCTTATTGCTTTACCATTTTCTTTTAAGTAAACAAACCTTAATAAAATAGTATTTAACGTTCCTGTCCCTGTAAACACTACTCTACTTTCTAAATTACTTTCTGTTGCTGGAATATAATGAGCATTAGATAACTTTGTAATATTATCTAAATTCCAAGATAAAATACCAGTTTTAAATGTAAAGTCTTCTCTTGTTATAAATTTCTTCACTAATTGATCATATTGATTATATACTTCAGTAACTTTAGGTTTATATTGAATTTTAGCTCCACTTACACAATTCCCTACATTGTATTCATCAACTTCTATGACACTATCGTCTGGAATCGATGTTAACCCGTCTATAGGCATCATATAAACTGCTCCACCACCTAATAATATTGTGTTGTTCCCATTATTCGCTAAACCTACACCATATTGTGTTCCATTTGCTAAAGTTCCTGTTGAACTTCCTACTACATTATTCATTTACATACCTCCATTTAATTAAATAATTTAAATTGACCTGATATAATTTCAAATCCTCTCTAAATAAAGGTGTTGAACCTCCACTAATTTGAGAATTGAATTTTACTTTATCGAATGTTATAAAGTCTGTATTTAAGTTGAAATCTAAAATTTTATTTAAAGCCATTTGAACTTTTACTATATTCATATAGTTAATTCCAATAATATTTATTGAAAACTGGCTTTGTTTTTCATATCCACCTCTAAGATCTCTATACTGATATTCCATTACTGGATTAATAAGAGAACTTAAAGTACTCTCTTGAATTAAAGCATAAATAGGAAAAAGGTTATCTTTAACATCGATAACCTCATTTAATTCCTTGTTATTTACTAAATATTTAATTATTGATTGTTGCATTATGTTAATCCCTCCGCTAATAAAAGAGGTATTTTATCAATATAATCTGTTAAGGTATCCCAAAGAAATTGTTTTGGCTTTTGACCATGTGTAGTATGCCAACCAGCCCATTTTTCAGTTGTACCAAACCAATTCCATTTAGTTTTCCTTCCATCACCATGTAAAGCAAATATTCCTGTTCCTTGATGAACATAAACACCATAAAACTCAAAATATCCTATCCAGGCTATTAATTCATAATCTTCTTTTTTAACTTCAAAATCTGAATTATCTCTTAATGTTCCTATATCAACTGGTGTTCTATCTTTAGATTCTTCAAGAATCTTTTCAGCAGTAGTATTAAGATTTTTCTCTATTGTATCTACTTGATACTTAATAGCACTATTAAAACTAGCTATAAAATCATCTGTATTAAATTGAATTGATAGATTCATACCTCAATCCTCTTTAAATCTAAAGTAGTCCAAAGATTATCTACTCCTACATCTTCTATATAATATGTTTCACCACTTGCTGGAATATAAATTCTATTAGTAGCTTTATTTATTTTTTTATATTTTGTTATAGCTTTATAAGTTATTAAATATACTAATGCTCCATTAACTATTGTTGTATTTTTTACTTTGTTAATACTTATATTAAATGTATCTCCATTAGTCCAAACCTCTACCGGTTCTAATAACTCATTTTTTTCTAATGATAAAGTTTGTAATATTGCTTTTTGCATATTTCTGTTTGTTACCATGTTATCACCCTATAAGATGCTATTTGCCTTTTTATATACATAGGTATATCATTCATCCAGTTATAACTTACACCACTATGATTCTCAGAATTTAAACCTTCCGAACCACGTTTATTCCACATTAATATAACTAAATCAATAATTATGTCTCCTGCTGATACTGGCATTTTTTCTAAGTTAGTTTCATTCAAAAAGTATTGAGTAGCTTTGCTTATATAATAATTTAAAATAGAAATAGAGCTTTTATCATCTTGCTCTATTCCTAAGATTAATAATAATGTTTCAATCATTAATTATTAGTTTCCTGTATTACAATATTAGGCTCAATACTTGTATCTAATGAAAATGTTGCAGTTACATAATTTTTCTTTCTAATTGGACCAGCTCCATAAGAATATAATCCTCTATATAGATCTGCAAAATTACCTTGTGCTCTTAATTTTTCACATTCATCTAGTTCAGCGGCAAACCCCCAACATTCTGGATGCCCAGCAATTATTTGTACTGTTGCATCTGTATTATTCTTAGCTGCTGTTGAAGGTAAATAATTAGTTGTATAAATAGTCATATTAGCTACTTTTGACCCCTCTAATATTCCATCACGTAATATTTGTTGTTGGAATGTAAATCTAGGGTCTTTTCTAAGCATTCCCATTACATCATGACTAACAACACAAAATCTTTCTTCTTCAGGCATATCCATTTTTGACATTTCAATGTCTATATTAACTAATATGTCATATACATTTTCTGCTGATACAGTTACAGTTCCTAAATTCACACCATTCTTTTGTGCATTTTTTATTTGAGCTTGAAGCACTGCTGTATCTATTGCTTTTTGTAACTGTCTTCCTGCTGATATAATAGCTTTTTGAATATATGAGGCATTTTTGCTTTGTCTTTTTTGAATATCTCCAACTTTAAATGCCCAACTTTTAGCTTGATCCATTGGAATTGTTATTGCAGTAGTATCTAATTCACTATAATCTATATCAGTTCCAGTATAATCATCTACTTGTACATCTTGTAAGAAATTATATATAATCATTCCCCCAGCGATGTCATCTGCTCTCATAGTTATATAAGGTGTTAAAGCTTTCTCATAAAAACTTAATAATATACCTGCATTCCAAACTGCTGGTATAAAACTATTTATTCCCCCACCTGGTTTTACAGGATTCCAAGGCTGTACATTTACTGTATTTACTGTATTTCCTGCATTAGGTACTGTTGTATTACTTATATCTGCCATTTATTTATCTCCTTTTACTATTTAAAAAATAATCCTTTTACTTTATCCCAATTTTCCATTATTTTATCTTGGGTCCAAGTTGCCACCTCAGCTTCAGTAAGAGGTGGATTAGGATTTTGTGTATTTTGTTGTGGAGCTTGTCCACTGAGTTGTTTTTCTGCATTAAAAAAGTCGGGGTAATTAGCTTTTAATGTTTCCATTTGTTCGGCTAATCCCTCGACATTTTTATCTTTATTAACTTTTATATTTTCTTTATTAATTTGTGGTATTAATAGCTCACCATTTTTAATGTTTGATAAAGCTTTTTCTATTTCTTTAGTAATGATAGTATCATTTAATTTACTTTCAAACTCTTTTGTATTTTTTTCTAATGTTTCTTCTAATGTTTTATATGCGTTACTCTTTTCCTCCAAGGTTGAGTTTACCTTTTCTAAGTCTTTTTCTAACTTACTAGCTTTACTCTTTACCTCTTCATAGTCTTTAAATCTTTCTAATACTTCTTTTTCAACATTTGAAGAGGTTTCTTTAATAATTGAATTAAACTTATCCTTTATTGTTTTTATTTTTCCTTCATCAAGCTCTAAGCTTTTTAAAAATTGTTCAAATTCATTCATTATTCAATTACCTCCACCTTTTTAATTGAACTGCTACTAATAGACAGCGACAGTTTGGATGGTCTGGATACAATGGACACATATCTATTGGATAAATCACTTCATCCCTAGATGCACATACTTTACATGTTCTTTCATCCATACAGGTTATCCATTTTACTAATCCAATTCCACAAGCTCTATAAACTCTCATACTAGCAATATTAATTACATGCATTGTTTCAGTTCTCACTAATCTATGAATCCTGTACCAATAATTCTTCTGTAATTTATCCAGTTCTTTTAATTTTTCATCTAATTTTTTATCAGACTTAACTATATCAAGATACTTTTCATATACTTGATTAATATTCCAATATGTTCTTTGTTCAAAGTTTTTATCACCTACCCAAATTTCATGAGTAAGTTTATAAATTTCACTTCTACTAGGCATTTGTAAGTGTTCATTATCTAAGTCTTTAGCAACTTGCTTAAAAATTTCCTTATAAACCTCTTCTAAGTGTTTACATATTGTATAGTTTATCTCTCTAGCTTGTTGCTCTAAAGTTTCATGTACTAAATGTAATAAATAACTTCTATAATGTTTATATTCTGTAGAATTTTTATGTTGTATTTCATGTAGTTCTTCTGCTATTTTCCTACTATGTTTTAGCCACACATACATAATCAGCAACCATTTTATTTTTTCTTGCTCTTTTTTGTTATATATACTCCAAATGTTATTAGCTTGTTGATTACTATTCATTACTTAAAGCTCTTAAAAGGAACACTATCAAAGTTATATTCCTTATTTTCAGACTGAATTTTTTTATATTCTTCTTCTGGATCATCTACTAAAGGATTTTTCTTAATTGCAGTTTCCTTACTTAAAGAACCACTATCAACTGAATCTTTAATGTTTTGAATTTGTTCATTAACATTCTGTGGAGTATCTCTAATAAATTCTACAGTAGCTATTTCGCTAACCGTTTGCCCTTTATCCTCTAAATACTTTTTAAAGAAATATTGCAATTCATTTATTCCAAATCTAAATTGAGCCTCAAAGCCATTACATTTAATATCAAGTCCTCTATATAAAAGTTCTAATGTTACACCTGCTGGAGGCACTTTCCACTCTTGACTTGTATTTGCTGCTTGTGCAATTTCCATAAGGGCTGTTTTAACTGATGTAGTATGTTCCATTGCACCCTCACAATTAAGTGGTGTATTTAATACATCAACTTTTGAGCCTGAACCATCTACATTATTAGTCTTTGCTATTCCATACAGTCTTAAATTAGATAAAAACTCTTCAATTTCTGTTCCACCAGCATTTTCTAATATAATAATCCTGTTTCTTAACTCTTCTAATCCATTGCTTACATCTGATTTATTTCTTTCAATATCATCAATTAAAGTTTTAAAATCCTGTATATCTGGAGTTTCAAACATATTATTTTTAAATGGAATAAAGGGAACCTTCCCCCAACTCTTTAACCAATCACCAGCTTTATAATGTGCTGATTCTCCTGTAAGCTTACCATCTACTGTTGTTAATAAATCAAAATTATTTAATTGAACTAAATTCGTACCATCAACCTTGAATTTTTGCATTCCTGTTGATGTCCAATACTCTAAAATAGTTATTGGTTGAGGATTATTAACATTAAAACTTTCTAAGCTTTGATATACTCTTATCATTGCTCTTAATTGCATATGTAAATCATCTTCCCACAAAGCAATACATTGTTTAGCTGGAACTAATATGAATTTAAAATTCCCATCTTCATCTATATAAGGTTGTAACCATCCAATACCATTATTCGATGTTTGAGTTCCTAGAAGAGGTAAATAATAATCAAATTTATTTTCTTTTAACATACCTTCAAAAGCCTTTAAATACTGTTCATCCTCACAGCTAAATTGTGGTGCTTTAGATAAACAATAATTAACTTTTTGGTCAACAATGAGCTTTGTATAATTAAAATTAAGCTTATTATTTGGCATAGTCTCATCTACAACATATTGACCATTTTCTACTTTGTATTTAACTCTCTTCGCTATATCAGTTTTATTTCTGTAATATCTCTCACCTATATCCATCCATTGAAATTTTTCCGACATTACAAATTCATCATATAAAGCTAATAAGGTAGCTTCTGTTAAATAATTATTACTATTCATATTATTATCACCACCTTTATTAAAAAAGCTTTTTATCTTCTTTAAAATTCCCACCTCTTCACCTCCTACTCAACCTATATACCATCAAAGAGCTTTGGCTTTAAGACATATAAGCTATAAATTGCATACCTTAATGAATCTAGCACATCATCATTTTGTTTTACCGGTTCTCCAGTTGTTTCATTCCAAACATATAGGTTAAATTCTTCAAGTATCTTATCAATATTTTCTTTAATAAAAAATAGTTTCCCTACTTTTAAAAGCTTGGAAACTACTTCTATACCAGCTAATCTTTTTTTACTAGCATTTATACACTTGATATGTTCTTGATTGAATCTTGCAACGTGTTCACTTCTTGCTGAATCTGCAAAAAATTGAATATTCCCATATGTATCAATAAAGTCTTTAGCTACTTTAACCCAGTAGTCTATCTGTTTATATTGCCTTGCATGTTCTTCAAGCATATAGATATTATGATCTGTATCCATTCCAAAGATTGTAATCGCTCCCCAGTGAGAGAATCCCCAGTCCACTCCACCCCAAAATCTTAACCATTTTATATCTTTTGGAATAGATTGAAGAGGTATCACATGTGTATTTATATTAAAATCTTTATACACAACTCCTTCTGGAGATACCCATTTTCCAAGAATATTTCTATCAAAAAACATTCCTGTTGGAGTTGCATTTTCTATACTCTCAACATATTCATCATCTAAGAAGTTATTATCATATAAAGTGAAGTGAAATGCTTGTATATTCAATTTCCCACTTTTGAATCTAGTTCCTGATTTATCTACATAATCAGTTTTAACAAAATGAGTTGGATTGTCTGGATTGGTATCCATATAAATAACTGCTCCTGCATCTGAACATCTTGCAATACATTCTTTAACAAAAGTATTATGTAATGCTGTTGCTTCATTAAGTAATGCTCCTGTAGCAGTGAATCCTCTTACTGCTTTCCATGAAGAGGCATTATCTCCACCAAATACATAAATCTTATTCCCGAATAAATCAAAACTATTATCTTTATGAAGTTTAATTTTAATGCTTAAGAGTGTCTCCCAATCATTTAATATATTTCTCCATATATTCGCATAAGTTGCTCCACCGATAATAAAATTTTTATTTTGACCTTCATATTTAGCTATGTGAGATAAAAAAGCAATAGATAAAACAAAAGTCTTACCTGCTCTCATTGCACCATAACAGATTAATATCTTTGGTTGTTCTTTTCTAATGCAATTTAATACTTCTAATTGTTTTTTAGTCCATTTCCCTGGCATGATCACAAAGCTCCTTTAATAATTTAGCATTTTCTTTTTGTAAATCTTCATTATCTTTTGCAACTTTAGATTTAGCAAACTCTAATTTCTCATATTCTAGCTTTAATTTAGCTTCATCTGTAGAAGATATTAATAATAAGTTATTCAATAACTCAATAGCTTTAAGAGCCATAAATCCGTTGTTATATCCAACCTTTTTATCTTTTACTATTTCAGCTAGAGCAATATCTTTAATAGTAGTTAAATCTTTAAGAGCAACACTTCTATCATAGATTACTTCTTTTTTTAACTCTTCCAGCATTTCATTATATCTCTCTTGAACACTTTTGCTTTTAAACAACTTAGAAGCTTTTACATTGATTGTACTTTCTTTAAAATTACTTGTATCATAAGCTAATTTATAAGCCTGTGTTTTACTCTTACCTTCGATAATATATCTTACAAACGCCTCCTGTTTTGCAGTTAACTTATTTTGCATAATATTATCCTCATATCTTATTTGTAGAACAATTTCCACCCAAAATAAAAAAACACCCTTAGGGGTGTTTCTCTATTTATAATGGGTTATCCACTAACGAAGATGAAAAAAAGTATAAAATCATTCTACGTTAACATTATACCACTGCAAACAGTTATACTATCGCACATTTTAAGCACATTTTTTATATAAATAATTTTAAAATATACCTTTTTTATTGACACGTATTTTTATACGTGTTATAATTATATATGTAAGGAGGGTTAGTAATGACTTCCAAAGAATTAATAAAACTGCTAAAGAAAAATGGTTGGAAAGAAAAAAGGCAAACTGGTTCGCACAAAATATTTGTGCATAAAGATTTTCCACAACCTGTACCAGTGCCTTTTCACTCTAAAGACCTTAAACCAGGAACTTTAGCAAACATTATGAAGAGATGTGGACTTAAATAGTCCACTCCCTTTCCTTACATTTATATTATATACTAGGAGGTTTTAGAATGAAAGATATTTACAGATTTTTAGCCGTCTTTAAAAAATGTGATGATGGTGGTTATGAAGTAAACTTCCCAGACATACCTAATTGCTTTACATGTGGGGATAATTTAGACCACTCTATATATATGGCTAAAGATGTGCTAGGATTGATGTTATTTGATATGGAAGAGGAAAAACAAACTATTCCCGAACCATCTGAACCATTACAAATAAAAGTTAATCCTAATGAGTTTCTGATGGCTATTGAAGTTTATATGCCTTTAGTTAGAAATGCTATTAATAATAAGGCTGAAAAGAAAACTCTAACTATTCCTCACTGGTTAAACAAACTAGCTATGGATAATAAAATAAACTTCTCACAAGTTTTACAAACTGCATTAAAAAAAGAATTGAATCTTGAATAAAAGGAGCTGTTATTCAGCTTCTTTTTTCTTTATAATATAACCCCACCGACCTTATCCTTTTTTAAATAAAAAGAAAGAGCTCCTTAAAGCTCTCTTCTCTTTGCATTGTGAATTTTTTCTTTTGTTTCTTTTAATCCTTGCATAAATTTTTCTAAATAAACTGTTTCCTCTTCATAATTATTTAAGTTCATTACATTCTTTATTCTTTTAACTTCACTTTCAACATGCTCTATACAATTTTCTAATTTTATTATTTCATCTTCATTAAACTCAATCTTTATTTTTTTCATTTCTTCCACCTTATAATCTTAACCCTTCATATATTTCATATTACTTAAATCGACTGTTTTATCTATTTTCTTTAGTGCTCTCTCTACTTTCATTCTTACACCACTTTCACTCAAGTTTACCTTCTTAGCTATTCTACTCAACTTCCATGCATTTTGATACCTGTACTGTAATAATTCCTGTTCTTCTGCTGTATCAGCTATACTAATATAAAATTCTGCCAACTCTATAACATACTTCAAATACTTTATTTCATTTACTATACTCTCTATCTCAATTTCTTTTCTTATATACTTATTTTCAATATTATTATTTACTTTATTAGTTACTCCTATTTTTTCTTTAAGTTGTACTGCTCCTATATCCTCAGTATTCTTATTTATATATTGTAATTCCTTTTCTAAAAATATTAATCTTCTTTTGTTTTCTCTATATTCTTCTAGAACATTTTTTACTATCATTTAATACCTCTTCTCCAATCTCTATGATATAATAAATATGTTGTTTATTTGAATTGGAGCTTGAGGTATCAAGCTTCCTTTTTTATATTAAAATTTATTAAAATGGTATATCCCCATCATCAATCGGCATCATATCTTCATAGCTATTGCTATTATCAAAACTATTTTCCATTCCATTATTTACTTCATCTTTCTTTCCATTATTGATAAATTCAAATGTTTCAACTACTACATCTGTTGTATATCTTTTAGTACCATCCTTAGCATCGTAGCTTCCTGTTCTAATATTTCCACTAATAGCTATTTGTTTACCTTTAGTAAAATATTGTGCAATTGTTTCTCCCATCTTACCAAATGCTATACAATTTATAAAATCAGCTTCATCTCTTTTCATTGCTCTAGTAACTGCAACTGTAAATCTTACAACTGCTGTTCCACTTCCTGCTCCAAATCTTAAATCTGGATCTTTTGTTAATCTTCCTATTAATATTACTTTATTCATAAACCAATTTACCTCTTTCTTTTTTTATAATCCCACCAGCTCTATTTAATACCATTTTGTTAATGTCACCAAAATGGTCATATACGGAATATTATATACACTACACACCTAGAGAGGATATTCACATCCTTTCTATATTGAGCTTTCCCACCCTATATTTTTATAGTCATATTCTTTATTTATAATGAATATTTTATATAAAGATTCTTTTAAACCTCTTTAAGTTATAATTCTTGAAAGGATTATCTTAGACTCCTCTTTACAAACAATTTTTATATTTAAGTAGCATAAAATTAGTAAATAAGATAATCCTTTCTATGAATAATAATCTAATCTTGAGATATAATATTATTGGTACTCTTTAAATATTTGCTATCTTTAAGCAGATAGAACTTGTGAGAAGTTATTGACTATGACTTCTCACTATTTACTTTTAATAATATTTTATTATTTTTTAAAATTCCATCCTCTCTTTAATAACTTCTCATTATGAACTTTTAATCCTTCCATAATCATCTCTTCACTTATTCCAATATAATCAATATAATTAACTAAACATTGTACAACATCCCAAAACTCCTCAATAGCATTTTCCTTTGATTCTGCTTTTATAAATTCTAAAACTTCTTCATTTAATTTGTTAATCAAATGTTCTACTTCTACCCAATCCTTCTGTATTGTTGGTCTTATGTTTGTATCTAATAAATCTTTCATTCCTCTTCCTCCTACTCTATTTATCAAAATAACCCTCTTTAACCATTTCTATTAATCCTGTCAAGACAACTATGGCTCTCTCACACTTCTCTTCACCTAACCATCTTATAACTTTCTCTTTCTCATAACCTTTCTTACTTCTTCTTAATTCATTTAATAATAATTGTTTATCTAACATTGCTCTTCCTCCTCTTTATTCACCTTTCTTAATTAAAACAGCCGTATGTTCACCTGTATTATTTGAAAACCATATTACAATTTCTTCATCAAATGGAGTTTCAGAGCTTCTTACTTCTACTCCATTTTTTTCTGCTGCTTTTAAAAGTTTAATTAATTCAGCTTTATAATAAACTGGATCATCTTTTCTTAACCTCATTACTCTTCCTCCTAAATTGCCACACTTTTAATTACTCTATAATCTATTGAGGTATTAACTCCATCCCCACCGAACCAAAAGTAACGAGTATTAAAAGCGTATTTATACTTGTCTAAATTTATTGTTATTACTCTATTACCCGTTAATTCTAATTCAACACGTTCAAACCCACTAGTTACATACATTTCTAATAATTCTTTAAGTTCCTCTTTCTCCACTTTATCTTTCCTACTCCCATAAAAGTTAATCTAAGAAATCTAAATACTTACTTCTTTCCTCGTCACTCATACTAAATACATCCTCATGCAATATCCCAAATTCATCTTCTAATCTCCTAATATACTGTAAATATGTTTGTTCATTCCTTCCTCCCTCAACATCACAAATTCTTTTATTAAGTAAATCTTTAGTTAAATTCATTACTCTTCCTCCCTATTTCTTAATAAATCCTTATTCTCATAAATGTTCCCAATCACTTCTAATCCACCATCATAAATATAATCACTTATTTTATCGCTTCCACTATTGTAGTTAGTTATTCTAAATCTTGCTTCTTTATCAAAATATTTTATTATTTCTATTCCATATTTAATTTTTACTATATCGCCTTCATAAATCTCTTTTCCATTTTTATCTTTTAGCCCTATATATTGACCTACTGTTTTTTCATCTACTTCAAAACATTCTATATTATTAAGCATATTCCAATCTGAAAACCCACTAGTCATAATTAGAGATTGATAATCCTCTTCCTTTATAGAATCTCCAATAGGATTAGGAGTTCTCTTTAGGTGCTTATAATATCCTCCTACTACCCAATAATTAGTTTGTGGATTTTTCCCTCTAAATTTAATTTTTCTTTTCATTTCTCTTCCTCCTCTACTTAGCTATACTATATTTTTTAAAATAATTATTTATAAATCTAAATTGTTGCTTTATATATGGATCATTGTAGTTTCCTCCCATCGCTAAGTAATCACCAATCCTTTTTTCTACATCTTGTAAAATCACTGTTGGTATTCTATCTGAATAAATAATTAAATCATCCATATTTTCTATCTGTATTAAGTTATTCATTACTCTTCCTCCTATTATTCAATTGTTTTAACTGTACTATCCTTGAATATATCCTTAAGTTTTGTTTCAATTTTTTCATCAAATTCTTTATCTACATTACCAACAAATGTTATATCACACTCTTTACAGAAGTAAAACCAATCATTCTTACCATAAAACATTCCCCAGTTATCTATTCCTATCTCTTTACAACCACACTCTGGGCAAATTTGTTTATTTAATTCCTTTTCTAATTCTTTCTTATATTCATTCATTTTCAAATTCCTCCTATAATTCCTCTATTTCAAACTCTACTCTTTCCATTCCTTCTGTATATCTCTTAATAACTGTTAACTCAATAACCTGTGCATCATCCTTATATGCTGTAGAATTTAAACTATCTAATATTATTTTTGCTATATTATCACTATCTGGCTTTTTAATAGGTTCTTCCTTACCTTCTTTAATAGCTTGTACTCTTTTCTTAGAATAACTTTTAGGTATTTTATAATAAGCTTCTATCCTAGCTCTAACAGGTCCTAAAAAATACTTCCCTGCTTGATTTATATAATTCATTTTTACTAAGTTTTCATAATCTTTTGTTTCTCTTGGTGTAAAAGCATGACCTCTAGCTACTCTTGGTCTTTGCTTTCCTCTTATTTTTCCTTCTACTACTACTTTCATCACTAAACCTCTGTTTTAACCTTTTTACAATAATCTCTATACATAAACATTACATAACTTGGAGATAATTCTAATTGAAACTGCTCTTCTAATAATTTGGTTACTCTACTTGTCTTATCTTGTGGGTAAGTTTCAACCAGACATTTATAAAAATCTATGTCTTTAAATTTTGTTCCTATCTTAGCTCTATATTCTGCCCATTCATTTAAATTATTAAATTTTAATTCTTTTTTCTTTTTAACTCCTCTTGGGACTAATGGAGTTTTATCTTTTAAATATTTGTTTCTACATAAATTGTAGATATATATTCCTTCTTTATGTGTTAGTGAAGGATTCACTTTTTTACGAAATTCATAAATAATATCAAAGGATATTTTATTATCATTCTCTTTAAAAACCTTATAATAGCTCCTAAACTTCCTTTTCAGCTCACTTTTAACTAAATCATCTAATTTAAGACTCTCATTTTTCTTGTTATAATATTTTTCTAAACTGCTACTCATATTTCTACTCTCCTAACTTCTTTGTAAGTTCTTTAAATTCATTTTCACTTATGTTAATTGTTATTAGCTCCTTACCAATACTAATTGCTAAATAAGGAGTATCATTAAAATCCCTACTCACATTTATACTTCCTTTAGTCATGTATCTTAAATCTTTTTCTATTGTGCATAAATTCATCATAATATCCTCCTACTGTTTTGCTTGGCAAACTCTACATAAAGATTTACCAAATTTATTATTACTATAGTTTACTTCTGCTGGTGTAATAGCCTTTCCACACCCCATGCACTGAGCTCCTGAACCTTGTACTGGTGATTGATTTACTTTATTATTTGGTGAACTAACAGTATGATTAGTTACCTGTGTAGCTTGTTTAGGTAATGGATAAATAGTCATATTGTTTTGTTTATTAATAATAATTAATTCTTTGATATTACCTGTCTCATCATATTCAATCTTCTTAACCTTAAACTTATCCTCTTTACTAGCAATACTTATAGGAACACAAATAAACGGTGCAGTATAAAGTTCTCGACCTATTCCCCAATTAGTACATGCTCTTTTAAAACTATCACTTGCTTCTCCTTTTTCAGGTTCTGCACGAGACTTAGTTCCTACATCTGATTTACTTATCCACTGCCCAGTTCCTTCATTATAAAGACTAACTGTACAATACAAACATCCATTTATAGTTTGATGACTACGTTGCCAATTTAATGCTCCAACTGTTTCATCTAAAATATTCATGTCACATCTAGCATCCTTATATAAAAGCAAACTAAAGCCTGAACCATCCTTTTTCATATTCCCTACTCTTACATCTATTTCATCAGCTCTTAATCTTCTAAATTCCATTTGTCTATTCCTCCAATGTGTGGTATCATTAAGATACATTAATTGTTCATTTTATATTTCAAAACTATCTTTCTGAGATGAATTTTTGAAAAAATCTACTCTTCGTAAACAGATAGCGGTTAACCTGCTATCTTTTTTTATTTACTTATTTCTTAAAAGTGTGGTATACTGTTATCATGTTCTTTAAAAAATTAAATATAGAAAATCTAGTCATCAGATAGTAGAAACACACTACTATCTTTTTTTATTTTGTTTTAATACTAAAACTTTCAACAATTTTAGTTTCATAACCTGGTATAATCTCACCAGTTTCACTGTTAACCCCTTCTGGATATATTTTTTTAAATGCTGTTTTATCAATTTCTTCTTTGATTTTTATAAGATCTTGATTATTTTCTCTTAGATAATTTAAAATTGCTTCTTCATCATTCCAATAAGGTTTACGTGTTTTTCTTAGACTTACTGAACCAGCAGGAGTAGACAATTTATACTTTGGATTTTTTTCCTTTTGCTCCTTATAATAATGTGTAAGTCTAAATTCACTTAATTCTATTGTTCTATTAAATTCAGCACATTCTTTTTCATACCACTCATTAGCTTCATCTATCTGTTGTTGAAGTTTTTGAATCCTTATATCTTTTAGCTTTTTCTTATCATTTTTTGCTTCTTCTGCCTCACGTATTCTATCAAGGTGATACATAACATCAATTTCATTTTGAATAGCATATTTATCATCTAAGTTATTACTTTCTACAGCTTGTACTTCTCTAGTTTCTTCTACCATTTTTAACGCCTCCATTATGTCTATTTGTCCTAGTAATATTGTATTCTCTTCCATCGTTATATCCTCCTTATAGCCCTATATGACAACCTAAATGTGAATGTAAACCATCAATAATAAGGTCATCATGTATAGGTGAAATCACTTCATTACATATAAAACATTTAAATAATCCTAATTCTTCATTTTCAATATTAAAATCAGCTAATACCATTCTTAGCTTTTCTCCAGCTTGTACTCTTTTTACTATTAGGTTGATTATTACTTCTTTATCCATGGTCTTACCTCATTTCTATAGAGCAGGCTTCACCTTAATCGGTGAATAACCCTCTATAAAGCTCTTTCCATTTCCAAACTTATTTGATTATTAATATTGTCAACTTCTTGTTTAAGTACAATCGGAAACTTATAATTTGTAATTACTTGTTTAGCTAACTCTAAATCTTTTCTTTTAATAGCACACATACTAGTTACACCAAAGTTTCTATGTAATTCTTTATATAAATCACTAAAAGCTTTTCTATTACATTTTTTATAAGCAGGAGCTTCCTTTCCACCAAGTAATGCAACTATCTTTCTTTTAGCTAAAGAACTAAGCTCATTACAATCTACAGTTAAAAGTGGTAAATTATCTATTTCATTTTCAACTTTTAAAGTTCTATGATTAACTTGATTAATTTGTTGTTTCATTTGTTGTTGCTGCTCTTTAATTTTTTGTTGCTCTTGTAATTGATAAATCATAATCTCTTCTGGAGTTTTAGGAGTGTGATATTCATTTCTTTTTTGTGCTCTCATACTAAAGTAATCTCTTCTTAACTGTTTTCTGATTTCTTTAGCTTTATCAGTTTGCATAAAGCCAACTAATAGCATATACCCTTGCTCTGATAGTAAGTAAATATTTTTAGATACTTTAATATTTTGTAAACTATATCCTGCTTGAAGTAGCATATCTACTAAGCTTTCTGAACGGTTGCATTCTGTGACCGTTTCCTTTAAGTCCAAAATATCAACTCCAAATTCAAATTCATCTATATTTCTATTTATGATTTGATTTATCCTCTTTAAATCTTCACAATGTACTTCTGCAATTGTTTTTGCCAACATACATTTTTGCCCTTCTCCAAAGCCACCCTCAACAACTGGTATATTCATTCCTAAAAATTCTTGTGTTCCTCTTATTACTAAATTATTCATCTTAAAATTCCTCCTTAGTGTTTTAATTTATTTTTCATTGTTTCAATTTGTTCTTTTGTAGTTTCTGAAGCCATTTCTATGGCTTTGTTCATTACTTTAATCATTCCTTTTAAAAGTTCAATTTCTTCCTCTTGCTTTTTTATAATTTCTTGCTATTTGTCTGTTTCTTCGTTACGTTTGCTTAGTTCTCTATCCCATAGTCCAAATTTCAACTTTTCAATCTTTAATTCAGCCTCTAAGATTTCACATTGGTTGCACTTATTATTTTTTTTAACCATTTTATATCTCCTCCTTATTATCTTTTACAATTTTAGTTTGTATTTCGAGTGCTCTCTTCAATCCTTCATTTTCATTTTTTAGAAAAGCATTTTCTATATATTGTTTTGCTAGTATCTCATCCAGATATTTTAGTCTTCCTTCTAATTTATCAATTTCATCACACGCTAATTTAGTTAACTTTTCTTGAGCTTTTAACTTTAATTTTAAATCCTCGTATTGTTTATATTCGTTATCTTTTTCCTTCATACTTATTCTCCTTTTAATAAGTGTTTAACTGCATAATTAGCATTATCTTTAGTTCTTAAATTCTTTATTAAATTCTGCCAACTAGGCTCAATGCCAAACTCACTACAAGCTTTCATATATCTATTGAATTCATTAAATTTCATAATATAGCGATCAAATTCTTTTAAGTTCATATACAATACTCCTCTTATTTTGATTTTTTCCAAAAATCGAATTAACGCTTTTCTTTACCATTCATTAAAAAGTCTATAAGCTTCTAAAGCATCCGCAGCTTCATTTAATTGAGTACTAAGTAATCTAAGTTCATCTTCTAAAGTATTTTTATCACCATAAAAAACTAATTCATAATTTCCTTGAGTAGATTTAATTCCAACGCAAGCCTTTGAATCCTTTATTTCATCATTTGCTACCTCATAATAGTGATCAGTTTTAAGTCTTACTACAATCTCAGGTTCTTTTGTAAAATACACCTCATTCTCTTTAAATAGTTCTCCATTAAGATTTTTTATTCTAATATTCATTGTTATTCCTCCTGTCATATTTAACTTAGTAATTTAATAAAATATAATGTATCCTTCAATCTTTTTTACTTCAATCATCACAGAGCCTTTAAGCTCTGCCAGTTTAAAACTGTTAACCGTATATCATTTTATTCATTTCTTCTTCTGTTACTTCTATAAGTGCATTATTTGGTTTTTTAGGATATTTAGATAACTGCTGGTCCAAATATTTTTCCCATTCAGCTACACCCCAGTCTTTTTGTTCTAAAAATTCCTTATAAGCTTGTCTAGCACAATTCTTTGCAGCTAACTCTACTTTTCTTTTATTAATCTCATTCTCCTCTGGTGTTATATCTGGCTCCACTATAAAAGCCTTACTATTGCTATTTGGATCATCTAAGTAAAGTATTCTTCCCATATAAAGCACCTCCATTTAATGTTTATTCTTTTACTCACTTTCTAATAACTCTATTTTCTTATTTAGAGCTTTTTCTAATATTCCAATATATGTCCTGCTATTTTAGTTGTTAAAGTTACTCTTCTAATTCGTTTTTTATAGCTTTTATAAGGTAAGCTACTAAATTTTTAATTGGATTTTCATCACTAACCATACTTAATGTTTTTTCATAAACATGTAGTACCAAATCTACATCTCCATTAGCAGCTTTAAGTAATTTTTTGCAATCATAAGTTGTAAATGATCCTAATGTTTCTTCTTCTATT
Source organism: uncultured Sarcina sp. (assembly GCA_963557775.1). Taxonomy (GTDB): domain Bacteria; phylum Bacillota; class Clostridia; order Clostridiales; family Clostridiaceae; genus Sarcina. The sequence goes on from CAUWDH010000076.1 coordinate 28,698, forward strand.
TTTTTTATTTTTTTATTTAAGTCATCATCACTCAAATCCTTATCCTCTACTGATGATAGACTGACCTTACCTAAACTATCCTTAACTGACCTAGCCTCACCTAAACTGACCTGACCTATGCCGTCCTTTGGTTGGCCTTGGGACGTCCCATTATTTTTTCTATCAGCTCTTGGTTTAGTTTCTAATAATTGAGTTTCTGGAAGTATCTTTAATAATAGGTCCTTATACATTGAATCTACTTTCCTATCTGCTCTTATCTTGTTATGTTCTTTCCAGTCAACAATAAAAGAAACTAAATCTTCATTTAAAATTTTTATATAGTTTTTAGCAACCAATATCCTTAAATCATCTTCAGTTGCTCCTGTCATTCGTAATACATTAAATGCCTCTACTACCCCATCATCATCTGCTCTCATACCTAAATCGTAATAAAGTAATCGTGTTGATGATGGCATTTTTAAAAACTTAGCTGAATCTATCATTTTAATTGAAAACATTCTTCTTGATGCCATTTTTTATATCTCCTTATTCCTTTTTTTAATCTCAGCATACTCATCTATTTCATTAATTTTTACATTTAGTATTAATGAAAGTTTTTGCAAAGTATCTACTTTAAATTTGCACTTATGATTTTCTAATTTGTTATAATGTGCTCTTTCATAACCTAGCATTTCTGCTATTTTATACTGCATTATTCCTTTAGTTTTTCTAATTTCTTTTATTGTCATTTGTTCACCTCCTTGGTACAAACTAATTGTATCACACATTTTTGTGTGTTTAAAATTAAAAAAACTTTATATTTTCTTATATTTTTAAATTAAACTTTATTTTCTTAATTTATCTTCATTTTTCTAACACACAAATTTGTGTTATTCTTTCGATTATTAACTCTCTATTCATTTATAAAACACACTTTTTTGTGTTATAATATAAAAAAGGAGGTGTGTTAATGGAAAAAAAAATAGAAATGCAAATGGAATCATTTAAAGATAGATTAAGAAAATTTAGAGAAGAAAATGGATATACTAATAAAAAAGAATTTGCAAATAAATTAGATATTAATCCCAACGTTTACTATATGTTAGAAAGTGGAACTAGAACTCCCTCAAATGATGTAATAAATAAATTAGTACAAAATAGCGATTATCCATCCGCTTATTGGGAGTATGGTTATATTGATGTATCTAATAAATACAAGCATCTAATTCAAGCCTTAGATACCTTAAATATATTAAATGATTCTGAAAAAGTTAATGATCTATTAAATGAATATCTAGAATTAATCCAAATTGCATTAAAAGCTGATTCTCTTACCTTTAATGCAAAAAAATAGACCCTATGAGGTCTTTTTTTTTCGGTTTACTTCAGATTTTGCACGATTAAGTAACTTTATATATTCTCTTTCTACACGATTAATTTCTTTGTATATTTCTTTTATATTTCTTTCCATGGTGCTCTCCTTTATGTCTAATCTAAACTTAGAACTTACGTTCCGAATTGAAGCATAATTTACATATTGATAAAATATTATTAATTTATATTAATTAGGAGGTAAGTATAAATGAAATTAAATCCCGATTGTATTCGAGATCTTTTAATTACTCTCGAAGAAAGAACAGGAACTCACCCAATACTCTTTGATTATAATGATAGCAATTCTATCGGTTTAGGTAACTATGACCCTAACGTCTTAACTTATCACTTTAATCAATGTGTCTATGCAAATTTAATAATTATTAATACGAAGTTAGATGGCGGCTGCTTAATTACCGATATAACCCCTCAAGCTCATGAATTTTTAGCTAATATTCGTTTAGATACAAATTGGAATAAAACAAAAGATACAGCTAAAAAAGTTGGATCAACAGCTTTAAGTGCCCTAATTCAAATATCTTCAAATGTTATTGCTCATAAGTTAATGAACATATAAGTTATTAGTAACCAAATGTATAGTTACATGAGTAACTGCAGGAGTAGTACTATAATCTTTAGATATCGCATAACTTACTACTCCTTGTAGTTCTAATTCATCTAATTTTATAATATCCTCATTAATTATTGACAAGTTATGATGTTTTTTAGCCCTTTTCTTTTTTCTTCGCATATTTTTTCTTCTTTACTAAAATATATAGATATATTGCAACAAGACAATACCTCATTGCGAGCATATAATAATAAGAATAACAATGAAGAAAACTAAAGTGAAAAAGCTGGCAACAACAGCCCCACCAACACATATATATTTTTGTTTATACAACTTCAAAAACTCTAAAGCATTTAAAATGTTAAAATTTCTTCATTATTTAAATTTTTATCACTTTTTATTGCTTTTATCAGTTCTAAACATTCATTTATTTCTTTTGAACTATATTTTTTAAAGTTAGCAAGTTCATTTAAATCCATCTTATCACCTTCTTTTGAAAATATTAAATAAAAACTACTAAACTACATTGGTAGCAGGTTTTTTCTGCTACCTTACTACTATCTATAACCAACTTGCACATTCATCTTCAACTTTAACCCTCTACATCTTTCAACTATTTTACTTATCCTTTCCATTTTTTCTTCTAAATCCTCTATTGAATTTACTAACAAATCTATTGTCATTTCTCCTTGCTCATGTACTCCTGGGCTAAAACACATTTCATTTGAATTATTTAAACTCATTTATATCTCTCCTTTAAAAAATTCATTTATATTAATTTACTATTTTATTGTATGTATTTTTATTTTCATTTTTGTAAATACGAACAAATGTTTGCTTAAATTTTACCTTTTATAACATACATATTCAAGGTTTTATTTTTATGAGTTTAGCATTTTATTCATTAAAATAATAATAATTTTCAGAATTAAAATATATTTGGGTTAATTACTATTAAAATCCATTCATTTTTTATTAATAAAATTTTAATAATTCACAGAAAAAAAGACTAAATTTTATGTTATTATTTGTATAAAATTTAATATAAGGAATGTATATAATGAAAGAAACAGGAAAAAAACATATTAACCCATCATATGAAATGTTACAAGCAAGATATTATATAGATAATTTAGAAAGTAAATATGCAAATAATCACAATAAAATAAATTTATCTATTATTCATTGGAAAGAGTTTGAAGAATTAGTTGCTGCTTTATTTACATTAGAATTAGAATGTAAAGTAACACCAACTAGAGGTTCCAATGATCATGGAATAGATGCTATTGCTATAAAAAAAACTGGAGCAGGATTTGAAGAAATTATTTTTCAAATGAAAAAATATAAAGGTTATGTTGCTCCTAATGATGTTAGAGCCTTATTAGGAACTATGGTAGATAATAACGCTACTGCTGGAGTTCTTGTAACAACTGGTTCTTTCGGCCCTAGTATATATGAATTTGTTCAAAATAAAAGCATATACTTATATAATGGTCCTCGATTACTCTTACTTTTAAGAAAACATGGTTATGATAATTTTTATATTGATTCTAAAAAATCATATAAACCAATTACAAAGCCTAAAACTATAAATTATAAGAATAAAGCTATTTCAAAACAACTTCACCCTCCATATACATCTATTAATACAAAAGAATTTTTGGAGTTACAATCAAAAATAAGAGATCTATCTAATAATGTTGAAAGTTTTTGTAAAGAAGTTGAAAATAAAATAATTGTATTAGAAGAAAATAAATCAGATTCTTCCTCTTCTACTAAATTAGAAACAATGAATACACAACACTCTACTAAAAACTTTAAGAATAAACTTCAATCTAGTAAAAATACTTCTAAAATAAAAAAAATATTTATTATTATAGAAGTATTAATTGGTTATATTGTATTAAGCTTTGTTAATATTGGATTAGGTCTTTTTTATCTGATTATTATATATTTGTTATATATTATTTATAAAATTTATAAAAAAAAGATTAAGAAAAAATAGTAATATTAATTGAAAGAAGTGATTTTATTGAGAAAATATCCACCACACAGACCTCATCGACGTTATCATAAAATTTTTACCGATACCCCTAAGCCTAAAGATAGCAAATTTTTGTTAGTTTTATGGTATATCGATAAATTCATTGAATTTCTTACTGTGCTAGCTTTAGCTTTACCAGGCTTAGCATTAATAGGTTTTATAATTATACTTATAATAGTGATTATTTAATAATCTAAATTTCTAGGCTTATTTTTTACTTGAATTTAAGATTAATATGTTATAATAAATTTACAGTACTAATTGGAGGGATATCAATGGAAGAAACTTTAAAGCTAATATTAGAAGGTATTAATGTAATACAAGAAGAAATGAAAGAAATAAAAAAAGATGTAACAGGCCTTAAAAATGAAATAACTGACATTAAAGATAGCTTAAATCACGTTGAAATTCAACTAGCACAAAATATAGATCTTACTACTAAAGTTCAAAATGAAATGGCAGAATTATATACTGTTAAACAAGTTGCATACCAAACTGCTTACAAAGTTTCAGTTTTAGAAAGTAAATTGAATTAAAGATTTTACAGCCTAGGTTTCTAGGCTTATTTTTTTATGTTATATTATAGGAGAAAAAGAAATCATTCTACTAAGGAGGTCACTAATGAATGTATGTATTTATTTAAGAAAATCAAGAGCTGATGAAGAAATGGAAAAAACATTAGGTGAAGGGGAAACTCTCTCTAAGCATAGAAAAGCTCTTTTAAAATTTGCTAAAGCTCAAAATTTTAATATTGTTGAAATTAAAGAAGAAATTGTATCAGGAGAAAACTTATTATTTAGACCTAAAATGCTAGAGCTTTTACAAGAAGTTGAAGAAAAACGTTATGATGGTGTATTGGTTATGGACATGCAACGTCTAGGACGTGGTGATATGCAGGACCAAGGTGTTATATTAAAAACTTTTAAAAATAGTAGAACGAAAATTATAACTCCAAACAAAACCTATGACCTAAATAATGAAATTGACGAAGAATATACAGAATTTGAAGCATTTATGAGCCGTAAAGAGCTTAAAATGATTAACAGAAGAATGCAAGGTGGAAGAACTAGAAGTGTTGAAGATGGTAATTATATCGCAACAAATCCACCACTTGGTTATGATATTCATTTTATAGGGAAATCTAGAACTTTGAAAATTAATGATACTGAAGCTCCAATTGTAAAAATGATTTTTGAACTTTATATCAATGGTTCAGGAACTACAAATATAGCAACACATTTAAATAGTCTTGGTTATAAAACTAAATTAGGAAATAATTTTACATCTAGCTCTGTATTGAATATATTAAAAAATTGTGTTTATATAGGGAAAATATCGTGGAAAAAGAAAGAGGTTAAGAAAAGTACAACTATAGGTAAAATTAAAGATACAAGAACTAGAGATAAAAATGAGTGGATTATAGCTAACGCAAAACATCCAGCAATAATAAATGAAAAAATTTTTAATGCAGCACAAACTATTTTAAGTAATAGATACCATATCCCTTATCAATTGATTAATGCTCCTGTTAACGAATTTGCAGGTGTATTAGAATGTGGAATTTGTGGTAATAAAATGACTAACAGATCATTAAGAGGTATAAAAAGATTATTATGTACTTATAAATGTGGCAATAAAAGTACAAAATATGATTTTGTAAGTCATAAGGTAAATGAAGCTATTGAAAAATACATAGCTGAATATAAGTTGTCCATAAAAAATGGTGATTTAATTACCGATAATAATAAATTAAAGGCTTATAATGTTCAACTATCATTCTTAAATCAAGAACATGAAACTCTTAATGCACAAAAATTAAAATTATTTGATTTATTAGAACGTGGAATCTATGATGAAGAGAGATTTTTAGAAAGAAATAAAAATATCTCAGATAGAATTGATAATATACTTACTGAAATAGAGACTTTAAAAAACTTGATAGAAAAAGAAGGCCAAAGCTCTACACAAGATATTATTAAATTTGAAAGATTATTTGATATGTATAAATCCACTAAAAGTATTGAACAAAAAAACTTATTATTAAAGCAACTTGTTGAAAAAATTACTTATATAAAGCTTCCAACACAAGTTAATGACCAATTTACTATAACATTATATCCAAGAATTATTAATCAAGGGAAGTTGTAGACAACCTCCCTGGTATAATTCATTTCCTTCCTTATCAACTCCTATGGGATCTTGAAGATAAACTTCTCCTTTT
>CAUWDH010000077.1:0-5097 GCA_963557775.1 uncultured Sarcina sp.
TCAATGGTAAAATATATAAAAGTCTATTTCTCTAGCAGTGTTTTTGGTGTTATGAGGAAAGGACTTTTTATTATGGGATTAAGAAAATACAAAAGAAAATTATTTGATGAAACAACAGATGGATATATACAAATTTTAAAATTAACCAAAGACCAAAAAGCTAAGATTGAAAATTTAAGATATGAAGATTTATATGAAATAGAAAATAAATATGAGGGACAAGAAGATATATTTATAACGCCAAATACAATGTATCTTCCAAAAAGACAAGTTAAAAATATAAGACAACTTAGAGCATTATTCCAAGATATAGACTGTGAGAAAATAGGATTACAAAAGGCAGAAACAGTTTACTTGATATGGATATTGCATTATGATAATAAGATTCCAAAACCTTCATTGGTTGTAGATAGTGGGAGAGGATTACACGTTTATTGGATAATAGAAAATGCACCTTATGGAGCGTTACAAACGTGGCAAGAACTACAAGATTATTTATATTATCAATTAAAGCACCTAGGAGCCGATAGGAATGCGATAGATGGAGCAAGGGTACTTAGACTACCTAATACTATAAATAAACGCTCTAAAACGCCTTGTACGGTCTTACATAGTGAAAATATAGTTTATTCTATGTATGATTTAAGAGAAAAGTATTTAAATTATAAATCTAAATCAAAGCAATTAAAAATACAACAAACTAAAAAGACTGATAGAAAAGTAATGCATAATAGATTTTTTAATTCTTATAGCTTACACATGACAAGAGCCGAAGATTTAGAAATTTTATGCAGATTAAGAAATTATGATGTAAAAGGTTATAGAAACATGATTATTCATTGTTATGCTTATTGGAAAGGTATTTATATAAGAGAGGAGTTTGATTTAGAAAATGAGGTAATAGATTTAAATAATAGCTTTAAAGAGCCCTTAAAAGAGAGTGAGATAAGAACTATTGTTAGAAGTGTAGGAAAGGCAATAGATAAGTTTATAGAGTACGAGCAAGGTCTAAGAAATGGTGAAGATAAGAGAGTAACCAAAGGTATGAGAGATAAAGGTGGTTACTGGTACAAGAATGAAACATTAATAGAAAGATTAGAAATAACAGAAAAAGAGCAAAAGTACCTAAAAACAATAATAGGAACTAGTGAAAAATATAAAAGGAACAATGAAAGAAGAACACCAAGAAATGAGAATGGACTAACTAAAAAACAACAAGAACTAAAGGAATTAAAAGAAAAAGCATCAGAGTTAAAAAAACAAGGATTTAACAATACACAGATCTCTAAACAATTAAATGTTGATAGAAAGAAAATAAGTAGACTGTTACATAATATTTAAAGGGGTGGTCAAAAAATGCTCTTTATAAATATGTGGTTTTTCTCCACGCTTTTTATTTTTCCAAATTAATCACCTAAAGATAACATATATAACGTAATAATAAAAGCTATAGATGAATTACATAAATAACCTTTATTAAGATAGTCTAGAATTAACTAGACTATCTTAATAAAGGTTTAATTTATTCACAGTAAAAACAGAATATTAAGTAGTAGGAGTGTTATACAGGATTAATTATTTAGAAATAAATGTTATTCTATAATCATTTTTTTTGCAAATGAACTTTTTATTTGTTTAAAACCTATTATAGATTCATTAATTTTATTAAATTTACTTTCTATTAATTGTTTATCTTTTTGAGGATTGAGGTTATAAATTTCATTTAGTTCAGTTTCAATATTATCAATAAGATTTTGGGCACTATTTAATAAATTTAGATTTTGGGTATCATAATTGTTATTTATTACTATATCTTTATAAATACTAAGTTGCTCTAAATCACCATATATGTAAGCTTTGAATTTTTTATTTAGGTTATCGATATCCTTATTTGATAAATTTTCAGTATTATTATTAATTTGTTTTTTTATGGTATTTAAAGCATCTTTAGTTGAAATTTCAATTAAGTTGGATAAAGAAACTACAATTCTTTGTTCAATACTAGTTTTAGGACTTTTACCATATAATTGAGGAAATATAAACAATAAAGTTATAAATAATAAACTTATTATGATAGTAATTTTTTTCATTATTTTCCTCCTAATATATCTACTTTTTTTAAAATACCTTTATCTAATTCGTAAACTTCATCACAGAGTAACTCAATATCTTCTTTTATATGGCTTGAGATTAAAATAGTTTTCCCTTCTTTTTTATATTGAATAAGCATTTCTCTAATATCATTTACACTATAGCTATCTAACCCATTAAATGGTTCATCTAGTATCAATATTTCGGGATTTTCCATTATGGCTTGAGCAATTGATAGTTTTTGTTTCATTCCTAACGAGTATTTTTTAAATTTTTTCTTGTCATTTGGATCTAAACCAACCCTAGATAGAGCATTGTTTATATCTAAATCAGAGATTCTATTTTTTATAGAGGCTAATAATTTAAGATTTTCAAATCCTGACAGGTTAGGTAAGAATCCTGAACCATCTAATACAGCACCAAGATTATCATAAAATTGTATATCACTTCCTAATTCTTGTCCTTTAATAATAATTTTTCCTTTTGTTATATTTAATAGACCACAGATACTTTTAAATAATATACTTTTACCACTACCATTTCTGCCAATAAATCCATATATTCCATTTTCCTTCAAGTGGATGTTTATATTTTGTAAGATCACATATTTTTTTATTTTTTTTGTGTAATTCTCTATTTTTATCATAATTTTATCCTCCAATACTTTGTACTAACGATCATCTATATTAAGTAGTTTATGCTTTTCAAATTTTAAAATATATATTGAAATAATTATGCTAAGTAAGATAATAAATAAATAAGTAATTATTGTTTCTATTGATATTTTAAAATTATTTTGATTTATACTATTAAATAATATTGTGTGAAATCCAATTAAAAATTTAAATTTTCCTAAGATTCCTATTGAAAATAATATTAATATAAAACCTATCACGATATTAAAATTATCAAATAGTATAGAAGCCATAACTATAAAACTTACTAAAGATATAAGTATTAAGTTATTTATAATAAAACTTCTAGCAACTATATCTAAGTATGATAATTTATCCTTAAATAGTAGGAAAAATACTCCATTATCAACATTACATATATTTATATTTAAAATAAATACAGTTATATATCCTATAGTAAAGTATAGTATGCTTATTACTACAATAACGGATATAAGATTAGTTAAAAATTTAGAGTAACTTTTTAGCCTTATTATGGAATAAGAACTTATATGAATTATTTGTTTATAAGCATAATTACTTAATACTAAGAATGGAACAATATAAATACCTAAAACTTGCAAAAAGTATTTTATATTATACTCATATTCTAATAGTAAAAAATTTGATAACAATATATCAAAAGCAGATATATTATTTAAATCTACATCTAAATAATTACTTTGTATTAATTCTATTAACAGGTTTCTTGAAGATATAGACGCTATAGAAAATATAATTATTGTTAAAAGAATAAATTTAAAGCTTAATAATTGTTTTATATTTTTTATTATCATAATATACCACCTTTGAAAAATTCATTTTAGAAGTCTTTTGAATCTAATATAATATAAACACATTCTAATAATATAAATAATATAATAGACAATAAAAAAATAGCAGAAATAAAGTTTTTATCAATTAATATTAATCTATTAAAATTAGAAAAATTATATAATATTAAATTATTTGGGAGTTGGGACACATCTGAAAATGTACCAGCTATAATAAGTGCTATTATAGATGTATACACAAACGAAATGCTAATATTTTTTTTGTTTCTAAATAATAGATAGATTATAATACAAAATACCGAGTATATAATATAAACTAAAGAACTAAGAATAATGGATATAAAACTATATATAAAAAAACTACTATTTATAGTTAAATTTAATTTTAATTGAAATATAAAAGATATAATAAAATAAACAATAGATACATATAGAATAGATATTAATATACTTGAAAAAACTTTATCTTTTATCCAATCTTTTTTTGACTTAAATTTATAAATAAAATTTTCATCAATACAATAAAATACATCATTTAATATATAAAGGAAACCAGCTGTTACAGGCAAGTAATAATCAAAAGGTAAACTCATAAATGATGCCATTAATTCAAATAGGCTCATATTTTCTGTAATATAAATATCAACTCTATTTAATTTACTGATTATTATAAAGAACCATTGTAAATTTACGATATATATTTAGATACTTAAATTTTTTTAATGTATATATCATACTATTAAACGATCTCCTCTTTAGATTTTATATAAATGCACAATAAACTAATTATTAAAATACATAGAGTATGGATAATACTGAGCTTAAAAGATGTAGGGTTATAATTAAAGTACATGATATTCCAAGGGTTAAGTTTATCAATACCTAAAGTATCCATGATAGATCCTCCTACAAGCCAATATACCTGAGGTATAAGAATAGATAATATTATATTCTCAGTAATCATTCCAATAGCTAGTGAGAATGTTGAATATGTTATACCTATAAAAAACATTATTATAAAAACAAAACAAACATATATTGTAGGGTTTTTAAATAAATAATCTATAAATACTGCAGATTCATTTAAAAATAAACCAGCTTTAATACTTGGAATTTCATTTGTAAATAATGTAGAAAGTATTATTAATGTAATTATTGATGAAAATGATACAATAATTCCTCCGGACAATGCATTAAGAACAACTTTACTTAATAAATAGTTACTTTTTTTACATCTTAGCAATATATTTTTTAAATAGCCACTTTTTTTATCAGTAATATACTTTGTTGAAAATGGTAAACATGAAATTAATATTACTATACTCATATAATATACAAAAGTTCTTAACCATGCATTATATGAGTTTAGTTCATTTGTAAGATCACTTTCTATTTCAATTTTTTCTTGAGTATTTATATCTGAATTTTGAATAGAAATTGATGTATTTATGTAAGGCTCAAATGAGCTATAAACTCCATTTAATTTCCACAGTATGGAAATTAATAAAAGTATTAAGAGAATTGGATTATAAATAAAT
>CAUWDH010000078.1:0-1606 GCA_963557775.1 uncultured Sarcina sp.
TTTTTTGCATAAAAAAAGCTAGAACAAGTCTAGCTTTTAGTTTGATTTAACATATCTTTAGAGGATCTAATTTCCACATTACCATTTTAACACACTTTATCGGCGAATTTGTGCATTTTTTTAAAAATAATGTTCTGCATTTTTATAATTGTGCTTGTTGTATTCAAAATTCTTTAAATCTTTTGTAGGTACAATTTTTCTAACAATTTCTTTAATATCTTCATTGTCTTTGTTTTTATCTAGCACTTCAACAGCTCTTTTAATGTATTGCTCCGCTGTGTATCTATGAATGTGTTCAATAAAATCTGCTATATCTGTATCTAGGAAATCTAGCTCTAAAAATGATAATTCTTCATCTTCTTGAAATTCTTCAAGTTTATCGTATTCCCAATCACACATTGCTATTACTATTTCTTTTGTTTTTTCTTCACTTAATCTCATAAATACAACTCCTTTTATAAAACTTCATCTAATTCTTCAAAAAAAGTTTTTCTTAAATTATAAAACTTTCTTCTGCTCATATAAATTTCCAAATACTCCCAAGGAATCCCTTGCGTTATATTTTTTAAAGCTTCTTGATAATCATCACCACCAAACACTTTAAGACAACATTGCTCGATAAGTTCTGTTTGCTTTTTCATTTCAATAAGTCTTAAAACCTTTTTCTCTAGTGCATCTGTTTTTAAATTTCCAGAACCTTGTCCAAACCCAGCTCCGTTCATGTAACTAAACTCTTGTATCTGCTTAACTTTTTCAGGATAAGCTAAACATATGTATTTAAGCTCATTTCTGCGTTTTTTAGATATACTCATGCTATCTCCCTATTTATCCTAAATATTTACTTCTTAATTCTTTTATTCTTTTTTGCCAACCTAGTATTAATTCTTGATGTTCAGTTAAAATTTTATGCTCAGCCAATTTCCCATTAACCACCAAAATTTCATCTGTCATTAAAATATCCATGTCTTCTTTCCAAGTATTTCTTAATATTAGTTTGATATACTTTTTAGAATAATTTCTTGTTATTTCTATCATCTCTAATTTACCAAAACCATATAATTTTTCTAAAATCTCAATACATATCTCTTCTGGTATTTTAACTGCTAGTTCCGTCATATTATCCCCCTCATCTATCGCTATCTAAAAATCTCTTGACTTCTTCTGTAATTTTTATTAATTTGTTGGATTGAATTTCTTCTTCCAATTTATTAATTTTATTTCTTATAGCATTGTTTTTTATTTTTAAATAAAGTAATATCATTAATTCACAACATATAATTAATATTGCTAAATCGACCAATGTTTCTACTATCATTTTACACCCCATTAATTATTTTTTATTTTTCAAGTACAAACAAGTCATAATTGAATAATTTGCCAAGTCTATCAATGTATCTTCAAAACTTTCATCTTTGACTTTCTGTTCATTGTTTAATAAGCTTTTTAATCTATTGAATTTATCTTCCATTCTTATTATAGCAGCAACAACTCCATACTCATCTAAAGATTTATCAAAGCTATTACCATAATCATTATTTTTCCTCGTGTAAATGTCATTCATTGCATCTAATATTTCTTTAAATTCCATAATTATTACCTCCATATA